>CAKZHC010000041.1 GCA_936920625.1 uncultured Enterobacteriaceae bacterium
TCAGTGCTCAGTGCTCAGTGCTCAGTGCTCAGTGCTCAGTGCTCAGTGCTCAGTGTGTTAGTTGCTAACACTAGTGGGCCCGTAACTAATTTCCTGAAAATTGGTTTTAAGAAATAAAAGGGCATCTTAGTTGATTTAAAACTCGCCTGGCTTTCACGCTGAATAACTGACTGCATTTATTCATACGTACGTGAGATTACGCAGGCGTGAAAGCTGTTTTTATCCTGGTGATTTATTTCATCCCAGCGCTTTGAAAGGAGCTGTTTGCAGGAATTTTTCAGGCACATAGCGGTCATAGCCTTTATCACGGCACAGTGTGATAATAAGCTGGTTTCTGTTATCTATCCCTGACTTGATATAGATATTGTGTAAATGCGTCTCAACACCTCTGGGTGTTATTCCTAACATCCGCGCTATTCCTTTTGCACTGAGGCGTTGCAGAGTATAAAAAATAACTTCAAACTCCCGGTCAGTAAACAGCTCTGACGGGTTACCGAACTGAATAGTGTCCGGCGGCCGGTTATTGATAAAGTGATCTGGCGTATAAAAATCCAGTTTTCTGAGTCTGACAATAGTACCAAATATCTTACTATCATCAAACAAGGGTGAAGTAATGCCCATGAAAGGCTGAACATATTTATTATTAGCGCCATACATTGTATTACACATAGAAGGCATTATTTTATTACTATTTCTGACTTGATTTTCATGTGAGTGAATTGGTTCCTGTTGTTCGGATAAATATACTGGCATTTCTCCTATCAGCCGCCCTTCAACATTATAATTATCAGATAAGTTGAAATAATATTTACCGACTTTATTCATATATGCAAATTCGAGATTGTTACCTTTTATCAGCCAGATATCGTCACTGTGTTCAATATGTGATACTAACTCATCGAAATTACTGGCGGTGATGTTTAATCCGTCGGCTGCTGAAAAACTTATTATTCCCTTCTCCATTTTTTAGCGCTCCCATTAGTTCATGATAATCCAAAGTGCTGCTGGCGATTAATGCAATAGCCGGGTGAGTTAATCATATAAAATATTGTGATTTTTAGAAGCTGCTCACAATTTTTATTTTTATCATCGCCTGAATTGCTGGATTTTTTGTTCAGTAAAGCGGATTCCTGTATTTCGCCGAATTAATATTTATCAGATATAATAGAAAATGATTTTTTACTATTGGCAGGGTCCAGCACTGCATGTGATGCGCGTATTATTCCTGCAGATTAATATGCCGGTGTGGATGATCCGGCTACCCTCGCTTCGATGTCTTTTTACTTCCCAGGATCAAAGCTATGGGCTGTTCTGAATCTATTTTTAATGATATCAAATCAAGCCATTACTGGATGTTATAAAAATGTTGATAAGAGCGAAAGACGCATGTTAATTAAGAAGCGGCAGAGGCCGTTAATCCTTAGTTGTTCGCTCTTTAATGGAAATTTACTTTCTGCTATGTATACAATGGATACACGATAATCGCTACAGTTAATGCGTAACGTCTTGCTATGTGCACCGCAGTCTGTGCAGTAAACTGACAATGTTAGCCAATGTTAAATGAGATTTACAATATAACTAATTGATATATTGCATAAACTATTTATAGCATGTATTCCTGCGTATGGAATACCACTGCAATCAAGGAAAATAAATGCCTGTTATTACTCTTCCCAACGGTAGTCAGCGTCACTATGAGCATGCCGTCAGTGTCTTGCAAATTGCTCAGGAAATCGGCTCCGGTCTGGCAAAAGCTTGTATTGCCGGACGGGTGAATGGCAAGTTAGCAGATGCTGTTGATTTGATTGATGAAGATGCATCAGTTGTCATCATCACAGCGAAAGATGAAGAGGGGCTGGAGATTATCCGTCACTCTTGTGCACATCTGTTAGGCCATGCAATAAAACAGTTGTGGCCAGAGACCCAAATGGCTATCGGGCCGGTTATTGATAATGGTTTTTATTATGATGTTGACATTGATCGCCCTTTGACACAGGAAGATCTGGTTGTGCTTGAGAAGCATATGCACGATCTGGCAGAGACAAATTATGACGTTATTAAAAAAAACGTCAGCTGGCAGGAAGCACGTGACACCTTCGTTGCACGGGGTGAAACTTATAAAATTACGATACTTGATGAAAATATCGGCCATGATGAAAGGCCGGGGCTCTATCATCATCAGGAATACATTGATATGTGCCGGGGGCCCCATGTGCCCAACATGCGCTTTTGTCACTATTTCAAATTACAGAAGATTGCAGGGGCTTACTGGCGCGGCGACAGCAAAAATAAAATGCTACAGCGTATCTACGGCACGGCCTGGGCGGATAAAAAACAGCTGGCAATTTATCTTAAGCGTCTTGAAGAAGCAGCGAAGCGCGATCATCGCAGGATTGGCAAACAGCTCGAGCTTTACCATATGCAGGAAGAGGCTCCCGGCATGGTATTCTGGCACAATGATGGCTGGACAATTTTTCGTGAACTGGAAATTTTTGTTCGTGACAAATTGAAAGAGTATCAGTACCAGGAAGTGAAAGGGCCATTAATGATGGACCGGGTCCTGTGGGAAAAAACAGGTCACTGGGAGAATTTTGGGGAAGAAATGTTCACTACGGCTTCTGAGCACCGTGAATATTGTATTAAACCAATGAACTGCCCGGGGCATGTACAGATTTTCAATCAGGGCCTGAAATCATATCGCGATTTGCCGTTACGCATGGCGGAATTTGGTAGCTGTCACCGTAATGAGCCGTCAGGTGCATTGCATGGACTAATGCGTGTGCGGGGATTTACCCAGGATGATGCGCATATATTTTGCACTGAAGAGCAGGTACGGCAGGAAGTTAATAGCTGTATTAAAATGATCTACGATATGTACAATACCTTTGGATTTGACAAAATCCAGGTAAAACTTTCCACTCGTCCGGCAAAACGTATTGGTAGTGATGAGATATGGGACAGGGCGGAAGAGGATCTGGCAGCGGCGCTAAACGAAAATCAGATTCCGTTTACGTTGCAGCCGGGAGAAGGGGCGTTTTATGGGCCCAAAATCGAGTTTACCTTGCACGACTGTCTTGGAAGAGCCTGGCAGTGTGGCACAATCCAGCTTGATTTTTCGTTGCCAAAAAGGCTTGATGCCAGTTATGTAGGGGAAAATAACGCCCGCCATACGCCGGTGATGATCCATCGTGCGATTCTTGGCTCCATGGAACGTTTTATTGGTATTCTGATCGAAGAGTATGCTGGATTTTTCCCAACATGGCTGTCTCCGGTGCAGGTAGTAGTGATGAATATTACTGATGCTCAGTCAGATTACGTTAATCAGGTAGTACAAAAATTGCAAAATAAGGGCATCCGTGTAAAAGCAGACTTGAGAAACGAGAAGATAGGCTTTAAAATCCGCGAGCACACATTATGCCATGTGCCTTATATGATGGTATGTGGCGATAAAGAGGTAGAAGCAGGCAAAGTTGCTGTTCGTACCCGCCGGGGTGAAGACCTTGGAACAATAGATGTGGACGAAATTATCGGGAAGCTGCTACAAGAAATCAGCAGTCGAAACCTTTATCAACTGGAGGAATAAAGTATCAAAGGCGGAAAAAGAGTTCAACCTACGCGCCCAAACAGAATCAACGGTGAAATTCGTGCAAGCGAGGTGCGTGTTACTGGCGTCGATGGTGAGCAGATAGGAATTATCACGTTGCGTGATGCTCTGGAAAAGGCTGAAGAAGCAGGCGTAGACTTAGTTGAAATCAGTCCTAACGCCGAACCGCCGGTTTGCCGTATTATGGATTACGGCAGATTCCTCTATGAAAAAAGTAAAATTTCAAAAGAGCAGAAGAAAAAGCAAAAAGTTATTCAGGTCAAGGAGATTAAATTCCGGCCTGGTACTGATGAAGGCGACTATCAGGTCAAACTACGCAACCTGATTCGTTTTCTGGAAGATGGCGATAAAGCCAAAATCACACTGCGTTTTCGTGGTCGTGAAATGGCACACCAGCAGATTGGCGTTGAAGTACTTAATCGTGTCAGAGACGATCTTAGTGAACTGGCAGTAGTTGAGTCCTTCCCTTCAAAAGTTGAAGGTCGTCAGATGATAATGGTGCTCGCCCCTAAGAAGAAATAGAAGGCCTGCAAGCGGCTGAACTGGTTCAGCTCGCCTGTCTGTTTCATGTTATTAACAATGCGAAGTGGAATAAACAAACATGCCAAAGATAAAAACGGTGCGCGGCGCGGCCAAACGCTTTAAAAAAACCGGTACCGGGGGGTTTAAGCATAAACGCGCTAACTTGCGTCATATTCTGACCAAAAAATCGAGCAAACGTAAACGTCACCTGCGGGCGAAAGCTATGGTGTCCAAGGGCGATCTGGGGCTGGTTATTGCCTGTCTGCCTTATGCGTAAGTTAACTTTTAATCAGAACAGTATAGCAAGGAGAGTCCTATGGCTCGCGTAAAACGTGGTGTAATTGCACGTGCCCGCCACAAAAAAATCCTGAAACAAGCTAAAGGCTACTATGGAGCGCGTTCGCGTGTTTACCGCGTTGCTTTTCAGGCTGTTATCAAAGCTGGTCAATATGCCTATCGCGACCGCCGTCAGCGTAAACGTCAGTTCCGTCAGTTGTGGATTGCTCGTATTAACGCAGCCGCCCGTCAGAATGGTCTCTCTTACAGCAGATTTATTAATGGTTTGAAAAAAGCCTCTATTGAAATTGATCGCAAGATTCTGGCTGATATAGCCGTGTTCGATAAGGTGGCTTTCGCAGCGCTGGTTGATAAAGCAAAATCTTCACTGGCTTAAGTTCAGACAGGGAGGGAATACGATTTCCCTCCTAAGTGTTCTGATAAAGGCATTCCCTGCTTTTTGGCCAGGAATCAGAGCGGTTTTTTTCCGTCTGTTTTTTATTTTTGCTCCTGGCTTGGGGAGGCATGTGTGCAAAGAGACGAAAAACCGCGTGTAAAGCCTCCTGTGTGGAGGTTTTTTTATGGTACACCAGCCATGATGCAAGAAGCAGAACGGGTCCAGCCAGAGAGCCGCTGCGGCTGACATTACAAATGATGCAATGTCCGGACAAAGCCGGTAATGAGACTGAGTACAGCTCAGATATCAGAATTCGGGGGGCAGCGTGCCATATTACTGTGAATATTAACGAGCGTATAGACAGAAGTAGTGCACAAGTCACCGACCGATCCTGATAATCAACATATTGACCATCAAGTTTTGAAGACCGGCCAGAGTGGCTGGAAGGAAAAAAAATGTCTAATCTTGCTGAACTGGTGGCCAGCGCAACCGCTGCTATCACGGCAGCCCAGAGTGTCAGTGCTCTGGAGAATGTCCGGGTAACCTGGCTGGGTAAAAAAGGGCATCTTACACTCCAGCTGATTCAGCTACGTGAACTGCCCGATGATGCTCGTCCAGCTGCCGGGGCCAGGATAAACCAGGCAAAAGCACTGGTGCAGGAGAGGCTGAATATACGTAAAGCTGAGCTTGCGTCGGCTGAGTTAAACGCGCGCCTTGATGCAGAAGCTATCGATGTTTCCCTGCCAGGGCGGCGCAGTGAAAATGGCGGATTGCATCCGGTGACCCGCACCATAAACCGCATTGAAACTCTCTTTAGTGAACTGGGCTTTACTGTAGTAACTGGCCCTGAAATTGAAGATACTTACCATAACTTTGACGCACTTAATATTCCGGCTCATCATCCTGCCCGGGCGGATCACGACACCTTCTGGTTCGATGCTACGTATCTGTTACGCACGCAGACATCCGGCGTACAGATTCGCGCCATGAAAAATCAGGCGCCCCCTATCCGTATTATTGCGCCGGGGAGGGTATATCGTAACGATTACGATCAGACTCATACGCCTATGTTCCACCAGATGGAGGGATTGATTGTTGATAAAAACATCAGTCTCACCCATCTGAAAGGGACATTGCACGATTTTTTGCGTAACTTCTTTGAAGAAGATCTGCAGGTTCGTTTTCGGCCTTCCTATTTTCCATTTACTGAACCTTCAGCGGAGGTAGATGTCCAGGGTAAAAATGGTAAATGGCTTGAGGTTCTGGGTTGTGGCATGGTGCATCCGACGGTATTACGCAATGTGGGTATTGACCCGGAAATTTACTCTGGTTTTGCTTTTGGTATGGGAATGGAACGCCTGACCATGTTGCGCTATGGCGTCAGTGACCTGCGAGCCTTTTTCGAAAATGATCTGCGTTTTCTCAAACAGTTTAAATAGGGCCGGATAATTACCTATGAAATTTAGTGAACTTTGGATGCGTGAATGGGTAAATCCTGCTATCGACAGCAACAAACTGGCTCAGCAGCTCACTATGGCTGGCCTGGAGGTTGATGGCGTTAATGCGGTAGCGGGTACTTTTCAGGGGGTGCTGATTGGTGAGGTGGTGGAGTGCAGCCCGCATCCGAATGCAGATAAATTACGTATCACCAAAATTGCAGCAGGGCAGGAGCGTTTGCTGGACATCGTATGCGGTGCGTCAAACTGCCGGCAGGGGCTGAAGGTAGCAGTGGCAACGGTAGGGGCGGTGCTGCCGGGCGATATCAGCATCAAATCAACCAGACTGCGCGGTGAGATCTCCGAGGGCATGCTCTGCTCCTGGTCCGAGTTAGGTATTGCAACCGAACAACACGGAATCATTGAACTGCCACAGGATGCCCCCGTAGGCACTGATTTGCGTGACTATCTTAAACTCAATGACAATACCATTGACATTAGCGTGACACCAAACCGTGCTGACTGCCTGAGTATTCAGGGTGTAGCACGTGACGTCGCAGCACTAAACAAGCTACCGCTAATGGAATTAACGCCAGAACCGATCGTTGAGGAAATCCCCGATACTTTTTCGATTCGTGTCGAGTCGAAACAGGCCTGTCCCCGCTATCTCGGACGAGTGATAAGAGGCATTAATATTACTGCCCCGACGCCATTATGGATGGCAGAAAAACTGCGTCGCTGTGGTTTGCGTAGTATCGATCCGGTTGTTGATATTACCAACTACGTATTGATGGAGCTGGGGCAGCCCATGCATGCATTTGATCTTGACAGAATTGACGGAGAAATTGTTGTGCGCCAGGCGCAGCAGGATGAGGCGTTGATTCTGCTTGATGGCAGCCATGTAAAGCTTGATAACGATATACTGGTGATTGCTGACCGCCACAAAGTGCTGGCGCTGGCTGGTATCTTTGGTGGTGAGCATAGCGGTGTTAATGTCAAAACGAGTAATATTTTACTGGAATGCGCATTTTTCAGCCCCATAGCAATAACAGGTCGGGCCCGGCGTTATGGTTTGCACACTGAAGCATCTCACCGTTATGAGCGTGGCGTCGATCCGGCGCTGTGCTACCTGGCCATTCAGCGGGCGACAGCCCTGTTGTTAGCTATTTGCGGTGGTCAGGCTGGTCCGGTCATTGATGTTACGCATGAAGCAGAACTGCCAAAAGTCGCTACTATTACTTTGCGGCGTGAAAAACTTGACAGACTGATCGGTCATCCTGTTCCTGACCAAGAAGTTACCGATATTTTAAGCCGTCTGGGATGTCAGGTGACTGGTGACAAAAATATCTGGCAGATAGTGGCACCAGGCTGGCGCTACGATTTAGCGATTGAAGAAGATTTGATCGAAGAAGTTGCACGGCTTTATGGTTACAACAATATTCCTGATGTACCCGTTCAGGCAGCGCTGTTGATGACCAGACATAGTGAAGCAGACTTATCCCTGAAACGCGTAAAAACGCTGCTGGTTGATAAAGGGTATCAGGAAGCAATTACCTATAGCTTCGTTGATCCCAAAACAGAGGCAATGCTGCATCCTGATAAGCAGCCCCTGTTACTGCCCATGCCAATTTCGAGTGAAATGTCGGCAATGCGTCTCTCTCTGCTAAATGGGCTCCTGGGCGCTGTGATCTATAACCAGAATCGCCAGCAGGTTCGGATACGTCTTTTTGAGTGTGGATTACGCTTTATACCTGATACACAATCAGAACCAGGAGTTTGTCAGGATCTGATGCTGGCGGCTGTTATCAGCGGTGATCGTCATGACGAACAGTGGAGCACGGAACGGGAAAGCGTCGATTTTTACGATCTGAAGGGAGATTTGGAAACAATATTGGAATTAACTGGTAAACTGGATGCTGTCGAATTTCGTACAGGTAAACATCCAGCACTACATCCAGGCCAGAATGCAGAAATTTTTCTCGGTAAGCAGTCTGTGGGTTATATCGGAGTTATCCATCCCGGTCTGGCCGATACATTAGGCCTGAATAAACGCACAGTGGTTTTTGAATTGCTATGGCAACATCTGGCACAACGACAACTGCCTGAGATTAAGGAGATTTCACGTTTTCCTGCAAACCGCCGTGACATTGCCATCGTGGTGGCCGAATCTGTGCCCGTGGCCGATATTATTGATGAATGTAAGAAAGTTAGCGTAAATCAGTTAGTTGGCGTAAACTTATTTGATGTGTACCGAGGTAAGGGGGTAGCTGAGGGTTGTAAGAGTCTCGCTATCAGCCTGATTTTGCAGGATACCAGCCGGACACTTGAAGAAGATGAGATTGCTGCAACTGTCGCCAGATGTGTTGTAGCGTTAAAAGAGCGATTCCAGGCAACCTTGAGGGATTGAACCTATGGCGCTTACAAAAGCTGAAATGTCCGAATACCTGTTTGAGAAGCTTGGGCTTAGCAAACGGGATGCAAAAGAGTTGGTAGAACTGTTTTTTGAGGAGATCCGTAAAGCGCTGGCAGATGGTGAACAAGTTAAACTTTCTGGTTTTGGTAACTTCGACCTGCGTGATAAAAAACAACGTCCGGGCCGTAACCCCAAAACGGGTGTTGATATTCCTATCACAGCTCGCCGGGTAGTTACCTTCCGTTCAGGGCAAAAACTGAAAAGCCGCGTTGAAAACGCTTCCCCTAAAAATGATTAATTTTAGCTGCTTCGGGGTGGTAATATGCCATCCCGGCAGCAAACAGGAAATATCAGACGATAGTGTTTCAGATGTCAGGTGAATATCGTCAGCAGCTCCTGCTCATCAAGCATGACCGAAGAGCTGCGCGGTAGCAGATGCACATCATATATCGCCTGTGAGCAGGTTATCCTGTGAATACGGGAAATTTTTGCTGCGCAAACTGTCTCTTTTTACTTTTAATTTCCGGCAATCCCGTTTTCTAATTCTGTCTGAGTACTACACGGCATGTCCTTTCTCTTCAATCATCAGTCTGCGGTAAGAAGAAGAACCCAGCTAGTTATTACGTTTCTGATAGTGACACTGTCACTTCTTACTATGCTTAGTCTTTCTGTCGGAGAGGTCTGGTTATCACCAGCTAACTGGCTGACGTCGGAAGGTCAATTATATGTAGGACAGTTGCGGCTGCCCCGAACGCTGGCCGTGATCCTGGTGGGAGCTGCACTGGCGGTTTCAGGCGCTGTGATGCAGGCATTATTTAACAATCCTCTGGCAGAACCTGGTCTGCTTGGCGTGTCCAGTGGGGCAGGGCTTGGCGTAATACTCTGCATTCTGCTTGGCTATGCTGCTCCCTGGCAGCTCAGCCTTAGTGCCATCATTGGTGCGCTGGTTATAACGTCATTATTATTGGGCGTTGCCAGACGGGTAAACTCTGCCAGCCGTTTATTGCTCACCGGTGTGGCGCTGGGAATCGTCAGCAGTGCGCTGAGCTCATGGGCTGTCTGTTTCAGTAGCAGCGTTAATTTACTGCAATTAATCTACTGGATGATGGGTGGATTTAGCGGAATTGACTGGCAGGATCGTTGGCTGATGGTCGCATTGTTACCGGTAGTCATTGGCTTAACGCTGCAGGGGCGGGCGCTCAACTTACTGTCGCTTGGGAACACCGTTGCATATCAGCTTGGGCTGCCTGTCATGTTCTGGCGATCAATATTTGTCCTGATTACCGGCTGGCTGGTAGGGATAAGTGTAGCACTGGCAGGCAGTATTGGTTTTATTGGCTTAATTATCCCCCATATAATGAGGCTTTGCGGTGTTGGTAATTATCATGCATTACTGCCTGCCAGTGCGCTGGCAGGTGCGGTGACATTACTGCTGGCTGATGTGATTGCCAGACAGTCACTCACTGCTGCAGAGCTGCCAGTAGGTGTTGTGACAGCAACGCTTGGCGCGCCTCTGTTCATCTGGTTGCTATTGCGCAATAAGCAATGACACGAGAGATGTCTGATATTGAACAGGTACTGACAATAACATGCTGGTAATACGGTCACTGGCACTTTCTTCCAGGCTGTTTTCTTTCAGCAATACTGTCGCACCCGGTGAATTAATTCACCTGGCTGGACCTAATGGATCTGGAAAAAGCAGCCTGCTGGCACTTCTGGCCGGGGTACTTCACGGTGAGGGTGAAGTACTTTTATCTGGTCATCTTCTGGCAGACTGGTGCGGATATGCTCTGGCGTGCCGGCGTAGCTATCTCAGCCAGCAGGAGCAGCGTGTGGCGGGAATGCCTGTATGGCACTATCTGATGTTGCATAACGTTAACTCGTCGCAGGAGCGCCACAGTGTACTCCACCACTATGTTGATGCGTTGCAGCTAAGGGATAAATTATCACGTCCTCTGTTACAGCTCTCAGGGGGTGAGTGGCAGCGCGTTCGTCTGGCGGCGGCGTTATTTCAGATTGATCAGGCACAGGGCCAGCTGTTATTACTCGATGAACCCCTGGCGGGTCTGGATGTGGCCCAGCAGGTTGCTTTTGATACGCTGTTACCGCCATTACTGGCACGCGGAGTGAGTATTATCATGAGCAGTCATGATCTGAATCACACTCTCCACCATGCCCATCGTGTCTGGTTGCTTGATAAAGGTACGGTAGTAGCAACCGGAACAGCTGAGGCCGTTCTGGTGCCCGACCGGCTGGCCCGCGTCTTTGGTGTTATTTTTCGGCAAGCTGAATTTGCAGGTAAAAGCTGGTTATTACCCCCCTGATAGTGGCAGCAGCCATCCGAAAATGTTTGTCAGCAATGGTGTGTACTGGCATAGGCTCTAACCGGCGCAGCAGCATTGTTTCAAAACATGCAGCGATTCAGGCCCATAATATCAAGAATGCGAGTAGCAATTTCCTCCACAGAGTAATTAGTGCTGTCCAAGTAAGGAATCTGATGATTACGAAACAGGACCTCGACCTCGCCAACTTCAAGGCGGCACTGACGCAGTGAAGCATAGCGACTGTTTTCTGCACGTTCTCGGCGGATGGCGGACAAACGCTCAAAATCAATAGTCAGACCAAACAGCTTGTGATGGAAAGGTTTGAGCGCAGCGGGTAGCTGCAGATTATCCATGTCATCAGCGATAAAAGGATAGTTGGCGGCTGATATGCCAAACTGCATCGCCAGATAGAGGCTGGTTGGGGTTTTCCCGCAACGTGAGACGCCCAACAGAATTACCTGTGCGGCTTCCAGACCTTGCAGAGAAATACCATCATCGTGAGCCAGAGTATAATTAATTGCAGCAATACGGGCATTATATTTACTCAAATTGCTGGCTGTTAATCCATGAGTACGATTTGCGGCTGGCGCGGGTGCGATACCCAGCTCTTTTTGCAGTGGAGCTACCAGCGCGTTTACGATGTCCTGGCAAAAGCCGGCGCTTTGCAGAATAATGTTGCGAATATCGTTATTGATAATTGAGAAAAAAACTATCGGACGTATACCGCTCTGTTGATAAAGCGCATCAATTTGTGCTTTAACTGCCTGTGCCCGCTGTACATTTTCAACAAAAGGAAGAGTAACGCTGCTGGAGGTAACAGGAAACTGTGACAAAATTGCGTGTCCGAGCACCTCAACAGTAATTGCAGTACTATCCGACACAAAAAACACATTACGAAGTTGGTGGGGCAGTTCCATTATTGCTCCTGAATAGCGGTTTATCATTAATGCAAAGCGTAACCTAAGAATTAACACTTGAGCAGCATAATGATCCAAAACAGAAAATAGTGTGATCAGCCATTTAAAATAGTTTGCTCTTATCTGTACTGGGTAGCAGGATTAAACAAAATCAGTTACCTGATATTTAGACATCCTGCCATTTAATATCTTCCGTTGCCTGAAACAGATGAACGTTGTCTGTAGGCAGATGTAGCTGACTACTATTATTTATATAAAAGACAGTAGCAGTGATAAAACTACGAGTACAGATCTGTTATCATACGCTGCTGATGAACGATTATTTTACAGTAATTTGGGATCCATCGGTTTTTTTCCACTAAACAGGTTGTTGTGGCTAAAAAATGAACTATTGCGACTATCAGATAATCACTCTGTGTAATCCCTCAAAAAGCATTTATTGCTGCCAGTTAATAAAAACTGGCATAGTGCACGGGGTTTTCTTAAAAAAGGAATTTTTAACTTGCTTTAACGATTCACTGCTTTATTTGAGCTAATCATTTGTGGCAGGCTCATCATGCCATTTTTTACAATTTTTTATCAACCTCCATTCCAGACCGAATGATAAAAGGATAGTGCTGATGTCCACTAAAATAAATGCGCCGCTAGTGCTCTGGTACAGCCAGCTTAGTATGAATGATGTAGATAAAGTGGGGGGGAAAAATGCCTCTTTGGGAGAGATGATCACGGGTTTATCTTCCCTTGGCGTATCCGTACCCAATGGTTTTGCCACCACTTCTGACGCTTTCAACCAGTTTCTTGAACAAAGTGGCCTTAATCAACGTATCTATGCATTGCTTGATAAAAACGACGTGGACGACGTCAACCAGCTGGCCAGTGTGGGTAAGCAGATAAGAGAATGGATAATTGAAACACCGTTCCAGCCAAAACTGGAATCTGCCATTGAACAGGCCTATCAGATGCTCTCACAGGATGATGAAGACGCCTCTTTTGCTGTGCGTTCTTCTGCAACGGCAGAAGATATGCCAGAGGCCTCTTTTGCAGGCCAGCAGGAGACTTTTCTCAATGTGCAGGGCATTGAAGCGATCATGGTTGCTATAAAACATGTTTTTGCTTCACTGTTTAATGATAGGGCCATCTCATATCGGGTACATCAGGGTTATGATCATCGGGGTGTAGCAATATCGGCAGGTATTCAGCGCATGGTACGCTCTGATCTGGCTTCTTCTGGCGTGATGTTCACGATTGATACTGAGTCCGGCTTCGATCAGGTTGTGTTCATTACCGCCGCACTTGGATTGGGCGAAATGGTTGTTCAGGGCGCAGTAAACCCGGATGAATTCTACGTTCACAAACCAACGCTGATGGCGGGGCGCCCAGCCATCATACGGCGTAATATGGGCTCAAAAAAGATGAGAATGGTTTACTCGTCATTGCGTGAGCATGGTAAGCAGGTCCAGGTGGAAGAAGTCCCACCAGCACGATGTGCCCGCTTTTGCCTGAGTGATGATGAGGTAGAAGAGCTGGCGCGTCAGGCGATAAAAATCGAAAAGCACTATCAGCGGCCGATGGATATCGAATGGGCAAAAGATGGTCAGGACGGTAAGCTATATATTGTTCAGGCACGTCCGGAGACTGTCCGCTCAGTTAATCAGGTAATGGAGCGCTATCATCTGCAAAGCACGGGTGATGTGATTGTAGAAGGCCGGGCAATAGGCCATCGCATAGGCGCAGGTAAGGTGAAGATTGTTTATGATACCAGCGAGATGGAACGTATCCAGCCCGGTGATGTGCTGGTCACTGACATGACAGACCCTGACTGGGAACCGGTCATGAAGAAAGCGGCGGCTATCATAACTAATCGTGGAGGACGAACCTGCCATGCTGCGATTATTGCCCGTGAATTGGGGATTCCGGCCGTAGTAGGCTGTGGTGATGCTACTGAACGGGTGAAAGATGGTCATCAGGTTACCGTCTCCTGTGCTGAAGGTGAGACAGGCTATGTCTATGAAGGGTTGCTGGATTTTTGCCTGACACGCTCTCAGGTGGATGAAATGCCTGAGCTACCGCTTAAAATTATGATGAATGTGGGTAATCCCGACAGGGCTTTTGATTTCGCTTGTCTGCCGCATGAGGGCATCGGTCTTGCCCGGCTTGAATTTATCATCAACCGGATGATTGGTGTTCATCCCAAAGCACTACTGGAGCTTGATAAGCAGACACCAGAATTGCAGCATCAGATCGCCGAGATGATGAAGGGCTTTGTTGATCCGGTAGAATTTTATATCACCCGTCTGACAGAAGGCATAGCTACCCTGGCGGCGGCATTTTCACCGAAACGAGTGATAGTCCGCCTTAGCGATTTCAAATCCAACGAATACGCTAACCTGGTTGGTGGTGCTGGTTACGAGCCGGAAGAGGAAAATCCTATGCTCGGTTTTCGTGGTGCAGGTCGCTATATCTCCGATAACTTCAGGGACTGCTTTGCGCTCGAATGTGAGGCGTTAAAACGGGTACGTAATGTTATGGGGCTGACTAATGTGGAGATAATGGTCCCTTTTGTGCGTACCGTAGAACAGGCGAAAGCGGTGGTAGAGGAGCTGGAACGTCAGGGACTGAAGCGTGGTGATAACGGGCTTAAAATTATTATGATGTGTGAGCTTCCTTCCAACGCCCTCCTTGCTGAGCAGTTTCTCGACTATTTTGATGGATTTTCCATAGGCTCAAATGACATGACTCAGTTAACACTCGGGCTTGACCGCGATTCCGGGCTGATATCTGAATTTTTTGATGAGCGCAACGAGGCGGTTAAAGCGTTGCTCTCTATGGCGATCAAGGCGGCGAAAAAACAGGGTAAATATGTCGGGATCTGTGGTCAGGGCCCCTCTGATCATGAGGATTTTGCTATCTGGCTGATGGAGCAGGGGATCGACAGTCTTTCGTTAAATCCTGATACAGTCGTGCAGACCTGGCTCTCCCTGGGTAAAGCAGGTAACAGATGATTGTGACAATTTGGCGCCACGTGTTATATAAGGGATGACTTTTTGGGCCAGCGAGTTTATCAGTACTGTTTTACACGCTGATGGTTTCGTTGGTCCAAATTACTTATCCATCATCTGTTAATGTTGTTATTTTAAAAGAATACGACTATTAGTTTTTTGCATACTGTCCTGCCCCGTTATAAGAATATTCGTAGCGGTATAATGGCTCAGGAAAATTCAAAATTTTCGTTTGTGTTCTCAGCATCATCGGAAAATAGTCAGCCGACTGGCGCCAGTATTTAATTGAATAATGCTGTTAACTACATTACGCAAGGTATGTCTTTATTACGGTATAGCAGACAAAAAAACAATTATTAAATAGTTTTCTAAAATAAAAAAAAAGCCCATCCTTCATGATGGGCAAAGACTACACACAGCAATTCTTCGTTTCTGAAAAAGAAAATATTTATTTTTGCCAGGACGGTTTTAATATATGATTTATACTATTAAATCATTTTATATGAGTCTCTAAGAATCATCCCAATCACTGGAACACTATCTTTTCTAAATTAAGTGGTAGTATTGCAGATAATATTAATATATTAGAACTGATTCAGTATATGATCATATGAATAAAATAATGTACTGTAAGATTATTACTTTGAAGTGCAGCTTAACTATATTTATAAAATATAAACGGCTCTGGTGAGCCGTGTCTGTTCGAGATATTATTGCAGCTAAATGACCAATAGTTTTATCTTAATCTTTTTCCGCCAGTGCTGTGACTGCCTCATCAGGAGCGGGCACCTGCCTGGTCCAGACGTAAATAAGACGATAAGCCAGAGGTAGTACAACCGGGCCTATAAACAGACCAATCATACCAAATGCTATTAAGCCGCCAATGACGCCGGTAATAACTAATATTACTGGAAGTTCAGCACCCATACGTATCAGCACAGGACGCAGTATATTATCGAGAGACGCCACCACACCACTCCAGACTAACAGGACTGTAGCCCATATAGTATCCCCGCTCCAGTAGAGCCAGATAATGGCAGGAATCAGCACAAGCAAAGGGCCAAGCTGTATCAGACATAACAAAATTATCAGCCCGGTTAGCAGAGTAGCATAGGGGATGCCGGAAACTGCCAGCCCAATACCACTCAGCACACCCTGTGCCAGCGCGGTCACTACAATACCCAGTGCGACCGCCCGAATGGCCTGTGCGGCCAGTAATACAGTTGCATCGCCACGGTGTGATGCCATCCGAAAAGCAAAATGGCGAATAGCCTGTCCGACCTGTTCACCACGCCAGTAGAGCAGCACACTGAAGAACAGCATCAGGACAAGGTGCACGATGAAACGGCCAAAGTGACCCGCCTGAGTGACAAAAAA
Source organism: uncultured Enterobacteriaceae bacterium (assembly GCA_936920625.1). Taxonomy (GTDB): domain Bacteria; phylum Pseudomonadota; class Gammaproteobacteria; order Enterobacterales; family Enterobacteriaceae; genus Izhakiella. The sequence continues at coordinate 16,266 of CAKZHC010000041.1, forward strand.
GGTAGCAGTACGACCAATATAAGGCTGAGCTTTAGCTAAAAGTGCGCTACCGCCACCAGCAATCAGAGAATGGTAACCTGAATAAAGTTTTTTACCGGCGAATGGAATGCTGTTAAGCCACTGTAGGTCAGGGAATGTTAAATGCCCGGCGGTAGCCCATGCCAGGACAGGCTCGCTGTATTCAATAACACTGTTAACTAACAGAACAACAGGAATGATAAAAATCAGCAGTAACAGCAGTGTCATCACCACGACTGCCATGCCCCGGTGCCCCCACAGGCAGCGCTGAACACGCAACATAACCGGCCAGGTAGCAATTACTACCATACTGGCCCAGGCAAAACTTGGGATAAATGGCTCCGTAATCCAGAAACAGGCCACAACCATGATAATGATAAATATCAATGAAAATACCAGCTGAGGCAGATCCCACTCCTTTTGTACCAGCTTCATATATCAAAATATCCTCATATTTTTACAGACGAATAATGGTATGCATTACTATCTGTAATAGATTAACCGACAAACAGGGATTGCAGGCAGCATTGGTGATTATGGTAAACCATCATGTGATTTACATCTCATATTTTAGAAAACGATGTAAACGCTATGACAATAGCGCCTGCTGCATTTGGTGTATTCATCACATTAATTTAACTAATAAAGTCTTCTCTGGGCAGGACAGACGCCTGCATCTGGCTCATCAGTGGCGGCATCAGGCAGCTGCGTTCTTGAAAACCCAGGGGCAAATCGGTTTTTCTGGACCATTAAACAACGCCATTGCGAACATAGTTTTTCGTGACTAGCTTATATTTTGCTGCATTACTATCGAAATGCACGGGGCCACTAATATGAGTGCAGTAAACAGCAGAAGGAAAAAAGAACGGCAGACGTCCTATATTATTATATCAGTATTAGAAATAGTGAGATTTATTAGGTACAGTATTAACACGACCAGATGATTTACCTGTTCTTCTAATAAAAGGAATTATGATGACAATAACAGAATCTGCCGCTACCACCGCAAAAGAACCCGGCCGTTTTTATACCTTCCCGTCCAAAGTGCCGCACGGCGAGTATTTCGAAATTCGCCCAGCAAATTTACCCCTCAACGCCCAGCCCATTGTCGATGACAACCTTGGTATGTGCATTGGCTATACGGTGACAGAGGCGCCCGGCCTGTGGAGTATATATGATTCCGACGGGCGTTATATCGAACGATACGAAGCACCACTGGAATCACCGCTGATTGATTCGACAGACCTTGCAGACTGAAAGCCGGGCTTTGCGCATCTAAGCTGAAAATGACAGAATCTTCGGCTAAACATATGTATAACCCGCACCGCTGTGCCCCGTGACAGATTCAGGAAAAAGCTCTCCGTTAAAAAGCGGGTTTTGCAGGTGGTTGATGTCAGCATGAAATGCCAGCACTGGCTTCAGTGACTGTGCCAACTGTTGTGACTTATGCGTGCCACAACGCATTAATTATTGTGCTCTGTTAAGGTATAGCGGGCGACAGCTGGCGCAAAAATATGTTAAAACCTCCCTTCCGGTAATACAGTCTGATGCCAATACCTTTGCAATCTGGTCAACCGATGATGATTCCACAACTTCCGCAGCCGCCCGGCCTGAACCAGCCCACACTGGCGTATCTTGATGCATTGCAGCAGCAGGGTTACACCGGCGATATTGCAACCAGTTATGCACAACGGCTGGCGATGTCGACGGATAACAGCATCTATCAGCTGCTGCCCGATGCAGTCTTATTCCCGCGAACCACGGCGGATGTTGCACTCATTTGCCGGCTGGCGGGCGAGAGCAGTTTCAGCTCACTGGTTTTTACGCCACGTGGTGGTGGCACGGGGACTAATGGTCAGGCCCTGAATCAGGGCATTGTGGTCGATATGTCCAGACACATGAACCAGATTCTGGAAATTAATCTGCATCAGGGGTGGGTAAGGGTTGAGGCGGGAGTAGTAAAAGACCAGCTTAATGCTGCCCTCAGGCCTCATGGCTACTTCTTTTCACCCGAGCTGTCAACCAGCAATCGTGCAACGCTGGGTGGCATGATTAATACTGATGCTTCCGGTCAGGGGTCGTTAGTCTATGGTAAAACGTCTGACCATGTTCTTGCCCTGCGTGCCGTGTTGCTGGGTGGTGACATCATTGACACTATGCCAGTGCCCCTTGCGGTGGCAGAAGAGCGGGCTACGGAGGCGACAGCCGAAGGGCGCATCTATAAAACAGTACTGGAACGCTGTTTTTTGCAAAGAGCGTTAATTCTCGAGAAATTTCCCCGCCTGAATCGTTTTCTGACAGGGTATGATCTGCGGCATGTGGTCAGCGATGATTTACAGCAGATTGATTTAAGCCGTATTCTCTGTGGCTCTGAAGGTACTCTGGCGTTTATTACTGAAGCCCGGCTTAACATAACCCCGCTGCCTGAGGTACGCTGCCTCGTTAACATCAGTTATGATTCCTTCGATTCAGCATTGCGCAACGCTCCCATGCTGCTGGAAGCCAGTGCACTCTCAGTCGAGACAATCGACTCTGCTGTGCTGAAGCTGGCTCAGGAAGATATCGTCTGGCACTCTGTAAAATCCTGGATTAGCAATGTTGCTGTAAAGAACCTGATGGGGCTGAATATTGTCGAATTTGCCGGTAATGACAGTGAGAAAATCAACGCGCAGGTAACAGCATTATGCCAGCGTCTTGAGACGTTAATAAAAGCGAAACAGAGCGGCGTTACTGGTTACACGGTGTGTCGCGATGCGCAGGGTATTGAGTGTGTCTTCGCCATGCGTAAAAAAGCGGTGGGCCTGCTTGGCAATAGCCCCGGAGACGCCAAACCAATACCGTTCGTGGAAGATACCTGTGTGCCGCCGGAACATCTGGCCGACTATATTGCTGAATTCCGCGCGCTTCTGGACGGTCACGGCCTCAGTTATGGCATGTTTGGTCATGTGGACGCGGGTGTTTTACATGTTCGTCCGGCACTGGATATGTGCAACCCCACCCAGGAAAAGTTGATACGAGAACTCTCAGACCAGATAGTGGCGCTTACTATGCGTTATGGGGGGCTGTTATGGGGAGAGCATGGGAAAGGTTTCCGTGCAGCTTACAGCCCTGATTTTTTTGGTGAAGTTCTCTACCATGAATTAAGGCTTATTAAAGCGGCTTTTGATCCCGATAACCGGCTCAATCCGGGCAAAATATGTGCGCCAGCGGATATTGATGCGCCTGTTAAATCGGTTGACAATGATATTCGTGGCAGCCGCGATCGTCAGATCCCGGTAACGGTGCGTAATGACTGGCGCGGTGCTATGACATGCAATGGTAACGGACTCTGCTTTAATTTTGACCTGAATAGCCTGATGTGCCCGTCGATGAAGATCAGCCGCGACCGGGTGCACTCTCCCAAAGGCCGGGCAACGCTGATCCGGGAGTGGCTGCGTCTTCTGGCGGAAAGTGGTACAAATCTAGCGGTGCTGGAAAAACAGCTGACACTACAATATGGTACGCCGGGTGCGCTGATTGCCCGCTGGCGCAATAGCTGGCAGGCCAGACGTGGTGCATATGACTTTTCTCATGAAGTGAAAGAGGCCATGGCAGGTTGTCTGGCGTGTAAAGCCTGCTCCACACAGTGCCCTGTTAAAATTGATGTGCCGGAATTTCGCACCCGTTTTTTGCAGCTCTACTATTCCCGCTACCTGCGTCCTGCCAGTGATCATCTGATAGCCAGCATTGAGCACATTGCACCTCTGCTGGCCTGGATGCCGAAAATAGTCAACCGTTTTCTGCGTTACGGCTGGTTATCCGGGTTGCTGCGTCATCAGTTCGGTGTAGTTGATCTGCCGCAGCTATCAGTGCCAACTCTGCAACAGAAGCTGGCCAGCCAGCCTGAAATCATGATGACGCTGGAACAACTGGAAGCACTCAGTCCGGCTGCGCGCCAGAAGAGGGTGTTGATAGTACAGGACCCCTTTACCAGCTACTTTGAGGCACGATTAATTGCAGATTTAGTACTGGTGATAAAAAAGCTGGGGTATATGCCAGTGGTGCTGCCTTATTCGCCTAACGGTAAGGCTCAGCACATTAAAGGTTTTGTGCGCCGTTTTGCCAGGACGGCGGGAAGAACGGCTGATTTTCTTAATCGGGTAGCCCGGCTGGGCATTCCGCTGGTGGGTGTCGATGCTGCGCTGGTGCTCTGCTATCGTGATGAATATCGTCAGGTGCTGGGTGATAATCGAGGGACCTTTCACGTCCAGCTGCTGCATGAGTGGCTGAGTGAAGTACTGGTCCGGCGGGAAGAGGTCCGGCAATCCAGTGAGGCATGGTATCTGTTTGGCCATTGCAGCGAAGTGGCGGCACTGCCAGCAATGTTACAGCAGTGGCAGCAGATTTTTAACCATTTCGGTGCCCGTCTGGAAACCGTCAATGTGGGCTGTTGCGGAATGGCGGGAACTTACGGGCATGAGACGCAACATTATCACAACTCAGTGGGTATATTTACGCAGTCGTGGCAACCTGCACTGCAAAAGTTGCCGCGCGAGCGTTGCCTTGCTACGGGTTACTCTTGCCGGGCCCAGGTCGGACGCCTCGAGGGCAGTGGGATAAGGCATCCGCTCCAGGCGCTGCTGGAACTGATTCCCTGATATACTAAAAATGCCTGCATATAGTCAGAGTATCAGGCGGGGCGACTATTTTCGGGCACTGTTGCAAACTCATCTCAGAGCGCACAGCGTTAAATTCACCGGAAGATGGTAGCGAGTTCGGCATTTATTTGATTTGGATGATAGAAGAATTTTAAATAAAAATCACTAATAGAGTTAGTGTTTAATCTTCTGAATAATTGTATAAATACATAATATAGGTCACCGATAGATTGGTTAATTAGTATCTTAGCTTGCTATTTTATCATTAACTTATTTAAAAATTATACTTGATAATAATTTGTCCTAAACTGGCATCCTAAAGTAAGGAATAATCTTTAAAACAATTAAATTATCTGCAATGCATCCGATAAAATCCCTGATTCTAATCAATAAGATAACCCATATAAATATCAAAAAATCCTTTTCAAAATTCTTGTTACTGATATTATTGTTCATCTTGCTATATTGTTATAATATTATCTTTCTTATGGTCCTTTTGTCAGAAATATCAGTAATTAATTTATTTGAATGCAATAAAATATAATTGTTAGTGTTATAATTATAACTTGTTACCAGCATTATTAGTATGTAAAGATTGCTCATCATTAGCAGATAATCCATTTGGACGAAATATCCCTTCACTGGCTAACGAATTCAAGTTGATGCATAAATCATCGTGAGGCAGTCGCTGGATATAGTACAACTTAACATTAGATTTAGGATTAGACTGGGTATTGATATTAACGTGATAATCTGAGTTACCTGCACACACTATTAAATTGTGATGAGTTCTTGAGTGCCTGATACTATCTTACAAACCTTCAAATACCGTGCCTGTTAAACATGGATAGTTCTTTAACATAAGAAGCACACTTTTATATTTTATTGAGCCATTTTATCAGAAACATTCTACATACTTTCACTGACGATAACTAATTATAGCTGAATGAATAGTTAAACAATTACTGAATGACCCTATATATAATATTTTTTGCTTCCTCAAGGGTTCTGAATTCACTCTAATATATTAATACTATTTTTATAGTATTAATATATTCTTGGTAACAGCATCACTTGGCAATTTGGTTTGCGACACATACTCAGTGCCTTATTTTCGATATAAACGGTTATTGCAAGCTTGTACGCGATCTCACAGTACTTCATCAGACAGAGAGGAACCCCGGCGTTATTGATAACTGCTGCAAATTCATTATCAGCAGATTTACAGGCTTTTGGAACCAGCCCGTTATCCTTTGTATTGCTTCATTAAGACCGCCAGCTTTAAAAGCAACATGCGCAATCATCCTAAACATGTTGATAACATTATTTTTTCACAAACTGTATAAAAACAATTAACTGAAATGTGCTGAGTTAACTATAATTATATGTTATATCAGGAAGATGGTTGACTAATTTCCTGCTGTCATTGTACTTATTCTGTGATGAGAAAACTTAAATTCAGGTTAGTTGTGCCAGTGTGAGATAGTTTCACAGAATAGAATGGTTTCTGAGGGGTGAATGACCGACATCAGCGCATCACTTCAGCATTAACAGCATCAACATATGATGAGGTTATCTTATGCATTCTGGCGATCCTGTCATCTTTTCCCCGGATAATTTTAACTGGAAAGGACTTACGCTTACAGCGTCAGCGGCGCATCATATAGTGACGCTGATGGCAAAAGATCCACATATCAAAGGAATCCGACTTGGCGTGAAACAATCTGGCTGTGCAGGGTTAGGCTATACCCTGGCGCTGGTAACCGAACCAGACAGCAATGATTTACTCTATACTCAGGATGGAGCACGACTTTACGTGCCGGTAAAAGCGATGCCATTTATTGACGGTACTGAGGTGGATTATGTCCATGTCGGGCTCAGTCAGATTTTTAAATTCAATAATCCCAAAGCTGACCGGGCCTGTGGTTGCGGTGAGAGCTTTGGTATTGACGATTAGGTTTGCAGAATTTATGGCGCAGATGCGAAAGGGTTTAGCAGTGGTCTCCTTAAACACATACCAGTCAACACTGTGTCATGTTATTGCCAGAGTAGTGCAATGAAACTATGGATAACCCGGCGTCGTGGTAACGTTTTCTATCCTGGTATGGAGAGAGGGTGGTATGAATCAGTTTTTCGCCACCTGATGTGTATGACTATTTTTATGCTAATAGTCTGCTGTCAAAAGGTAAGTGCTATGGAGTATCTGCTGGCACCCGATAACAGCCGTCTGATTGGAGAGAATCGTGCTATCCGGGTACCGGATGATAGAAAGCCGCTGGAGAGTATCGCGGCTTATCATAAGGTGGGTCTGCTCGGATTGCTGGAAGCTAATCCCGGGACCGATCCATGGTTACCCGAATCTGGAAGGGAACTGATCATCCCAAAGCAAATGTTGCTGCCCGATACCAGGCGTGAAGGTATTGTAATTAATCTGTCCGAGTTGCGTCTTTATTACTACCCGAAGAAAAAAGCAAGCGTCATTGTGTATCCTGTTGGCATTGGGCAGCTGGGAGCCATTACGCCGAATATGGTGACTACCATCAGCCAGAAAGTGGTTAATCCCGGCTGGACCCCCACAGCCAAGATCCGTAAGCGTTATGCCGCTGAGGGTATTACTCTGCCGGCAACAGTGCCTCCCGGACCAGATAATCCGATGGGGCTGTATGCGCTCAGGCTGGCATATGGTCAGGGTCACTATCTGATTCATGGTACTAATGCTGATTTTGGAATAGGAAGTGGCAGGGGACAGGGCAGTTTAGCTAATAATAAATTGAAGAGATGTGCTTAAAGCAGGCGGTGTTTGAATTGTTATACCCTCAGGGGCAATTAGCACGGGCTAATGTGAACAAAAGGGTATGTCTGTTGGCTATTTGTTGTCTTTATTCGTCATCCTGGGGTATATGCCGGTAGATGTATATGCCGCTAAGTAATGCAAAGATCAATGTTACACCAGTGAGACCAAATACTTTGAAATTGACCCATATCTCCAAGGAGAAACAGAAAGCGACATAAATGTTTGCCAGCGCGCAGATGATGAAGAAAAGTGCCCAGGTGATGTTTAATCGTTTCCAGATGCTGTCAGGTAATTTCAGCTCTCCACCTAACATGGCTTTAATCGGAAGTTTGCCCAGAACAAACTGGCTAAACAGTAACGCAGCAGAAAACAGAGTATAAAGAATGGTTACCTTCCATTTAAGGAACTGATCATTATGAAAGATGATAGTTAGCAGACCAAAGGTGACAACGAGTGTAAACGTGACGAGTGTCATTTTTTCAATTTTACGATACAAGACCCATTGCAGGGCCAGTACAATGGTTGTTGCTGCAATGAGCATTCCGGTGGCAACGAAAATGTCATAAAATTTATAAAAGATGAAAAACACAATTAGGGGTAGAAAATCAAGTAACTGCTTCATAAGATTCCGGCTAAGGTGTGATAAACAGGTTGTTAATAATACTTCACCACTAGTGCGCGCCCGATAGATTAACGTGCAAGCATATAAAGTCTGTAAAGATAAATGATTAACAGCGCTGATAACATATTGCCTAGAGTAATTCCTAGCATAGATGAAATGTCAGGTGTCATGAACAGAACGGAGGGGATTAACCTTGCCAGAAAATAATTGGCTGCAAACCATAATAAGACTGTCGACGCCACCAGCTGTTTGTTCTGCCAGGCGAGTGTGACACTTTGCTGCATTGAATCCAGTATCCCCTTTTTCTCTTCAAAAAAGATGATCGGTGTGAAAACGAGCAGCATGAAGAGAATTATTCCAAGCAGCAGCATAAACATACCGATGTTAACAGCTACGCTCATGATTATAATAAGCAGCAGCAGACCCGGCAGTCGGGAAACAGAAAGTCTGAGCATGTTCAGTGTGCTTATCGGTTTACCTGTGGAAGCCTGAGCTATCAACGTTAACATACTGCCGATCAGCAGGGTGTTACCAAGCAGTTTCGCAGTGCTATATGCCACTGTTTCGCCGAGTAACAAATTGCGCTGTTCACGTGTCATATGATTGAGGGTATCGTACAAAGTCTGACTGCTGCCGCTATTGATGAGCTGCGACAGTACATGGCTGTCGGGTGAGAGCACATAATTTATCAATACACAAACAAACGCTGTTAATAGTGCTATTAACAGGACAGTAACCCACTGATGGAGAAAAAAATTCCCCGCGTCACGGTATAACCTGGTGGCCGTGATAGACATTCGTACTCCTTTGCTAGAACAATAATACTTCTGCAATTGTACATGGTCTGGCGCCAGACTGGCACTCAGACTTACACAACTTTTTTCATAAACTATTTTAACGGGTTATCTGCTGGCTATCTGGCGGTCAGGGACCGGCTATTCAATTGTATCAGTGAGATGATAATTAGCTGGCGTTCATAGCGGTATTATATTGTGTTGATAACGGGTGACAGGTCAGGTGGAATCTGTATGTAAAAGCGATAAGGGGAAAGCTTGTGACTTTTTTCCTGATGAAGACTGATGATAAGGGAGTTATCATTCTGCCTGCATTTTTGACAGTCTGGCAGACAGATGGACATGTTATCAATTTGTGCTGTTTATAATAAGAAAAGATAACTTTGCCAGAAAAGTTGATGCACAGCATAAGGACGGCGAGCTGACTCATTCTCAATTGATAGCTCCGCCGCTGGGTGGTATATCTCGTTTGAACACGATAATCAGGCGTTTATGCAGTAACATTTGAGCGGGCAGGACCGATCAAATCCGCAATAGCTTTTGCTAACTCGAACAACTCATCCTTGGTTACACTTTGGATATTCTGATTACATTCAAAGCGAAATTCGATATTAATATCATAATCTCTTGCCCCGGCAATCATTGCGATTTCCCGTGCTTCTAATTCATGAATTCCACTCATAAATAACTACCTCCTGTAAGAGAACAGATAATCCATGTTACTTTACCGCCTGCTGTCTGAAATAATTGTCACACAGGGTTGTTAGGCAGGTTCCTCGTGTATTGCCAAAATTATTAATCTGAATTTTACTAACGATTCTGACGTTATTACTATAATTCTTTTTGAGGAAAGAGGGCTGTATTTATTCAGTTATAGTGCGGTGGATCACGGAACATTCCCATATAAACGCATCAAAAGTTCACAAAAGATATTTCTGTGAGTAGTCAGGACGTGTGAAAAAGCGGCGGAGTACATTATTATCACCCGCCGCAGTATTAAGATTCATATGGTATGGCGTCTATTTGTGTAGTGACGCCTTAGTAAACAATTTTAAGAACCACCTTTAAAATCGTTCAGTAATTTTAGTAAATCGGCCAGATCACTTACTTGCAGACCTGTAGTGGTATTGCCTATACTTACAGTAACACCCACATCAAGAAGCGATAATCCCCCAGTAACCGTTTCGGTTTCCTGGGCGTTTAATTCACGAATTGCATTCATAAATAATTACCTCCTGTAACTAACAGAATAATTTGGGTTATTTTTACCTGCCCTGCTGGCCAGTTACCAGTAGTACTCTACACAGGCCTTTAGCATCAGGGGCTCTAATAGCAAAAAGGCTAGTCAGAGCAGGCCCATTACTATAACCTTTTACAGCCAATAGTAGCTATTTTTTCCTGATTATATAGTGGTATGTCACATAACCATGAAATTAATCTGCAACATTTTTTTGTAACAGAGCAGATTATAAATTTATTTTTTCCTTTTATTTTACGTTAGTTGCATCGGTCATTATATGGGCCTTTTGATATCATCAGTCACACTGCAAATTAGTCGGTTACCGATATATTGAGCATAGTTTATTATATTCAACAACATTTTATGCTATTTTTTACTTCTGGTACTGGATAAGTAAAGCGTTAACGGTTACGGTAATAATATTAATTTATTGTACTGTCAGGCCGTAATTATCGTTATGCTTTTTCGACAGGAAGTCATCGAACATCAGCAGTCGCGTCATATGGGGCAGGTATTATTGCTGGCGGGAACGCCAGTGTGGTTAATCCTCTGTATTACACTGTTTCTGATAGCATCCCTGCTATTTTTTCTCATTTACGGTACTTTCACTCGTCGGATAACGGTGAGTGGCGAAGTTATCAGCCTGCCGCATACCGTCAATCTTTTCGCGCCGGAGCAGGGAGTTATTTCACGTCTGTTGGTCGACACAGGCCAGGTTGTTGAGCCGGGCACACCACTATATCAACTGGATACCAGCAGAGTGTCGCTGCAAGGTAACCTTTCGGCTACTACGCTGGTACTACTCCGCCAGCAGCAGCAGCAGGCCGATGAAATTATTCGCCAGCTGGAAAAAAACCGTCGCGCTACCATTTCAGGTCTGAAACAGCAGCTTGAACAAACACTACAGGCCCGTAAAATCTCAGATGACATGGTGGCTTCGGCAACAGAAGGGATGGCTATAATGAAGCGCAATATGGAAAACTATGACCGCTACCGCAAACGTGGACTTATTACTACCGATCAGCAAAATAACCAGCGCTATCTCTATTACCAGCAGCAGTATGTTTGGCACAGTCTTAATTCTCAGAGTCTTCAGCAGGACCAGCAAATTCTTAATCTGCGCAGCGAGATAGTCACGCGGGCGGCAGATTTTGACAGCCAGATAGCAGAGAACCGTATCCGTAGGAATGATACTGTGCGCCAGATTGCTGAAGTGACAGCAGAAAGCCTCCGGCTGATAACAGCGCCCTCATCTGGTCGTGTTTCTTCTCTTAGCGTGACGGAAGGGCAGATGGTGAGTGCGGGTGATAGCCTGGCGCAGTTGGTTCCGTCAGTCAAACCGCAGCTCTATCTGATTGCCTGGTTGCCCAATAACAGTATCCCTTACGTCAGGCCCGCAGAACGTGTCAATATCCGCTATGCGGCTTACCCTGCCGAAAAATATGGTCAGTTTGCTGGCAGTATTATGTCTGTTTTCGCTGCACCTGTTCCGTCAGGGGAACTGGAAGGATGGGCCAGTGCGCCGTCCCAGCGGGAAGGGCAATCCAGCGAGAGCTGGTTTAAAGCCATTGTGGGGATAAGCCCGACTGGGATGCGCTGGCAGGGCAGTGTACTGTACTGTACTGCCTCTTACCACCGGGATGCAGGCCCGGATTACGCTTTTCCTGGAAAAACGTCCGTTATATCAGTGGATGCTGTCGCCCTATTACTCACTGAAAAACAGCATTGCAGGGCCAGCGCATGACGAGAAATGAATTAAAAGCGGTAATTTCTCGTCTGAATCTGAACATTTTTCGCCGGGTACCGGTCGTGCAGCAGATCGAAACAGCTGAATGTGGCTTGGCCTGCCTGGCGATGATTGCCTGCTGGTACCGGTTACCTGCCGATCTGACTACTTTGCGTCAGCAGGCCGGTCTCTCACTACGCGGTGCAACGCTGCGTACGATAATGGATGCGGCGGCAGTCAACGGTCTCAGGTCTCGTGCGCTGCGTCTTGATATTGATAGCCTGGATAAGTTGAGGTTGCCTTGTATCCTGCACTGGGATCTGGATCATTTTGTTGTGTTTGTCGGTGTTAGGCGCGGAGCAGCGGTTATCCATGACCCGGCTTTTGGGCGGCGGGTCATAGCAATTAGGGAAGTCTCCCGGCATTTTACTGGTGTGGCGCTGGAACTATGGCCGTCAGGGGATGACGGTGTGGTTTCTCAGGCTCCCCTTAAGCCTGTTTCTTTCAGGTCACTGACTGGCCGTACAGTGGGAATAGTCAGAGCTCTCATAAAATTGTTTTGTTATTCGCTGCTGATTGAGTCGGTATTTTTGCTGTTACCAGTTGGCATGCAGCTGGTCATGGATCATGTCATTCCGGCAAGTGATATCAGCCTGCTGACGCTAATTTGTCTTGGGCTGCTGCTGCTGATTCTTCTTAGTACCGCTATCAGCCTGCTGCGGGGTCTGCTATCACTGACTATGAAAACGCTGCTTGATGTGCAGTGGAAAGCACGGCTCTTTGAGCGGTTGTTATCATTGCCGCTGGATTATTTTGAGAAACGACGACTTGGCGATATACAGTCGCGTTTTGCCTCGCTGGATACTCTGCGTACCACGCTGACTGACAATGTAGTCAGTAGCATTATTGATGGAATAATGTCAGTGGGACTGATCATCATGATGTTGCTGTATGGCGGCTGGCTGGTATGGGTGGTGCTGGGGATTACACTTATTTGGTGTCTGTTTCGTCTGGCAACCTACGGATTTTACCGCCAGGTATCGGAAGAGCAGATAGTCAGGCTGGCCCGCAGTGGCTCACATTTCATGGAAACATTATATGGTATTGCCACCCTGAAATCGCTCGGATTATCCAGACTGCGGGCGCAGCACTGGATGAACTTGAACGTGGATACGGCAAGTGCCACTGTACGTAAGACCAGATTTGAAATGCTGTTTGCTGGTGGGAACACGCTAATAACCACTCTCGGGCAGACAGGAATGCTGTGGCTGGGTGCATGGCAGGTAATTCAGGGTCATATGACACCCGGGATGTTTGTCGCCTTCATTTCTTATCGCGAACAGTTCGCTGCCCGTGCAGCCAATTTGTTAAATATAGTACTACAGCTGCGCATGCTTTCTCTGCACAAGGAACGGGTAGCCGATGTTGCGCTGGCCGAACCGGAAACGGCAGTACCGGGACCGGCACGACCTCTGGTACCACCAGGGAAGCCTGCTGCGCTTTCTGTGTGTGGCGTGACGTTTCAGTACGATGTACACTCGCCGGCCCTGTTTAGCAATCTGTTTTTGGAAATCGCGGCAGGAGAGAGTGTGGCCATCACTGGCCCCTCTGGGCGGGGCAAAACTACGCTGATGAAAATTATGGCAGGACTCCTGCGGCCAACAGCGGGAGAGGTGCGAGTGTGTGGAATAAATATTTCAGCAGCACCTGAAAATTACCGTGCCTGTATTGCCAGCGTACTGCAGGATGATACTCTGTTTGCTGGTTCTGTTGCAGACAACATTTGCGCTTTTAGTCAGCAGGATACGGTATATATGGAACAGTGTGCGAGGCTCTGCAATATTCATGATGATATCATGCAGATGCCGATGGGTTATCAGACTCTTATCAGCGAACTTGGCGGCAGTCTGTCGGGCGGGCAGAAGCAGCGTCTGCTGATTGCGCGTGCACTTTACCGGCGGCCGGCTATTCTGTTCCTGGATGAGGCAACTAGCCACCTGGACGAGGATAATGAAGCGCAGATCAATGCGGCTATTGGGGGGCTGAATATCACGCGGGTGATTCTTGCACATCGCCCTTCAACGATTGCCTCGGCTGACAGGATTATTCCTCTTGCTGACAGAGAGTAGCCTGTCCCCATTCACTGCCGCAGTTTTTTTGATTTTAATGCTGGCTCTTCTCACCTGATATCCGGATAGCGGCTCAGTGATAACTGGCTGCTGGATGTTCAGCCCCGAAAAGATTCAGCGGTGTTCGCAGTCACAGCACCGGAAAAGGAGAGTACAAAATTGAAAATAAAAGATGCTTCTTCTGGCACCGGCAATCGACAAGTGATGTAAAAGTGGTACTGCGTTCCTAAAAGTTAGCGTATTTGCATATTATTAATCACTGATTTGACCCCAGGCACTTCACGTGCAATCTCCACTGCACGAAAAGCCATCTGCGGCGACGAGACAAAGCCACTTAGCTGAACACGACCCTTGAAGGTCTCGACGTTAATCTCACTAGAGTGTTTCAGACTGCTGTTACCAATAAATTTACTTTTCACTTTTGTGGTAATCACGGTGTCATCAATATAACCGCCTGTGCCTTCCTTAAGCGGTATTGGTGCGCAGGCACTTATGGTGAGTGCTACCGCAATAGTTCCGATCAATCCAGTCAGCCTGTCAGCCCATTTCATTTTGTTTTCTCTGCCTGAAACCAGTGATGTAAATAACAATTTCAGCAAATAACGCTGTTACGTGAGTATAGACACAGCAGGCAAAGATACTATGAACAAAATTGTAAATTGGAGAAAAGGCGCCTGACTCTGCTAATCAAAACAGAGATATTCAGCGTGTAGCATTTTTCATCTCGCGCGTATAATCCTGCATAGTTTTCAGCATAATTTCAGGCTGCTTCTGATATTTTTCGATTAATCTGACAGTTGCTGAACCCGCTATTGCTCCTGCTGCTCCCGAAGAAATGACATCGCGGACCTGGTAAGGTTTACCAATACCGAAACCCTGGATGGCTGGCACTGCATTATACTCACGCAGCCTGGTTACCAGGTGACTTAGAGAGCCTGCGGCCGGATTTTCACAGCCGGTCACACCGGGCCGGGATTGCAGATAGACATAGCCTCGTGCATGGGATGCTATTTCCCGCATCAGGTCATCGCTGGCATTGGGCGGGCAGATAAATACGGGCGCGATTCTATGGCGCATGGCCGATTCACGAAATAGCCGGGACTCTTCTATGGGAACATCACCAATCAGCACTGAATCGACATCAGCCTCCTGGCAACGGGTATAAAAGTCATCAATGCCTCTGTTGAAGACTATGTTAGCATAGAGCAATAAACCAACAGGGGTATCGGGGTACTTCTTGCGGATGGCCGTCAGTAATTCAAAACAGAGTGATGGGGTGGTTCCGGCATTAATTGCACGCAGATTACCTTGCTGGATGGCGGGCCCATCTGCCAGCGGATCCGAAAAGGGAATGCCCAGCTCCAGTGCATCTGCACCGCCTGCTATAAGCGAGTCAACTATTTTCAGGGTATATTCCGGCGTTGGATCGCCAAGCGTGATGAAGGGAATAAATGCCCCCTCTTTTTTCTGCAACAGATGTCTAAACAGTTGGTGATAGCGGTCCATTACATTTCTCCCCTGTTTTTCAGAATATCATGCACCGTAAAGATATCTTTATCGCCGCGTCCCGAAAGATTGACTACCAGCAGCTGCTCTTTTTGCGGATTGTGGTGGATCATCTTCAGCGCCTGAGCCAGCGCATGGGAGGATTCCAGCGCCGGGATAATACCTTCACTACGGCAAAGCAGTCTGAAGGCATCGAGCGCTTCCTCATCAGTAACTGAGACATACTCAGCCCGCCCGGTGCTGTTGAGCCAGGCATGTTGCGGCCCAACAGAGGGGAAATCGAGGCCTGCCGAGATTGAGTGAGACTCCATTATCTGGCCCTCTTCAGTCTGCATTATCGGTGCTTTCATCCCAAAATAGATACCGGTACGCCCATGCTTAAGGGGGGCACCATGCTTGCCTGATGCAATGCCCTGTCCGGCAGGTTCAACGCCAATAAGCCGGACACCGTTCTCGGCGATAAAATCGGCAAACATACCAATAGCGTTGGATCCGCCGCCAACGCAGGCCAATACTGCGTCGGGCAGTCGTCCTTCCGCCTCTAAAATCTGGCTTTTAGTCTCCTCACCGATCATTTTCTGAAATTCACGTACCAGAGCAGGATAGGGATGTGGGCCGGCAGCGGTGCCTAGCAAATAGTGCGCGGTTTCATAGCTGGCAGACCAGTCACGTAATGCTTCGTTGCAGGCATCCTTGAGAGTGGCCGAACCACTTTTTACCGGGATTACTTCAGCTCCCATCAGCCGCATACGAAACACATTAGGTGACTGGCGCTCTATATCTTTTTCGCCCATGTAGACACGACATTTCAGGCCAAGTAATGCCCCCGCCAGAGATGAGGCGACACCGTGCTGGCCTGCTCCTGTCTCTGCGATAATTTCCGTCTTGCCCATACGTTTCGCCAGCAGTGCCTGTCCCAGTACCTGGTTGGTTTTGTGGGCACCGCCGTGCAACAGATCTTCGCGTTTCAGGTAGAGACGTGTGCCGGTGCCTGTGGTCAGATTAGCGCACCGGGTAAGTGCAGTTGGTCTTCCGGCATAGTTCTCCAACAGATCGGTAAATGCGCGTTGAAATTGTGGACAACATCGGGCACTAACAAAAGCCTCCTCTAGTTGAAGCAGGGCTGGCATGAGAATCTGGGGCACATACATGCCACCAAACTCACCATAATAGGGGTTGAGTAATGTCATATCATGTTCCTTGAAATCTGCGCTAACATCCTTAAGCGGATAGTATCGTTTAACGCAGTCATATTAGAGTGCTTAATAAGCGCGCAGCAGTCGAAAGACGTTTGCAATTTTAGTGGCATCTTTACAGCCAGGTGTTGTTTCAACGCCTGAATTAAAATCGAGTCCGGCACAGCCAAACTGAGCAGCCTGAACACAATTTTCAGCATTAAGCCCTCCTGCCAGCATGGTATTTGTAAGATTAACTCCTGATAACAGAGACCAGTCAAATTGTGCTCCGGTGCCCCCCGGGCCATTGTCCAGCAAATAACGATCAACATCACTCCACGTCATCGATGGCAGACGAACGTCGACGGACAGAGCTTTCCATATCTGCACACTCTGCGGCAGTGCTTTGCGCAGAGCGGTGATGGTGCTTTGATCTTCCTGCCCATGCAGCTGTATTGCACTGAGCGACAGCCTGACAGCATAAGTGACAATGTCACTTATAATTGCATTACGAAACACGCCAACATACCTGAGGTCGGTAGTGTTAATGATTTCCCGTGCTTGGTGTTCGCTGACCAGACGTGGTGAATCCTTGACAAAAATTAGACCACCATAGATTGCCCCAGCCTGACTGGCGGCAGTGGCGTCTTCAGGACGTGTCAGCCCGCAAACCTTATTATCGCCCAGTAACAGTCGGTGTAGCGCTAAGGTTAAATTATGTTCGGCCATCAACGCTGAACCAATGAGGAAACCGTTAGCATACTGGCTCAGTTCACGCACCTGGGCATGATGGTTTATGCCGGATTCACTGATAATAGTGACGTTTTCTGGCAGGCGTGGAGCTAATTTGCGGGTGCGATTGAGGTCAACAGAAAGGTCACGTAAGTCGCGATTGTTGATGCCAACCACCTGTGCCTTAAGCGCTATTGCCCGCATTAATTCTGCTTCATTACTTACTTCAGTAAGAATTCCCATATTCAGAGAGTGAGCAACTGCGGCCAGCTGACGATACTGGCAGTCATCGAGCACAGACAGCATCAGCAGGATGGCATCTGCCTTATAATAGCGCGCCAGGTATATCTGGTAGGGATCGATGAAGAAGTCTTTGCACAGCACTGGCTGATGGGCAGCAGCACTGACTTGCGACAAAAAGTCAAAGCTGCCCTGAAAATATTTTTCGTCAGTCAGCACAGAAATAACTGAAGCAAAGTTGCTGTAGATAGCCGCTATTCGCGCCGGGTCAAAATCGTCACGAATTATCCCTTTAGAGGGGGATGCTTTTTTACACTCAAGGATAAAGTGTGTCTGGTTACCGCTTAGCGCTTCATAAAAATTACGGCCGGATGGAACAAGAAACGGCTGGAAGTCAGAAAGAGGCAGCCTCTTCTGATGTGCCTGTAACCAGACAGCCTTATCACTAACAATACGACCTAGTATAGTTTGTTGCATGACTATCCTCTGCTAGCCAGTGCCATGACACGCTCATATACCTCACCACTGCGGATAGTTTCCAGTGCCATTCTTGCATTTTGCTGCAAATCTTCATGGCCAGACAACTTCAGCAACAGCGCCACATTAGCAGCAACAGTCTCTTCATGAGCCGGATGGCCATTACCCTGAAACATCTGAGTTAACAGCATATGGTTCATCTCTGGGGTTCCTCCTGTCAGTGTATGCTTGTTATAGTAGTGAAGGCCAAAATCTTCCGGTGATAATTGATAAAAGGTGATTTTACCTGCATGCAACTCAGCGATGTGAGTAGGGCCGTGTAAGACTACCTCGTCCATGCCATTACCATGTACCACCATTGCGCGCTGATAATGCAGCATAGTAAGACTCTGTGCGACGGGTATTAATAGTTCCGGGCTGTAGACACCAATTACAGCCAGCGGTGGACGTGCAGGGTTAATAAGTGGACCTAATATGTTAAATAGTGTCCGGGTTTTAAGCTGCTGCCGGACAGATATAGCATGGCGAAATCCCGTATGGTAATGAGGTGCGTGCAGAAAGCAGAAATTACTATTATCCAGCCTGTCACGTGCTTCTGAAGCTGGTAAATCAAGGCGAAATCCGAAAGCGTTGAGGATATCGGATGCACCTGATTTCCCTGAAACGCTGCCACCACCATGTTTGGCGATTTTTAGTCCGCAGCAGGCAGCGACTAATGCGCTTGCGGTAGAGATATTGATGCTGTTACTGCCATCACCCCCTGTGCCAACAATATCGGCAAAATCGTAATCGGGGCGTGGAAAAGGGAGGGCATTTTCCATCATAGCTACGGCAGCACCAGCAATTTCTTCTGGTTCCTCGTTGCGAATTTTCATCGCTACCAGAACTCCTGCCAGCTGGCAGTGACTTAACTCACCCTTAATAATCGCGGTGAAAAGGTTATAGCTCTCGCTCTGATTAATCGTCTTTCCCTGATAAATTTTTTGCAGAATATTTCCGGTCATGGGTGGCTCCCTGTGTTCAGGACTGACTCCAGCTGAGGGTCTGTTCAAGTAAGCGGGCGCCGTGCGTGGTTAGAATAGATTCAGGATGAAACTGAAATCCACATACCCGGTCGGTATCATGGCGAACTGCCATTATCATCCCCTGATAAGTGGCGGCAATTGCCAGATCTCCTGAAAGCGTGTAGCTGACCAATGAGTGATAGCGAGCCACGGGTAGAGGGTTATCAAATCCACTGAACATCGCCATGCCGTCATGGGTAATCGCTGATACTTTGCCATGGAGGATTTTGTCAGCCTGACTAACGTGACCACCATAGGATTCGATAATTGCCTGATGTCCAAGGCAGATACCGATGACGGGCAGGTTTCCGCGCACCTGCCGTAATAATTCGGCCATACATCCGGCATCTCCAGGTTTACCTGGTCCCGGAGAAAGTATTAGCACCGGATTGGTCATTCGTCTGAGATGCGCAATGATTATGTCTGGTTGGATATGATTGCGATAAACAACAACCCTATGACCACTCGTGCGTAGCTGGTAGACCAGGTTCCAGCTAAATGAGTCGACATTATCCAGCAGCAAAATGTCAGCCATCAGAATTCCTCCCTGCAATGATGTGCGGTAGCGATAGCCCGCAGTACCGCCCGCGCTTTACTGCGGGTTTCGTCTGCCTCGGACTGAGGCACAGAATCAAGCACGATTCCTGCCCCAGCCTGGACCGAGGCGATACCTTTTTCAACCCAGGCAGAACGGATGACGATACAGGTATCAAAATCACCACTGGCAGTGAAATAGCCTATGGCCCCGCCATAAGCGCCACGCCGGCTCTTTTCAGCATTGGCTATCAGTTGCATGGCGCGCACTTTGGGCGCACCACTGAGTGTGCCCATGTTCATGCAGGCGCGATATGCATGCAGTGCATCGAGATCATCACGCAGCTTACCGACTACACGAGAAACTAAATGCATTATGAAAGAGTAGCGATCAACCTTAGTCAGATCGGCAATCCGGCGACTGCCAGGTTCGCAAATACGCGCTATATCATTACGGGCCAGATCAACTAGCATAAGGTGCTCAGCCAGCTCTTTGTTATCGGTCCGCATTTCCAGTTCAATCCGGCTATCCAGATCATGATCTACCGTTCCATCGGGGTAAAGGCCTCGCGGACGTGAACCCGCAATCGGATAAATTTCGACCTGACGATTTCTGGCATCAAATTTGAGTGAGCTTTCTGGGGACGCACCAAAAAGCGTGAACTGGCTATCCTGCATAAAAAACATATAAGGGCTGGGGTTATTTTTCTTCAGTACATCATAAGCTGCCAGTGGAGAAGGGCAGGGAAGTGAGAAGCGGCGCGATGGCACTACCTGAAAGATGTCACCGCTACGAATTTTTTGCTGCATTTCCAGAACGATGTTGCAATAGTGCTCATCACTCTGACTGGTGTGTAGTGTCATATCTTCTGCGGGCTGGACAGCTAGTATTGGTGCTGGCTGATGCATCAGGTCACACAGATAATCAATACGATCTCTCAGTAGCCGTGCCCCTGTGGTACTATTTTCAAACAGGCTGGCCTGGAGGCGGGCACTTTGTTGTTGATGATCGATTATCAGTAAAGTTTCAGCCAGGTAAAAACAGTAGTCAGGACAGTTTTGGTCGTTTTGTAGTGGAGGAAGATCATCAAAACTGGCGACTAAATCATAGGCAAACAAGCCACCCAGAAACATCGCCTCTCGCTGTTCTCCCGAACTAGTAACCAGTTTTGGCAACAGGCGTAATGCATCGAATACTGAGAGTGATTTCAGGCGGGAATCTTCATCCAATTGATTGTTATGCTGTGGGAAAGTGAGCATACGGCTATCACTACTGTGTTTGTTAACTACAGTCGCGGGTAGTGCGGCATCTAGTAGTGGCAGTAAAAAACGACCATTTGCAGAGAGAGCTGTTATCGTCACCGTATTTTCCAGAGCGACAATGCGTAATGCGCTATCAATAATCAGCAGGCTTTTCAGGTTATGTTTGTTGTTAATATCAGCAGATTCCAGCAGTAATGAAGCCGGACGGGTATTGCAGAGTTGCTGGAAAATCTGAGATACATCTTCGCGATAAGGTACATCGCGCAAAAGTAACTCCATGCAGGGTTTTTTATTGGACATGATGTGCACTTAACTCAAAGACAAAAAACCGCTAATGCGGGCTTGGTGTGGGTAAAGTTATTTCTGATTCTGGCCTGCTTTCCTGCGAGGTATAACGCTCTTTCAGTGAACAGGATGGTTACTGACAACGCTAACTTTCTCTGGCAGATGCAGATATCGTTCTTAAATGAACCATCGAACTAGTTAACTGGATCGAAAAAGAAATGTCAAGCACTTCCCCACTAGTGGATGATAGCGGGTATGATACACGCAGGTACTATATAATAATGGCAGAATCCCTTGAGCAGATTTAAAGAAAGTACTGACTTTGAGCTTTATGATCTTCATGCGCACTCGCAGGCTTCTGATGGTTTTCTACCACCTCATGAGCTGGTAATGCGCGCAGTACAGATGAGAGTGACTGTGCTGGCGTTAACCGACCATGATACTATTGCCGGAATTGATGCAGCGCAACGGGCTATAGCTCAACATAAACTGGCTCTGAAACTGATACCCGGTGTTGAGATTTCGACGCTATGGAATCATCATGAAATTCACATTTTAGGGCTAGGAATCAATGTTGATTCTTCTGTACTGAGTACCCTGCTCTCAAGCCAGGTGTGCCATCGTATGAGGCGTGCTGAGGCAATTTCCATGCGTCTGGAGAAGGCTCATATTCCGGGGGCTCTGAAAAGAGCAACCGAACTTGCAGGGGGAGGTTCGATTACCCGCGGGCATTTTGCCCGTTTTCTGGTTGAGCAGGGAGAAGCGCTCAATCAGGCTCAGGTATTCAAAAAGTATTTGGTGAAGGGTAAACCCGGATATGTTCCCCCACAGTGGTGTACAATAGAAGAGGCTATCGATACAATTCACCATTCTGGTGGGCAAGCTGTGCTGGCACACCCCGGCAGTTATCAGCTCTCTGCAAAGTGGCTTAAGCGTCTGATTAACCATTTTGCACAAGAGGGGGGAGACGCAATAGAGGTCGCTCAATGCCAGCAGTCGTTACAGGAGCGGCGCCAGTTAGCCGTTTACGCTGATGAAAATGGACTGGCCGTGTCTCAGGGGTCTGATTTCCACCGGCCTTGTGCCTGGATTGAATTGGGCAGGAATCTCTGGTTACCTGGTGGGGCAGACGCAGTCTGGATGCGCTACCCGCAACTTCAGCCGTCCAAGGACGTTGAATATCAGGAGAAGCAATGAGTCAGTATTTTCAAATTCACCCAGGAAATCCGCAACGCCGTCTTATCATACAAGCTGCAGAGTTTTTGCAAAAAGGCGGTGTCATTATTTATCCTACTGATTCAGGTTATGCGCTTGGGTGCCGCCTGGCAGATAAAGAAGCGATGGCGCGCATATGCCGGATTCGAAATATAGAGGGCAGTCATCATTTCACTCTGATGTGTCGTGACCTGTCTGAGCTGGCAACTTATGCATGGGTTGATAACCGCGCGTTTCGTCAAATCAAAAATAACACACCAGGCCATTACACCTTCATTCTTAAGGCTACTAGGGAAGTACCGCGCAGACTGATGAATCAAAAGCGTAAAACGCTGGGATTGCGGGTACCTGGCAACCCCATTGCACGGGCGTTGCTGGAGCAGACTGGCGCACCTATGATGTCGACATCACTTATTCTGCCCGGAAATGAATTTAGCGAATCTGATCCACAGCAGATTTACCAGAGGCTTGGCGATCAGGTCGATCTGGTTATTGATGGGGGCGCTCTGGGGCAGCAGCAGACCACTATTATCGATCTCACAACTGAGGTGCCTGTCGTTGTGCGTGAAGGTGCGGGAGATCCTGCGCCGTTTCAATAGTATTCACCAGATTAGCTATGCCTGTTTTGTCTTGAAATTAATGTAATATATCGGCTTTTAAAATTGGAGTGGCTGCTGGCCCACTGATAATCAGGGCCAGGATTAATCATTGCCGGTGACGCTGGTGTGACATTCAGATTAATGCGCTGTCTGGCTGATGCCATATAACGCTCTTACAGGCTATAGCGAGATTGCGAATGAGCGAAAAATTACAGAAGGTGCTGGCGCGTGCCGGACATGGTTCCCGTCGGGAAATTGAAGCAATGATTGTGGCAGGCCGTATCAGTATCGATGGCAAACTTGCTACCTTAGGTGAGCGTATCGAAGCAGATAAGGGGCCTAAGATTCGCATTGACGGCCATCCAGTTAACATAACAGAGACTAACAGCAATGTATGCCGAGTACTGGCTTATTATAAACCTGAAGGTGAATTATGTACCCGTCATGATCTTGAAGGCAGGCCAACCGTGTTTGATCGTCTGCCACGGCTGTATTGCGCGCGCTGGATAGCTGTCGGACGTTTAGATATCAACACTTGTGGATTGCTGCTGTTTACCACTGATGGCGAACTGGCTAACCGTCTGATGTATCCCAGCCATGAAGTTGAGCGGGAGTACGCTGTGCGAGTGTTTGGCGAGGTGGGAAGTGATAAAATAGAAATGCTGAGCCGTGGTGTGCAGCTGGAAGATGGCCCGGCTGCATTCAGAACCATGAAGTTTGCGGGTGGGGAGAGAATGAATCAATGGTACAACGTAACGCTGGCTGAGGGACGTAACCGTGAAGTACGTCGTTTGTGGGAAGCCGTCGATGTACAGGTTAGCCGGCTTATTCGGGTGAGATATGGTGCTATTCGTCTGCCTGAAAGGCTGCCAAGGGGTGGGTGGCTGGAGCTGGATTTGCCTTTGGTCAATCATCTGCGCGAGTCAGTGGGACTTCAGCCAGAAACGGTCAGCCGCGTGCCAGTTGATAAAGCCAGACCAGTCATGAAAGTTAAGCAGATTCGGAGGGCTGTTGATCGCCACGGTCAGACCATGCCAGCCCGTCCAGCCAAAAACCGCAGTAATTCCTCCCGTCACAAAGGGTAATATTTTTGTTGCTATTCATTACTATTATCACCAGTCTATACCTTGCTGTGCTTTGATACCGCTGTCGAAAGCGTGTTTGACTGGCCTCATTTCGCTAACGGTATCTGCCATCGTTATTATTTCCCGATGGCAGCCGCGTCCCGTGATAATGACTGACTGATGCACGGGGCGATTTTGCAGCGATGTGATAACAGCTGGCAGTGGCAGATAATCAAAGCTCAGCATCTAGGTCAGCTCATCCAGTATAACCAGATCCAGCTCAGGCTCGGCCAGCATACGTTCTGCATGTTGCCAGGTGGAATGGCAGGCTTCGGTATCCGTTATTCGATTTTGTGTCTCCCAGGTAAAACCGGTTGCCATAACCTGAAATTCTACTCCCATGGGAGCTAATAGCTGTCGTTCGCCATTTGGCCACGTTCCTTTGATAAACTGGACAACCCCAACGCGTAAACCATGTCCAACCGCACGGGCAGCAGTGCCGAAGGCCGCTGTGGTTTTACCTTTACCATTACCGGTGAAAACCATCAGAGTACCACGACTGATGGTGGCCGCTGCAATGCGTTTATCTACACGGTCTTTTAAGCGCTGCTGGCGTTGTCTGTGGCGGTCTTGTGTCATGAGAATACCGCCGTGTGTTTTGGCTGGGCATCAAAGCACAAACCGCTGTGCTGGCGGCTGTCATCGCCCATCAAATACAGGTAGAGAGGCATAATATCAGCAGGTGTTTTAAGCACACTTGCATCTTCCTGCGGAAAGGCGCTAGCGCGCATTCTGGTGCGGGTGCCGCCTGGGTTGATACAATTGACCCGCAGCGCATGGTTTTGATACTCATCTGCCAGCACCTGCATCATACCTTCTGTGGCAAATTTGGAGACCGCATAGGCTCCCCAATTTGCACGGCCCTGATGTCCAACACTTGAGGTAGTGAATATTGGCGAACCTGCTTCTGATGCCAGCAACATCGGTAGTAGTGCCTGAGTCAGAAAAAAGGTTGTATCAACGTTAACGCGCATAACCTGCTGCCAGACTTCCGGGGCCTGATTGAGCATTGGGACAATATCACCAAGCACAGCAGCGTTATGCAACACGCCGTCTAAACGGGGAAATTGCCGGGCAATCTCACGAGCCAGAGTATGGCACTGTTCCGGGCTGGCGCTGTCCATATCGAGCAGCCAGTAATCTGCATCACAATCTGTGCTGTTATGCACTTCCTCTTGTACCTGCTTCAGTTTAGTCTCATTGCGGCCTAGAAGAATGACATCAGCACCGTAGCGGGCATAAGTCATTGCTGCTTCTCTGCCAATTCCATCGGTAGCGCCTGTCACGAGGATATAGCGATTTTGTAACAGATTTTGTTCTGGTTGATAATTCATGGAACACTCCATAGTGAGAATTGTCAGATTAACCTGCGTTTTTTCCATAGTGCATCAGCGCATCGAAAAGTGTTATGCCCGATAATGGTAAAGAGTGCAATCTCATTACAATCTCATTTGTGCCCCCCAGGGATTAACCAGCAGACGGCTAACCGACTCTTGGTTACACTTAAAGCTTAATTTGGCTGGGTAAATATTTAAGGCGGAACTGTGGACTTATTTTCAAACTATGCCCTTTTTGTGATTAAAACGCTTACAGTCATGCTGGTTTTAATCGTGCTGTCTGCTGTGATAATCAGCATGACTTTGCGTAAACGCCATGAGTCAGGCCGATTGAAACTGACTAATCTGGGAGAGCGTTACCGGACTATGAAACACGATATGCAGCTGGGGCGCATGAAGCCGCGTCAACAGAAATTCTGGCATAAAGCATATAAAAAGAAAGAGAGTCTGAAAGCTAAGCGTGAGAAAAAAAATTTTAAATCTGGTATGTCAGCACCACAAAAACCAGTTCTTTATGTAATTGATTTTAAAGGTGGCATAGAAGCAAACGAAGTCGCCTCACTACGGGAAGAGATATCTGCTGTGCTGGCTGTTGCTGCGCCACAGGATCAAGTATTGGTACGACTGGAGAGCCGCGGCGGAGTGGTCCATGGCTACGGTCTGGCGGCATCTCAGTTGCAACGGCTGCGTGACAGAGAAATTGGTCTGACAGTCGTTATCGATAAAGTTGCTGCCAGCGGAGGGTATATGATGGCATGTGTGGCTAACCATATTGTTGCTGCACCTTTTGCCATTATTGGCTCAATTGGTGTTGTAGCGCAGATTCCTAATTTTCATCGTTTATTACAGCGTAATGACATCGATATTGAGTTGCATACAGCGGGTCAGTATAAACGAACCCTCACGCTGCTGGGAGAGAACAGTGAAGAGGGGCGGCAGAAATTCCGGGCAGATTTAAATCGCACACATCATTTATTTAAAGAATTTGTTCATCAGATGCGCCCGGAGCTTAATATTGAGCAGGTGGCTACGGGTGAACACTGGTATGGCACCGAAGCGCTTGAAAAAGGACTTATCGATGCTATTAATACCAGTGATGATATCATTATTAATCATATTGATGAATATGATGTTATTGCAGTCCATTATGCTCATCGCAAAAAAATGATAGAGCGGTTTACTCAAAGCAGCGGTGAGAGTCTTGAACGGCTACTGCTCCGTTTGTGGCAGCGTATGCGATTGCCACTACAATAGGTAGCTTGTGTTGGATGGGCTGTTTATACCGGTTGAGTGGGCGGGAACATATTTATAGCATAAGTTCACTATTTACTGCATCACCGAACTGTTTTCTGGTGAGTGGCAAACTGAACACTGGATACGATCTCTGTGGCAATAATCATGCCGGTTTTATCCTGAGTAAGATGGCCAAAATGGCTGGCTGATGCTAATTAAGTTGCGTAACGGATTTTATCAGGTACAGTGTGGAGCGTTTCAGATTCAAAGCTTAAAAATGGTGATTACGTATTAAGCCAAGCATATTTTTAGCTTAAATATTATTTAATATCAATTGGTTAATAGTAATATGCTATCTTGTAGCTGGGCTAAGCTGATAATTGATACTAATAATGTGTCGTTATTTTAGATATAACAATAACAGAGATTGATTTTCATCATTTCGTAAACGTGGACGTAATCAGGCAAAGGGTAAATATGGGTAAAGCGCTGGTAATTGTTGAGTCCCCGGCAAAAGTCAAAACAATTAACAAGTATCTCGGCAGCGGCTATGTGGTTAAATCCAGCGTGGGTCATATTCGCGATTTGCCCACCAGCGGCTCAACTACGAAAAAGAACACTGACTCAAAAACCAGTAACGATGGCAGGAAAGATGAAAAATCCGCACTGGTTAAACGAATGGGCATTGATCCCTGGAACGACTGGCAGGCTGAATATCAAATTCTGCCCGGTAAAGAGAAGGTTGTTTCTGAGTTAAAAACACTTGCTCGCAGTGTTGATCATATCTATCTTGCCACTGACCTCGATCGTGAAGGAGAGGCTATTGCATGGCATCTGCGTGAAGTGATTGGTGGTGATGACGCACGTTACAGTCGCGTGGTATTTAATGAAATTACTAAAAATGCTATCCGTCAGGCAGTTGAAAATCCAGCCGGGCTAAATATAGACAGGGTTCATGCCCAGCAGGCACGTCGTTTCATGGATCGCGTTGTTGGCTATATGGTGTCGCCGTTATTATGGAAAAAAATTGCCAGGGGGCTTTCGGCGGGACGGGTACAATCTGTAGCAGTCCGTTTATTGGTTGAGCGTGAACGTGAAATCAAAGCTTTTGTGCCTGAGGAGTACTGGGAGTTAAACGCTAATCTTACCACGCCTGAAGGTATCGGGATGACAATGGAGGTTACGCACCAGCACGGTAATCCATTCCGCCCGGTAAACCGCGAACAAACTGAAGCGGCTATTGCCCTTCTGGAAAATGCTCATTTTCTGGTAACGGAACGTGAGGATAAACCTACCAGCAGTAAACCATCAGCCCCCTTTATAACGTCAACCTTACAGCAGGCTGCTAGCACACGCCTTAGTTTTGGTGTAAAGAAAACGATGATAATGGCTCAGCGTCTTTATGAGGCGGGACATATTACCTATATGCGGACTGATTCGACAAATTTGAGCCAGGATGCTCTCACCATGGTGCGCAGCTACATCGAAAAAACTTATGGTGACAAATATCTGCCAAAGGCTGCCAGTTATTACGCCAGCAAAGATAATTCTCAGGAAGCGCACGAAGCAATCCGTCCCACAGAAGTCACTGTGCAGGGTGACCAGCTACACGATATGGAACCGGAAGCACGAAAACTTTATCAGTTGATATGGTCTCAGTTTGTTTCCTGCCAGATGACGCCTGCTTTGTATGATTCAACCGTGATTATTGTTGAAACATCGGACTTCAGGCTAAAAGCAAGGGGACGCACACTTCGTTTCGACGGTTGGACTCGCGTAATGCCCGCGCAGCGCAGAAGTGATGAAGACAGAACGCTGCCAGAGATTGCTGTAAATCATGAACTAACACTGCAACAACTCATTCCGGGCCAGCATTTCACCAAACCACCAGCCCGGTTCAGTGAGGCCTCTTTGGTGCGTGAGCTGGAAAAGCGCGGCATAGGGCGCCCATCAACTTATGCTTCCATTATTTCTACCATTCAGGACAGAGGTTACGTCAGAGTCGAAAATCGACGTTTTTATGCTGAAAAAATAGGAGAGATTGTTACAGATCGGCTGGAAGAGAACTTCCGTGAGCTAATGAATTATGATTTCACTGCACATATGGAGGACAGCCTCGACAGGATAGCTAAAAATCAGGCTCAGTGGAAATCTGTACTGAACCAGTTCTTTGACGAGTTTAGCCAGCAGCTTGTTCGGGCACAAAAAGATCCTGATGAAGGCGGAATGCAGCCAAATCAAATGGTACTGACCTCTATCGACTGTCCCGCTTGTGGGCGTAAGATGGGGATTCGGACGGCCACGACGGGTGTTTTTTTAGGTTGTTCGGGTTATGCATTGCCAGTTAAAGAGCGCTGTAAACAGACCATCAATCTGATACCTGAAAACGAAGTACTCAATGTACTGGAGGGAGAGGATGCTGAAACCAATGCGTTACGCGCACGTCAGCGTTGTCAGAAATGTGGAACCGCAATGGATAGCTATCTGATTGATGTTCATCGTAAACTTCTGGTATGTGGTAATAACCCAGCCTGTGATAGTTATCAAATTGAACAAGGTGAGTTTCGCATTAAGGGTTACGATGGCCCGGTCGTGACATGTGATAAATGTGATAGTGAGATGCACCTCAAAATGGGGCGATTTGGTAAATACATGGGCTGTACCAACCCCGAATGCAAAAACACGCGTAAAATACTGCGCAATGGTGAGGTTGCTCCGCCTAAAGAAGATCCCATTCCGCTACCTGAGCTGGCATGTGAAAAATCAGATGCCTATTATGTATTGCGTGATGGCGCTGCCGGCGTATTTCTTGCAGCAAATACCTTTCCTAAATCTCGGGAAACACGTGCGCCACTGGTAGAGGAGCTGAGACGGTTTCGCGACAGATTGCCAAAAAAATTATGCTATCTTGCTGATGCGCCATTAACTGATGAACAGGGTAATAAAAGTGTGGTGCGTTTTAGCCGTAAAACCAAACAGCAGTATGTAAGTACTGAAAAAGCAGGAAAAGCGACCGGATGGTCTGCCTTTTATACGAATGGGAACTGGCAGGTTACGCAGAAATAGCAGACTGCCGGGTTATCTATGAACTAACCCGGCTCTTTGCACAGAGTATATTTCTGCTGGTGAAACTTCATCGCAGTGATAATACGATGCTTCAATTTTTAGCAGTGTATTGGTAAATAGAGCAACGTATTTTCTGGCCGTCGTTCCCAACAATAGTGGTCATAATGTAATCATCTGTAATGGTTAGTGATTGCTGATAGCATACTAACTACAGAGGTGAAGACAGTATGGTATATCTTCTGTTTGTTATAATAATATCTTCAAGAGGGAAGGGGTATCAGAAACAGCGATTAGCCCGATGATGTTAACGAGGGAAAAGAGCATGAAATTACAGCAGCTACGCTATATTGTCGAAGTTGTCAATCACAATCTAAATGTATCCTCAACCGCAGAAGGGCTGTATACCTCTCAGCCTGGCATTAGTAAACAGGTCAAGATGCTCGAAGATGAGTTAGGTGTTCAGATTTTTTCCCGTAGTGGTAAACATCTGACTCACGTAACTCCAGCAGGACAGGAGATTATCCGCATTGCCAGAGAGGTGCTGGCGAAGGTTGATGCGATTAAATCTGTAGCAGGTGAGCACACGTGGCCAGACAAGGGTTCACTCTTTGTCGCAACAACTCACACTCAGGCGCGTTATGTGTTACCGGCGGCCATTAAAAGATTTATCCAGCGATACCCGCGCGTTACCTTACACATGCATCAGGGGTCACCCACGCAAATTGCGGAAGCGGTTTCTAAAGGCAATGCAGATTTTGCTATTGCTACTGAAGCGCTGCATCTTTATGACGATTTGATTATGTTGCCATGTTATCACTGGAATCGCTCCATTGTGGTAACAAAAGATCATCCGCTGGCGGGTACAGAGAGCATTCAAATTGATCAACTGGCAAAATTTCCCTTAGTGACTTATACCTTTGGTTTTACCGGGCGTTCAGAACTGGATGCTGCTTTTAATCGCGCACGACTGACACCCCATATTGTTTTCACAGCAACTGATACAGATGTGATTAAAACCTACGTGCGGCTGGGGCTGGCGGTAGGGGTGATTGCCAGCATGGCGGTAGACCCCATAACTGATCCGGACCTGGTCCGCATCGAAGCCAAAGAGATCTTCAATTACAGCACAACTAAGATAGGTTTTCGTCGTAGTACGTTTATAAGAAGTTATATGTATGATTTCATACAACTTTTTTTACCTCATTTGACCAGAGATATTGTTGATACTGCTATAGGATTAAGGTCAAATGAAGATATAGAAACCATGTTTAAGGACATCAAATTACCAGTGAAATAATATCTTCGCCAGCTAGCGGCAATCGATGATGGATTTGGCAAATTCTGATTTATTGAAAATTCTCATTGTCACAGACTTATTAGCAGGCGTTTTTTGTTACACTGTCACGCATTCTATACAGAATACTATGCCGTCAATAGCTGTTGTGGTGGACTGTAGCAGCCTAATCAACTCGCTGAACCGAAGCTGCGAAATTCAAAAGGTAGTATGCTAATTTTCATTTCAGACCTCTTTTCTGTTCCCCGCTCTTCTTTTAATTATGAAATATTCCTAAGTCATAATGCTTGTTATCTTTAGTTACTATTGATAACACAATAAATTTGTATGTTGTAGTTCCTGCCAACAAAATTATTTACCTGATTGCATTTTTCATCGGAACTATGATTTACTCTTATCATGGTAAAAGATTATTGTCGGAATGGTTATGTATGGCCACATTGAAGTTTTTTTGCATATGTACTGTATTGAGAAGTGCTGGTGTAGATTATGACTAACATTTACTACCATTCTTACCGATGAATATAACTGGTTGTCAGGCTATGGGCCATTTATCATTTATTTCAGTGCCAATCTGGCTCAACAAGGTATTATCTAAAAGTAACTATTGGTACATAAGGTTACAAGGCTATCGATATAAGCTAATCTAGTGAAAAGGCTGCCATTCTTGTGTGTTTCAGCGCTTGAAATAGCGGGTCTGGTCTGCATTGTTGACTGGTTTGGCGATGTTTTCGGTAATTGTGATTTTTATCATCTGGCGGATGTGGGGATAATTATGCATCTTCAGACACAGCAACATAATGTACGGCAATTGAGTAAATCGAAGAAGAAAACATGCAAATCAAAATTCTGGCAGGCAGTAGCTGTCCCGGAATCATGGGATTTGAATGAACTGCAACGTAATTTCATAGAGTCAATGGCAGAAAAAAGTAAATAAAAACTTTTAATATTGTATCGGATAAACTGCTTTCCTGACCCAGGAAGCATAACAGGTTTTATCATTTTTAGTGGCATGCTAGTGCGTTGCCTCTAAAAAGTAACTTTTATTTTGAATCATACATAATCATCACGCATTAATAATTGCGTTATGAAAATAATCACGAGAACTTTTTAATCGTGTGATTAACGTGCACTTCCCAAATAGATCAAAGGAAGTACACGATTTCCGCGGTATGCCGGGCTGTTTTCGTTTTTTGAGGCATTGCATATCCGATTATTTTGGCAGTTACCTGCGGGCTACGTATTTTGATATTAACATCGATGATGCTAATCGGTTGTGGTCAAAAATCTTTAAAAGCACTGACACAAAAGTCTGATCTATTTTTAGCGGTTGACCCGATAGCGCTCTGTCAGTCTGTGCAATACAGGTCGCCGTCATACTTTAGCTTGTCAGTCCTGAAGCTGAGTCGGGTTGTTACACATTTTTTTCAATCATAATAAAATGATCTTTATGATCATCATAATTGGTACTGGCAAACATCAAATATTTTGCAATGGAATGTTAAAAAGTTTCATTCCATCCTGAAGGCCGATATATTTGATAAAGTTATTTCTTAAGAAATTACAATTAGTAGGAGGAATGATGCCAACTCTGCATGAATTGAGCAAGGATACACTAGAGATAAACGGTCAGTACTATCTTTTCTACAGCCTTCTCCTCATAGAAAAAAATGTGGGAGACCTTTCACGTTTACCTAAATCTTTAAAAGTACTTCTGGAAAACTTGTTGCGCTGGCAGGATGACGACTCTGTTACTAAAGAGGATATTCTGGCGCTGGCTGGCTGGCAAAAAACAGCGCATATTGATCGTGAAATCGCATATCGCCCCGCCCGTGTACTGATGCAGGATTTCACTGGCGTGCCGGCAGTAGTCGATCTTGCCGCTATGCGTGAAGCGGTTAAATGCCTTGGAGGTGATGCTGGCAAAGTCAATCCTTCATTACCGGTTGATCTCATTATCGATCACTCTGTAACTGTAGATGATTATGGCACTGACAGATCTTTTGGGGAAAATGTTCGTCTGGAGATGGAGCGCAATCACGAACGTTATGTGTTTTTGCGCTGGGGACAGCAGGCATTCGACCGCTTCCGTGTAGTGCCTCCCGGCACTGGCATCTGCCATCAGGTTAACCTTGAATATCTTGGCCAGGCAGTCTGGCATGAAGAGCAGCAGGGTGCTGAGGTTGCTTACCCAGATACATTAATCGGAACAGACTCCCATACTACTATGATAAATGCACTTGGTGTGCTGGGCTGGGGTGTGGGAGGGATTGAAGCAGAAGCGGCAATGCTCGGCCAGCCAGTATCGATGCTAATTCCCGATGTTGTGGGATTTCAGCTTAGCGGTAAACTTCGTGCTGGCATTACTGCCACTGATTTAGTGCTGACTGTAACACAAATGTTACGAAAGCATGGTGTTGTAGGCAAGTTTGTCGAATTCTATGGCGATGGTCTGGATGATTTACCTCTGACTGATCGTGCCACCATTGCGAATATGGCCCCAGAATTTGGTGCCACGTGTGCCTTTTTCCCCGTCGATCAAATTACACTCGACTACATGCGCCTGACAGGTCGTCCTGATGAGCAGATAGCGCTTACGGAAGCCTATACTAAACATCAAGGGATGTGGCGGAATACGGGTGACGAGCCTGTCTTTACCAGTACGTTATCACTAAACATGGATGATGTGGAAGCCAGTCTGGCAGGACCAAGGCGACCACAGGATCGTGTCTCACTGGGTAATGTGCCAGAAGCTTTTAATGCTGCCGTTGAATTGTCTGTGAACAGCACGGCTTTAGCATCTAAAAAGGTTTATTATCACGACGAAATAACCGACTGCGACCAACAATTAGATGAAGGAGCTGTTGTCATCGCTGCAATTACTTCCTGCACTAATACCTCTAATCCCGGTGTCCTGATGGCTGCGGGTTTACTGGCAAAAAAAGCAGTAGAACTGGGGCTTAAGTCAAAACCATGGGTGAAGGCTTCACTTGCTCCGGGCTCTAAAGTGGTATCTGATTATTTGGCCAGAGCACAACTGACTCCCTGTCTTGACCAGCTTGGTTTTAATCTGGTCGGCTATGGGTGTACTACCTGTATCGGGAATTCAGGTCCTCTGCGGGAGCCGATAGAGGCTGCTATTAAAAAAAGCGATTTAACAGTGGGCGCAGTGCTTTCGGGCAATCGTAACTTTGAGGGTCGTATTCATCCTCTGGTTAAAACTAACTGGCTGGCATCGCCGCCATTGGTTGTCGCATATGCGCTGGCGGGCAATATGAAGATAAATCTGCAAGATGATCCGTTGGGTGAAGACCAAAAGGGCAATCCCGTTTTTCTGAGAGATATCTGGCCTGATCCGCAAGAGATAGCCACGGCAGTCAAGCACGTATCCGCGGAGATGTTTAATAAAGAGTATTCCAAAGTTTTTGAAGGTACACCAGAGTGGCAGCAAATCCATGTTACTTCAGCACAGATCTATGACTGGGGGGCAGATTCCACTTACATTCGCCAGTCGCCGTTTTTCGATGAGATGAAAAGGACACCAGCACCAGTCCGGAATATCGAAAAAATGCGAATACTGGTTTTGCTGGGAGATTCTGTTACTACTGACCATATTTCACCTGCTGGCAGTATCAAATCAGATAGCCCCGCAGGCCGTTATCTCCTGCATCATGGTGTAAAACCGGATGCATTCAACTCTTATGGTTCTCGACGGGGTAATCATGAAGTGATGGTACGGGGTACCTTTGCTAATATCCGTATTCGTAATGAGATGGTACCGGGTACAGAAGGGGGGATAACTGTACACATACCATCGGGAGAGCAGATGCCAATCTATGATGCGGCTATGCGATATATGGAAGAGTGCACGCCGCTGGTGGTAATTGCAGGTAAAGAGTATGGTTCTGGCTCCAGTCGTGACTGGGCGGCAAAGGGGCCTCGTTTGCAAGGTGTGCGTGCGGTTATTGCTGAGTCATTTGAACGTATTCATCGTTCCAATCTGATAGGCATGGGGATTCTGCCTTTGGAGTTCGGGGCAGGAGAGAGCCGTAAAACCCTCAGACTGACTGGGCATGAGTACATCGACATCAGTGATCTTGCTGCTCTTACGCCGGGGGCGACAGTGAAAATTACACTGACACGCCCGGATGGTAGTAAAGAGATACTGAATACCCGCTGCCGGATAGACACCAGTAACGAGTTAACTTACTATCAGAATGATGGCATTCTGCATTACGTTATTCGCAACATGCTTAAATGAGCATGCAGAGATAAGGGCTAATTACAATCGGGTATACTAATAGTTGTAGATTACTTGAGCAGATGGCCCATTTTAGCCATTTTAGTGTCCAGATAATGGGCATTATTTGGATTACGTCCTACAATCAATGGCACACGTTCAACAATATTGATCCCCATATCACTGAGGATACCGATCTTGCGTGGATTGTTGGTAAGAAGACGTATTTCATTAACACCCAGTAGGTTCAGCATATCGCCGCAAAGTGTAAAGTCACGCTCATCAGCAGCAAAACCCAACTGATGATTAGCCTCAACAGTATCAAAGCCTTTGTCCTGAAGCGCATAAGCACGAATTTTATTCAGCAGCCCTATGTTGCGTCCTTCCTGGCGATGATATAACAATATTCCCCGGCCTGTTTTAGAGATTTGGGTAAGCGCTGCTGCAAGCTGGAAACCGCAGTCACAGCGCAGGCTAAAAAGTGCATCGCCCGTCAGGCATTCGGAATGTATCCGCGTCAAAACCGGGCTGTCGTTACTACAATCGCCATAAATTAACGCAATATGATCCTGACCTGTAGCCAGTTCTTCAAAACCCACCATGATAAATTCTCCCCATTGCGTGGGTAGTATGGTTTCAGCAACCCGCTTAAGCTGCATTCTTACTCTCCGGAAACTTCACTAATGCTCAATTAAAATGTTAACCTTATATCAAGGTATCAGCCTGTTTTTCACGGTCTGATTATTTCAGGTCTGCATTCCGATACTGCGGAAAAAACCATGAAATAATCACTTACAAGCTACTGCTTCAGTTATTTTGGTGCTATGAGTATTGATTGTCTGACTGTCTGCACATAGCTGCCTGAGCCTCTGAATCTGCATAACCGCTATTCTGCCATAATTCATGAAAAGTCAAATAACGCTGAGAGCTATTCAGGATAGTGGCCGTAGATGTCATTCAACGAACATGCTGTATTGTTGTATTTTTTGTTTTGAGAATAAACAGAATTTGTGATCATTACGACAGGTCAATTCAATGAAAAAAATCATTTTACGTGAAGGAATTGGAACGTTTTTATTACTCATTATGCCAATCGCAGTCTGCATATCAGGCTGGCGCTGGCAGCCTGACAGGACCTCTTTCCAGTTATTGTTATTTCAGATAACTAAAACATCAACCTTTCCATGGGCGCTGCTGACTAGTATGTTGCTTTGCGCATGGTTCCTAAAATGTTTGCAGTTACGTATGAAGCCCGCAATGATGCTAGTGGCGATTCTGATTTCAGTCATGATTGCAGGGCAGTGTAGTAAATTAGTTATTAAAGCACAGGTAAAGGAGTTACGACCTTATATCACCTGGCTCGAAAATACATACAACATCAATCAGAAAGAGTTTTACACTACCACACGAGCAGAACGAGGTGAGCTAATAAAACATACACTTGCCGGTGATACAACAATTTATCGCTGGCTCAAACAGTACTGGGCATCGGATACGGACTACGCTTTTCCCTCAGGCCACACTATATTCGCTACAAGCTGGGCACTTCTTGGAATAGGTATGCTCTGGCCGCGTCGCTATTATAAGACAATCATCGTGCTCATGTTATGGGCAACCGGTGTGATGGTAAGCCGGCTGGCGCTGGGAATGCACTGGCCTTGCGACCTGATTATGGGCACGCTGATAAGCGGAGTACTGGCAACAATTGCCACTGGAATTACCCGGAAATTAGGCGTCCCTGTCATGACATTCACTTCAGGAGATGACAGCAAAATTACAGATTAAAGCCGATAACTGCAGAACAGGATTGCTATCAGATTTTATGATGATCAAGCCAGAAACCGGTATCTGGCAGATCATTGCAAGCACCAGTGCCTTTTTTTTGGCATAATTCATTTGGTTATCACTAAATCACAGGACATCCCGTGAAATATTTACTCATCGCCCTGTTAGGGCTGGTAGTTATCATTTTCTCAATTACGCTTGGAGCGCGAAATGATCAGATTGTGGCCTTTAATTTTCTTGTGGCCCAGGGG
The DNA here is from genome assembly GCA_936920625.1 of uncultured Enterobacteriaceae bacterium. Taxonomy (GTDB): domain Bacteria; phylum Pseudomonadota; class Gammaproteobacteria; order Enterobacterales; family Enterobacteriaceae; genus Izhakiella. The sequence goes on from CAKZHC010000041.1 coordinate 53,646, forward strand.
CAGTTCCGCATCTCAACACTAATGACCTCACTATTTGGTGCTGGATTCCTATTAGGCTGGGGGATTTGCGGCTTGTTCTGGCTCCGTCTTCGTATTCAGTTAGCGTATACACAACGCAAAGTAAAGCGGCTGCAACAGCAGAGACAACAGGAACATGGTACTACGCACACAACAGATACACTTCAGTCAGTTATAAAGGAATAACCCCTTATGCTGGAGCTGCTGTTTCTCTTACTACCTGTTGCTGCGGCTTATGGCTGGTATATGGGGCGAAGAAACGTGCAGCAGGACAAACTACAGGAAGCAAACCGACTCTCACGGGATTATGTAGATGGAGTCAACTTTTTACTCTCTGATCAGCAGGATAAAGCTGTAAATCTTTTTCTTGATATGCTGAAGGAAGATGGTGGTACCGTCGAGGCGCACCTGACCTTAGGTAATCTCTTCCGTTCACGGGGTGAAGTTGATCGCGCCATTCGTATTCATCAGACCCTAATGGAGAGTAACTCACTTTCCTATGAACAGCGTCTTCTGGCAGTACAACAGCTCGGGCATGATTATATGGCTGCTGGTCTGTATGACCGTGCTGAAGAGATGTTTTTGCAGCTCACAGATGAAACAGACTTCCGGCCAGGAGCATTACAACAGCTCATGATTATCTATCAGTCGTTTAGTGACTGGTACAGTGCTATTTCCACGGCCGAAAAGTTGGTCAAATCAGGCAATGAACAGCAACGAGTACAGATTGCCCATTTCTACTGTGAACTGGCCCAGTCTGCGCTAGACAACAATGATCCTGACCGTGCAATGAGTCTGCTTAAAAAGGGAGAAGCTGTAGACCAGCACAGTGCACGAATCTCGATTATGACAGGAAAAATTTTAATCAAAAAACAGGAATATGCTCAGGCAATTGATCGCCTGCAACGGCTGCTTGAACAGGATAAAGAGCTGGTCAGTGAATCTCTTGAGATGCTGGAAATTTGTTATAACAATCTCAAACAGTCAAAGGACTGGGCAAACTATTTGCAGCGTTGTGTGGATGAGACAGAAGGCACCATAGCTGCACTTTACCTGGCTGATATTCTGGAGCGTGAGCAGGGGAGTGCCAGTGCACAGAGTTACATTAACCGGCATTTGCTGCGCCACCCGACAATGCTTGGATTCCAGCGTCTGATAGATTTTTATCTGCACGAAGCGGAAGATGGACGGGCCAAAGAAAGTTTAACGGTATTGCGCAACCTGGTAGGGGAACAGATACGAATAAAACCACGTTATCGCTGTCAGAAATGTGATTTCACAGCGCATACCCTTTATTGGCACTGTCCTTCATGCCGGGCTTGGTCTTCAGTGAAGCCCATTCGAGGGTTAGATGGGCAGTAATGATTATTGCTACAGAATATATTATTTAAAGCGCTTTTTTAGTTACAACATACTAGTAAAGACCAGCACCTGGAGTGACTCAGGAAGAACCAGCCACAAATGCTGCTTGACAATAAAACAGAATAATCACGATGAAATTTATTTCACATAACTGCAATGATTTATTTTTTGCTTTAATTAAATTTAATTATTAAAAATATCTTTATTTTTT
>CAKZHC010000042.1 GCA_936920625.1 uncultured Enterobacteriaceae bacterium
TACGCTTTCCCCCGGCGCAGTCAATCCATTTTTTTACTTTCCCTCCCACTCATTTCCATTACGCGCAAAAAATAGTCGCCGGGGATTCACGACAAGCGGTGAAATCTGAGACTGAAACACATTATCTGACTGTTTTAATTCCCATCAATTACTCTTTTTCAGGACCGCTTTTTGGACAATACGGAGAAATTTCGGGCAAAACAGGTTACTTGTTGCCAGTCGGTATAATCAATTTCTTTTGATGTATTAGTTTCACCGCCTGTCATATGCATAATCAACTGAATCATAAGGCGATCAAACCAGCGGTAACGAGGATAACGCAGAGCACCAGCAAACACACTACAACAATCTGGCTTCCATGGAGAATTTAGCAGGAATTTACGTGTGTACACATTGGTCTGCGGCGTTTGTTTGTCAGGTTTACGGGCAGTAAGACTCACTGAAAAGAACCCTCCTGGCCGGATCTGTAGTGCAGCCAGATGGCGTGAGATGAATTTTGCTACTGCCGGATGAAAACGTCCGTAACGGACAGAAGCACCTATCAGGACACGATCATAATTTTCCCACTCAATTACAGTAGCATCGATGATATTGATGACATCGCAGGGTTGCGTTTTACTAATTTCTTTCGCCATTACAACGGCGATATTTTGTGTCTGCCCATCGCGACTGGAGAAGAGAATTAACGCTTTCATATAATAACAACCCAATTATTCACGCCAGAAGGTGGGAGTAAACAGCACCAGCAGCGTAAAGACCTCTAATCGCCCAAATAACATTGTCATGACTAAAATCCATTTTGCTACGGCATTCATAGAAGTAAAGTTATCTGCCACAACCCCCAGACCAGGGCCCAGATTGTTGAGTGTTGCAGCTACGGCAGCAAAAGCGGAGAAATCATCAACACCCGTTGCAATAATTGCCAGCATACTAATAATAAAGACTAACGCGTACGCAGAAAAAAAGCCCCACACTGCTTCTAAAATGCGTTCTCCCAGTGCACGATTACCTAATTTTATGGTGTAGACAGCATTTGGATGGACCAGGCGCTTTAATTCCCGATACCCTTGCTTGAACAATAACAGAATGCGAATGACTTTGAGCCCACCACCGGTGGAGCCCGCACAACCGCCGATAAAAGCCGAGCATAATAGCAATACGGGAAGAAATAACGGCCATTTCGCAATACTGTCCGTGGTAAACCCTGCCGTAGATGCCATAGAAACCACCTGAAAGAATGCCTGATTGATTGTCTGTCCAATAGTGGCATAGACATTATGAAGGCAGAGTGCGATTGTGCACATCGTTACCAGTGTGAACTGAACCCCAAGAAACATGCGAAATTCCGGATCGCGCCAGTAGACTCTCAAACTGCGACCACTAAGGAGGGAAAAATGCAGGCCATAATTACAACCGGATATTAATAGAAAAATAGCGATAATTGTGTTGATAGCCAGGCTGTTAAAATAGCCTACACTGGCATCATGAGTAGAAAATCCACCTATGGCAATAGTGGAAAAACTGTGACCAATGGCGTCAAAGAGTGGCATACCTGCCATCCACAACGCGACTGCACAGACAAAGGTTAACAGAACATAGATCAGCCAGAGTGTTTTGGCAGTTTCGGCAATCCTGGGGCGCATTTTATTATCTTTTAGCGGCCCAGGCATTTCTGCACGGTATAACTGCATTCCTCCAACTCCAAGTATCGGCAGAATAGCGACGGCTAGTACGATGATCCCCATTCCTCCCAGCCATTGTAACATCTGGCGATAAAACAGAATGGCCTTAGGAAATGAATCCAGCCCCACAAGAGTGGTTGCCCCGGTGGTTGTTAATCCTGAAAATGATTCGAAGAAAGCATCTGTTATCGTAAGATTAGGCATCTCAGCGAATATAAATGGCATGGCCCCCACGCTGCCAAGCACTGTCCAGAATAACACTACTATCAAAAAGCCTTCGCGGGATCTAAGCTCACTGCGATGTTTTCGGTTAGGCCACCATAACAACACACCTATCATCAGCGCCATGAAAAAGGTCTGAGTGAACGCTCGTCCTGCGCCATCTTTATATATCAGTGCCACAAGTCCGGGAACAATCATCGTAACTGAAAAAAGAATAACCAGTAAACCAACGATCCGAGTGATAGTGCGAAAATGCATGGGGTTCCTTAACTCGAGGATTCCAGTGGTTTTAGTGTGAGCCTGCCGCGACTGAAATCGGTCAGTTGAGCTTTAAAGATTTCAATCTGATTATGGGGTAACTCCAGTTGCAATGTGATTCTGGTAGCAAAATCAGATGTTATCAGCCGGCCACCAGCTTGCTTAAGTAATCGCTCTATATCAACCAGCTGTGAATAGTCGCATATCACGCTAAACGGGTTCATAGGTACTTTGCGCTCTCGCTCCAACAATTTGAGTGCCTGCCGCACTCCGCTGCCATACGCTTTAGCCAATCCGCCAGTGCCCAGCTGGATTCCACCGTAATAACGGACTACGACTGCGGTGATTTCACCGATACCACTACCCATCAAATGTGCCAGCATCGGTTTTCCTGCTGTGCCCGAGGGTTCGCCGTCATCAGAAAATCCAAGCTGATGAGAATCCGTCGGTGCCCCAGCAACCCATGCCCAGCAGTGATGGCGGGCCATGGGATGCTGACACCGAATTTGTCCGAGAAAGTCCCGAGCCGCCGTTACACCTTGCGTATGCTGCAATAAAGTAATGAAACGGCTCTTTTTGATCTCTTCGTTAAAACAGACCGGAGCAGCCGGAATATCATAGCCGTTTATCAATTGAGGTTCAGATCCCGTGTCATGTTCTCAACCCGATTATCATGGAAGATGACATTATCTTCTATCCGGACACCGCCATAAGGTTTAAAACCATCGATTTGCGACCAGTTGAAATGCTGGCTAAGGCAACTTTCACGCCACGGAGCTAACAAACTATCAATAAAGTAAATTCCTGGCTCAATTGTCATCACCATGCCTGGTTCGAGAATACGGGTACAACGCAACCAGGGGTAGTGATCAGGTGCATCGAGATGAGAGCCTTTATCGTCTTGCATAAAACCAGCCACATCGTGCACCTGCAGCCCCAGTGGGTGACCAATACCGTGGGGCATAAAGGTTGCAGTGATATTTTCTGCAATTAACGCTTCTTCACTCAGCCCTTTAATCAAACCAAATTTCAGAAGGATATGAGCAATGCGTTGCTGCATCTGCAGATGGTATTCGGTATAACTCACCCCGGTTTTCAGGGTATCAATCAGCGCCAGTTGCTCAGCGTTCATTTCGGCTATTAATGCGGCGAACTCGCTCTCTGGTGAAGCGGCATAGGTACGGGTGATGTCTGCCGCATAACCATTATATTCAGCTCCCGCATCTAACAGGAAACTATAAGACTGCACGGGCGCCTCGTAATCAAACTTTGTATAGTGCAGAACCGCCGCATGATCATTTAACGCAACAATATTATCATAAGGCAAATTGTGGTCTCTTTGCCCGGTAGCATTGAGATAGGTAATATTGATATCAAACTCACTCAGGCCGGAGTAAAAGGCCTCTTTGGCAGCATCATGGCCCAAAATAGCCCTTTTTTGAGCTTCGCGCATACAGATCAGTTCATAGTCGGTTTTATAAGCGCGGTAAAAGTGTAAATAATCAATGATGCCCTTAGGATTGAGCTGTTCTCTGGTAAACCCGAGCTCCATTGCACGTGTCAGTGCCGGGCCAATATAAACACTATTTGCACGCTGTGCAGGCAGCAGTTTTGCAATCTCCCCGGATTTATGGAACGACATAACATCAACTTCACTGGTCCAGTAACTCTCCACCAGCGGCTCAACAACGTGCCAATAATCAACGGGTGAGTAAAACCAAAGTTTGGGTTTGTTAACACCATCTATCCATAGCCAGCAGTCAGGAACCCGCGTCACTGGCAGCCAGTGTTTAAAATGAGGATTGACTTTAAATGGATAGTGATAATCGTCCAAAAACGACGCCAGTAGTTCTCCTGAATGAATTAACATGGCATCAAACTGATGACGTGACAATACCTGACGAGCACGATGCTGTAACACCTGCAAATGCTCCTTATACAACGTAACCAGCCACTCCATTTCACACTCCAATTTAGATAAATGACAGCATCTTATCATAGCCGTTAATTCATTGCCGTTATGCATGCCATTGTGATCCCAACAGCAAATTCCAGACACTCATTTGCAAATACCCGGCAGCACTTTCACACTGCTGAATTAACTGGTTTGACCAGAACACCATATAGTTTCAGGAGGAATATTATGCTTTATCAGAGCGACACGCTCTCTCTTAACTGGATTGAAGAGGGTATTGCAGAATTAGTTTTTAACGCGCCAGGCCCGATTAACAAACTCGACATAGCTACGATCAACAGTCTGGATACTGCTGTGAAAATAGCAGCGCAACATTCTTCCCTGAAAGGTGTGCTGCTAAGTTCCCGCAAAGCCGCATTTATCGTTGGAGCTGACATCAACGAATTTCACTCCCTTTTTGCCTTACCACCAGAAGAACTGATGAAGTGGCTAACTTTTGCCAATAGTATTTTTTCTCGTCTGGAAGATCTGCCGGTACCCACTTTGTCTGCCATTAATGGCTACGCCCTGGGCGGAGGTTGTGAGTGCATTCTAGCCACTGATTTTCGCATTGCTGCCCCGGATGCCAGAATTGGTCTGCCAGAAACTAAACTGGGAATTATTCCAGGATTTGGTGGAACAGTACGCCTGCCCCGATTATTAGGAGCGGATAACGCTATGGAGATCATTGCTACCGGTAAAAATTTGACTGCACACGACGCATTGAAAATAGGCCTCGTCGACGCTGTAGTAGAACAGGCACAGCTCCATGATTCAGCGCGCAGCATGTTACACGCAGCTATCCGGGGTGAGCTGGACTGGAGTGTCCGCAGGAAAGTAAAACAGACACCGCTTAAGCTCAGCAAAATTGAAGCCACTATGAGTTTTAACACAGCCAAAGCACAGGTTTTGCTAACAGCAGGAGGGCACTACCCTGCACCTCTCAAGGCAGTAGAGACTATCAGCAGGACAGCACCGCTAAATCGCGATGAGGCTATTGTATTTGAAAGCCGCACCTTAACTACCCTAGCCTCAAGCCAGCAGGCACAGGCGTTAACAGGCATATACATCAATGATCACTATGTTAAAAACAAAGCCAAAAAACTTACCTCAGATGTCACCCTGCCCCAAAAAATCGCCATACTTGGTGCTGGAATAATGGGGGGCGGTATCGCCTGCCTGGCAGCATCGAAAGGTGTACCTGTGTTAATGAAAGATATTAATTCTGCCGCACTGGAACTGGGCATTAACGAGGCAGCTATCCTGTTAAATAAGCAGCTAATTCGCGGTAAAATTAATGGTGTTAAACTGGCCACTACCATCAGCCATATCAACACTACCCTTAATTACGCAGGATTTGATGAAGCCGATATTGTTGTCGAAGCGGTAGTTGAAGATCCTGAAATCAAAAATAAAGTGTTCACTGAAACTGAAGCCTGCCTGAAAGAAGACGCTATTCTGGTTTCTAATACGTCCTCCATTCCTATTACCGTTCTGGCCCGTGCTCTGAAAAAACCTGAGCAGTTTTGCGGTATGCATTTTTTCAATCCGGTCCACCGTATGCCTCTGGTTGAAGTCATTCGTGGAGAAAAAACGGCTGATAGCACTATAGCCCGTGTGATGGCCTGGTCTTGTGAGATGGGTAAAGTGCCTGTTATTGTTAATGATTGCCCGGGATTTTTTGTTAACCGCGTACTGCTACCCTATCTGGCAGGATTCAGCTTTCTGGTGCGTGATGGCGCGGATTTTCGCCAGATAGATCGTGTTATGGAACAACAGTTTGGCGGGCCAATGGGACCCGCCAAATTACTCGACGTTATCGGTACCATGCACAACAGGTGATGGCGCAGGGATTCCCCACACGAATGAATCATAGTGACCGTAATGTGATTGATCTGCTTTTTAGCGCAAAACGCTTTGGGCAAAAAAATAATCTGGGATTTTATTGCTGGCAGCGGGATGGAAAGGGAAGAAATGAAAAATCAGACGACCCGACTGTAGATGATCTGCTAGCAACAATGTGCGCCCCACGCCGAGTTTTTACTGATGAGGAGATTACTGCCCGAATGATAGCACCGATGCTCTACGAAGTGGTGCTTTGCCTGGAGGAGCAAATTATTGCCAGCCCGGCAGAAGCTGACATGGCACTAGTGTATGGTCTTGGCTTCCCTCCTTTCCGTGGGGGAGCTTTCCGCTATCTCGATACGATTGGTAATGATAGCGCAATAGCCTTGTCCGAGCGCTGCTGTGAGTTAGGGCCGCTCTACCAGGCCCCTGTATCTCTGGATGATAAAAAAAAGTCGGGTGCTTTATGGTATCCACAAGCAAAACCTTTCATCAACAACGAGCTAAAAATGGGCTGAGGAGAACAGTATGGAAACAGTAGTGATTGTTGACGCCATCCGGACCCCTATGGGCCGCTCGAAAGGGGGAGCATTCCGTCAGGTAAGAGCTGAAGACCTCTCTGCACATCTGATGCGAACTTTACTGGCCCGCAACCCCGCGCTGGAAGCAACGCAATTGGATGACATCTACTGGGGCTGTGTTGGGCAGACCCTGGAACAGGGGTTTAATATCGCCCGCAACGCTGCACTTCTGGCAGAAATTCCCTGCAATGTACCCGCTACAACAGTTAATCGTCTGTGTGGTTCCTCAATGCAGGCACTGCATGATGCCGCCAGAGCAATCATGGTGGGCGACGCTAATCAATGCCTGGTTGGTGGAGTAGAGCACATGGGGCATATCCCGATGACACACGGCGCCGATTTTCATCCCGGACTTAGCCGCACTGTGGCAAAAGCAGCCGGGGTAATGGGTCTGACGGCAGAGATGCTGGCTCGTCTTCACGGCATCAGCCGCGAGATGCAGGACAACTTTGCTGCCCGCTCTCATCAGCGCGCCTGGGAGGCAACTCAGACAGGTAGCTTTGAAGCGGAAATCATTCCGACAAACGGACACAATGCACAAGGAACGCTGGTTCGTTACACTACAGATGAAGTGATCCGTCCTGAAACGTCGGCAGACACGCTGAGCATTCTGAAGCCTGCCTTCGATCGTGTGAATGGCAGCGTCACGGCGGGAAACGCGTCAGCGCTGTCAGATGGCGCCGCCGCCTTATTGATTATGAGTGAAAAACAAGCCACGGCATTAAAACTAAAACCCAGAGCACGTCTGCGGGCCATGGCAGTGATCGGCTGCGAACCCTCCGTTATGGGTTATGGGCCAGTGCCTGCCACGCAGCTTGCGGTAAAACGTGCTGGCCTCTGCCTCGGGGATATCGATCTTTTTGAACTTAATGAGGCTTTTGCCGCACAATCACTCCCCTGTATAAAAGATCTGGGACTTTTAGATCTCCTTGATGACAAAGTCAATCTTCATGGTGGTGCTATTGCACTGGGCCATCCTCTAGGTTGTTCCGGTGCAAGAATTAGTACCACCCTGATTAATTTGCTGGAACAGCGCGACTTACAGTTCGGTGTGGCCAGCATGTGCATCGGCCTGGGGCAAGGGATCGCGACAGTATTTGAACGCTTGTGAAGTTAAGAGAGGGATACCCACGGAAGAGCCCGAAGAGCAAATAATAACTACGCTGATGGTCTTCGGCCCACCGTGTTTTTGGTCTCAGATAAAGGCGAAAGCATCACCATATATCTGCACTTCCACCGCCCCTCGTTCAGCGCAAAAAAGCTCACGGGCGATTTTAGCCATTTCAAAGCGCCCGGCAATGTAGATATCATACTCAGCAAGACTCAGATAATCATCCATAACCGCTGTGAGTACTGTCCCGCTTCGCCCCTGCCAGCCCTTACCGGGCTGTTCAACTACAGGGACTACTTTCAGATTAGAATGACGGGCTGCCAGAGCATTAAGTTCATCCAAATCATAAAGATGTATTAACTGTCGCCCTCCCCAGTAGACGGCAATATTCCGGTCAGGCTGTCTGGACAACACAGTGAGCAGAATTGAACGCACATAAGAAAAGCCTGTACCCCCGGCTATGAGAATAATCGGGTTAGTACTCTCTTCTCGCAGCCAGGCATCACCATGAGGAATATCTATCGTAATTTCTTTGAATTCCCTGATTCGGTCCATAACTGCCATGGCATAAAGATTGAGTTCTGAAGCACCAATGTGCAGCTCAATCAACTCTTTTTCTAACGGAGTCGACGCCAGTGAAAATGGTCTTTTATCATATTCATCCATTACCACCATCAGATACTGACCTGCACGAAAACTGAAGTCTGCTCCTGGCAGCAGACGCACGCGAAAAACTGTATCAGTAATGGATTCAATAGAGCTGACTTTACAGCGAAATGTTGTCATTCGATCCTTCTGTAGGCTCGTCATTTATTAGATTATCAGTGCCCTTACGCGAGGGGGCAGGCCTTGCCATAATTGCCAGTTCATCCCAGATAGCATCGATACGAGCGGTGACAGCTAAATCCTTTTTGATTGGGCGCCCCCATTCACGCAACGTTTCTCCCGGCCACTTATTAGTAGCGTCCATTCCCATTTTTGACCCCAGCCCAGAAACAGGTGAAGCAAAATCGAGATAATCTATTGGCGTGTTTTCAACCATAACCGTATCTCTGGCCGGGTCCATTCGGGTAGTCATCGCCCAGATAACATCATTCCAGTCACGTGCGTTAATGTCATCATCACAAACGATGACGAATTTGGTATACATAAATTGTCGCAAAAATGACCAGATTCCCATCATCACTCTTTTAGCATGGCCAGCGTACTGCTTTTTTATGGTCACAACCGCCAGACGGTAAGAACATCCTTCCGGCGGTAGATAAAAATCAACAATTTCTGGAAATTGTTTTTGCAGGATTGGGACGAAAACTTCATTGAGCGCCGCACCCAGTATTGCTGGTTCATCGGGTGGACGCCCGGTGTAAGTTGAATGATAGATTGCATCATTCCGCTGAGTGAGATGTGTCACCGTGAAGACGGGGAATGAAGCCGTTTCATTATAATAGCCCGTATGATCACCATAGGGGCCCTCAGGTGCCATTTCACCGGGTTCTATATATCCCTCCAGTATAATCTCAGCACCAGCCGGGACGTCCAGATCATTAGAGAGACACTTCACCACTTCCGTTTTGGTGCCGCGCAGCAAACCTGCAAAAGCATATTCGGATAGCGTGTCAGGCACAGGGGTTACTGCACCGAGTATTGTGGCCGGGTCTGCGCCCAATGCAACAGCGACTGGAAAGCGCTCACCCGGATGGTGTTGACACCATGTCTGAAAGTCGAGCGCACCACCCCGATGAGAGAGCCAGCGCATTATCAGCTTGTTTTTTGCAATCACCTGCTGACGATAAATGCCAAGATTCTGGCGCTCACGCTGCGGTCCACGGGTAATGGTCAGGCCCCATGTGATAAGCGGGGCGGCATCCTCCGGCCAGCATTGCATGACTGGGATGCGGCGCAAATCTACCTCCTCGTTTCGCCAGACCTGCTGCTGACAGGGAGCACTGCGCCGCCTTTTAACAGGCATATTCAGCACCTGTTTCCACTGCGGCATCTTCTCAATGAAATCACGAAAACCACGAGGTGGCTCTGGCTCTTTAAGAAAAGCCAACAGCTTACCGACGTCCCGCAGAGCGCTGGTATCCTGCCGCCCCATGCCTAATGCTACACGCCGGACAGAGCCAAACAGATTGCAAAGCACGGGCATTGAGTACCCCTTAGGATTTTCAAATAACAGTGCCGGCCCCCCCGCACGCAGGGTACGATCAGCAATTTCTGTCATTTCCAGATAAGGGTCTACAGGGTAATCGACTCGCTTTAACTCTCCGCGTTGTTCAAGCACCGTGATGAAATCGCGCAAATCGTGGTAATTCATAATTTCTCTTTGATCAGGGTTTCATGTTTTTTATTATAAAAAGGGAGCTGGGCAGGCGATATCATCGCTGACAGGTAAAAAACCATCCCGCTGTCCTTGTTTGGTGAATAACAGAACCAGAGCGATGCTAAGTGTCGTCACATTTGATCCCAGTCTGAACTGCATTACAATAGCCGGCCCGATAGGGAGAGGCGTCAGTCATTTTATCTTCGCGCTAATATCTTTTTGATAACATTTTATAAAAATCACCCGCATTACTCAGACTGGGATTTGATTATCAGAACCCACACTAAATTGTAAGATTAAGGTGACCTCACCTCTTCAGGCCTTTTTTGCCTGCCAGTAACTTCACCAAACCCCACAGTGAAACCAGGAAAGTCGTTTAGTAAGCCAGTTATGCGTAATAGTTATCACCAGCAATTCAAAAGATAAACAAGGGCAGCCCCCTCAATCATCTGAAACAAACCAGGCAATTAGCATCACATATCAAAAATTTTTTCTCTCAGTTCTGACAACTAAGTATGATCATTATCAGACAGCCCGTTAAATTAGCGAATAGTGCTTTCATCATGCAGCCACTGCGCTACGCGTTTAGTAAAATAGCTTAGTATGCCGCTGGCTCCGGCACGTTTAAAACAGAGCAGTGATTCCATGATTGCTGGTTTTTCCTCCAGCCAGCCGTTGTTGATTGCCGCCATATGCATGGCATATTCTCCTGATACCTGATAGGCGAAGACAGGTACGCCAAAGCCATCTTTTACACGACGAATGATATCAAGATAGGGCATCCCTGGTTTCACCATGACCATATCTGCACCCTCTTGCAAATCCTGAGCCACTTCCTGAAGTGCTTCATCACTATTTGCCGGGTGCATTTGATAGGTCTTCTTATCTCCCTTTTTTAGATTGCCGGAAGAACCAATTGCGTCACGATACGGACCGTAATAGCAGGATGCATATTTGGCTGAGTAAGCCATGATTTGTGTATTAACCATATTGCGGCTCTCCAGCGCAGTGCGAATTGCCTGAATTCGGCCATCCATCATGTCACTGGGTGCTACAATATCAGCACCAGCCTCAGCATGTGAGATCGCCTGCAATACCAGAAGTTCTCTGGTAGCATCATTGATAACATAGCCCTGCTCATCGATAACTCCATCCTGACCATGAATAGTATAGGGGTCGAGTGCGACGTCAGTCAGCAGCCCTAATTCAGGTACCGCATCTTTTAGCAGGCGAATAGTGCGCTGGATCAACCCATCCTGATGCCAGGCTTCCTCACCTTTAAGCGATTTTTTATCATCTTCGATGGCCGGAAACAGCGCTATTGCAGGAACACTGAGACGAGCAAGCGTTTCCGCTTCCTTTAGTATTCGATCGCATGTCATGCGATAAATCCCTGGCATTGAGGGAACTTCCTGCTGCTTATTATGACCCTCCATAACAAATACCGGGCAGATCAAATCATCTGTCGTTAACTGATTCTCAGCGGTCAGGCGACGACTAAAATCGTGGCAGCGGGTACGGCGTAACCGCCGTTCCGGGAAAATTCCCGGAAATACAAAACTCATTTTTCGTTCTCCAACGTTTACTGGCTATTAGGCCCTCTAAACTGGCACGAATACTCGTCCGCGCCATCCTCTGCCTGGCTAAACAGCAACCGCCCTGACGGGCGGTTAGTAATCTTACTGGCTGTAGCTGAGTGAGTAACTAGCTCTTTGGTGCAGGTTGCGGCGCTTCATCATCAAAACAGCGAGCCTTACCCACATAGAAGTGTGAAAAGAGCACCCCTATCTCAAATAACAGATACATAGGCACCGCCATTAGTATCTGTGATAATACGTCAGGTGGTGTCAGAAACATGGCTATAACAAAAACACCTACCAGAACATAAGCGCGTTTTTGTTTTAGCTCCGCGGCCGACGTTACACCAGTCCAGCATAAAAGCACAATCGCAACCGGCACCTCAAACGAAACACCAAAAGCCATGAACATTATCATGACAAAATCAAGATACCGGGCAATATCCGGCATGAAAGTCACACCTGCGGGTACGGTTTTCGAGAAATAACCGAATGCGAGAGGAAAAACTACGAAGTAAGCAAACGCCATCCCGATATAGAACAGTAATGTACTGGAAAACAGCAGTGGAATGACCAGATTACGCTCATGACGATAAAAAGCTGGTGCTACAAACGCCCAGGCCTGATATAAAATCAATGGTATCGCCAGAATAACTGAAACCATCGCGGTGAGCTTCATTGGCGTCAGAAGTGGCGAAGCAACACCAGTCGCGATAATTGTGCCACCATGGGGTATCTGTTTCAGCAGCGGTGCTGCAATCAGCTGATAGATATCGTTAGCAAAGTAAATTAAGCACAGAAAAATAACCGCCACTGCAATAATACAGTTGAGCAGACGCCTGCGTAACTCAATCAAGTGGCTGATGAGCGGTTGAGTATCTTCAGTAGCCATAATCAGCGCTCATCGATAGTTGATGACGAAGGGATGTTATCAGATGAAACACTCTCTTTTTGGGACACGTCGCCCGGAGCAGTTTTCATTTTCACAGCATTATCTTGCCTGTCGGAAACTGCCTGATAATCACCATCTTTAAGGGTAACATCTGCAATCGGTATTCCTGGCTCTGTACTGCCAGAAATATCATTGGCATTTATTTGCTTACCTTTTTCAGGCTCGCCCAGATAACGACTCTTTAGCGATTCGCCAGCATATTTGAGTTTCTCCACTGAGGCTGTTAGTTCATCAGAATTCATGCCCGCTTTGCTAGCCTGCTCAACTTTTTTTATACCGTCCTGTAGCTCCTGCAATTTCATCTCCTGTATCAGCTCATTCTGAACATTCGCCGCCAGTGAGCGCAGAGCACGGATCCAGCCCATCGCGGTTTTAATCACAACCGGCAGCCGTTCGGGGCCCAGAACCACCAGACCGATAACCAGGACCAATAATATTTCACTAAAACCAATGTCGAACACGGTTTATACCTGCTCTTTGTCTTTTTTAGTCTCCTCTTTTTGAGGTTGCTGATGATGCACTACACGTGAATTGAAGTCAGCATCCTGCACTGCATTTTTCTCTTTGTCATCATCATCACTGATTGCCTTTTTAAAACCTTTCAGCGCCGCACCTAAGTCGGTACCCAATGTGCGTAATTTTTTAGTACCAAAGAGCAAGACGACAATAACTGCCACCATTAATAGATGACCTAAACTTAAACCACCTGACATCATTTACCTCTCTAGTATAAAGAATGCTCATCCTGCATATATAGCTGCACTATCACCACAGATGACGACGGTTTTACATCAATAACAATTTATAAAACATATTTGTGTTTTTGCGTCACTATCGTGCCCGGCGCCAGCCAGCCAGCCATGCCAGCACTCCTCCGGCAATAAACAGAACTGGCCACAGACCGGGGTCGGGGCGACCAATCAGCAAGGCGGTACCACTTAGCAGAAGTGTCGCTCCAATACCGAATAAAAATCGGGTCTGATTATGGCGGATGTGATTAACATTAAGATCTTCTGCTAGTTTGTTGACGCTATGTTGTAACATTTTATGTTGACACAGACTATCATAGAATAGTTCGGGAAGCTCCGGCAGTTTTTCTGCCCAAAATGGTGCTTTTTCTTTCAGCCCACGCATTACAGCAGGAAAACCAACCTGCTCTTTAATCCATCGTTCCAGAAATGGCTTAGCGGTTTTCCACAAGTCAAGCTGTGGGTAAAGCTGCCTTCCAATCCCTTCAATATAGAGCAATGTTTTTTGTAATAGTATTAATTGTGGTTGCACTTCCATATTAAACCGCCGGGCCGTATTGAACAAATTGAACAACACATGACCAAACGATATTTCTGCCAGTGGTTTCTCAAAAATCGGTTCACATACAGTGCGAATGGCAGATTCAAAATATTCCAGATTAGTATCGGCAGGCACCCAGCCTGAACTGGCATACAGCTCTGCTACCTTACGATAATCGCGATTAAAAAATGCGATGAAGTTCTCAGCCAGATAGCGCTTATCACCTTTGTTGAGCGAACCGACTATCCCAAAATCGATGCTCACGTATTGCGGGTCTTGTGGATGCTCGCGGCTGACAAAAATATTGCCCGGATGCATGTCTGCATGAAAAAAATTGTCACGAAACACCTGAGTGAAAAACACTTTAACACCGCGCTCAGCGAGTAATTTCAGGTTAATTCCATTCCGCTCAAGCGCCGCCGCATCAGACACGGGGATACCATAGATTCGCTCCATGACTAACATGGTTTCGCTACAATAATCTGTATAAACCTCTGGTATATATAATAAATTACTGTTCTGAAAATTGCGCCTTAACTGAATGGCATTAGCCGCTTCTCTCATCAGATTCAGTTCGTCAAGCAGCGTCTTTTCATAATCAGCTACGACTTCTACCGGACGAAGACGTCGCCCATCGGGAAGGAGGCGTTGAATTAAACGCGCCAGACGATATATAAGCTTCATGTCGGCTTTAATAACAGGAACGATATCAGGACGGATAACTTTTATAACAACCTGCTGACCATTGGCTTTTAATGTTGCCGTATGCACCTGCGCAATGGAAGCAGAAGCTAGCGGTGTTAATTCAAAATCATCAAACAATGATGTAACTGGAGCACCCAGAGAAAGTTCAATTTGCTGCCGGGCTTTGTGACCATCGAAAGGAGCAACACGATCCTGTAACATCATCAGCTGGTCAGCAATATGTGGAGGAAAAAGATCGCGGCGGGTGGACATCATCTGCCCAAATTTTATCCATACCGGGCCAAGTTTTTCTAGCGCCAGACGCAGGCGTTCCCCCAACGGCTGCTGCGGGTGCCTGTTCGGTATCCAGAACAGACACTTGCGCCACAAGCGCAGCAGCAACGTAATTCGTATACGCGGGATAAGCTCGTCCAGACCATAGCTTAGAAAGACGTGGACAATAGCGTAGAGACGACGAATTTCTCCGGGCGTCATCTCGCCTCCATCTTATTCAGCCGCTGCTCCAGTTCAGTGATTCTGTTCGCCAGCGCATTTACCTCATCCTCAAACCACGTCACTTTAAGCTCCCCAGGCGCCAGACGCCACTCTTCGGTGACAGCTTCACTAAAATAGCGCTGCTTGAGATGCAGATCTCGCATTAAAGCGTAACCGATTGTTTTAGCAGCCTTTCCCAGACCATTAGCTACTATATCACCTACCCATGGTGCAAGGTATTCAGCGGGGTCCAGCTCTGCCAGCTCAATAAGCGCGCTAAAGTGCTGAATGACCTGTAGATCGCCCTCAACATCGAGCTCACCACTGCGAATGAGCCTGGTCAATTGTTGTCGTTCAAGGATTTTTTTCACCGTGCTGATTTTAAGGGATACTGTGCAGTCTGCCTGTGCGACCGGGTTACTCACGACATTCAGATGTTGCTCACTAAATAATAGAATAATCGGTGTGGCAACCCCCTCAAAATTCAGTGCCAGACTACGGCCTGCGAGGCGCTGCCGCGCTGCTTTCAAGGCTCTGTCGCGATATAAAATATGATTGAGTACCTTGTTAAGACCTGCTAGTAATAATGGCGAAAACATGATGAGCTTCCCGGCTTAGAATTTAAATCCACGGTGCAACGCTACAATTCCACCTGTCAGGTTGTGATAACTAGTATTTTCAAACCCTGCGTCCATCATCATCTGCTTTAGTGTTTGCTGATCTGGATGCATACGAATTGATTCGGCCAGATAACGGTAACTCTCTTCATCTTTTACCACCAGTTTGCCGATTAACGGCAGAATGTGAAATGAATAGGCATCGTAAACTTTGCTGAGTGAGTCAAAAACTGGTTTTGAGAACTCCAGCACTAAAAGACGCCCACCCGGTTTCATTACCCGAAACATCGAGGAGAGTGCCTTTTCTTTATCTGTTACGTTACGCAGACCAAAAGAGATGGTGATAACGTCAAACGTATTGTCGGCAAATGGCAGGGCTTCAGCATTGGCCTGAAGATAGCTGATGTTACCCAGCGCCCCCTTGTTACGGAGCTTATCACGCCCTGTTTGCAGCATCGAGCTGTTGATATCAGCCAGCACAACGCGGCCACTTTCTCCAACGATACGTGAAAATTTTGCGGCTAGGTCGCCTGTTCCACCCGCCAAATCGAGCACTTTCTGGCCAGGGCGTACTCCACTACAATCGATGGTAAAACGCTTCCAGAGACGATGAATACCAAACGACATCAGGTCATTCATCAGGTCATATCTGGCCGCCACAGAGTGAAATACATCGGCAACCATCTCTGCCTTTTGATCCCTTAGCACCGTGCGAAACCCAAAATGTGTTGTTTGTGGATTGTCTTCTGCCATCTGTTTGCCTGCGGACTGTTTCAAGTGACCTGGTACATGAGTGTATCAAACTCCTGCCATTGGAGCACCTGACTAAAGGAGTGGATTGTCGATTTACCGTAGCCGGCTCACCATCACGTAGCAGTGGTCAGCAGCAGATCACTTTGCGCTGCCAGAGTCCCAGTCACGCGGCTGACGGCTCTTTAGGCCCGCCCAGCCATCCTGCAGGAAATAAAAAAGGGGAGTAATTACGGCGTTTCGTTCAGATCTGCTGCCTCATTTGCCGCTAATCTGTCCATCTCAGGCTCATCAGACAGTGCCCGATCAATGTATTCGTTATCGATAGGCTGTTTTATTTCAACACCGAACTGACGCAACTGTTCACTCTGAGCAACCATATTACCGCGCCCTTCGCAGAGCTTCTTCATCGCCTTATCATAACTTTCTCCTGCCCGTTTCAAACTCTTTCCCAGGACGTCCATATCCTCTATAAACAAGCGTATTTTATTGTAAAGTTTGGCTCCCTGCTCTGCGATACGCTGGGCATTGCGGCTTTGATGCTCATAGCGCCACAGATTATTTATAGTCCGCAGTGCAACCAGCAGCGAGGTCGGGCTGACCAGCATAATATTTTGTTTCAGCGCTTCGCTGATGAGTTCTGGTTCACGTTCAATTGCCAGCAAGAAAGCAGGCTCAACCGGAATAAACATCAGAACATAATCGAGAGAATATAAGCCGGGCAACCGATGATAATCTTTATCGCCTAACTGGCGCAGATGTCCGCGGATCGCTTTGATATGATCGGCCAGCGCCTGTTGCCGTATCGTTTCATCTTCTGCATTAAAATAACGTTCATAGGCAACGAGTGTCATTTTGGCATCGATTACCACGTCTTTGTTTTGCGGCAAATGGACAATAACATCCGGTTGCATTCGGCTGTTATCTTCAAGTTTAACCTTTACCTGGGTATCATACTCATAACCCTCGCGCAGGCCAGATGCTTCCAGTACGCGGCTTAACACAATCTCCCCCCAATTCCCCTGGATTTTATTATCCCCTTTCAATGCTCGTGTGAGGTTGACCGCCTCCTGCGCCATACGCGTGTTTAGCTGTTGCAGATTCCGGATTTCATGTGTGAGAGTGTGACGTTCACGGGCCTCCTGCCCCAGCCCCTCCTGGACCTGACGACGGAATCCTTCAAGTTGCTCGCGTAATGGTGTGATTAAGGCATTCAAACTCTGGCGATTCTGCTCGTCGATCCGACGCCCGCTGTGGTCAAATATTTTATTGGCCAGATTTTCAAACTGGCTGTTGAGTCGCTGCTCACTATCAATCAATAACCGCTGTTTCTCTTCTGTCGCTTGCCGGCTCTCCTCCAGCCGGGTGGTCACTTCACGCAACCGAACTTCTTGTGCGCCATTTATTTCGAGCTGATTACGTAGCTCGCGACTAAGCTGCTGGCTTTCATTATGCCAGTGATCAAGATGACGTAGTTTTTCCTGAGCAGCGGAGAGAGCACTGTCTAATTGGCGGAGTTCCTGCTGCTGAGCATCAGTATGCTGTTGTAAACGGAGACGTTCCTGTTGCAACTGTTCATTGTTATTCATCAGTATACGTTGGTCACTTCGTGCCTGTATCAGTACCCGATGATAGCGAAGGTAGCTAAGCATCAGGCCCAACAACAGCCCTGCGCCAGCCGCGCAGATAAGGTAGATCTCTATTATTGTCATCACGTTTCTCCCAAACGCTGTAGCTATGTGCAAGCTACCCTGCAGGCTGTCCATGCTAACCTGCCGCCAGTGTGTGTGATAAATTCTCAGTCAGTGACATCAGTTCTTCAGTTTTTTGCTACCCGCCCATTCCGCTATGTAATTAATTATCAGCAAACAATTTCAGGATGCACACAGCGAGTAATATCTACAATATTAAGAGAATATTTGTCATTGTGATGTTAAATACTCTGGAATGTAAAACCGCTGAAAATAAATCACAATAACTTAGATAGTTATCGGAGAATATAACCCTACAATGCTATCTGACACAATAAGCATACTTGCCGGCAGCCAAAGATACAGATAAATAATATAACGGGTTTAACAGCTCGAATCACAACGGTTATAGCAATAAACGTGCTACAGCCACCGATGGAGAGAACGATGAAAACCGATGACAATTCTGCTCGTAAGCCACGTCACGATGGGGTAACTCAGGAGATATCACCCGGCGGGTCCACCATCACCACTGAGAGTTCCGCCATTAACACAGGCGAGACCTCCATACCGACCCAGGGTGAAACCATGCCAGCCTGGTACTCCCGGCCAAAAAAAAGTAGTAAACATCCACTGCCTGTTGTGCTGGTGGTACAGGAGATTTTTGGTGTCAATGAACACATTCGCGATATTTGCCGCAGGCTGGCTATGGAGGGATATCTGGCTATTGCGCCCGAGCTCTATTTCCGTCAGGGCTGCCCCGCAGAATATGACAATATCGAAATATTACGACGCGAAATAGTCAGCAAAGTACCGGACTCACAAGTACTGGCCGATTTGGATCATGTAGCCAACTGGGCCTCACGAAACGGCGGGGATATGCGTAACCTGGCCATTACTGGTTTCTGCTGGGGTGGTCGTATCAGCTGGTTGTATGCCGCCCATAATCCACAGCTGAAAGCAGGCGTTGCCTGGTATGGCCGGCTGAATGGCGAAAAAACCATTAATCAGCCTAAACATCCCATCGATGTGGCGCTGGACCTCAATGCACCAGTGCTCGGTCTGTATGGCGGACAGGATGAAATCATCCCAGAAGAAAGTGTGGAGGCCATGCGTAAAGCGCTGCGTGCAGCCAATGCTAAGGCAGAGATAGTTGTCTATCCTGAAGCCGGTCATGCCTTCAATGCAGATTATCGCTCACAATATCACGAAGCTGCCGCTAAAGATGGCTGGCAACGAATGGTGAGATGGTTTCAACAGCACGGCGTGACTTCCTGACCGCCGTGCAAATAATATCAGAGGGCGCTGGCACTGCTGCCAGACATAACCGCCCGATGAATAAAGGAGCCATGCCAGCTCCTGATTATACAATGTGACTTAATAGGTCATTCGCAGATTTTTAGCCGCTTTGACCATATTAGCCAGCGCCCGGCGAGTCTCTTCCCAGTTCCGGGTTTTAAGGCCACAGTCAGGATTAACCCAAAGCCGTTCACCTGGAATATGTAGTGCGGCACTGCGGAGCAAAGCTTCTATCCAGCCTACATCTGGGATATTGGGTGAGTGAATATCATAAACGCCGGGCCCTATCTCATTAGGGTAATCAAACTTTTCAAACGACTTTAACAATGCCATATCGGAACGGGATGTTTCAATTGTTATTACATCTGCATCAAGCGCTGCAATAGACTCCATAATGTCATCAAATTCGCAATAACACATGTGAGTATGGATTTGGGTGGAATCGTCCACCACGGATGCACTGAGACGAAACGCTTCCGTCGCCCATTTAAGATAAGCTGACCAGTCAGAACGCTGCAACGGCAGCCCCTCACGCAGCGCTGGCTCATCTATTTGAATGATGCCAATTCCAGCACGCTCTAAATCTGCCACTTCGTCTCGCAGTGCCAGCGCAATCTGCTGAGCGATGATATCACGACCGATGTCTTCGCGAGGAAAAGACCAGCAAAGCATCGTCACCGGGCCAGTTAACATCCCTTTCACGGGTTTGGCGGTAAGAGACTGTGCATATTTTGCCCATTCGACGGTGATAGGTTGCGGCCGGCTCACATCACCAATAATCACCGGCGGCTTGACACAGCGGGAACCATAACTCTGCACCCAGCCATGCTGAGTGAATACAAAGCCCTCAAGATGCTCACCAAAGTACTCGACCATATCGTTACGCTCTGCCTCACCGTGCACCAGTACGTCAAGCTCCAGGTCCTCCTGTTCACTAATTACCTGTCTGATGTGTCCGGCAATGGCACTACGGTAGCTATCGCCATCGATATGGCCCTGCCTGAAACCAAGGCGCAAAGCACGAATTTCTTTAGTCTGAGGGAATGATCCGATAGTCGTTGTCGGCCAGGCAGGCAGCCCCAGCCGCTTACGCTGCACACTGGCACGCTGTGGATAAGCGCTGTCACGCTGACACACACTGGCAGAGATAGCTTCCACACGCTGTGCTACCGCTGGATTATGTACTCTGGAAGAAGTCTGGCGCTTACGGATGGATTCACCCCACTTCGCCAGTATTGAGGAATCACCACTGTTTAGTGCCTGGCTTAATAAAGCCAGTTCACTGCACTTTTGTAATGCAAAAGCAAACCAGCTGATGACTTCATTATCAAGATCTTGCTCAAGATTCAGATCTATCGGAGAGTGCAGCAGAGAACAGGAGCTGCCAATCCACAACTGCTGACGTTTGCCGATTAGTGGTTGTAGACGCCTAAACCAGCTCTCCAGGTCCGCCCGCCAGACATTACGGCCGTTAACAACCCCAAGGGACAGTAACCATTCCGACGGTAATCTGTCGTTGAGCTCCATCAGGTCATCTTTGCCATGAACCAAATCAACATGCAAACCCTCTACTGGCAACTCTCGGATGACCTCCAGATTCTGCTTTATGCTGTCGAAATAGGTGGTTAGCAGAAGTTTAACCTGTCCCTGTAGTGAGTCATATGTGGAATAAAAAGCCACTCGCCATGACTCCGGCAACTCCAGCGCCAACACAGGTTCATCGATTTGTACCCACTCAATGCCACGCTGCGCCAGTTCAGCCAGTATCTGCTGATAAACTGGCACTATCTCCTTTAGCAGCGTCAGGCGATCAAAAGGTGTACCTTTGAGTTTACCTAGCCAGAGATAAGTTACGGGACCCAGGAGAACAGGTTTCACCTTGTGATTGAGCGCCAGCGCTTCATCCACTTCCTCCAATAACTGCCGCCAGCATAATTCAAACTTCTGGCCCTGCGTAAATTCCGGCACGATATAGTGATAATTAGTATTAAACCACTTTGTCATTTCGGCAGCTGCAGCTGGCTCACCGCCGGGAGATTGACCCCTCGCGACACGAAACAGCGTATCCAGGCCCGGTGTGGCCTCCTGATTGCGATGACGTAGCGGTACATTTCCTAACATCAGGCTGGTTGTCAGAACATGATCATACCAAGCAAAATCACCAACTGGTATTAAATCCACACCAGCCTCTTTTTGTTGCTGCCAGTGTTTTGCACGCAGCTGACGACCTGTCTCCAGCAGCGCCTGCTGAGTACTCTGACCTGCCCAGTAACACTCCAGTGCTTTTTTTAGTTCACGCTTTGAACCAATGCGCGGAAATCCAAGCGTATGGTTTAAAATAGTCATCACAATCTCCAGTAATACGGCGCAACCTCGCTGTTACACCAAAGAGGGAAATCCGGGTTTTTAGCCATCCAGATGTTTACACTTCCATATTGAATCGCTATTGTACTGTTCTCAAGCGAGAATTATTCAAGATCTATCTGAAGGAGTCTCATGATCGAAATCAAACATCTGCGGACATTACAGGCATTGCACAATACCGGCTCGCTTGCCGCTGCGGCAGCACAACTTCATCAGACTCAGTCAGCGCTATCACATCAGTTCAGCGAACTTGAGCAACGTCTCGGTTTTCGATTATTTGTGCGTAAAAGCCAGCCCGTACATTTCACACCACAAGGAGAAATTCTGTTGCAACTGGCCAGAAATGTATTGCCACAGATCCATCAGGCGCTTGAAGCCTGTCACCATTCCGGGCAGAGCACATTACGTATTGCCATCGAATGCCACAGTTGTATCCAGTGGCTGACTCCCGCGATCGATAATTTCCGCCTTAGCTGGCCGGAGGTCATAATGGATTTTAAATCTGGTGTCACCTTCGACCCCCAGCCTGCGTTACAACAGGGTGAGCTGGACCTAGTGCTAACTTCTGATGTTATGGCACGAAGCGGTGTACATTACACACCAATGTTCGATTTTGAGGTCCGCCTGGTTCTGGCGCCTGATCATCCTCTGGCAAAACGTGAACAAATAAGGCCCCATGATATAGCCAGTGAATTACTGTTGATCTACCCGGTACAGCGGCAGCGTCTTGATGTGTGGCGTTATTTTCTACAACCTGCCAGCATTACACCATCGCTGAAAAGTGTTGATAATACTCTACTGTTACTCCAGATGGTCTCAGCTCGCATGGGGATCGCAGCACTCCCCCACTGGGTGGTTGATAGTGCTGAACATCAGGGTCTGGTAGTGACCAGAAAGTTAGGAGAAGGGTTTTGGAGCCGCCTCTATGCAGCAGTTCGTGATAACGAACGGCTACAACCAGTGACTAAAGCCTTCATTCGTTCGGCGCGTATACACGCCTGCCAGCACCTGCCATTTGTCCGGGATATCTCCAGCTGCGGAGGAAATAGCTAATACTAAGGAGTGTTACGTTTGTGGCGATTCAACTCTATTCACAATCCAGCGCTCGTGTACCCACAATGAGAAGAAGATAAGTGCTGAACCCAGCGAGAAGCTAATCCACTCGGGCCGTTGTTGCCAGATGGCCAAATTGACCAGTAATCCAACCGGTACATGCATGCTGTTCATAATGCAAAGGGTGCCACAATCTACACGGGTTGCACCATAATTCCACATAAAATAACCCAGCCCGGTTGCCACCATGCCCAGCCAGAGCAATACACCCCACTGTGATGCGTTGGAAGGTGCCTGATCAGCTTTGCCCCATATAACCCAGCTAATAGTGGCGACTAGTGCAGCGCCAAGATAAAACCAGGAGAATGCCATATGCTGTTCCATGGGGCACACCTCCTGTAAGCGCTTATACCCCACCATACCCAGAGCAAGAAAAAACTCTCCCAGCTGAACTAGCAGAAACCCGTGCCAGAAATAGTCACCGGCTTTGTTATAATTAATGATTGCTGCTCCCAGCATCGCCAGTAACGCGCTACAGACATAGTTCAGCCGTACTCCCCTGCCGCACATCAGATCATAAATAAGTGTGATATATAGTGGTGTAACCACCGTGAATAGCAGAAAATCCGCCACACTCAGATACATATAAGCCTGAAACCCTAATACATACGAAACGCCGAGCTGTAGCGCTCCTGCCAGCATATAGAGCAGTAACGTTGAGATACGATAACCACGCCATCGCAAAAAAGGGAGAAACATGAGTGCTGCCAGCAATAACCGAAACATGGCACTAAACCAGCTATCCACATGGCCCGACAGAAACTCACCAGTCAGACTATAAGAAAATCCCCACACCAAGGTTGTAAAAATAAGGTATAACACTGCAATAGTCCCCGAAAATCCTGATGAATTAATGAACATCCTGGAAAGTGATTTTTACTTATTTTCACTAAAGTAAAAAGCACTATCTTACTGACATTCAGGTTGACTTATCCATAAAGCCATTTTATGAAATAGGAATGCTCCTAAACAATATTAAAAAATTATTATGTTTTAGTCTTGTTTTTATGAAATCTGTTTAAGTCAGTAATGAGTCAGCTGTCACAAAAAAGGGATAATAAATGTTCTTTATACTGTAAAAATGCAAAATAATCTTCTATCACGCCTGAAATAACAACAAAAATATGATTCTAAAGGAAGCTAAATGTTAAGATTTTTTAAACCTGCTGTACATCGGCCTCTTCTGGAGGCTAATCTCATCGATCCTCTCTACCGCCATCTGCGCTGGCAAATATTTTTGGGAATATTTACAGGTTATGCCGCTTATTATCTGGTACGCAAAAATTTTGCACTAGCCATGCCATCACTGATTGAGCAAGGTTTTTCACGCGGTGAACTCGGTTTTGCTCTTTCAGGAATCGCTATCGCTTATGGATTCTCTAAATTTATCATGGGGTTGCTATCGGATCGTTCAAATCCGCGTGTTTTTCTGCCGGTTGGTCTGATCCTGTCGGCTGGTGTGATGTTAATCATGGGATTTGTTCCCTGGGCTACCTCAAGCATCATAATCATGTTTACCCTACTGTTCATCTGCGGCTGGTTCCAGGGCATGGGCTGGGCGCCTTGCGGACGTACCATGGTACACTGGTGGTCGCAAAAAGAGCGTGGAACTATTGTTTCCATCTGGAATTGCGCCCACAACGTTGGCGGAGGCCTTCCTCCCCTGCTCTTTTTACTCGGTATGGCCTGGTTTAATGACTGGAAAGCAGCATTTTATATGCCAGCCTTTGCCGCTATTCTGCTGGCAATTATTGCTTTCATGTTAATTCGCGACACTCCTCAATCCTGCGGATTGCCCCCTATTGAAGAATACAAGCTTGACTACCCTGCCAACTACAGCAGTCAGTACGAAAAAGAGATGACCACAAAGGAAATTTTTATGCAGTACATTCTGCCTAATAAACTACTGTGGTTTATCGCTCTGGCCAATGTTTTTATTTACCTGCTGCGCTATGGCATTCTCGACTGGTCTCCCACTTACCTGAAAGAGGTCAAGCATTTCGAACTGGGTAAATCCTCCTGGACTTATTTCTTATATGAATATGCCGGAATTCCGGGCACTCTGCTGTGTGGCTGGATGTCGGATAAGGTTTTTAAAGGCAGCCGGAGTGTCGCTGGCATCTTCTTCATGCTGTTAGTGGCTATTGCTACCGTGATTTTCTGGCTCAACCCGCCAGGTAATCCAAACGTTGATATAGCCTGTATGATAATTATTGGCTTTCTAATTTATGGTCCGGTCATGCTAATCGGCTTGCACGCTTTGGAACTGGTTCCCAAAAAAGCTGCAGGTACGGCGGCGGGTTTCACGGGTCTGTTTGGTTATCTGGGCGGATCCGTCGCTGCCAGTACGATTATTGGCTTTACCGTTGATGCCTTTGGCTGGGACGGAGGATTCCGACTTATGATTGGCGGTAATGTTCTGGCGCTACTGCTGCTGGTAATAACGATGCTAGGTGAACAGAAACATAAGCAGATATTAGCACACACGTCATCATAATCGGAGTAAGTTATATGTTTAGATCTATGTTAATACTAACATTATTGACAGCCTCAGCCACCAGCAGTGCCAAAAGTAGCGACAAAATGGTAATTGCCCATCGCGGTGCCAGTGGTTATCTGCCAGAACATACTTTAGCAGCTAAAGCAATGGCTTATGCACAAGGTGCTGATTTTCTTGAGCAGCATGACTAAGGATGACAAGTTGATCGTTTTACACGATCACTACCTTGATTACGTCACTGACGTTACCACCCGTTACCCCGGCCGCGCACGTAAAGATGGGCGTTACTATGCAATTGATTTTACCCTCAACGAAATCAAACGTCTTAAATTTACTGAGGGCTTTACTCTGGTAAACGGACATAAGGTTCAGACTTTTCCGCATCGTTTCCCAATGGGTAAATCCAATTTTCACATTCACACCTTTGAAGATGAAATTGAGTTCGTACAAGGATTAAATCACTCCACGGGCAAATCAATTGGCATCTATCCTGAAATCAAAGCCCCCTGGTTTCATCAAAAGGAAGGTAAAGATATTTCAGTACGAGTTTTGGAGGTCCTGAAGAAGTACGGTTATACCAGTAAAAACAGCAATGTCTGGTTACAGTGCTTTGATTTTAATGAATTAAAACGCATTAAAAATAAACTTCAGCCAGCACTCGGAATGGATCTGAAACTGGTACAACTTATTGCCCGCACCGACTGGAACGAGACACAGGAATTACAAGGAAATAAATGGATAAATTACAGTTATGACTGGATGTTCAAGCCGGGCGCTATGGCAATTCTGGCACGTTATGTGGATGCCATTGGCCCCGATTATCATATGCTGATAGACGACCAAAGTCCGGCTGGTGCCCCACGCCTCACAGCTATGGCGCAGGAAGCACACAGTAACAAACTGCAAATCCATCCTTATACCGTGCGCATCGATCAGTTGCCTTCCTGGGCCTGTGACGTTAATCAGGTATATGACACTCTCTATAATAAAACTCAGGTAGAAGGCCTCTTTACTGACTTTCCGGATAGTGCTGTGCAATTTTTGCAGCAGCGCAAACAAACCGGCAGAATCCTGAATGGGGAGTTGCAAAATACCCAGCAACAGGAAAAGTGCTAAATCTATACCACAGAAAAATAGGATTACGCTGTTATGTGCACCACCAGTTATATACAGTAGAGCTGGCGAAGATAGTGCGGCACAGCCTCTTCAATATTGCTGCCGATAACTTCTAACGCTGGCAACATCGCTTTTAACCGGGGTGCGCCATTTTGCATTATACAACCTTTGCCTGCTATCGAGAGCATTTCAGCATCGTTCATTCCATCACCAAAGGCGATGCAGTCATCAAGGCCAAGACCCAGTTTCGCTACCACTGCCTGTAGTGCATGGCCCTTAGATACTCCACCCGCCATCACCTCCAAACAACAAGGGAGAGAATAAGTGACGCAAATACGGCTACCCCAGCGCACAATAAGCTCCCGTTCAATTGGCTCAAGATAACTGGGATTGTTACAAGTGAAAAAGACTTTGCTAATGCCATCAGTTGCCAGAGAGTCTGGCTGATAACACTGATAATTAAAGTCAGATTCCTGGAAAAAATTTCTCTCCTCCGGTTGGTCCCGATTAAGAAACCACGCCTCGTCACGGTAGACATTGGTCAAAACATGGGGGTGGTGATACTGCATCGCAAACAGCTCGCCGGCAATATCTTCATCCAGATTATGGCTGAATAGCAGCTGGCCATCAGTGTTGTGAACACGGGCACCATTAGAGGTAATCATAAAAGCATTAATCCCGAGATTATCGCGCATTTGTCCCACATCGACATAATGACGACCGGTTGCGAAAATAAAATGAATACCCTTTGCTACCAGCAGTTGTAGTGTCTCCTTTGTTAAAGGCGTTAAACAATGATTAGGAGCAAGTAATGTGCCATCTAAGTCAGAAGCGATTATCGCATAAGACATTCCTCGGTTTTCTCCTTGTTCTGGTCTGGCTCTGCCAGAGGTAGTTAACGGAATCGATCAAAATAAGTGATGATAGTATTGAGAGCCGCTGCTCGCATCGGGTCTGATTCAAAAAGTATTTCGTGGCGGGCACCGTTAATTATCACTCCTGCCCCACCCTCGCAGGGATGTCCGGCCTCCTGCATCATTTGACAGAAAAGATCCTGAGCCCGATTGTCTACCACTCTTTCATTCTGAGCCTGTAGCAGAAGCAGGGGCGTTGTTACTTTTTCTGCATTACGCAGAATCTCTTCACCAGCCTGCATACTTTCATGCACCCAGTGATAAGTCGGCCCGCCGATTCGCAGACCAGGGTCATCGGCAAAAAACCGCAAATTACGACGATAACGCTCACGGCTATGAGTCAACACATTAAAAGCAAATGACTCTGGCTGCCAGCGGCCTGTACCTAACGCATATCTGTTGTCAAGAACCGGAAATTTCGCTGCAAAGTTGAGAATACGAACAGCCAACCAACGGGGCATTGGCAATAGAATGCCGAACATAGGTGCTGTTAATGACACTGCCGTGAACGCTTCTGGCTGACGCATAAGTAACAAAGTCATGACAGCACCGCCCATTGAGTGGGCCAGTGCAAATTTGTGCCGGTAGGCACGACTGGCAATTTCCCGCTGCCAGAGGATCTCTAAATCATCAACGTAATCAGAGAAAGTCACGACATGACCGCGATGCGAATCTGCCAGTAATCGCCCCGAACGCCCCTGGCCACGGTGATCGATAATCACTACATCGTGGCCGCAGTGGAACAGATCGTAGGCCAGCTCAGGATACTTAACATAACTTTCACTACGCCCTGGGCAAAGCAGGATAACACTCTGATGGTGTGCAGCGCTAAAGCGGGCGTAATGAACTGGCACATCATCAACACCGATAAATGAAAGTTCCTGACGAGTTCGCCAAAAATCAAGTAGTGGACCAGTAGCGAAAGCGGCAAAAGCCTTTTCGCGTATCATCCAGCTTTGCGCGCGCGCAGTCATCTGACAACAGATCCTCCAGCCTTACCTTAAGAAATTATTCATCACCAGACTGAAATTAATGGCTAAAACTGAGTAAAAACTATACCCATATTTAAGGGCCAGCGCAGAAATTAATATTACTTGTACTTGCCATCTAATCAGTATGGTAAGAACGTTATCTGCATATTGATCATTTGGGTGTCAATTTGTCCTATTGTGTCACATAGCTCTCCTGAGCGGAAATCATCATGGTAGCATTAGTGCCGCGGACATCATCATTACCCTGACTTTTGGACTATTCTGGCCGGGTGGCCGTATTAGTATAAAATATCAACTTTCTCAATCCATTTGGGCATTCAGGAGATAACATTATCGATAAACTACAGGTTGCAGCCCTATTATGGAAATAGCATAAGGCATTATCTGCAAAATTGTAGTCTGTTGCAGGCATCTGTAAGAGAGCAGGGGATGTTAACAATCAAGCAACTGGCCAAACACTGACACCCATCCAGAATCTTGTTTAATTAACAGATATAGTCGGTATTTACTAGTACACTTTTATTATAAAAGCGCGTACACAAAACATATCCACGAAAGATTAATTATTTATTGCTATCACTTTTATCTCACTCTTTTTGCATTCTCTGTCTTTGCAAATACGGCCAAACCATATCTCCCCACTTTTGCCAGTCATTATTCCAGTATCCCTGGCAAATAAATCTTCATATTTCTGATTTTCCACCTCTTTTTCCGTTTTTTTATTTATTATAACATCGTAACTATGCACAAACTCATCTTTATTATTTATTTTTATCCGTTGTCCTTTCATATTAATCATGACAGGATAGTCGACCATATCTGCCACTACCTCTTTTCTGCCTTCTTTTATATTTCTTTTAAGTTTTTCAAAAAAAGATCTGTAGTCTGAATGCGAGCCATATAGCGAGTTCAACCTGTCATTTTGTTGGATGACGCGCTCTGTTTCCTTTGTACAGGAGGAGAGTGTGAAAATGACGGTTAAAAAGATTACTTTTAATGCATTCATTTTGCCTGCTCCTCTATAAGACGATCGTATGAATTAACTAAAAGCAGTAACTTATAAATGAGGCGTCTTACTGCTACGCTGCTTTCCCGCAACTATGATATGAAGTGACGCTGGCAAACCATACTACCAGTTGTTAACCCCCAGAGTTATGCCGGGTTAGAAACTGGGATATTTTCCTAAACATTCCGTTAACAACATACATCTTCTTTTTGCTTTTTCATAAAATAACATGTTTAGATAAGATGAATGGAGTGTCTCTGCTCTTAACTCTCCCAGCTGTCCGGGAATTGCTGAGGAAACAATGATGCTTACTTTGTTTAAAAGCTGTAAGATTGTTGCCTTGGTCTCAGGCCTGACTTTTGCATTATCGATTGTAATGCCAGCGTTTGCTTTCAATTGTATGAATCATCTTGGCCTGGACGGAAGTGATGACTGCCGAGTTGCCTGTTTATTGACCTTAGATAACCCCTCCAACCCATTCAGTTTCGCGTATTGCTTATAAGACCAGTATATCGTGAGCTTGTATTCAGCCCCTCTCAGCCCTCTGCTAGCGCGCGATGATCAGGTGAATACCAAAACCAGCAAACAGAGCCCCGGCCATGCCATCTATCCATCGCGCCATACTTTGGTAGCCCTGTCGCATTCTTTCCATACCAAAAATCATAGCAACCAGTGCAAACCAGAGAAAAGTTTCTGTGGTGATCAGGACAAAAAGCCCCCAACGCGCCGTCACATTCACATCATCACCAACAATCAGTGAGAAGAGAGTGCCGAAGTAAATCAGTGCCTTTGGATTGGAGAGATTAGTCAGTAATCCCTTAAGAAAAAAACCCTGCTGGATTTTGACTTCTGGTGGCGTGGCAGGAGTATCGCTTATTTTGTGTTGCAGCCAGGCTGAACGTAACAACTGCCAGCCCATCCATAACAGATAACATCCTCCCGCCAGCGTGATGACATGGTGCAGCCAGCTCATGCGCTGCAAAATGAGGTTTAACCCCATCAGCGCTACCGCTGCCCAAGCCATAACACCAAGTGTAATCCCAAGCACACCCAGCATCGCCTCTCTGCGCGAACGTCTGGCTGCAAGTTGAGATATGAAAAAAAAATCGGGGCCGGGGGTCATTAATGCAAAAAACTGAACTAATGCTACGGTCAAAAACAACGTCAACATATCCTGTATTCCGCTCGGGTCAGTTTAAAAACAGTCACTTCATATCAGCTAGATAAAAATAAGGGTTTTGCACCTCTGTGTGCAACTGGAATTTAGCCGTACCGGATATACAGACAGAGATATTATAGCAATAGATAATATTGGATGTATTAAACAGATATACATCAGAGAACCTACTCTGCATTGTCAATATGCTCTCTGATCACCGCCATAAAAGCGTTACCAAACCTCTCCAGCTTGCGATGACCAACACCATTTATCGTTAGCATTTCACTGACAGTGAGTGGCATCTGCTCGGCCATTTCAATCAAAGTCGCATCGTTGAAAACCACATAGGGCGGAATATTCTCTTCGTCAGCAATCGCTTTACGCAGCTTACGCAATCTGGCAAACAGTTTGCGATCATAACTGCCCGCATAGCTCCTCGCCTGACTATTACGTGCTCTGAAACCGTTAATGCGAGGTACCGCTAACATCAGTGACGTCTCACCACGCAGCACCGGGCGAGCCGCTTCAGTCAGCTGAAGTGCCGAATGCATCGTAATGTTTTGTGTCACCATACCCAGATGCACAAGCTGACGCAGCACGCTAGTCCAGTGCTCCTGGCTTTTTTCACATCCGATACCATAAACAGGCAACTGATCATGTTGCAGGTCTCGTATGCGCTGACTTTTAGCACCGCGTAATACTTCGACTATATGATTCAAACCAAAGCGCTGCCCAACACGATAGATAGCAGAGAGCGCTTTTTGTGCTTCAATCAGTCCATCGTAACGGCGTGGCGGGTCAAGGCAAATATCACAGTTATCACAAGGTTTTTGCTGGCTTTCACCAAAGTAGTTTAGTAGCACCAGACGGCGACAGGTTTGCGCCTCAGCAAACGCCCCCATGGCATTGAGTTTATGACGTTCAATATCCTGTAAAGGTCCCGATGCTTTCTCTTCCAGGCAGTGGCGCAACCAGACCATATCAGCCGGGTTGTAGAACAGCAGCGCTTCCGCTGGCAGGCCGTCACGCCCGGCGCGACCGGTTTCCTGATAGTAAGACTCGATATTGCGTGGAATATCAAAATGAACCACAAAACGAACATTAGGCTTGTTAATACCCATACCAAACGCTACTGTCGCCACGACAATTTGCAGATCATCTCGCTGGAAGGCTTCCTGGACCTGAGCACGATGCGCACTCTCTATACCCGCATGATAAATACCAGCCCGGAAACCACGATTCTCAAGCCGTGCAGCAGTCTCTTCCACTTTAGCCCGACTGTTACAATATATAATGCCGCATTTACCGTGCTGTTCCTGCACATAACGTAATAGCTGGTCAGTGGGTTTAAATTTTTCTATCAGGGTATAACGAATATTAGGACGATCAAAACTGCTTATCTGGATATGTGGATCACGAAGCTTGAGTAAGCGCAGAATGTCCTGACGGGTAGTTTCATCCGCTGTAGCAGTGAGTGCCATCACCGGCAGCATGGCAAAACGCTCCCTGAACTGCCCCAGCGCCCCATACTCCGGGCGAAAATCATGCCCCCACTGTGAGATACAGTGCGCTTCATCTATTACCAGCATCGAAGGATTCCAGTATGCGGGCTGCCAGAAAACATTGTCCATCATCAGACGTTCAGGTGCCACATAGAGTAGCTTTATATGGCCGCTACGACAGCCTGCTATTACAGCCTGCTGCTCTTCGCGATTCTGCGTCGAATTGAGATAAGCCGCTGCCACGCCGTTTGCCTGTAGCTGATCTACCTGATCTTTCATGAGAGAAATTAACGGTGAGACGACTAGCGTCACACCTTTCAGAATCAGCGCCGGGATCTGGTAACAAAGTGATTTCCCTCCCCCGGTTGGCATTACTACCAAGCAGTCACGCTGATTGAGTGCCGCTTTAATGATGGTCTCTTGACCGGGTCGGAATTGCTGATAGCCAAAGGTATCATGTAATACCTGTGCCGCCTGCAACTCTTGATTTTCAACGGCAGCCGTAGACACATGTTCTCCAGTACAGTGCATGCGAAAGGTGATGTACAGGCTCTTATCTGCCCTGATGACAATTAAAACAGATCATTGTACATCACACCAACACCAAAACGCGTCTGATGGTGATTGTAATCAATGAGTGACTCGCCATAGCCGCTAAACAACTGGCTGTAAAAACGGATATGTTCATTAACAGGATAGCTCCACCCCAGAAGGACACCGCCATAGCCAGTACTCCAGTTATAATTTCCCTGCAAGCTCAGTACACTCTCTTTCCACTGGTAACCCAGTCTGATACGATAATATCCCATATATTTAGTAATATCAGGATTATCATCGGTATTTCTATCCTCAGGCAGCCGATACCACGGAGTGATCTCAGTAAGCCAGTTGCCCTTTTTTGCCAGCAGACGGCCATAAATGCGGTTCCAGCTACGTGATGTTGGTTCTGGCCGCCCATTAGATTCGTGACTGAACCCCACCTCAATATCCTGTAATGTCCAGCCCGCGAAAAGACGATCCACAGACCAGCCGAGAAAAAGCTGCGGGGAATAGCTGGTTTCACGGAAAGGTGATGAAGAGCTGCGATTAAAAGCCTGCCACCACGAACGTTGAGTATAAGAGGCCGCTAATATGGAATTCTCCCCTATAATGCCCTGCCATAGTGGAAAAGCCAGACTTAACTGAAATTTTATTTCAGCTTTTCGGGCTTTGTTAGCCCAATTATAAGCATATATCGCTGCTTTATTTAAATTGCTGGTATAAGTATAAATAATATAATTACTCTCATAAGGATAGAAAAACAGAGTATTATCTTTATCTATTAACTTTTTGATAATACCACTTTGTGGTATTAATTTATTCTGTTGACGGTTAATCGCTGCTGCATCAGCCAGTGAAACAGTCAGAATGAATATTATCAGAGATTTATTATCTATCCACATAATGTTCCTTTGCGCTGTATAATCAGTCCAATTGATAAAAAATACTTAACTAGTATCTCATTTTTTATCTACTATTGTATAATTAATTTATGTATAACTTTCTAAAGTTATAAGTATCCCTTTATAAATCAGTTGCCCCTGATACACCGCTCCGGTTTTTTACAATGGCAACAAAATCATTTATTACACTCAGCAATGCAGTTTGTTATGCACCCTTTCTGACCAGATTGTAATATACTCGTCTGGTTACCTATCTCTGTCCCACTCAATTGAGTACGTTTTAACATGAAAGCACAACAAACCCGCCAGGGGATTATGTTCGCCCTCGGCGCTTATCTTATTTGGGGGCTGGCACCCGCCTACTTCAAAACCATCCAACAAGTTGCTCCCCCCGAAATCATGACTCACCGGGTGATATGGTCATTTTTTTTCATGCTGTTTTTAATTAGCATCACCCACAGCTGGGGGGATGTACGTGCCCTGTTACGTCAGCCACACAAAATCCTGTGGCTGGGAGTTACTGCGGTGGTCGTCGCAAGTAACTGGCTCTTGTATATCTGGGCGGTAAACAATCATCACATACTGGAATCCAGTTTAGGCTATTTCATTAATCCGCTGGTCAATGTCGTGATGGGTATGGTATTTCTGGGTGAGCAATTTCGCCGTTTGCAATGGGTGGCAGTTGCACTGGCCACTTGCGGCGTGCTGATTCAGATCTGGCAGTTTGGTTCTGTGCCTTATATAGCACTGGGAATTACTCTCTCCTTCTCAACGTACGGTCTGTTGCGGAAAAAAATCGCAGTTAATGCGCAGGCCGGTATGCTGCTCGAAACATGCTGGCTGTTAATTCCGGCATCCGTCTATCTGTTTGCCATCGCCGACAGCCCAACCAGCCATCTGGCACAAAATCCAATATCCCTTAATCTGTTGCTTATTTCAGCTGGCATTGTCACTACTGTTCCCTTGTTACTGTTTACTGCCGCCTGCCTCCGTTTACGCCTCTCAACTATCGGTTTCTTCCAATATCTGGGCCCGACACTGATGTTTTTACAGGCAGTCCTGTTTTACGGTGAGCAGCTTACACCGGATAAAGCAGTCACCTTCGCTTTTATATGGGCCGCACTGCTTCTGTTTATTACCGACGCTTTGTTGATGCGAGGCAGGCCCAGAGTTTAAGTGTTAACTATAAACATCACGTAGCCCTAAGACACTAACCTGCCAGATATTCCGGAAAAGTTTTTATAATAATCACACTAAACCAGAAAATATACACGAGGCAGGTTACAGGAGATGGAGGGAAAAACGATTTTCCTCGTCACGTGATTAACATCGCCAGAAAAAAAGCCATGTTCACAGGAGTGACCGCGAAAAAATATATGGCACGTGGTGTTGATTATTTGAATATCAATAAGGATAGTGCTGTCAGCATCACTAAAAAGAGAGAGGTTATTTATCATTTCCTGTGTAGTCACTACTTTCTGTTACTATCGCTCAGCATATTACTATTTCGCTAAGTTCTTTCAAGCTCCTCAGGAAAATCCCAATATCAGGTTGTATTAAAGGCCATCCAGACAATCATAAGACTCAATATATTGTAATTTTCTTTAATATGAATGCCTGTAATGCGGTTTAATCCCTGAAAGCATACTCCCTTATATTGGCAAAGTAAGCTACATAAAGTCTGGAAGTGCTTATCTTGTGCCTTTTGTACCTTAGCCTTACCTTTGTGATAACCAGTCAGTTAATAACAAGTAAGATATTGCCCTGCACTTACCAAAAAGCGCTTACAGAAACTCCAAAAGCCTGACGCCAGGCCGTCAATATCTTCCGGTATACATGCTATAACGAATAAAAACGATAGCAGCATTTTACTTTTACAGGAAATACCAGAGCTCATTTCTGGAGCGATAATTTTATTACTGCCAGGAACCACACCACTTCATGGTGTCGCCGGGCACTGTTTACAGCTTACAGCCAATTTTTGCGTTTAAAATAAAGGTAAGGTGCCAGACCTGCAAAAATCATCAGACTGATAGCCGCAGGATAACCAAAACTCCAGTGTAGTTCGGGCATAAACTGAAAATTCATGCCATAGCTTGAAGCAACAAGTGTCGGAGGCAGGAATACAACAGAAACTACAGAAAAGATCTTAATAATCCGATTCTGCTCAATGCTGATAAAGCCCATTGCCGCCTGCATTAAAAAGTTTACTTTCTGAAACAGTGACTCATTATGCGGTAACAGCGATTCGATATCCCGCAACACTTCACGCGCCTGCTCCAGCTCACTGGCAGGTAAACGCGCCTTGCGCATCAGGAAATTAAGCGCACGTTGTGTATCCATCAGGCATAAACGGACCTTCCAGCCGATGTCCTCCAGTTCTGCAAGCCGCGCCAGCGCGTCATCAAACTCGTCCCCCTGCTGCCCTTCCATTAAAACACGGCTTAATTTTTCCAGCGCACTGTAAATGTACTCAATCTGATCTGCCAGTTGTTCAATTTTGGTTTCAAATAAATCCAGTAATAGTTCATAGGCACTTCCCTCGATCAGAGTCTGGCTCCGGGCACGCATACGGTAGAGACGAAATGCGGGTAACTCACGCTCACGTAGTGTGTAAAGCCGTCCCTCACGAATAGTGAAAGCAACAGTAGAGTTGCCGGCATGATCTCCTGAATCTTCATAAAAGAAAAAGGAGTGGATATGCAGCCCATCTTCATCTTCAAAAAATCGTGCAGTCGCCTCAATCTCTGCCAGCTCCAGACGGCTTGCCAGACCCTGGCCCAACTGGCTGTATACAGTCTGACGTTCATTTTCCTGAGGTTCAACAAGATCTATCCAGATGGCTCGTTGCAAATCGCCCGGCTGGTCATCCAGATCAAGCCGGTTCAGGCGGTTATCCTCCAGTTCAAAAGCGCTCAGCATTGCAATACCTCAGTGGATGATTCAAGCAGGGCATCAAATATGAACACGAAAATGCTCATATTCCTCACAGTGGAGTTCTCGAAATCAGGCCGAAAAACAAACAGACACCAACAACTCTGGACGCTGTCAGCAATGAGGAAACTAGCCTGATTGCCTAAACTTGGTAGCAAACGAATGCATAGGGCATATCCGGGGCAGTTGTCCTCTGGGTAATAGCGGGCACATGTTACGCCGTGCACAAACTATCCTCAACTGTTACTATATGATAACAAATTCAATTCTGGATATTCCATACTGTTATTGATTTTTTGCTTAGTATTACTGGATAAACAAAGACCTGTACTGTTGCAGGCAGATCCCTGAACTGAGTTCCGCCCTTTAAAAGGGCTTAGAGGCCAAAGATCTTATTCACCAGACTCACTTCTCCCTCAAAAATATCTTAATCTGTGCTTTTGTATATTGTGGCGCAGGACCATCGCCCTATTCAAAAATGACACAGGACTATATCAGAGTTAGAAACTTAGCGGGCAGCTAAAATCTTACCAGAAAGGATAGGAATATTGCATATCTTGCATACACAGCAAATTCTGGCCAGTGGACAGGCTATCAGCCCTTGCAGATACTTTTATATGTTGTAGCTGTTCAAAAAGCAGCCATCCTGATTAAAACTAATTCTTCGTCATAAATGCAATTGGACACTTAATCCTGATTCATTGATGATAAGTATACTTAAATCTATATAATATTAATTTTTATTAATAAAATTACTGATAAATAATCAATGGTTAATAAAGTTGTATCTCCTAAAATTACTGCTATCTCCCTTAGCCTGCTATTAATATCATTAAGCATTAATCCGGTATTTGCTCTAACATGTGCAGCCACAAACGCTGGAAATCCTTTTGTAGTGATAGAGTGTACGCTGGCATGTTTACCTCTGCTGGAGAGTCCAATGTATGGACTCTGTCTTTAGCCTTTTGTTAAAAGGACGCTATTACAAAGCGTCTGGTAACAAACAGACTGTACTGATGATTTCGTCATAAGATGCTCTGGAATGACTTAATTTAAAGGCTATCACTTCACCTGCATCTTTATCCTACAGGCCGCTCGCTGGTGCTATAAATATGGCAGCAAGCACCGTAAATTCAGGACATACCCGCTGAGAGTAATGTCAGGGCTGATTTCGTATCAGGTTTTACGTGTTCTCCAAGCTTTGAAAAATAGTTGCTAAATTTTCCCCAGTGTCTGGTGAAAGAGCGTTGTATAGCCTCCCTAAGTTTTGAAACAGAATAACATCAAAATGAGGATATAATTGAGTATTATCGTAAATATTTTTATTAAAAATCAATGAGATAAAATAGTGAAAAACCTTTCATCTTTTGTCGTATTCGTATACGGTTTTGTAATTTATGAGTTGAATCATTCATTTTCTCCATTAAAGATACAGGCAAAATGATGGTGATTGAGGATAAAAAACAGACAAACTTACAAAAAATTCAATATTTACGTGAATACAAGAGAGTTCAGAAAAGAAAACCATTATCAACAATAGCTAAGATACTCAACATAAAATATAACAGTACCAAACAAAAAATTGATGAGAAAAAAGTATTTTAATGATAGAAATTAGCATGAAAAAGATATTGGATAAATCATATTAAAATGTATTATAGATGTGATATAAAAATAGAAAAAAGTAGTTATAATATCTTCTTTGCCATTAAATAGTCTTTTTCCAGGAGGAAAATAAATGAAAATTACTTTTCTCAAACTTACAGATCAGCATTTGAAAGATGTATATGAAATAAGATTTTCAGTATATGAAAATATTGTACATGAACATCAAATTCAGTATCTTCTCAGAGAACAGGCGATAAAAGATATCAATCAGGGAGGAGGCTGGATTTGTAAAGCGGGGAAAGAATTTGCAGGATATGGTTTTGGTATCTTCATTCCTGAACCTATCATTGGTGGACTTTTTGTTAAGCCAGAATTCCATAATAGAGGTATTGGTTCACAATTACTATATCTGGTTACTCAGTGGTTTTTTGAACAAAACACATCGGTAATTAGCTTGACAACAGACAAAGGTTCAAATGCAGAAAGATTTTATCAACAGCGGGGATGGAAGCTATCAGGTACAGATGAATTTGGACAATCAGTTTTGCAAAAGCATAAAGCTGGTCTGTGAAAAGAATGATTTTATCTCTAACTACTGCATTTCCTGTGGCCTTTGATTGGCCAGTACAAATCCATTCGCTCTGAATAATGATAGTAAAGAAATTATTATAACAATATTTGAATTAGAAAAGATGCCATTTTCAGGAATAAAACAACAACACACTTCACACCATCAAGTGTATCGACTAAAGAACGATTCAGCGATTTGCTCGAAAAATACGATATCAGCTCAGATACGATACATGCTTTCGCATGGGATGATTGCAGTCACCCGATACCTGTTGATGAACTTTCGAAATACAATATAGCCCTTGCATATAAAGAAGATAGAAATTTATATTAATATTTATAAACTTTAACCTTGGGTAATCATTTATCCAATAGACAGTTATCTTAGCCAAAAAGCCTGTATACCTATGCCAAAACTGTCTGGCAAGTTTAAAGCCTGACTCAGTAACGCAAAAGCGGCTAACCATGAGTACAGGCAGGCGTTATATCATCAATTCCAGTAACTAAAGACGGGATAACATAATATAATATCTATCTGAATAAACAGACAGAGCCCTTTTGCCTGCACATATGCTTAAGCGATGAACCAGCATGTTATTAACTAATGCCGACCCCATATTAGAAAACAAAAAAATTTCATACCATCCTTAACTACGCGAAAGTCTCGCCAGTTAATTGTAGGCATATACATCTCCATTACGGGCTCGCCTGTACAATACACTGCGCAACTCAGCTTCTCCTTTGACTGTACCTGTGCGAATTGCTTCACGAAACAGCATTAGTTGTACCCTGTCCTGCCTGAGTTCGTTGATATTAATATCGAGCACATCAGCAATCTGCAACTCTGTCAGACGACAGGCGGCCAGAGCTTCCACTTTTTCACGGACAAACATAAGCACCTCTACAATTTAATATGCAGGACAATTCAATAGCCATTAGTATCAGCAACCCCCCCCAATATCTTCAGACCTTCTTTTTTGAATTGTCTGTAATCCATGCAATGATACACCCGGCTAATCCAAACCGTCATGTGTGATTCTTCAAGATACATCCTGACCTGTATTTTACTTTTGTGGTACATCCTTTTTTTGTAAAACGCACTGATGGTACCTCGCACCCCGGGTATCTACTCTGCCTTCAGTGATTTTTTAGCCGTAGTGATTGCCATTTTTGCTATCGATTGGGGGGGTTATAGACGTAACTCCCTCCCTATAAGGCCGCCTAATGTGCCATAAAGATACAGATACTCCCCCGTTTACAGCTTTGATTCCATGCGGCTGAAAAACGAGGGAGAACAGCCAGCCTTGCCTGGAGCACCACCGGAGTAAATACTACAACCATCTTATCAAGTGCAACCATGGCAGACTGAAGCAGATATTGAGTGTCACGCTGGGATTTTAAAATCTATTACGACGGCTTATGCCACTACTGAGGGGCTGAAATAATGCGAAAACTTCACGAAGGACAGAACGAGAAATTTTATCATGGGCATTCTCAGAGCAAAGTACGTCTGGTGAATAAGTCCTGTCCTCTGAGCTCTTTTGCAAGACCAGAGTCTAATCCAGAATTTTGTTTGCAGCGGTGATATTTTCACTCTCTGTACCATTTTTGAAAGTGAAGAATCTGACTATGGGATTCTGTCTGTAACAGTGCCAAAATTTTCGCTTTATTTTGTCATACCGCTTCCAGCCTGGCATAGGCTGCCACCAGCCATTTTATACCCTGATCCTGGAATGCTACTTGTAAGCGACTGTGGTCACCACTACCTTCAAGATTGATGATAGTGCCTTCACCAAACTTTGCATGGCGCACCCGTTGCCCAAGCACATAGCCGCTGTCACTTTTTGTCAGCGGCGCCCCTATCCGTTGATGACTGACCGGACGGCTGACTGTGGCTCTGAGACGCACTTCCTG
Organism: uncultured Enterobacteriaceae bacterium; assembly: GCA_936920625.1. Classification (GTDB taxonomy): domain Bacteria; phylum Pseudomonadota; class Gammaproteobacteria; order Enterobacterales; family Enterobacteriaceae; genus Izhakiella. The sequence goes on from CAKZHC010000042.1 coordinate 40,466, forward strand.
AACACAGGCTTCTGGCAATTCACCAATAAAGCGGGATGGACGGTGGTTTACCTCTTTACCATACAAACGGCGGGATTCGGCATAAGACAGGGTAAGTTTCTGTCTGGCACGGGTGACACCAACGTAAGCCAGACGACGTTCTTCTTCAAGACGTCCGGGTTCATCCAGTGACATCTGGCTGGGAAACATGCCTTCTTCCATACCAACAATAAATACCTGCTTAAATTCCAGCCCTTTTGCCGCATGCATGGTCATCAATTGTACTGCGTCCTGCCACTCATCTGCCTGACCCTCTCCCGCCTCCAGCGCCGCATGAGAGAGAAATGCCTGTAGCGGCATCTGATCCTGGTCCTCTTCCTGATAGCTGAACTGCCGGGTAGCGCTGACTAGCTCCTCCAAGTTTTCTATGCGCGTATGGGCTTTTTCACCTCTCTCCTGCTGGTACATTTGCCATAACCCTGAGTCCCTGATGATTCGATCACTTTGCTCGTGCAGCGGAAGCTGAGCAACATCATGAGCCAGTGCTTCTATTAATTCGATGAAGCGCTGCAATGCCAGCGCCGCCCGGCCTGCCAGGACACGATCCTGCAATAACTGATGTGTGGCCTGCCATAAGGTGATAGCGTGCTCCCGTGCACACTGACGCACCATATCAAGAGTACGATCGCCAATTCCGCGTGATGGCGTATTAACTACCCGTTCGAAAGCAGCATCATCCTGACGATTTGATATCAGACGCAGATAGGCCAGTGCGTCTTTAATTTCCTGCCGTTCAAAAAAGCGCATACCTCCATAGATGCGGTAAGGCATGTTGCGGTGCAGCAGCGCCTCTTCAACAACACGTGATTGTGCGTTACTGCGATAGAGGATGGCACACTCGCTTAACTCGCCACCATTTTCCATCCATGTTTTAATGCAACCGACCACAAAGCGCGCCTCATCCAACTCATTAAAAGCGCAATACAGAGTAATGGGTTCACCATCATTAACATTAGTCCATAACTGCTTGCCAAGGCGGCTGTGATTATTGGCGATAAGCGCGTTAGCCGCGCTGAGGATAGTACTGGTAGAACGGTAGTTCTGTTCAAGTCGAATGGTTTCTGCATTCGGAAAATCATTGAGGAACCGCTGGATGTTACCTGCCTGCGCGCCACGCCAGCCATAGATAGACTGATCATCATCACCCACAATAGCAACTTTGCCGTTTTCACCCGCCAGCTGGCGTATCCATTCATACTGAATAGTGTTGGTATCCTGAAATTCATCTACCAGTATGTTAGTAAAACGCTCACGATAATGGTTGAGCAGATGTGGTTTTGTTTTTAGCAACTCATATGCTCTCAATAACAGCTCAGCAAAATCCACCAACCCTGCACGATCGCAAGCCTGTTGATAAGCCTGGTAGATGCTCTCCCAAGTTTGTTCTGTGACATGACCATTGCTTTCAGTCTGGCTGGGGCGAATGCCCTGATCCTTCTGACCATTGATGTACCACATCGCCTGACGGGCTGGCCATTGTTTCTCATCCCGGTTCATCGCTTTTATCAGCCGTTTAAGTAAACGCAACTGATCTTCACTATCGAGAATCTGAAAGTCTTTGGGCAGACTGGCATCAGGATAGTGCGCCCGTAGCATCCGGTGGGCCAGACCGTGAAAAGTACCAACCCACATCCCCCTTTGCATGGTACCCAGCAACTGCTCGATACGATGGCGCATCTCAGAGGCCGCCTTATTCGTGAAGGTGACTGCCATTATTGAATAGGACGAGCATCCTTCCGCTGACAGCAGCCAGGCGATGCGGTGTACCAGTACTCGCGTTTTACCACTACCCGCGCCAGCCAGCACTAGCATATTGTTGCGCGATGCCGATACCGCAGCACGTTGTTTATCATTGAGGCTGTCTAGCAGGTTGAGAGTGTCCATAGTCACCATCAAAAGGAGGCAATAATTGCCAAAATAATGAAATAGTTATGCTACCTGATTATATTAATATCGCGATACAACAGCACTCTTTTTCAGCAGGGCGTTGCTAAGTATTCAGGCTGGCTGCATGATCACGGACTTATTAAAGTGCCGGGGCTATCTGTAGGCATGCTATCCTGACTGAAAACTAGTGCCCGTAATGACGCTAACTGGGTAATCTCAAGCGTTGGCATTAAGCAACTGGAGTTGCTCTGTTTCAGACTGACACCATTCGGCTTTATCCAGCAGGCCTGCATACCAGAATGAATGGCACCGGCAACATCGGCTGTAAGATCATCTCCAACATGGAGAATTTGCTTTGGGCTAAGATTCAACCGCTGGGCTGCTAATCGAAACATATCTGCATAAGGTTTGGCGCGACCATCCGGCCCGGCACGAAGCACAAATTGAAAGTATTTTTGCAGGCCAAAGAGCGCTGGCTCGGCGTTACCGTTGGTGATTGCTACCAACGGAAAGCGGCCAGCAAGTGCCGTTAGTGTGGTGAGAATTTCAGGCGCTATAGCCACCTGACTGCGCCACTGCGCCAGTGCGCCAGTGCGCCAGTGAGCGAATATCGACATCACTTCCCGTGCGCCATTTTCCGCTTCTGTGTTGCACAGACCTGCTTTCATCATCACCTGAACCACTGCACGACGGCGCCACTCTGTCACATCGTGATAGATTTCCGGCTCCTCTGCCCGTAGCTGGTTTAATTCTGCCTGCCACGCTTCCAGGCTAAAATGCCTGAGGCTCTGATGCCAGCCACACATCGCCTGGTGAGAGACTTCAAGCGTTTTACGAATAACCGGGCCATTGTCGTACAGGGTATCATCGAGGTCAAAAGTGATAGCTGATATGGGATAGAGAGAACGATAGAAATGCATCAGGATTTCCTGCGTTTTGCCCGTGGATGAGCTGAATCATACACTGATGCTAAATGTTGAAAATCTAAATGGGTATAGATCTGTGTAGTGGAGAGATTGGCATGGCCCAGCAATTCCTGTACCGCACGCAGATCTCCGCTGGATTCCAGCATGTGGGTTGCAAAAGAGTGGCGCAGTTTATGGGGGTTCACATGACTGCTTACCCCTTGCTTTATCCCCCACAGGGCAAAACGTTTCTGCACACTACGCATGGAGAGACGATTCCCATGCTTTGACAAAAACAGCACGTTATCATCGGGGGCAAGTATTTCGCGCACCGCCATCCACCGTTTTATCCACTCAACTGCCGTCGCCCCAACAGGCAAACGGCGCTCCTTACTGCCTTTACCCATGACCCAGACTTCGCCGCTGTCGAGATCCAGATGATTGATATCAATGCCAACCAGTTCGGAAAGACGCAACCCGGCACCATACATCGTTTCCAGCATTGCACGGTCGCGTATGGCTAAGGAATCACTATCATCAATATCCAGTAATCGCCCTATTTCATCGACATCAATATTTTTAGGCAAGTGGCGTGCTGTTTTAGGAGTAGGTACCGATTTAGCAGGGTTAGCTTTGATTTCTCCCTGACTCACCAGCCAGTCGAGAAAACTACGTAGTGCCGAAAAACGCATGGCGATACTTGCTGCCTGTAGTCCAGCCCGACGGCTCTTTACTGCCAGCGCCCTGACCAGGTTAATGTCCAGACTACTCCACTGTTGTACTCCCTGCTCTTCAGCAAGCAATATTAAGGCCTGTAGCTGCCGCTGGTAGTTTTGTCGCGTCAGAGGGCTAAGCTGACGTTCAACTTTCAAATAGCGTAAAAAACCTCTAACAGCGGGCAGAAGGGCACTATCGCTGCTCATGCCCGTTCTATCCAGCGCGTTAATATTTCCGGAACCATGACCGCAAGGTGCTGAAGTAATGCCGTCCCCATATCATTTTGATAATGCTGAGCATCGCAGCTAGTGAAAATCAGAACGCCCAGTTCTTCTTCCCTGCCAATCAGCGACATGGCTACTGAGCCTGTTGCTTTTACATGGGGTAATAATAACTGTAATTCTGAGCTGTTCAAACGACCAAGATAGTGGCGTTGATCACCTAAACGCGCAATACGTACAGGTTCAAAGGCCCGAGCGGAGAGCGCCAAACGGGTATAATCATAAGGAGAGTCCAGCCGCCAGCGGTTACTAAACAGCCGAATATCTGCGCCCGCGAGCCCCAATTCAAGCGCCCAGTCATGGAGCCTTGCGATCATTCCCTCAAGATCAGAGGCGCCAGCCAGCTGCCCCTGTAAAGCAAAAATGCGGTCAAATAACTGTTGATTGGCATGGGCCTGCTCCATTAGCAGGGTAATTTCCTCCTCCAGCTGCGTAATCTGATGACGCTGCCGGGCAAGCTGCCACTCAACAAGCGACACCGCTCCGCGCGCTGTATGGGGTATCATCATCTTTTCAACCTGGCGCGCATTACGAATGAAAAATTCGGGATTGCTTAACAGATAATCGCTTACCACCTGATCATCTGGCTGAAAATTGCTGCTCGTCAGTTCTTTAGGATGTTTCATAAACGAATAAAACCGTCATAAACATGAGTGGCTGGCCCGGTCATGTAAAGTGGATGGCCCCGACCTTTCCAGTTGATTTGTAGTGCCCCCCCGGGGAGATCTACACGCACTTTTTCTGCTAAAATGCCTTGCTGAATACCAGTAGCAACAGCAGCACAGGCACCGCTACCACACGCTTTGGTCTCACCAACACCGCGCTCATAAACACGTAATCTGACGTATTCGCGGCTGACAACTTCCATAAAACCAACATTTACCCGTTCAGGAAAACGCTCATGATTTTCGAGCACCGGGCCAAGGGTCTCGACCTGTGCTGTTTTAACATCATCAACAACCATTACACAATGCGGATTGCCCATAGATACCACCCCCATCATTACCGTCTGATTTGCCACACGGACCAGGTAGAGATTTTCTGCCTTATTGGCACGAAACGGAATCCGCTGTGGGTCAAAATCTGGTACCCCCATATTAACCCTTACCAGATCATTGTCTGCACAGCTTAGCATCATACTCCCCATGCGGGTGCTGACACAGATATCACTTTTGTTTGTCAGGCCTTTCATGCGAACAAAACGAGCGAGACAGCGTGCTCCATTGCCACACTGTGCTACTTCACTACCATCAGCGTTAAAAATACGGTAGTAAAAGTCAAGGTCAGGGTCATAAGGTGGCTCAACAATGAGGAGCTGATCAAATCCTACGCCAGTATGCCGGTCTGCCAGGCGACAAATTAACTCCGACGAAAAATAGACGTTCTGCGTAACCCCATCAACCACCATAAAATCGTTTCCAAGGCCATGCATTTTGGAAAACTGCATCTGTTGCTCCGGATGTCAAACTGGGGACTTAGTAGTCAGGCGGCGTCTTCAAAACTTCGTTATTTTTACTAGTATCAACCTGTTCACTCTGGTTTTGAATCTGCGTCCCTGTGGTAGAATGCTGTTCGGATGGAAAGTAGAGTGGTCCCTTAAGTCCACAGCTTACCAGACCTGGCAATGCTACCATTAACGCCATCCGGCAAATCATCGTCTTCATGCATGCCTTACTCATAGTTAATACTGATTAGCTAACTATCATCGCAGGTGAGCGTTGAAAAGCAATAGGAAATGGTTTTCCTTCACTTTCAGGTTTGGGCAAAATTATGCCTCAGGATATACTCTGGGTAAGAACACAGAGGGAACACAAATGAACGATAGCGAATTTCACCAGCAGATTGATGACCTGATGTTATCAATTGAAGAAAAACTCGATAACTATCAGGGTAGTGCCGACATTGACTACCAGATTCATGCCGGAGTGATGACTCTGAGTTTTGCCGACGGCAGTAAAATAGTCATTAACAAACAGGAACCACTGCACCAGCTGTGGCTGGCAACACAAACGGGTGGTTACCATTTTGAACTCAAAGAAGGTCGCTGGATATGCAATCGTAGCGGCCATGAATTCTGGGCACTACTCTCTGAAGCTTGCAGCAGACAATCAGGTGAGACTATACCGCTCTGTTTGTCACCAAGCCCGGCCTGACACTTTTTCAATGTATCTGATAACGTTCACTTAATCGTCCATCATTTGAGCTGTTGTCAGTCAGGGATTCTGAATCACAAATGTTATTTAAAGATCCTAAATCATATAATGATGTCAGAGACTGACTGCGGAAGGGGATTACCTGTGAGTGCCCATCAGCGACTACAATCTGGTAGAACTGAGGTAAATTAAAGTTAATAAAACTGGCGCTGAAAGTAAAACGATCATGAGAAGAGGAGTAAAAGCGGCTGACATCACGTACCAGTTCCTCTTTACTACCCTCGCAACGGTGATAGACCTCAACACGATTGTTTTCATCCAGGATATAAATAGTAAAACCCTGATTCCGGGCAGTATCAGTATCTTCAAAGAAAAACTGAACGATTCCTTCACTGGCGTAGCTATTCACCACTGGCGGCAACTGAATATGATTCGCGTCAACCTTTATAGATAAACCATGCAATTTATTATTGGAAATCGCGTTATAAAACTCGATAGCGTTTTCCAGTTTGTGCACAGAAACGCTCATACGTTCAAAGAATAATCCCCATGTCTGCCCCGCCACTCGTAGTGCTTTGAAACGCCCCTGCTCCTGACGGGTACTTGACAGACGCAGCTCGATACACTCCAGTACAAGCTGCTTTATACGACTGCCAATAAGTTCATGCAAGTGCTGGCAGTAACAAAATACATCCACTTTATCTGGCGGCAGCGCATTTTGATGCATTTTCCCGAGAATAGTTTTCAGTGCCTGTATTATCGCCTGTTCACCTGCAAAGTGGAGAGTACGCACTTCATTCCAGGAGTTACGATAAAGCAGATCAATACTGCCAACCATGCATTGCTGCTCTTGGCCAAAACTAAAAACATCCAGTTTACGAAAATCGAAGTGAACGACCTGATTATGAAATACTATAGTGGGATCGCATTCAAGATTAACGATTATTGCCAGATAACGAATTTCACAGGGGCTGGAGAGCGCACGGGCTGTTGGGGCTTGCAGTCGTAGTAAGCAGTGACGCGAAATATCTGTTACCATCTCCTGCAACTTTGTGCGCTCACAAATACCGTTACCTTTAATATGCAAAGCTGTTTCAGCAGTCAGTAAACCGTTAAACCAGGCCCAAGCCACCAGCTTGGTAAGATATGGATTATACTCCAGAGGCCGCTGGCTGACGATAGAGTGCAAGTCCGGTGCCTTGTTATAAAGATACCACCCTGCGCGATTTACCCGTCCCTGTGGCACATGAATAAACGTCAGGTTAGCTTCAGAAAGATCGTCGGAGATCTGATTATTTAGCAAGGTTACTTTCCCTGGTAACACTTCAAAAGCAGCATAGAGTTTACGGGTAAGCACACCAATATCTTGTGGACTGGCGCTGATGCTCAGGTTATTGCGGCGGGCAAAGCGGATCAGATTACGATAGCTCTGCATCATAGTATCCAATAGTTCGTTATGTGCTTCACGAACCTTGCCAATCTTCCATTTTTCACGGCTGTCAAGCATCGAGATAAACGCTTCGTCCCATCCCCACTCCTTTACCAGCTGGCTGACAATTTCATGCCGCCAGCCTGACCGCTCTTCTTCAATAGAGAGATGTTCACATACTTTTAGATAGAAACAACGGCGGGCCAAATCAAGCCGAACAGGATCATTAATACTGGTAAGATAACGAGTAACACGTTCCAGCATCATGCAGTAAGGATCAAGACCGAAAGAGACGATTTCACCATTATGCAGCCGCTGTTTAATATTCATCGCTAGCAGACGACAATTGGGATACTCCCAAGAGTAAGCCTCGAGCAACAGCGTTTTAAGTACAGCTTTATAAGGTGAATCTATACTCTTATACAACTGCCACAGGCTGGCCCCGAAGTACTCCTCAGCGGAGAGCGTACCGAGCCCGCCCAAATCAAGCCACTCATTCGGCGTTAGTACACCGCGCGCATAGAGCGACATTACGTAATCATCGTAGTTTGCTTCTTCCTCTCCGGGCACCATATTCCACAAAATACGTTTGCCTGCCAGTCTGACAGCAGTACGGTAAAACTCATCAAGAAGTAAAATATGCTGAGTGGAACCGCAGTCCTCACCCCCAAGACAACCCATTTCATTATGACGGAAGCGGTTTTCATCAATTAAAAAGAAACTGACTTTTACGCCACGGGCACCACACCACTTTTGTAACAACAGGCATTTTTCTTGCAAAAAACCCCGTTCCTGGTTATTGAGCCAGGATTGATGGCAAACCCAGATATCAAGATCTGATGTAATGTTTTGCCCTACCGAAGAAGTACTGCCCATGGTGTAGACACCCGTAATTGGCATTTCTCCCTGGCCGGGTGATTCTGGCCAACGGTCTTTAACAATAGTTTCCAGCCAGGCTGTCTGATTTTCATCAGGCATAAAAAAGCTAATGCCATGGGGAACATTTCCACTAAGATACCCGGGTATCTGTGGATGATGATAATGTAAAAAGATTGGCAGCAGAGTGTACACCTGCTTAAATGCAGGTCCCATCGCGGACAGTGCACGATCTATACGCAACTGGTTAATAGCATCCAGTCTTTGTTTTAGAGTCTCTATGTAGAGGTACAAGACATTTCGCCCGATTTATCCCAGTGCTCAAAACCCTGTTTCCATAACCTGCCGGATATTTTAGTGTAAAAATGCTGGGCAGGTTTAGTGAATGGAAACGTGATCAATCTAACACTTTTCTGGTTGATCGTAAAGAAATCCATGCAACTAACCAGGACAATACTTGTCTATAGAGTGCCTGTATAAAGGCATAAATTTCAGGCAGGCTCATCAGACTCGCAATCTATCAGACTGCTGAAAACTGACATCATTAACCTTGCAGTGATAAGATGGCCAATGAACGGTCTGAGCGGTTACATGATATGTTAGACAAAATTTTAAAAATTGCTACCAGGCAAAGTCCACTTGCGATGTGGCAGGCACAATATGTCCAGCAGCGCCTTGTGGCACATCATCCACAACTCAATATTGAGATCATTCCGATGGTAACGCGCGGTGATATATTGCTCGATACGCCATTGTCAAAGGTGGGTGGAAAAGGACTTTTCGTTAAAGAGCTCGAGTTAGCTATTCTCGAAAAACGCGCTGATATTGCCGTGCACTCAATGAAAGATGTGCCCGTCGATTTTCCCGAAGGACTCTGTCTGGCCACTATCTGCGAACGCGACGATCCGCATGATGTCTTTGTCTCACACCATTTTGACAACATTTTTACACTACCACCGGGCGCTATAATCGGTACATCCAGTTTGCGCCGGCAGTGTCAGATTAGTGCACATCGTCCTGATGTAGTTATCCGACCGCTACGGGGTAATATAGCCACCCGGTTAAACAAACTGGATGCTGGTGAATATGACGCCATCATTCTGGCAGCGGCCGGATTAAAACGCCTCAGTCTGACAGCACGGATTAGGCAAGTAATGACAGCAGAAGAATCTCTGCCAGCCATCGGCCAGGGAGCAATTGGCATAGAGTGCCGTATTGATGATAAAGATACTCAGCATTTAGTTAGTGTACTTCATCATGACGATTCTGACGTCTGTGTCCGAGCCGAACGCGCCATGAACATCCGGCTGGAAGGAGGGTGCCAGGTACCTATTGCAGGCTATGCTGTTCTGCACCAAAACACCATCTGGCTGCGCGCCCTCGTCGGTTCGCCCGATGGCAGCCAGATAATACGGGGCGAACGGCACGGCCCGCCCAGTCAGGCTGAACAGATGGGCATCGAACTAGCGGAAGAGCTGCTTATCCGGGGTGCCAGTAAAATCCTCAGTGAACTCCGGGCCAGCATAGGATGACTATTCTGGTGACCCGTCCATTACCAGAGGGAGACGAGCTGGTCACCCGGCTTCGGGAATCAGGTAAGACTGCCTGGTCTATGCCACTGATTGATTTCATACCAGGACGCGATCTGGCTGCTCTTTCAGGTCTGTTGGCCAGCCTGCAACCGGGTGATATGCTGTTTGCGCTATCCCAGCATGCCGTTCGATATACACGCCAGATACTTGGGCAGACAGACGCCCGCTGGCCGGTATCGGTCAACTATTACGCTATTGGCTATAAAACCGCACAACTTTTACAACAGGCAAGTTTTCAGCCTGTTGTCTGGCCCATAGAACAGGCAACCAGTGAAAATCTGATAAAACTCCTCCCTCTTAGTCAACTAAAAAATAAAAAAGCATTAATACTGCGTGGTAATGGTGGCAGAAATCTGCTGGCCAAAATACTTTCTGCTCATGGCGCTGATGTAAAAAACGTTGAATGTTATCAGCGTTGTGCGACGATATACCAGGGTGCAGTTGAAGGCAGACGCTGGCGGCAACGCCAGATAACAACACTGGTGGTGACCAGTGGCGAAATGTTACAACTCTTATGGAAATTATTTCCCGAAACTGATCGAGAAAGGTGGCTGCTGCATTGCCGACTAATTGTTGTCAGTACACGCCTGGCTACCCTCGCTCGGGGTCTGGGCTGGCGTGATATTAAAGTGGCTGGCGGTGCCGATAATGATACGTTACTGCAAGCTTTACAATGACTCCAGACACAGGACAAGCCACAATGACGAAACAGAAAGAAATCTCAGTTCTCGTCGGTGAAAAGACATCCTCGCAAGAGGAAACACCACCGGGGGCTAACAATAAAAAAGGTTCAAGTCTGGCCTTAAGTATCGTCGCGATCATAATCACGCTGGTGACGGGCTGCGGACTTTACTATTATCAGCACCACCAATCGGGTCAGCAGGCTGCAAATATGCAGAACCTTGTCGATAAGCTGACAGCACTACAGCAGCAATCACAAACTGACAACCAAGCGTTGGTCCAGCGGCTAACCGAATTTGACAGTGCACTTAATGCCATTCATCAGCAACAAACTATTAATATAGAAGAGCTGAATGAGCAGAGAGAACAACTCGCCAGCCTGACTAGCAGTGACGTTAACATCTGGATGATTTCTCAGGCTGATTTTTTAGTAAAACTGGCAGAACGCAAACTCTGGAACGATCAGGATGTTATCTCTGCCGGCGCACTGCTCAAAAGTGCTGATTCCAGCCTTGCAAGTATGAACGATGCCGGAGTTATCGAGGCTCGTCGGGCACTGGAGAGTGACATTAGCAACCTCGCCGCTATCAACCAAGTTGATTTTAATGGCATCATTCTGAAACTTAACAAGCTCTCCAACACTATCGATAGTCTGCCACTGATCGATCACAAATCCAGTCAAAAAATAACGGAAGCTGGCGGCAATAATGAACTTAGTTCCTCACTCGGGGAATGGCGTCAAAATTTGCTAAAAAGCTGGCGTCATTTCATGGAAGATTTCATCACCATCCGTCGCCGTGACGATAACGTCAGGTCTCTACTTTCCCCTGACCAGGGAGTCTATCTGCGCGAAAATATTCGCTCGCAGTTACTCATCGCTGCTCAGGCTGTTCCCCGTCATCAAAATGAAATTTATAAACAGTCCATCAAAATTGCTTCGGCCTGGGCTTCTGACTGGTTTGATATCAGCAATCCTGCTGTTAAAGTTTGGCTTGCTGAACTAGACACACTGAGTAAAGAAAATATCTCAATTGACATTCCCAGCGCACTAAAGAGTCAGCCGTTACTCAATAAACTAATGGAGCGGCGAGTACGTAATCTGCTGTCGCGACCGGGTGTAAATGCCCCCACAAAACCACAGTAAGGAGGATAAGAATGCTTAAGATATTCTTTGCGTTTCTGCTGCTGCTTGCTGGTATCGCTCTGGGGCCTCTGCTGGCTGGCCATCAGGGTTATGTGTTGATCGAAACAGAAAATCTGGATATTGAAACTAGTGTTACTGGTCTTGCGATTATTTTTATCATTACATTAATTTCAATACTTGCAGTTGAATGGCTTTTACGGCATCTGCTAACAACTGGTGTTCGCACCCGAGGCTGGTTTAAAGGGCGCAAATATCTCCGTGCCCGGCAACAGACACAGGCCGCCTTGATAAAGCTGGCTGAGGGCGATTATACCCAAGTTGAAAAAATGTTATCACGTTATGCCGATTATGCCGAACAGCCCGTTGCTAACTACCTGCTGGCCGCTGAAGCGGCGCAACACCGGGGCGATCAAATCCGCGCCAATCAGCATCTGGAACGTGCCAGCGAGCTGGCAGGAAACAATCAACTACCAATCGAAATTACCCGTATCCGCATGCAGTTGTCCCGCAACGAGAACAATGCTGCCCGTCATGGGGCAGACAAATTACTTGAGGTTGCTCCACGGCATCCCGAAGTACTGCGCCTTGCCGGTCAGGCCTATGCCCGGACTGAAGCATGGTCTTCATTGCTGGAGATCCTTCCGGCTATGGAAAACGCTGGAGTGGCTGGCCATGACCATCGCGAAAAACTACAGAAACAGGCCTTTCTAGGGCTGATAAATCAGGCAATGGCCGATGGTGGCAGTCAGGGTGTGAAGCAGTGGTGGCACAAACAGCGACGTAAAACCCGCCATGATGTATCGCTGCTGGCAGCCGTTGCAGAACAGCTTGTTATCTGTGGTGATTTTCAGGCAGCACAGGAATTGATACTGGAGGGGCTTAAACGTCATTACGATGAACGCCTGATTCTGCTAATACCCCGGTTAAAAAATATCGATTTTGTGCATATTGAAAAAGTGCTGCGCCATCACATCAAACGCAATGATAGCCCATCGCTAATCTACAGTACGCTCGGTCAGTTACTCCTGCGCCAGGGCAAGTGGCAGGAGGCAAGTGAAGCATTACGGGAGGCATTAAAGCAACGACCCGATCCTTATGACTTCGCCTGGCTAGCAGACACACTGGATCACCTCAGTCAGCCTGAGGAAGCAGCACGAATGCGTCGGGATGGTTTGCTGTTGACACTAAAAAACACTTCCTGATCCCATGATGTAATACAAAGCTATTGTGATAAACAGGTTATCGTACCGGAATATTATGTTACACAGTTACCGGCTATCGGCAGGTACTTTTTTATCTTTAATCTGGAAAGTATGCCGTGCCGGACAGACCCGGCGGCTTTACCATGAAAGCCGTTTTTAACCACAGCAGGCCTGTCATTATGATACTTTTGGTGCCCTTTTACCGATAGCATTACAAAATGAATGCGATTATAGATAATATCAGGTGAATTTTACATGATGTAACATATTCACTATACCAGTATTAACTGTCAATTGAGGGCAACTTTTTCATAAGGAAAAATGCATGATTTCATTGCAATCGATATCAATTCTCTGGTCAGTATCGTTTTTGTAGAAAACATAATAAGATGTATATTTAATATGATTACTCACAATTATATAATA
>CAKZHC010000043.1 GCA_936920625.1 uncultured Enterobacteriaceae bacterium
GGTTTTCTTTTTGAAATATGTTGTTTTTAATATTTTCTTGAAACTAAATTGTGATATGAGAATAGTGATTTAGAATAATATTATCACTCTGCAAAATAAGTTACTTTAAATGATACATAATAGTAATGTCATGATTTTACGGAATTTTTATTATAATGTTGTCTTTAACTATTTCTGCTGAAAGCATTTAGCAAAGTGCCAAAAACAATCTCATGATATCAGTAAATTTTTGTCGTTTAATACATATTCAATCTTGATATGGTGCCTTGTCGATCAATAAATATTAAATTAATCTAATGTATACTTTGTTCCATCGTGATGCGCCATACTTGATAAATATGTAACTATACTCTGATCAATAATCACATATTGAAACATTATATAATAGTTTGCATTTTGCGCTCTGTTATTTGATGACATTATTTAATACATCTAGTAACAAATAATTACACCTTCTGCACCTTTCCGACTTCAGCAACTCCTGACAATACTTTCAGTGACAGTCATAATAAAAGCCTGTCCGGTATCCCCAACAGCACTCCACTTGCAGATACTGCCGTTATTTCCCTTATTTATCTGCACTTAGACATTTACTGACAGAAAAAGCGCCGTATCTGAGTACCTTCCGACTTCTTCCACTGTTAATCAAGAAAAATGCACTACAGCACGAAGCCACCCATGACCTTTAAGTAAAAATCGCCTGACAGGGACAGCAGCATCCTTCTGGCAGTCGGGTATGCTCTTTAGCTAAAAGTACTGTAGTTGCAACTCCTGAAAAGCCTCTCAGCAGCACACTCCTCCGGGACAGCTTACATCAGAATAGTGTGCAATCTGATTGCAAGCGTTAACATCCCCGCACATGGCCTCCCATCGTCAATATGCAGCAATGCAACAGTAACAGCAGATAGAGATAAATCAGGTACGACGTTACTTTAAATTATTAATGATATTGATGCTTAATATATTCAGATCAGGCATTATGATAAGATACGAAGCGTTTTATTAAATTTTATAAGTTAGATTATGAATATATCCCCTGGATGAATGTTCCCTGTAAAGATCTTTACCCCCGCTTGCCCTGCCATTCATCACTATTAACCAGTCTGTGAAGGGAATTATACCACCTGCATAAACTTCCCAGGAAAGATTTTGTCTTGCCCCCTCTTCTGATTACAGTGATTATAATTATGAATATAAAAATTATTATTAAATATTAGGCATATTATCTGTGGCTATCAGCACCATCTGTTTATGAAAATATTTTATGTTATTCTCAGGAATATTGTCTATATTTTATCCAGATTCAACAGTTTTAAAACTAGATTAAAATTCTTTCCAAAAAGAAACAAAAAATATTTTTATAAATTCATTGACTTTATAATTTTTTTTGAATATATAAAAGTCAGGAACTTCGTTAATCTCACAAAGGAAGTGTGCTTAAGAAATAATTTTCACAAACACACCAATGAATCGAGATATAAACATGAAAAAAATTATCACATCTGTTATTTTCACCTCAGCAATATTTTTCTCAAATGCTGCATCAGCTTGTATGATTGCCGGAAAGCCATGGTATGTTTGTGCACCTGAATGCATGATAGGCAATGAATTAGCTTGTATTGCATCTGCTAACTGAAATATTGTTAAGTTATAATATGTTATACAATCAAACTCCAGTTATGTAACCATTATCAATTGCATTTGATAAACTTTTTGTTTGAATATACTTCCTGTTATCTTCTAAACAAACTGTTCGTCATTATGGTAACATCAGATGGAGAAATCTGATTATCACAAAGAAAATTAATATTCAAAATAGTATTATTTCAATTTTCAAAAACATTTAACCAGTGGAGAAAATTTTCCTCCTGACTCAATATAAATAACCTTTCTTTACCTAAAACAAGGAAAGGCCTGACTGAATACAGGTCTTTCCTTTATCTGAAAATATCTCTATTTTATTTAACATATATAGATATGTCATACAGCAGAAAACTCTCCAGATAGTCACTCTGAAATGGTCTGTTTATGACACAAGTCTTAATCAGTCCGGAACGTTAAATAACTAATGTCATTTTACCGCTGTTTGCTCTTAGTCTGTATTACTCAGTACGAACGACTTGGAAAAGATGCTTAAATTATATTCCAAAATGATCTGTTTTTTGCCCGTGAAATCAGCATGCTTTCACAGAAGATGGCAGCGTTATACCACCCAGAGCTGGCCAAAGGGTTCTTATTTCCTAAATTACCTTCAGGGCTGCCTGTTTACCCGCAGGAATAGCATTTTTATTAAGGGGCTAAAGTCATTGATGTAAGGTTTTTAACCGCAAAAAACGTTGAATTCCCCCAATCCATCTATATTTAATATAACTTTTCGATTGTTAAAATACTGGTGTTATATTCCATATGCACACTAACCACAGTCCCACTCCTTAACCATCCTCTTCTTAATAACATCAAAAACAGATACTAATTTTGATATCAGGAGAGTGAATAGTTGATTTAATGTGTTCTGGTTTATGGATTCCTGTGTGCCTGGGTACCCGCTACTGGCTTTTCTGATCGCAAAATTTATATCTGTAACGAAAACAGTGTTGTCTTACGCCGCTAGTGGCCGTTCCATAACAGGCTTTTCCCAAGACAACCACTGCGATCTTTTATTGTCTCAGGTATAAATAAAAACCCTGTAAACCAGCCTGATTAACAGAAAAAACAGCAGCACAGCTACATGCGTGGAGAAGATGATTTTTCCGGAACAGAGGCGCCAGGGAAGGTACAGAAAATAATTAATTAGCTGTGATAGCTGGCCTGTTTTCGGCATCCGGCTAAATTCCTGACAGGCAGAATGGCGGGATTACAGAATAGCAGTGCAACATAACTTAATTCGGCCCGCATACATTTGAAAATGCTCAGTCTTTTTAATAAGCTGCTGGTACCCTTTGCTTTGCCGGTAACAAATTCCGCCAGCCGGGCGTACAACCATGCTGGATTGCGTCACGCCAGCTGGCAGACAGAACTGCGCCCGGCAGTATGCTGCTCTCAGAATGGCGAATTTAGCACCCGCACGATCAACCAGTTCGTCATTGCGCATACCTAACTACCTAATTAACAGGAAATATATAAAACCCAGCGGGCACATCCTAATCTCGCACTTTGTTAATTTTCAATAACAACAAAAAGCCCAGTGTGTGCCGCTACTACAGATTTTTAATAGTAGCTATATCCCATGAATAGTTACTCGATATTCTGAATCTGCTCACGCATCTGCTCGATCAGCACTTTAAGCTCAATCGCTGAAGCAGTGACATCTGTATTGATAGATTTAGAAGCAAGAGTATTAGATTCCCGGTTAAACTCCTGCATCATAAAATCAAGCCGGCGACCAACAGGCTCTTTTTTATTCAGCGTGTGATAGGTTTCTGCTACATGGGCTTCCAGACGATCGAGTTCTTCTGTAACATCGACTCGCTGCGCCATTATGACAAGTTCCTGCTCAACCCGGTTGCTGTCAAGCTGGACTCTGGCTTCTTCCAGCCGGCTATTCAGGCGTTCACGCTGCCACTTGATAATTTCTGGCATTTGTGCGCGGATTTTCTGCACCTCAATTGATACTTTCGCCAGACGTTGCTCGAGCAGGTGTTTCAGTACAGCGCCTTCCGTTTCACGTGCGATAATAAACTCGTTGATTACTCTATCCAGCGCATTTAGCAACTCTTCATTAATTACATCGAGATCCTGCTCCTGTACCGATACAACTCCGGGCCAGCGCAAAACATCCAGCGGATTGATCACCCCTTCATCACTTTGTGATTTTATCCAGTTAGCCGCTTTGACGAGCTGAACAGCCAGCGCTTTGTTGAGTTCAAGTTCGCTCTGCGTGTCTGTTTCGATGGTAATGTACAGGCAACATTCTATCTTACCTCGCGTCAGGCGTTTTCGCAGGCGTTCTCGTATCACTGGCTCCAGACTACGAAATGGCTCTGGCAGGCGAAACCAGGTTTCCAGATAGCGCTGGTTCAATGAGCGAAGTTCCCAGATTGCGTTCCCCCATGCACTTTTGATTTCATGCCGGGCATACGCTGTCATGCTACTGATCATGTGGTTTAACCATTTTTAAAAAGTGTGTGCAGGTATTATAGCGGCCCATCTGGAGGCGTTACAGACGTTTGCAGTACGAGGAATAAGTTTGTGGTATACGTCCGGGTAGTTTTGTTCATTTTTCAGATAAATAGTTCAGGTGCCGATTGTGCTGCAATAATCAATGTCAGCATATGGCAAATTTTGCTGAATATGTTCACGCATGACGCACAATTTTTTGCCGGGTCTGACCACGGCTGCCAGGATAGGCAGTCAGCTGGAGTTTACGTATAATGCAAGATTGTTACTTTCCACCCTCCGGAGAAAATTTATGCGCCCAGCAGGCCGTAGCGCACAACAGATGCGCTCTGTCACCTTTACTCGTCACTACATCAGGCATGCGGAAGGCTCAGTGCTGGTCGAATTTGGCGGAACACGGGTGCTGTGTACCGCTACTATTGATGAAGGCGTACCTCGTTTTTTGAAAGGACGGGGCCAGGGCTGGATTACCGCAGAATACGGTATGTTGCCCCGAGCCACTCATAGCCGGAATGCTCGTGAAGCCGCTAAGGGTAAACAGGGCGGCCGGACTTTAGAAATTCAGCGTCTGATTGCCCGTTCATTGCGGGCGGCGGTGGATCTGCAAAAGCTTGGAGAACATACCATTACGCTGGATTGCGATGTACTTCAGGCCGATGGCGGCACTCGTACAGCAGCTATCACTGGGGCCTGTGTTGCCCTGGTGGATGCACTTAATCTGATGGTAGCCAGTGGCAAACTGCCTGTCAGTCCGCTCAAAGGTATGATTGCCGCCGTCTCAGTCGGTATTGTTGACGGCGAGGTTATGTGCGATCTGGAGTACGAGGAGGATGCGAAAGCAGAAACGGATATGAATGTAATTATGACAGAGGATGGCCGAATGATAGAAATTCAGGGTACTGCTGAAGGCGAGCCTTTCAGCCATGCTCAATTAATGGAACTACTGGAGCAGGCTCGTCTGGCAATCATTACTCTGGTTGCTAAACAAAAGGAAGCGTTAACCAGCTGAATGATCTGGCTGTTAAACCCTATCCCGATTACTTAACCGGAAAATATAATGGAAACCTGGCAGCAAGACTTTATTGACTTCGCCCTCACCAAACAAGTACTAAAATTTGGTGAGTTCACCTTGAAATCCGGGCGTGTAAGCCCTTATTTCTTCAATGCCGGCCTGTTTAATACTGGCCGCGACCTGGCAAAGCTGGGGCGTTTTTATGCTCAGGCATTAGCAAAGTCGGGAATTAAAATTGATGTGCTATTCGGACCCGCTTATAAAGGCATTCCACTGGTCACCACAACGGCAGTCGCGCTGGCAGAACATCATAATCTTGATATACCTTACTGTTTTGACCGTAAAGAAGCCAAAGATCATGGTGAGGGTGGCCTGCTGATCGGCAGTCCACTTAAAGGCAGAGTAATGCTGGTTGATGATGTCATCACTGCCGGAACTGCCATTCGTCAGGCAATGAACCTCATCGAAGCTAATCAGGCTACCCTTGCGGGAGTACTGATAGCGCTCGACCGTCAGGAGCGTGGGCAGACAGATATGTCAGCAATTGCCCAGATAGAACAAGATTATCAGTGTCACGTAACGGCCCTTATCACGCTGGACGATTTAGCCAGCTATCTTGAGGCACGGCCCGACATGGCAGAGCATCTTACCCGAATTCGTGCCTACCGCGACAATTACGGTGTTTGAATGAAATATGGTTGCAGCCATCAAATCAACTGAGTGAATAAGCAAGTGAGCTTTAAAAACTGTTTAAGCACAGTGACGAAAACTGGACCCTGAACGTGGGCTCAGCAATCCTTAAAAGCTCTTCAACATCATAGTGTTGACACCAGCACTTTCACACTCAGTTGATGATAGCCCAGGAGGGCATCAGCTGATCTGAATGGATCCATCCAGCCCGGAAATGCTTACACTTGAATGACTCTGAATAAACGGCTTGTGGTTTTACCAGAAACACTCTACACCCTGCCTTAATAATTTTTTAGGTACATAATTATCGTACCCCGTTGCATTACAATAATCTATTAGCCCGTTAAGTGAATTAACACCTATTTTGTTATAAATTACCTGCAATCTGTTTTCGATGGTTCTAACCGAGACAAATAATTTCTTAGCCATCTGTTTGGCCGGAACCCTTTGCAAAGCATAGAAGATTACGTCAAGCTCTTTTTCTGTGAAAATATCATTAGGAGGATTCAATGAAAGTACAGATGGTTTTAAATTATTGAAAAATTCACCGATAGAAACAAAACTGAATTTTTTTGCATAATAGGTAGTCCCTATGACCTCACCATCACGATTATAAATGGGGAACTTAGGACAGTAATATGGCTCCAGTATCTTGCCTCTTCCGAAAGTAGGAAGTTACAATGATCTCCGCCCCGTCTTTACTCGATTCTGCTTTACGGTCATGCGCTTTATATTCCGGTGCATACTCAGACCAGGCAACGGGGAACTCTTCATCCAGCTTGCCTTCAAAATCGAAACCTTGTGGAACATCCAGAAAATCCACACAAGCCTGATTGATATAAACAAATCTGGATTGATTGTCTTTAATCGCCCAAGGAACACTCGAATACTCCATTATTGATGCAAGCGGGTTTTTAGTAAGGCAGTCAAACGTTAATTTGTTAGTTTCAGCACTTTTCTCGTCTTTCATAATGGTTACCCCTCTCAGAGTATGTCTAACGACGAAAACAACAAATACTTTAATGTATCAAAATATACAATACACAAAGCAGCCATTATTATTAGAGTAAATACTACTAGATATAATGACCATTTAAAATATATAAATAATGAACTATCTGACGAACATATATCCAGTTAAACCTGCAATAACAGAGAGTTAACATTACTCCCGGACAAACATTCGGTTAAACTCTAATCTACTCATAGGTATGATTAATGACAGCCTGGCGTTGTAACGGTAAGAGCCAAGAGTGCCGAAGCTTCAAGGCCCTGAGCATCTGCGGCACGGATACGAATATGATCAATTTCCCCGGAGAAACTTGCAATCGCAGATGTTCTGGATTTTAACCGGTTATTTTATCCAAAAAACTGTATTGGCACGGCGCTGAGAAATTTCTGCGGCACGTAGCGGTCGTAGCCTTTATCGCGGCACCAGGCAATAAACTGATATCTGGCCGTGGGCCCCGATACGCCAGCTTTTTCGTAAATCGTCTGTGTGTGATTCTCTACGGTTCTCACCGCAAGAAACATCTTCCCCGCTATCTCCTGCGCACACAGCCGTTGCAGTATATAGAAGACCACCTCAAATTCGCGGTTGCTGAACAGCTCTGACGGGTTGCCAAACTGTATAGCGCCGGGCGATCTGCTGCCTGTTATACTCTCCATTGTAAACAGCTCCAGTTTTCTGGCTCTGACAACCATGCCGATAACTTCGTCATTTTTGATTAATGAGGCAGCATTACACATAAATAACTGGGTAGAATCTCTTTTAACGCCGTATTTAAGTGTCAGAGTACAATTTGACTCTTTTTTACTGGACAGAATTTTACTATCTGCTGTATGAACCACATCCTGATAATCTGCTAAAAAAGTCGGTAATTCGCTGACTAAGCGCCCTTCTATATTAAAATTATCTGGTATATCAGAATAATATTTACATACCTTATTCACATAACAATGGTGATGCTGGTTATCTTTTATTACCCAGTAATCGTCACTGTGTTCTGCATATGATATCAGCGCATCAAAGTTAGTGGCCGTGATATCCAGCCCCTCTCCTGCATTAAACGACATAATTCCGTTCTCCATGTCTCTGTTCCTCTCTGTGATGTGATTAGTAAAGTCTGCTGCTCTGTTTATGCAACCATTTGATGATTAGAACATGGAATTTTTTTATATATTATGAGCTGTTTCACATATTCAACTGATTAGTAGCGGATCAGTTTACATGAATACTTACAGATAATTAGAAGAGAGGTTAACGCATTTATTATAAAGAAGGGTATACAAATCAGCGCCGTAATTTACTCCAATATATTACCGGCTGAGATTATATTAATTTATTTTTCTGACACAGTTATGCGGGGGCTCGACCCAGTCACCTGAATCCCCCCTCTTTTACTTCACTTAATCTACTCAGAATGTGTGAGCCGGATTAGGTTGTGCAGGCGTTGCTTTTTCATTTTTGCGAAAATAGTGCTTACTTTTCTTATATTTTGAAATAATTCTGGCTGAGTTAGTAATTCTTGTATGGCCAGAAACTTCAAAATCACCATTAAATAATGCACTCCCTGTTATTATTACATTACCGGAAACAAAAGTATTACCAGAGATGACAGATCTCCCCGAGACGCTGGCATAACCTGAAATACACGCATTACCGCAGATATATGCTCTGCCACTCACTGTCGCACTTTCTGATATACACGCGTTTTCATATACCATGGCGTTATCAAATACCCATGAATCATCTTTGTGACTCAAATTTGATTCTTTCTCTATCCAGCCCCCCAGGTCTCCTTTTTTTACATCGCCAAAGTCTCTAAGCGCCCTGATACGGTACAACGTTAATCCTTCTGATATTATTTTAGATTTAGCTATAATCTCATATTTTTTTGACATGTTACTTCCCTTTTTATTTACGGATGACTATTCGCCTGACATTATTAGCGTATTATAGAGATCGGGCCACTGCTCTCTTTGATATCCAGGTTATGCCTGCATTAAGTATCTGGTGCTCCCCCCTGTGTTTTTAGTATCTGATTAATATTTACATCGGCATATATTCCTCTTGATTTATGATTAAATAACTTCATATCATAATCGTCATTTTTTATATTTTCTTTGAGAGTATAACGTAACCAATTTAACCAGTCGTTTCCAAAAAAATACATTATTCCCAATAATTTTCTTATAAAATATAAAACTGAATAATTCATAACTGGTCGGTCATTATATTCTTATCTTTGATGAATTCAGGAAGATCTGCTTTCAGAGAAGTTTTGTGACATGTATCATATAATCTTACCAAGCCTATAAAATCTTAGCCACTAAGTAAACTTTACTGTTTTTCCTATAAATTAAATATGTAAATATAGCTCTCGAAGTATTTGACTCCTGTCTATTTTCCTTACTCCATGTTAAAAACCGGTTTCAGGATGAAGCCGGTTTTTTATTTTTTGTTTGAAACAGTCAACTAATACAGATATAACCCAGAGGTTGTCATAGCATGAATGGCTACGCCATATTCAACAGTGTTCGTTTTAGTTGAAAATGCCAGCTAGTGTCATGCCTGCTGGAAAAACAAAAATAAGTGATAACGCCAGGTAAGCAGCAGGCTTTCATGATGGTAATGCACAACTTACTGCCGCCCGGAATGGCCAAAGCCGCCCTCGCCCCGTGCGCTGGCGTCGAATGAGGCAACCAGATTAAACTCAGTTTGTATTACCGGAATAAACACCAGCTGTGCCAGACGCTCTCCCGGTTCTAAAATAAAAGCAGACTGGCCACGGTTCCAGACTGAAACCATTACCTCACCCTGATAATCAGAATCAATTAGTCCGACCAGATTGCCCAGAACGATGCCGTGCTTATGACCAAGACCGGAACGTGGCAGAATCACCCCAGCTAAACTTGGATCCGCCATATGGACGGCCAGACCGGTAGAGACCAGCACTGTCTGACCAGGCTCCAGAGTTAACGGGCCATCAAGGCAGGCGCGTAAATCAAGACCAGCAGAACCTGAAGTTGCATAAGTCGGCAGGGGGAAAAGGTTACCCACACGGGGATCGAGAATCTTAACGTCGATTTTTTTCTTCATAACGGAGAATGATTTCGTCCAGTAATTGTTGGCTAAGATGGGCTTTATTGGTCAAAGGCAACACTTTATCGCCTTGCTGCCAGAAAAGATGTAGTGCATTGCTGTCGCTATTAAAACCCTGACCCGTTCTGGATACATTGTTAGCGCAGATTAAATCGATATTTTTACGTTCTCTTTTTTGTCGCGCATATTTTTCCATATTACAGGTTTCAGCGGCAAACCCTACTACATAAGGGCGATTGCGGGTCATAGCGGCGACCTGAGCAACAATATCAGGATTTTTGATCAACCTGATGTTGATTTCATCCCCCTGTTTTTTTATTTTTTCTGCCGCAATTTCACCAGCCCGATAATCAGCAACTGCTGCGCAACTGATAAAAATCTGCTGCCGGGCAGCATGGTGCATAACACACTGTTCCATTTCCAGCGCACTGGTCACATCAATACGTTCCACGCCGACTGGTGTAGGTTGCGTTACCGGGCCGGAGATTAATATTACTTTCGCTCCCCGACGGGCAGCAGTCGCCGCAATGGAAAACCCCATTTTTCCTGAACTGTGGTTTGAGATAAAACGTATGGGATCGAGCGCTTCACGCGTCGGTCCGGCAGTAATCATAATATTCAGATGCTGAAGATCTTTGACGGGAGAAGCCCAGCTGATGACTTCAGCTACTATCTCCAGCGGATCAGTCATCCGGCCTGGGCCTGTATCTCCACACGCCTGGCTGCCGCTGTCCGGCCCCCAGATCATTACACCGCGTTCAGCCAGTCGTTCAAGATTTTGCTGGGTAATTGCAGCCTTATACATCTGCTGGTTCATCGCGGGTACAATAGCAAGAGGCGCTGCGGTAGCCAGACAGAGTGTGGTCACAAGAGAGTCTGCCAGACCAGCAGCAATGCGGGCAATGATATCAGCGCTGGCAGGGGCGATAACAACAATGTCAGCCCATTTAGCAAGTTCAATATGCCCCATCGCTGCTTCTGCTGCGGGACAAAGCAGGTTATCAGCAACCGGATAGCCGGACACTGCCTGTAGGCTTAGCGGCGTGATGAACGCTTTCGCCGCATCAGTCATCACTACTCGCACTTCTGCACCGCGCTCGCGCAAGCGGCGCACTAGTTCAGGTATTTTGTAAGCAGCGATACCGCCACTGACCGCAATAACGACTCTTTTACCCTGTAATTCCATCATCGTCTGATTTGTGCTCTGTTTACCTTGGCCCAACAACCCCGGATTTTATTGTTTTACTTTATCACAATTTTATAAGACGTTACGCCATATCTGCCATAGCCTGATTTTGCGGCCTGAATCGTGTAACTTTTCCCAGGGGATGGCAGCCCGGTCAGTATCCATGGCAAGGTAACAAAAACTTTTTGGAGCGTGTTATGGGTAGAGCATGGACAGATCTTCCCCCCAGGGAGAAATTACTTAAATATGGTCAGTCCGTGCTGAGCGATGCAGAGTTACTAGCGATTTTTTTACGTACAGGCACGCGTAATAAACATGTGATGGAACTTGCCGAAGATCTGCTGACTGAATTTGGATCGATTAGAGCTATTTTACTGGCTGAATATAGTGCTTTCAGGGAGGTAGGCGGTATTGGTGAAGCTACGTTTGCCCAGCTTCACGCTATTGCTGAACTAGCTGAGCGTTTTTATGACAATAAGGGATTACAGGAAGAGAATCTGAGCAATCCACGCACCGCGAAACGTTTTCTGCAGGGGCGACTCATGCGTCAGGAGCGGGAAATATTTTTGGTTATTTTTATGAATAATCAGCATCAGGTTATCATAGCCGAAGAGATGTTCGCCGGAACATTCAACTGTGTAGAAGTACATCCACGGGATATTATACGCCGGGCATTGCAACTTAATGCGGCAGCACTCATTGTGGCCCATAATCATCCTTCCGGAGTATCAGAGCCAAGCCGCGCAGATCGCGTTTTAACCACAAAATTAAAAGAGGCGTGTATACTGCTTTCTATTCGTCTGCTTGATCATCTGGTAATCGGCCATGGTGAAACAGTCTCTTTTGCCGAACGAGGCTGGTTATAGCCTTTTCTGGCAGATTATCAGCGCCCTTTTAACGGATGATTTCATGGTATTATTGTCGTTCGGGCAGAATCTTTATCTGTACAGGACTTGAGCCCGTCTCTTACAGAGCGTATACTACGCCACCTTTAAGAATCACGGGCTTGACATGATAGCCTGCTTCAGGGTTCATCCTGAACGGGTTAAGCGCCTGACGAGGTGGGCAGGCCCTTGTTTTTAAAGCTCGAGCTGATTTGATTTTTGGAGAATTGACATGTCACGAGTCTGTCAGGTTACAGGCAAGCGTCCGATGAGCGGCAATCACCGTTCTCATGCAATGAACGCGACGAAGCGCCGTTTTCTGCCCAATCTGCATTCACACCGCTTCTGGGTTGAAAGTGAAAAGCGTTTTGTTTCTCTGCGTGTATCTGCTAAAGGTATACGTATTATTGATAAAAAGGGTATTGAAGTAGTTCTGTCTGAACTGCGCGCCCGCGGCGAGAAGTATTAAGGAATAGATTATGGCTAAAGGGGTTCGTGAGAAGATCAAACTGGTTTCTTCTGCTGATACGGGTCATTTCTATACCACCACCAAAAACAAGCGTAATCATCCAGAAAAACTGGAACTGAGAAAGTTTGATCCGCGTGTGCGTCGGTATGTGATCTATAAAGAAGCAAAAATTAAATAGTCGATCCAGTTATCAGGTAGAATAGAAAACCTCGCTTATAGCGAGGTTTTCTATTCTACCTGATAACTAGGAAGTAACTATGCCTGAATTACCAGAGGTAGAAACCAGCCGACGGGGTATTGAACCCTATCTGACAGGAGCAAAGATCCTGCATACTGTGGTGCGTCATCCACGCCTGCGCTGGCCGGTATCACAGGAGATCCATACGCTACATGATCAGCCGGTGCTGAGTGTTCAGCGGCGAGCAAAATATTTATTACTTGAGCTGCCAGCTGGCTGGATCATTATCCATCTGGGCATGTCCGGCAGTCTGCGCGTGTTACCAAATGCGTTACCCGCTGCTGAACATGATCATGTCGATCTGATACTGGACAGTGGCAGAGTGCTGCGTTATACCGATCCTCGCCGTTTTGGTGCCTGGCTCTGGAGTGCAGATTTGGAAAACTGTCGCGTCCTGGCCAACCTGGGCCCCGAGCCGCTGAGTCATGAATTTACTGGTCGTTATCTGTTTGCAAAATCACGCGGCAGACAGCAGGCTGTAAAACCCTGGCTGATGGAGAATAAGCTGGTAGTGGGCGTGGGGAACATCTATGCAAGTGAGTCACTATTTACAGCAGGCATACTGCCCAGCCGCCCCGCAATGACACTGAACGAGGCTGAAACCAGCACGCTGGCAGACGCTATTAAAACCGTGTTGCAACGGGCAATTGATCAGGGTGGTACAACACTCCGTGATTTTCTGCAAAGTGATGGCAAGCCGGGGTACTTTGCACAACAACTACACGTTTATGGTCGTGCAGAGCAAGCCTGCCGGGTGTGCTCTGCACTCGTTCATAGTGGCAAGCATGGACAACGCCGCACTTACTGGTGCCCAGTGTGTCAGAAATAGCCCTATAACTTCGCCATCAGCGCCTGACAAATTGGCTCCGGCAGGAAAGCTTTTACGTCACCGCCATGGCGTGCCACCTCTTTTACCAGCGATGACGAAATGAAAGAGAACGTTTTTGATGGCATCAGAAAAACGCTCTCCAGCGAGGGGAGCAGATGGCGGTTCATATGCGCCATCTGTAATTCATATTCGAAGTCTGAGACGGCACGCAATCCACGAATCAGTACATTAGCCTGCTGTTGACTGGCAAAGTTTGCCAGAAGATCACTAAATCCCACCACCTCAACATGTTGCAAATGAGCCACTGCCTTACTGGCAAGTCTGATACGTTCCTCAATAGTAAACAAAGGCGTTTTACTCGTATTAGCCGCTATCGCCAGCACGATGCGATCGAATATTTGCGATGCGCGCTCTACAATATCAAGGTGCCCGTTAGTTAGTGGGTCAAAGGTGCCAGGATAAATCGCTTTGATGCTCATGGGTGTCCTTTTTTCTTAGCGCGGTTAAGTGCCCAAAGTGCAGTGTATTTGTTAAAAGTATATTGTGCATTGACCACTGCCAGCAACCAGCCTTGTTTACCATCCAGAAAACCAGCCCGAATAACCAGGGTTTTGAAAAAAGCAGCCAGTGTATGGCTAAAGATAGCCGGGATGCCGCATCGTTTACCCTGAAGATGCCCCTGTTGTGCCCAGGCTCCAGCATAGGCTAACTGTTTTGACTGAAAGCTTAAAAAATCCCGACAGGTAAGGTGCAACAAATCACCAGACAACCGTTTAACACAGGCACTGCCGATATTAAGTGACTCATGTACCCTGTTATCATTGTACTGGTACTGACGGGGATAAAGGCGAATCACACGGTCAGGATACCAGCCACTATGGCGCATAAAACGCCCAATAAACAGATTACAGCGTGTAATACTGTAAACCGTGTTATTATCCAGAGGTGCCGCCATTTGTTGTTCAATAGCCTCACGCAACGCCGGAGTCACTCGTTCGTCGGCATCGATCATTAAAATCATATCACCCGTCGCATGCTGCTGAGCCTGCTGGCGTTGTTTGCCATAACCTGGCCAGTCTGATGAGCGAAATACCTTTGCTCCATAGTGAGCTGCAACTTCGCAAGTTGCATCGCTGCTACCAGCATCTAACAGGATTATCTCACTGGCAAAGTGAACCGATTCAAGACATTCTGGCAACAATTGCGCTTCATCTTTAGCGATTATCACTACTGAAAGTTTTACAGGATGACCCATTTAATGATTCCGCTGCGGTAAATAGGGGTCGAGTTGTTTTAACAGGCGCTGGAGTGCCCCCTGATTTTGATGCAGTATCTCTACTGCCTGACGACCATGATAGAGCCGATAATCTTCATCATTAAGCAGGTTACGCATCTCTGCCACCAGGCTGTTAACATCTGTCACCGTAATCAATCCATCTCCGGCCTTAAGACGCATGCATATATCTTTAAAATTGAAAGTGTGTGGGCCCATTAATACAGGTATAGCGTGGGCCGCTGCCTCAAGGGGGTTATGGCCACCCCGCTCTACCAGACTACCGCCAACGAAGGCAATATCGGCAATACCGTACAGTAGCATTAACTCCCCCATGGTATCGCCAACCACCACCTGAGTACTGCCTGAAGGGAGCTCTCCGCTGCTACGGGTAATATAACTAATACCCTCTTTTTGCACCATTTCACAGGTATCAGTGAAACGTTCAGGATGGCGCGGAATCAAAATCAGCAGTAATTCCGGAAATTCGTTGAGTAATAACCGATGTACATCCAGAATAATCCGCTCTTCTCCGTTATGAGTACTGGCAGCAATCCACACCTGACGACGAGGCGCCCACTGACGGCGAAGTGTTACAGCGCGGACGGCTAATTCAGGAGTGACAGAAATATCGAATTTGAGACTGCCTGTTACAGCCAGCTGTGATCGTCTGAGCCCGAGCGCAATAAAGCGCTCCCCATCCTCTTTGTTCTGGGCTGCAATTAATCTGATACGGGACAATAGCGGGCGCATAAATCTGCCGATCTTCTGATAACTTCTGGCAGAACGCTCCGAGAGACGAGCATTAGCAATAACTAGCGGAATACGGCGCTGATATAACAACGTAATAAAATTGGGCCACAGCTCAGTCTCCATAATGATCATCAGGCGGGGTTGTAGACTATCCAGAAAGCGATTAATGGCGGCAGGTAGATCGTAAGGCAGATAGACATGATGAACATCCTTGCCAAGGGCCGATTGTACACGTTCCGACCCGGTTGGTGTCATCGTGGTAACCGTAATCGGCAATGTCGGATAGCGGTGACGCAAAACGCGTACCAGCGGCACAGCCGCTAATGTTTCTCCCACTGAGACTGAATGCAGAATAATACCGCCCGGGGTGACTTTTCCCGCACAATAACCATAACGCTCCGCCCAACGTTTACGATAGGCAGGCATCTTACGGCCCCTTAACCACAGGCGAAGCCAGGCAAGGGGCAAAATAAAATAGAACAATATTGTGTAAAGTGTTCTCATGAGACATTACAACAGGCGTAACCAAACGCCCGATAAGAACCCAAAAAACAGATAATAGGTAATGTTATCAGATAATCACACCCGGCTAATACTACTATCAACCATACTAAGCATCTGTTGGTAGAGTTCATTGAGTTGTTGTGCCATATACTCAGGTGTGCAGGACAAAATACGGGCTCGTGCTGCCTGACCCATTCCTGAATTTTCCCTGAGAGAGGGAATCGCTTTAATCGCCTGATGAATAGCAGCAATGTCCAATGCGTCAGTGACAAACCCTTCAACCCCTTGCGTAATAAAGTCAGCGCCACCACAGTGGGTACTGGTAATTACAGGTAAGCCGCAGGCCATAGCTTCCAGAATGACGTTAGGAAAAGGATCATAAAGCGTTGGCAGCACTAATCCATCTGAAGCGTGATAAAAAGGGATGACCTGAGGCTGCATACCCAGAAAATAAATGCGATGCCCGCATTCCAGACGTCGTGCTAGTTTCACATAACGTGACTGATGCTTATCCTGCCCTACTACAAGCAGATGCGCGTCAGTTCCTGCCAGCGCCCGGATTGCCATCTCCAGCCCTTTGCGTTTAAAACCAGAACCAACGTAGATGAGAACCTTAACATCAGAGGGAATCCCCAGCATCCGGCGCGACTCCTGCCGCTGCTCCTCACTGGCAGGTACAAATTTTTGACTGTCGATAGCATTGTAGATGAGTGCAATTTTCTCTTCTGGCACGTCAAAACAACGCATAATATCCTGCTTGACCATCATCGAATTACAGATGATTTTTTTAAGGCTGGCTGAGTGAAACATCGCATCTTCTGCATTGATAACATAGCGATGATAGGGACTTAGTGAGAGTAATAAACGTTGTAGTGAAGAGAGGGTCCGTTTGCGCTGTTCCAGCCAGACGCGATGCACACCATCACCGGCCCGGAAAATATCACATCCCGCAATACGTTCATGGCTTTGCACAATATGAAATTTTTCACGCTGCCAGCAGGCACGCGCCGCCCGGGCAAACCCCTTTTCCCGTTCAATGCGCCCCCATTTGAGGGGATTGCAGATATGCAAATGCCAGCCAGGCTTAAGTGCACCCTGCCAGTGGCGGGTGATAATATTGAGTTCCAGAGAATCGTTATTGAGCGCTTTCAGCGCCCGTGAGATAAAGCGCTCTGCACCACCATCCGGACGGTACTGTTGCCGGACAATGGCCAGCCTGATTTTACTCATCTGAGGTAACTCCTCGCAGCATTGAGTACTACCTCAACCGGGATCTGGGAGAGAAAACGGGTTTCAGTATCCGTGTCGATATTGTCTGGAGAAGGCAGCTCACCAAAATCACCTGCCCATATTATAAGATTATTCTCACCCCAGGGACGCCACTGGATTAATCTGCTGGGGCCAAAAAGTGCAATGCAGGGTGTGCCGAGTGCTGCAGCAATGTGCATTGGTGCCGAATCTACGCCAATAAACAATGCTGCATGATCGATAAGCGCAGCCAGCTGTGTAAGAGAGAGCTGGCCTGCCAGAGAAAAGACCCGTGAATCCTTTGTCAGCCTGCAAATATTGGTGATCATCTCAAGTTCCTTGCTATCCGGCGCAGCAGTCAGTATCAGTTGACAATCTCCACAACTAAGCTCTTTGAGCAGTCTGGCTACTTTATCGTCGTCCCAGCATTTAAAGATCCAGCGCGATGTTGGCTGAATAACCACATAAGGCCTGCTGATGCCTCGCTCATCCAGAATCCGGCGCGTGTAGTGCCAGTCACTTTGATGGTAATGCATAGAGAGGCGTGCGCGTTTGTTTGCTATATTCAGTGGCTTAAGCGCCAGCATATTCTGTTCAACAGTATGAAGCTGCGGGAAGCGCTCCGTTTCAACACGTTGAGTATGTGCCCTCCGCCAGAGCAGATGCTGGCGTTTTTGGTAGTTAAATCCAATACGGACAGGTGCCTTACTTAACAGGGTCAGAATCGCGCTACTCCACTGATCAGCAAGATTAATTATCAGATCATATTCCTGCCGCTGAATAGCTCGTAACAATCGCAAACCATGCCCGAGATGGCGCCGTATCCCCTCTTTTTTCCACTGCCTGTCGACAAAAAATAACCGGTTAATTGCCGGATGAGCCTCCAGCAAAGGGCGGGTCTCTTTATAGAGCAATACATCTATATTTGCAATGGGATAACGTTCATGCAGTGCGTTAATAACAGGGGTAGTTAACAATATGTCGCCATGATGGCGAAGTTTAATTACCAGTATGCGCTTTGGATTAAACCCGGTGGAAATATCTGTCAAAAGTTACTCTCAATATAATAATATAATGGTAATGTGTGGACTTACGGCAAAATCATGACCAGCGCTTCAGGCGGGCTAACCACAATAACAGCTGATACCACTGTTCAATGCCTCGTGCATTGCGCAACATTATCTTGTGTGTATCACTGGAGAAAAATTCATCAATCATCTCTTGTTGCGTATCTTTATCCGGTTCGCGACGAATAGCGTGACAAATAACTAATGCCTCCCGTGTCACCTGGCGGTGAAACGAGGGATAAATTTTGACACGGCTGGCGTAACGCCGGTTAATCTCATCCAGCATTCGAACGACTTTCAAATAGTGGCGCTGATACGCAACATTATATTGCCCTGTACGCTTGCGGTGACTGACCGACTGATGGTGTACGGTGTAACGATAAAGGGGTGCGTCAATGTAGCGGACGCGGCTGGCATTCATCATTAGTTCAGTTGTCCAGGGAATATCCTGATGATGCAGCCCCGGTTCAAAAATCAGTTGCAGTTGACGAATAAGTGATAAACGGTAGATGGCCATCCAGACAACATGCAAATAACGATCGGTCAAAAGCGCTTTATTGAGCCACGCCGGCCCACTCATGACACCGACAGATTGTAACCTGTCATAGGGGATAAGATGCCTGGTGTACTGGCCCTGTAAAAAACAGCATTCTGCATTGCACTGCGCCACGTCCAGATCTTCTGCCATTGCCATATCAGTAAGAGTCTGATACATATCGGGTTGCATGACATCGTCCGCATCGGGAAAGGTAACATACAGACCTCCCGCGACAGCCAGCCCACTATTGCGCGCCCGGGAGACTCCTCCGTTAGGCTGATCGATAACCTTAATATGCTCATTGGCAGCGGCGTAGCGATGTACTAGCTCTGCCGATTCATCAGTCGAACCATCATTAACAATAATGATTTCCATTGATTTCAAGGTCTGCGCCAGCAATGCATTAATAGTGTGCTCAACACCAGCACCCGCGTTATACATTGGCATGATGACACTCAGAAGAGGAGCTGAACTATCAGGCTGCGCTATCATACTGATCGTCTGTATTTCCTGACACCCCGAACGCGATGACTGCCGGGTGACAATGAAACGATGGCTAACATTAAACAGTCACTTTATTTAAAAACGTTGCACAGTTTGGCTAATGAATATTGTTGATATTAGGAGCAAAACAGAAAATAAAATCATTTCATTAAAAAAACTAATAAGAAATACCTCATTTAACATACAAAAAACTCCGTACCACAAGGCATTTTGTTTCCGTCGTTATGTTTACCGACGTTGGTAATATAGACGTTTTTGAGGTTTTATGCGATATAAAAAACTAATTTTTATCCCGTATAAAGTTTATTATCCTGGTAATAATGATGGATTATTAAAGAAATTGCCTGAAACATGCACCATGAATGATCATTATCTGACCTACATAGCTCAGGTAATGTTCTTAATGGATGATTTCTGCAAGTTACTGGAGTGTAGTAGCCGGACGCCCGGCTGGCCAGACAAAGACCAAATATATTATCGCTGTTTTTTGTCTTTGCAACAAAACTCACAACATGATGGTTCTCAGAAAATCGACCAGAATTTAGGACTGACACGCCAGAAAATTTATTCTGGCTAATGTTTCGATTAACGTTCCGCCACAGATTGAAAAAAATATCGTCATTGACAACAAACCGGGAGCTATCAAATACCACCCGTCCCCGGCACAGCATAACCACCCAATTTTACAAAGTAGTTCTGCCCGGCTCTGCTCCTGCCAATTGCAGATAGCGCTCGCAGACAGTGCCGATACTATAAGCATCCAGCCTGATATTTTTTAAATCGGGGGGGTTATCATAGATTTCCCGCATTTTTTCCGCTAAAGAAACCGCATTGCTCTCAGCAAGTCCGCGCGCCAGCGTTCCAGTTAATATTGAAACTGGTCCACCCGGGCACCGGGTACTGACAACAGGTGTCTGGCATGAAAGTGCTTCTATCAATACATTGCCAAACCCCTCACTGTCTGAAGAGACAATAACCATTCGGGCATGACGAATCCAAGGATAAGGATTGCGCTGGAAACCCTCAAAACGCACCCTTTTGTCAATTCCCAGTTGCTCAGCCAGCAAACGCAGACGCCTCTCAGACTCTTTACTGCCCTGACCCAGCAGAATCAGTGGCGCCGTAATCCCACTGCTGGCATAGGCTTCCAGCAGCCGATCATGCCGTTTGACCTCATGAAAACGACCAATGTGCAGTAAATAGTCGCTTCCTTCCAGGGGAAAGTATTGTTGCGCCAGCTGCTGAATATTCTCAAAATCAAAAGGACTACCAATGACTTTGGCATTTGAAGGCTTAACACCAAAGCAATCAATCAGGTCATCGAGCACATACTGTGACACCGCTACAATCTGGCGCCTTTGGTACAGACGACGAATCTTCACTTGCTTAAGCCAGTGACTAAAACCACGTCTATTTTTTAGGTAGGATACAGAAAATACCCCGTGCAGACAGTACCAAGTTTTTAGGGGATCGAGTGTACGGCAGCGACTAACGATTCGATCTGTTTTATGCAGATGCGAAAAAATCAGCGCATACTTACCATCACTAATCTCACTCTGATAAATCGCCTTATCCAGTGATGCGGCTCGCCGATGATGCTCAGTAAGTTTACGCCAGGGACGCCTGCTATTATCTGCAATTATTCGGAAATCCAGTCCAGGTGGAATTGCGTAGTCACAAATGTTACGTAATGAGAAAAGTGACACAGAATGCCCTGCTGACATCAGCCCCTGACAAAGGGTCAGAACGACTTTTTCAGCTCCGCCTCCAGGCAAACCATCAATAATCATTAAAATGCGTTTGGGCAAAGCAGGTATTCCTGATTAGTAATATGTTATTTGACCAAGAGCGATTCATAAACCAGCCTGCAGACACACTGCTCGTTATAATTAGAGGTAATCTCAATTACGTATTTCTGCGGCAGTAAAACAGCATCAAAATTGTGCTGATGCAGTCACTACAGCGCCAGCAAATCATCCTTATTAGCCTTCGCGGTAATTAAAACCAATCTGTATCAGATTTTGATTATGGTATGATGGTTTTAGCTATGTAGAAATTCTTATTCATAGAATACTACTAGGATGATATGCTGTACAAGCTATTATGTTAACAAGTCGACGTTGTTCGAATGGAAAAATGGGCGCGAACCGCCAGCAGAATACACGGGAAGCAACAAAATTTTCCTTGCTACACCACACCTGCCGATCCAGTTCAATGCCCAATTCATAGCCCCCCCAAGCCAGAATATCTCTGCCGACGATACGTCTTATTAGTTGTGCCTGGTGCCGGGTTCTTCCAAATGGAAGAGGACAGCCATTGCTTCACTCTTTTTATTGTTGAATAAGTAACGTTATGAAAAAACCAGCTTTTTTAATCACTCTTGATACCGAGGGAGATAATCTCTGGCGCAATCGCACCAGTGATATCACAACGCATAATGCACGCTTTCTACCCCGCTTTCAGGCGCTATGTGAAAAATATGATTTTCTTCCGACATGGCTGACCAACTGTGAAATGGCCTGCGATCCATTTTTTGTAGAATTTGGCCGTGATTTGCTGGCGCGACACAAGGGCGAGATTGGTATGCATCTGCACGCCTGGAATACACCACCAGCTCATCTACTAACTGATAATGACTGCTACTATCAACCCTACCTGATTGAATATCCCGCATCCGTTCTGAACGCAAAAGTAGCTTTTATCACCGAACTGCTGGAAGAACGATTTCAGACAAAAATGCGTAGCCACCGGGCCGGACGCTGGGCATTTAATGAAATTTACGCTAAAGCGCTTATTGATAGTGGGTACTGGGTTGACTGTTCTGTCACACCGCGAGTCAGCTGGCAGGATGCGTCAGGAGCACCTGAGGGAAACGGAGGCAGCGATTATCGTCATTTTCCTGATCATGCTTATTATATAAACGTCAACGACATCTCAAGACCCGGTAACTCGCCGCTACTGGAGCTGCCAATGAGCATTCAGTATCGCTACGGTGCGATGAGAAATCGGCTCCGGCAAGTCTGGCACAAAATTCAGGGCAAAAAGAGAGCGCCTGCAGTTAACTGGCTGCGTCCGACAGGCAATAATCTGGAACAGATGAAAAGAGTGGTAAGCCAGACCCTGGCTCAGGGTAATGACTATATCGAATTCATGATTCACTCATCAGAACTTATGCCAGATGGCAGCCCGACGTTCCGTAATCACGCTGATATAACACGTCTCTATGACGATCTGGAGCAACTCTTTATCTGGCTAAAACCTCAGGCAGAAGGAATGACGTTAAGTCAATATGCTATGCAAAAAAGAAGTATACTGGTTACTGATAAAGCGGCATAACCGGCTGGCACTACTACAGCACCATACGCAAAGCGGAAAAAAAAGTATCTACTCCAGAATAGCGCATTTGCCAGACTTTTTTTACTGGCACTCCAGTTTCCTGGCAAACTCCGGCGGCAACTCTCAGAATGCGTTTTGTCTCCCGGCTATAGCGATAGTAACCGTGCAAAATTTTTGTCATGCTTCTTACTTCATTAAAACAATTAGTCACTACACCTGCTGCCAGCTGACGTAGTGGCTCCTTCTCACGATGGCATTGGATAAACGTAATCATTTTATCCATAGCGAATAACATATCGTCAATGTCACTGTGTTTTATATTAGAGGTAACGCCCTGCAAATTATCGCGGTAATAATAAAGTGTATTATCCAGATGCATGATTCTTTGCGTTTTCAGATATTGGTAGGGAGTGAATATAACATCCTCATAACATTTCCCTGACTCAAAAAGATCGCCGCCCAGTAACGTATGACGATAGATCCGACTCTAGACATGCCACATCGAGCGGTGAAACAGAGGGAGCAGACATGCCAGCCCCTCAGTTGAAAAGTCATAAGCAACCAGCTGCGCTGCTTCAGTAGATTGCACTTCTGGCGGGCTATTGGCAAATTTTTGGTAATCAAAATCAATCAAATCAATATGATCTGCAATCAGAAGGGGTTTGATAATCGAATAGTAATTCTTGCTGATAACATCATCACCATCAATAAATGAGATGAATTTGCCTTTGGCAAAGTTAAGGCCTCTGTTGCGGGCAGCAGCAGCTCCCTCATTCTTCTGACGGTAAAATATGACATGGCGATGCGTGTCAGACAATAGAAACTGAGTAATCAGATAACAAGATTTATCTGTTGACCCATCATCAATAATAATAACCTGAACATCATCATCAATCTGAGAAAATAATGAATAAAGACATGTGTTAATGAATCTCTCATTATTATAAAAAGGAATGATAACACTGAGTAAATATGTACTTTGTGCCATTATCTGATGCTCCGAGTACCTGCGCTATTTTTCATCATATACAGGCTGATGATAATGCTCAGGCAATACATTATAGTTCCTTCGGTGCTGAACAGGATCACATCACTGAATCCATAAATGATGAGAGCGAGTGTGACCACCAGCAATGCCGGATTGTAGCTGATCACTAACGCATTAAATAACAGGCTAATATAGAGCGCTAATAATGCAAGCACTCCAATAATACCTTTAATGGAAAACGTCTCCAGCAACTCGTTATGCATGTGTACGGTGGTGTAAGGCAACGCACCATATAAAAATGGGTGACGTTGTGCAATAGATCTAGCCTGCTCACCTCTCTGCCCGGCGGATTGCCCCAGAAGCGCCTCTGAGCCTGTTTTAACTGCTATGATAAGCATACTCATACGGGAGATAACTGAATTTTCCCCTTCCTGCTCATGCATCATGATAATATTTTGCCTGAAATCATTAATACGGGATGTAATTTTTTGATTAAAAATTAATCCACTTAAGATCAGAAATACAGGCAGCAGCGTTACCAGTTTGATTTTATGGTGTCGGGGAAGTGTTTTTTTGATGGCCAGCACCAAAATAAATACCAGAACAGGATAGACAATCATAGCCGATCGGGTACCTGTGAGTATCAGTGCCGAGGTGGTGACGATAAAAGCGAATAGAAAAAATGTGATTTTATTGCGGAGATCTGACAGTAATAGTGAATGCATTAATAACAAATCAATTAATGTTAATATATACGCAGCAATCGTTGCCCGATCATAATTTAACGCCACTCTGTCAATGTTTAGAAAAAAACTCTGATAAAACGCATAAGCATTCATTGTAACTGCTGTTACAATGGTTACTATCGTCGAATATTTTTGCAGAGGCAGGCGTGTGTTTAGCGCAACTGCGACGATAAAAGCGGCAGAAATCTGTACTTTCCCGGCGGCCTGATACTGCCTGTATATATTAATATAATCATCCTGTTGTTTATAAAACAAAACCCACAAAACACTAATTGTACCAGCTAATAATATTGAAGCAGGTAATATTATTTTACTTTTATTCTGAATAAAAAAGTTAAAATGAATGATAAAAATAAAAAGTGATATATAACCACTGATGTAAAAAAGTTTTTTGCCAAAATAGTTTTCAAAAGGAACAATTAGAAAAGAGACCACACAAAAACCAAAAATCAGGAAACTATAAGCAATATGAGGTCTGTCATATCTCAGTATATTCCTTCTGACAATCTCCATATCACATATCCATAATACTCATCAATGAATATTCAAAATCAATTTTGAACTTATTATAATTAAAATTATTTGCTGAGTAGAATTTTGCATTATCACTTAACATGTCATAAGTATCAGATTGCAACATGGTTTCGATTGCATCTGCACACGCTAGGTGAGACAAAAGGTTAGGCTCGGCCATTTTATCAGTAACAGGATCATAAACCTTCCAGGGGAAATCCACCTGAATCCCGGACAATATTCGATGCTGATCGATGGTCACTGTTGGAATTAATCCAATACCACATGTCTCCTGTTTAATCACTTCTGGCTGGCCATCAATAAGTGGGAAAATAACCGGGACACCATGGTAGAGTGCCTCCATACAAGATAAGCCAAACGGTTCAGTGACCGGCGTACTGATATAAATATCAATCCGGTTGAAAAATGGTGACATATCCTGCTGAAACCCGCTGAAAGTAACATAATCCATTATGTGCAGTTTCTCTGCCAGTGCAATAAATGTATCCCTGTCTGGCCCTTTTCCTGCAATCTCCAGCCCGGCCGGATGGCCCCGGCTGATCAATTCCTGCATCATCAGCAGAGCGACACTGATTCCTTTTAGGCTCACCTGACGTGAGGCCGTTCCCAGCCACAGCGTATTGCCAAGGCGTCTGGGGCGGGTGACAACACCTTCTGGCGCCCTGATACGATTAATCACCACATAATGCGGGCAGGCCAGCTTAAACCGCTGCTCCATTACTCTGCGCGACGCACAGGAAGCAGAGATCACACCATCAAGCATCGCCATGAAACTGTGTGTTTTGAGATTTTGGGGATAACGCCATGAACTACCATGATCGTAATAAACCAGTTTAACTCCTTCCGGCTTTGTAATAAGCCGGGGGATTAAATCCCAGACAATAATGACTTCAGCTTCACTTGTGTTGACCCGTTTCTGTAGTGCATATTTCCTTAGAAACTGAGGCATTTTTAGTGGGATTTTATTGAAAAACCGATTAGCAATTATAATCTTCTGGTCAGGTATGCAGCGGCGGATTTCTGTATCAATGCTATCACTGATACAGATCACGTCATCGCTATAATCTGAAAAATCATTAATATACTGGATAAACAGCCGCTCCACTCCCCCCATTTTTTCCAGATTGATAATGTGAAGCTTTTTCATCTTATGACCTCACTGAGTTGAGCTGCCACATGATGTGCGGTTATATCCGCCATAGCATGACCCTCTGCCGGGCGGATAACATACTGATGGTGGCCATATCCACCGATGAGTTCTGGATCGGTTGGGCCATATAGCGTCAGATTAGGGCGATCCAGAGCTGCTGCAAGATGGCTTAATCCTGTATCCACCG
Organism: uncultured Enterobacteriaceae bacterium; assembly: GCA_936920625.1. Taxonomy (GTDB): domain Bacteria; phylum Pseudomonadota; class Gammaproteobacteria; order Enterobacterales; family Enterobacteriaceae; genus Izhakiella. The sequence goes on from CAKZHC010000043.1 coordinate 26,358, forward strand.
ATACCACAGCACGTGCACCGGCCAGAAGGCAGGCAACCCGCTCCAGTGACAACTTTGGCATAACATCAACATAAGTAAAATCCTGCGCAAGGCGTAATGCGCGCTCATGCTCATGCACTTCTCCCCAGAGAAGTTTTATCGTCATGCCCCAGTCTGCCATGATGGCAATGAGCTGACGCCAGCGATCTTCAGGCCAGTGTTTGCTGTCACGGGTCGTTGCGTGCAAAAAAACCAGATAGTTGCCACGTTGTGCAGGGAAATGGCTGCGAAAATAGGGAGCAATGGCGTAATCTCCTGCGGTTACTGGTTTCTGATAGCCGAGACTACTGGCGAAGAGTACTCGTGTTCGCTCGACGGCGTGCTGGTATTCATCAATCTTATGCCGTTTGTCGTACCACCAGCTGGAAAGGGGTTCACGTGCGCTATAAAAACCGGGGCCATGTTTTTCGCCTCGTGCCAGCCGGGTAACCAGCACCGCGCTTTTTATTAACCCCTGCGCATCAACAATCCGATCGTAGCGCTTAAATTGTAGCTGGCGTTTGAAGGCCTTCCACTCCCGGCGCACGCAGCCACTAAACCAGTTTTTACGCCAGCGCCGGATGGCCACGGGAAGAACATCATCAACGGCAGGATGCCAGCCCGGAATCTGGGCAAAGTTCTCCTCAACGACCCAGTCAAAACGAATGCCGGGGAGCTTTAGCATAGCATCAGTCAGTGCAGGCAGAGTGTGCAGTACGTCACCCATAGAAGAGGTTTTAACAATTAAGACCTTCATGACTGTTTTACCGGGCTGCTAAGTAATATATCCAGTTCATTAATAACCCGCTGAGGGTCGATATCTATCAGGCTCTGATGATAGCCCTGTTCAGCGCTACCTTTGCGGAGCTTGTGATAACCCGTAATTAGGCGAATAATTCGGGCATTATGGGAAAGTGGTGGTGTAAAATCGGGGCTGCTTGGTCCATATAGTGCCACCAGCGGTGTGTTGAGCGCTGCTGCAATATGCATTAAACCAGAATCATTACAAACTACCGCACTACAGCACGCCAGCAGCACAACTGCCTGCTCCAGGCGGGTGGCTCCCGCCAGATTGTGGCACCATGGTCGTAATTCAGTACTCAGTGCATTGCAAATTTGATCCCCCGCCTCACCATCTTTTGCCGAACCTAACAACACTACCTGATAGTGTCGTTCGATCATCCTGATGGCGAGAGAGGCATAATGATAATGTGGCCAGCGTTTTGCCGGGCCAAATTCAGCACCGGGGCAAAAGCCAATTATCGGACGCTCGCTGTTCAGCCCGAACTGGGCAGCAGTATCACTCTTTTCGGTATCACTGACATGAAGTTGTGGCCAGAGTAGCGGGTCTGGCAACTGACTGGCATGGCTAATCTCCCCGGCAGGCAAGGCTAGTGCAGCATAACGTTGCACCATTAGCGGAAACGCTGCCTTATCAAGCACTCGCAGATCATTTAGTAATCCGTAGCGCAGCTCTCCGCGCCAGCCAGTGCGGCAGGGGATACTGGCGAAGAAAGGAATCAACGCTGATTTAAACGAATTGGGTAACACATATGCATGATCATAATGGCTGGCACACAACGATTTGCCAATTCGCCAGCGCTCGCCTAATGCCAGAGAGCCATGCCCTAACGGCATCTCCAGCGACTGATTAACCTGGGGCATACGTGAGAGTAATGAACAGCACCACCCAGGGGCGACAACATCAATGACAGCTTCCGGGTATGCTACATGCAGCATACGATAGAGTGTCTGAGACATCATCATATCGCCGACCCACGAAGGACCGATGACCAGAATTTTCATCAGGCTGAATTCCCCTACTTGTGGCTGTTTAACCAGTCCATATAAGCTGTTACTCCCTCAGCCACATTCATAAACGGCTTATGATAACCGGTGGCTCGCAGCCTGGTCAGATCCGCCTGAGTGAAGGTCTGGTAATAGCCTTTTAATTTTTCGGGGAAAGGAATGTACTCAATTTCACCCTGCTTATGCCAAGCAAGGGTGGCATCTGCTACCGCCTGAAAAGATTCAGCGCTTCCGGTTCCGCAGTTGTAAATACCTGAAATGTTATTTTTCCAGCACCACAAATTTACGCTAACCACATCATCTACGTGAATAAAGTCACGTTTAAAGTTTTCACTGCCCATAAACAGCTTCGGATTTCCACCTTTGAGAATCTGTTCATTGAGATGATACGCTACACTCGCCATACTGCCCTTGTGGCCTTCGCGTGGTCCATAAACGTTAAAATAACGGAAGCCACACACCTGTGTTTTCGCCTGCGGCAGAAGATTGCGCACATAGTGGTCGAACAGCATTTTGGAGTAGCCATAAACGTTGAGCGGCTGCTCATACTGACGCTCTTCAATAAAGTCAGCTTCGCGCCCGCCGTAAATAGCTGCTGAGGAGGCATAAAGAAATGGGATATGACGGTCAAGGCAGTAATGCAACAGCGCTTTAGCATAATGGAAATTATTATCCATCATAAAGTTGCCATCCCACTCTGTCGTAGATGAACACGCTCCCTGATGGAAAACTGCCTCTATATTACCAAAACTATCCCCTGCCATTACGCTTGAGATAAAATCGTCTTTATCCATATAATCGGCGATATCAAGATCTGCCAGGTTGACAAATTTGGTGCCATCCTTGAGGTCATCCACTACCAGAATATTGGTATTTCCAGAATCATTTAGCGCTTTAACGATATTACTACCAATAAATCCGGCGCCACCCGTAACAATTATCATCAGTTTTACCCTAACGTACGGAGTGAAACAAAAGGCTTCACTTACCTGATATTAATTATAATATCACCTCATTACCCCCCAAAGCCAAATGACGCTAACTCAAGTCAGAAGGGGTTTAGAACAACCCGCAGAACGATGGTGATAATGTTAGCGAACCCGACCTGGTAAGATTTAGCGATGCGCTTTTGCGTTACTTCGAATCCTTTGGTTCCATTTTAGTACTGGATAAATGGGTTGTGAACCAGCCCGCCAGTGGGCTACTGACAATGCTTTCACAAACCAGCTCCAGTATTCTTACCGGGGGAATTGCTGGCAAAGGCTGTTTTGATATACAGACCTCTCCCGCATAACCTGAACGATGACTGTTTGCCACCTCTGCCGCAGGGTAGACTGAGGATGTCATGCCATCAGTACTCATAATCTGATTCACTAACATGCCTGGGCTGACCAGGGTAATATCTGGCGGCAGAGCAGGTATCATTTGTTGCAGTACACGTATTGTCGAGGGATAAGGGTGGCCTATAGCAACGGCGCGTCCGTTACGTCGTGCCAGATTTACCGCCAGTTGTAACTGTTTTCTGATCGCAGCTTCATTCCTGTCATTATCCAGAAAAATCTGACGCCTGATAACAGGCACCCCTGTTCCCTTTGACGCCTGTACTGACTGACTATCGCCGATAGTCATGCTGTCGAGAAAATAGTAATGATAATTTGTAAGAACCCGCATAACTTTCTGCATCCCCGGCAGACTGCGGGTCATCGCACTACCCATATGATTATTGATACCCGCTGCATAGGGGACTTTTTCCGTCGCCTCGCGGATAATACGCGAGATCTCCGCAAGGCTCATATCAGGATAGAGTGTATCTTTCTCGAGCGACTGTGGCTTCAGCGGTGCCATAGGTAAATGGATAAGCACTTCATGACCATGCTGATGCGCTTTGGTCGCTAACATATGAGCATATGGCGCATTGGGCAGTACGGCTAGCGAGATAGCCGCTGGCATCTCAAGTAAAAAACTCTCCTGTTTTAACTGGTAACCAATATCATCGACTACCAGCGCCAGTTCTCCACCGTAAACAGTAAAACTGATGAAAAAGCTAACCAGCGCCCCGTAACATGAATATTTAGATAACAAAGTTACTTCTCCAGCCACGGCAGAGGGTTCACTGCCTGCCCCTGCCGGCGTATTTCGAAATAGAGTGAAGAGGAACCCCTGCCACCGCTGGAGCCAACTAACGCGATAACCTGACCCGCTTTAACCTTAGCTCCCGAGCTAACCAGCGCACTCTGATTATAACCATAAATGCTCATATCCCCTTTTCCGTGCGCAATAACGATGACCAATCCATATCCTTGTAACCAGTCAGCCATCAATACATGCCCGTCAGCAATCGCTTTCACTTCACTGCCCTGCGGTGCGCCAATAACCAGCCCTTTCCAGCGCAGTTCACCCTGAATCGGTTCCCCAAACTGATGCTCGATTCGCCCACGTACCGGCCAGATCGCCTGTCGTGCAGGGCGACCAAGCCCGCCCGTGCGCGCCATCAGCTCCCGTTCGCTCTGGGTTGGCACATAGGTAGTGCCTTTACGTTTAGCCTGCTCCTGACGCTGGCGTACTTTGTCAGCCTGCTGAGTTTCACGCTGAGAAAGCGCGCGGGCTTTCTGCTCAGCCAGGGTAATTTGCTTGCGCAGCTGATTTTCATTTTCACGCATTTCTGCCAGCTGTTGCTGATCTTTCTTCAGAGAAGCATTGAGTTTGGTCAACGTTACCTTGCGTGCACCCTGGACCTCTTTCAGCTTCTGCTGCTCAGCGCGCTGCCGGGTGAATAATGTTTCCTGTTGTCCCTGCTTCTGCCTGAGTATGACCTGTTGTGCTGAAAGTTGCCCGCGGGTTTGCTGCAGATGGATCATCGTCTGCTGACGAGCCTCGTTAAGATAGCTGAAATATGCAAGAATGCGCTCGCCACGCTGACTCGCCTCGGTGCTCAATAGCATCTGCAGCACATTATGCTGACCCTGACGAAACGCGGCATCGAGCTGCGCTGCAAGCAGAGCTTTTTGCTGCTTCTGCTGCTGCTCAAGCTTTGAAATAGCGTCTGTAAGCGTAGTGATCCCGGCGCTTAGTTGCTTTAGCATTTTTTGCATTTTCCGCAACTGGCTGGCTGCCTCTGCGATGGTCTTTTCCTGATTCTGCAATTGTGCCATCAGGTTACTTCGCTGCTGTTTTTGTAGCTGCACTCGCTTTTCTTTATTAGCGATCTCCTGCTGTATCGATCTGAGCTGAGCCTGATGGCCATCAATAGCAACAGAAGCTGGCATCCAGAGTATCGCCCCTGCATAAAACAGGCTGACACATACGGACAAACTGGCACGCGGCAGTGAAGCGCAACGTAGCACCTGTATGATACATGTAGTTAATTTTTCCCTCATAATAAGAAAATTATTCCATTTTAAACAGATGGTTACTAGAATTTTGGTGCTGAGTTCTAAAAAGAAAGACAGCCAAATCCAGGATGCTGGCTGGTACAGATTGCAGTAGTGTGGCCAGATTGCTTTCCCCACTGATGTTAATCACCGTTAACAATAGCACGCTTACCCGTCAGATTGAATTGATGGCATTATGGCGCACATAAAGAGGCTTTGCTAACCAGATAGCTGTACATATAGCACTTGGAAGGTATACTCATAGCCCACAGTTAAATTTATTAATCCTTTCGAGAGTTGTTACACATCATGCAGGAAATTATGCAATTCGCCAGCCAACACACCATACTGACTCTTGCATGGGTTGTTTTACTGGTTTTAGTCATAGTCACGACTATTAAAGGGCTCTTCTCCAAGATAAAAATGGTGAGTAATAGTGAGGCAACCCATCTGATTAATAAAGAAGAAGCCGTCGTGGTAGACACCCGCAATCGGGATGATTTCCGAAAAGGCCACATCTCCGGTGCACTGAACATCCAGGCAGCGGATATTAAAAAAGGCAGTTTCAGCGAGCTGGAAAAATATAAAACAAAGCCTGTAATCGTTGCCTGTGCAACTGGTCACAGCGCTCATGAGTCTGCTGCTACGTTATATACATCTGGTTTTCAGCAGGTTCTCATTCTCAAAGAAGGTATTTCAGGATGGAATGGGGAAAATCTGCCATTAATACGTGGCAAATAACGCAAGTTATATGCCGCTGTTCTCTGGCATGCTGCCTTCTCAAGGAGGGCATTTCAGGCCGGAGTGGAGAAGTCTGCCACTGAAACAGGTGGCTAATGATTAAGGAGAATCAATCATGGCAAATATAGAAATATATACATTATCAACATGTCCGTGGTGCAAAAAGGCAAAAGCGCTATTGAGACAAAAAAAAGTATCTTTTAAAGAGATCGTCATTGACAATAATAGCCATAACCGTGAAGAGATGATCAAACGTAGTGGCCGAACCACTACCCCCCAGATTTTCATTAATGGAAAGCATATCGGTGGTTATAATGATATCTACGAACTTGATAAACGAGGTGGTTTAGACCCCTTACTAAAGTAAATAGAAATTTGCATTTAAAAACACTGTGATGATGGATTATTAACTGAACAGGATTATTACTCAATGTCAGAAAGCAACAGTACCGAGATGACTTTTAATATTCAACGTATTTACGTCAAAGATATCTCCTTTGAAGCGCCTCAGGCACCTCATATCTTTCAGAAAGAGTGGGAGCCGCAAGTCAAACTGGATTTAGACGCTAATTCCAGCCAGCTTGACAACAACATTTATGAAGTTGTATTGCGGGTCACTGTAACTGCCACACTAAACAATGATCATGCGTTTTTGTGTCAAGTGCAGCAGGCGGGAGTATTTGATATTGCAGGTATTAATAGTGATCAGATGGCACATTGCCTTGGGGCTTATTGTCCTAATATCCTGTTCCCCTATGCGCGGGAATGCATCACCAGTATGGTAGCGAGGGGAACATTCCCGCAAATTAATCTGTCACCAGTCAATTTTGATGCTTTGTACATGAACTACCTGCAACAACAGCAACAGCAGGCAAATGAAACACCACCACAGGATGCATGATGTCGCTCTCTCCTGCACCTTCGATTAGCGTTATCGGTGCCGGCTCTTACGGCACCGCCCTTGCGATTACTCTTTCGCGCAATGGCCTGCCAGTCACACTCTGGGGGCATAATCCCGATCATATAGCCCGGCTAGCTACAGAACGTACCAATCAGTTGTTTCTGCCCGGTGTCTCTTTTCCTCCCTCTCTGACGGTGGAGCCCTCTCTGGAGAAGGCTGTTTTATCCAGCCGTGATTTGCTGGTCGTAGTTCCCAGTCATGTATTTGGAGAGGTTCTGCTCAATATCAAACCTTTTTTACAGCCAGTGACTCGTCTTGTCTGGGCGACCAAAGGTCTGGAGCATGAAACAGGGCGGCTGTTACAGGATGTCGCACGGGAAATCCTCGGCAACACTATCCCGCTGGCAGTAATCTCCGGCCCTACTTTTGCAGGAGAAATGGCAGCGGGAATGCCTACTGCCATTGCCCTGGCGGCAACGGATCATATATTTGCCAGCGAGCTGTGCCAGCGTATCCACTGTGGTAAAAGTCTGCGGGTTTACCGTAATGCCGATTTTACTGGTGTACAATTGGGCGGCGCAGTGAAAAATGTCATCGCTATTGGTGCAGGTATCTCTGATGGCATCGGCTTTGGTGCTAATGCCCGCACGGCGCTGATTACGCGCGGACTGGCAGAGATGTCCCGTCTGGGTAGTGCGCTTGGTGCTGATGCTGCAACTTTTATGGGAATGGCCGGGCTTGGTGATTTAGTCCTCACCTGCACTGATAACCAGTCGCGCAATCGCCGTTTCGGCATCATGCTCGGTCAGGGAAGCGCTGTGACTCAGGCTCAAAATAGCATCGGCCAGGTGGTAGAAGGATTCCGAAATACCAAAGAAGTCAGAGCACTGGCAGCGCGTTTCAATGTCGAAATGCCAATAACCGAGCAAATTTATCAGGTGCTTTATTGCGAAAAGAGCCCACAGGAGGCAGCATGGACTCTGTTAGGTCGCACAAGCAAAGATGAAAATAGTCAGAGTTAGTGGAAGGAGCGCCACAATAAAGGTGCCCCCCTGGCACTATTTTTCAACAGGAGTGAAGGCAATGACAGGAATCGAACTGGAACTGGTTTGGGGTAATATCATAGCGGAAGCCCGGGCGCTTGCTGATAGCGAGCCAATGCTGGCAAGCTTCTATCACTCTACGCTACTAAAACACGAAAACCTCGGCAGTGCCCTGAGTTATATGCTGGCGAACAAGCTGGCTAATCCAAACATGCCCGCTATTACAGTGAGGGAAATTATCCTCGATGCTTACCAAAAGGATCCCTCTATGATAGATTCTGCTGCCTTTGATATTCAGGCAGTACGCATGCGTGACCCCGCCATTGATAAATACTCAACACCCCTGCTCTACCTAAAAGGTTTCCACGCACTACAGGCCTTTCGAATTGGCCACTGGCTATGGAACGCAGGACGCAAGGCGCTGGCAATTTATTTACAGAATGAGATTTCACGCTCCTTCGCTGTCGATATCCATCCGGCTGCGCGTATTGGGCACGGTATCATGCTTGACCACGCCACTGGCATCGTCATTGGTGAAACTGCGGTGATTGAAAATGATGTTTCGATATTACAGTCGGTAACGCTTGGCGGAACCGGTAAAGTCTGTGGTGATCGTCATCCAAAAATTCGTGAAGGGGTCATGATTGGCGCAGGAGCAAAAATTCTTGGCAATATAGAAGTGGGGCGCGGGGCGAAAATCGGCGCGGGATCTGTCGTGCTGCATTCGGTACCACCTCACACCACCGCAGCTGGCGTGCCTGCCAGGCTGGTGGGCAAGCCGGCATCAGAAAAACCGTCTATGGATATGGACCAGCAAATTCCCGGTTTTGAATTCGGAGATGGTATCTAACAACCGTGCTGGTCAGAAATCTGAACTGGGCAATATAACAACTTAACTACTGGTCTGTGTGTGACTATTAATCATCGCTGGTTAGATTACTGCACAACATTGCCCCGCTATAATCTAGTTGCCGCCAGGCTTCATAAGCCACTACTGACACCGAATTGGAGAGGTTCATGCTGCGGCTTCCTGCCACCATCGGAATGCGGACTTTTTGCCCGGAGTTTAGAGGACCAAGGATATCCGAAGGCAGCCCGCGACTCTCAGGGCCAAACAACAGATAATCTGCTGACTGATAACGCACATCGCTATGTACTGCCTTACCTTTGGTCGTAAGAGCAAACAGCCGCACGGGTTGCTCAGAAGCCATAAATCCGTCGTAACTACTATGGCGCTTTATAGTAATGAATTCGCGATAATCAAGGCCAGCGCGGCGAAGGCGTTTATTATCAAGGGTAAAACCGAGCGGTTCAATAAGATGTAAAGCAAAACCCATGTTTGCACATAGCCTGATGATATTGCCAGTATTTGGGGGAATTTCAGGTTCAAACAGAACAATATTAATCATGAACGTGGCCTTAGAGTGTAAGGCCACAGGATAGCAAATTATGAACGACTGCTGTAAAGGGGTAACCAGATTGCCAGACGCAGTCCTCCCAATGGGCTGTCATCCGCTTTCACCTTTCCACGATGCTGATGAACGGCAGTTTCGACAATTGCCAGCCCAAGTCCTGTACCACCTGACTCACGATCGCGCGCCTCATCGGTGCGGTAAAATGGCCGGAATATTTGCTCACGATCATCCGGGCTTACACCAGGACCATCGTCGTCCACATGAATCGTAACTCCCTGATTATCTACTGAAAAACTAATGGAAATGAGGCTGTTAGAATAACGTAATGCATTACGGACGATATTTTCCAGCGCACTCTCAAGTGCATTCGGATTACCATACAGCGGCCATGGGCCGGGAGGGTACGGAACTTCTAACGTTTTGCCCATCTGTTCAGCTTCAAAACGTGCATTCTCCAGCATAGGTGCCCAAAGCTGATTTGCTTTCATCACCTCACTCAGCAGTGCGCTTTTATTCTGCGCATGAGACAGCACCAACAGATCATTTATCATACCATCAAGCCGGCCAGCTTCGGTTTCAATCCGTTCCAGCTCTTTACCTTCACCGTTTCGGCGGCGTAACAGTGCTGTTGCCAACTGTAGTCGGGTAAGCGGAGTGCGAAGCTCGTGCGATATATCTGATAACAGACGTTGTTGCGTTTTTATCATACCCCCCAGCGCATTTACCATTTGATTAAAACTCGCACCAGCTGCCTTAAACTCCTGTGGTCCATCCTTCTCAAGTTCAGGATGTGGCCGCAGATTTCCTGCTGCAACTTCATCAGCAGCATACTTGAGCCTGCGCGCCGGCCGGGCAAGGCTCCAGGCCAGCCACAATAAGAGGGGAGAACTGACAAGCATCGTCACGACCAGTAGCAGTAGTGGCCTGTCGAAAAGTAAATTGATGAAATCGAGCTGAGAGCCACCGGAAGGCCGAATCAGATAGAGCATATAGTCTTCGTCATCATCCACCACTGAGAACGGACCAGATATTTCAATCTGCCCATAATTTTTCTTTTGCGGCTGATTAACGTTATCTGACTGGCCGATAAAGTTGCGGACAGTTTGTATCTCATCGCGGTTAGCGCCAATAACTCTGCCTTCGCTGGTTACAAGCAACAGCCGCTGCCCGGAGGGAGCACATTTTGCGATGGCGTGAAATAACCGTCGCCACCATATTAGATCATTAGGGGGAGTCTGTTTAAGCTCAGCTTCTACATGTTGCTTGATCACCTTACCCTGCTGCTGCTCATGTTCTACTAACGGCGTCATCTGACGAGTATCGAATTTGGGCAACATCAGCACCAGCATTAATACAAGTGCCATAGTAGACCAGAAAATTGCGAAAATACGGGTTGTCAGGCTTGAAATCATCTGGCAGAGACCATTAAATATCCACGTCCGCGTAACGTCTTAAACCAAGGTTGCCCATCTTTACGGTTTGGGAGTTTACGGCGAAGATTGGAAATATGCATATCAATTGCACGATCAAAAGGGGTAAGTCGCTTATCCAAAACCTGCTGGCTAAGATGCTCACGCGATACTACCTGGCCCAGATGCTGAGCCAGCAAATAGAGCAGAGTAAATTCGGTCCCGGTAAGATCAATTGGCTGATTATCAAAGCTGGCTTCCTGACGACCGGGGCTGAGTCGCAGCAAGTCAACCTCAAACACCGGAGAACTGGATTCATGTTGCTGTTGCTGCTCACTCCAGTTTGAACGGCGCAAAATGGCACGAATTCTCGCCACCAGCTCACGATCATTAAATGGCTTAGGCAGATAATCATCCGCACCAAGTTCTAACCCAAGAACCCGATCCAATTCACTGCCGCGCGCAGTCAGCATAATAACCGGGATCTGATACTGCTGACGCAGCTCTCTAAGGGTATCAAGACCATTCTTCTTTGGCATCATAACGTCAAGTAATAACAAGTTAACTGAGCTATCCAGCATGTTCAATGCCTGTTCACCATCACTGGCAACCGCAACATCAAATCCCTCCATTTCCAGCAACTCTTTTAAGAGTGAGGTCAGCTCGCGGTCATCATCAACTAACAGAATCTTATTCATTTTTAATTGCCCTCCACAGGCAAAATACCTTGAACAAATACGGTCATCCCATCACTTTACTTAGTTTTACACCCCCTGACGCAGGTTTGCAGGGAGAACCTTAGACTGCGTATTGTAATTTATGTTGGCATACGGTAAACCAAATCCGGGAGTAAACGATGCGTAAGATTATCGCTGTCGTTGTAGTTCTGGTATCAACAATTAGTTTTTCCACTATTCCAGCTGCAAGTGATCAGATACATCAAAAGCATAGCGGAATTGCAACGGAATGCATGATTAAATTCCCACACAGCGATATGTTTACTGGTATTACTTTCACAGAATATCAGCGACAGCGCATACGTGATCTGATGGCACTAGCCAGGCATCAATTCACTCCTATGTATTCCAATGATTTAGACACATTATATAAATTAACTACCGCAAAACTTTTTGATGAAAAGACTTATCGGCGTGGCCTGGAGAGCTTTGCACAAAATGTGATTAAACAACAAATAATCTATGCCAGAATTTATCATCAAATGTATCGTATGCTGACACCTAAACAACGCGCTATTTGTGACAAAAATCATCAGGCACGCATGATGAAAATACGAGAGATAAGTGAGATGCAGCCGGTCATCATTTTGGATGAAAACAGACAATATCAGTAATAACGGGAGATATTCTCCCTGTTTTTTCTTCCCGCGCGACCATCTTTATTTCTGCTCACGTAATTAAACTTGCGTTTAAAACAGAATTCTGATGCAAAATTTCATATCATGTTGGCAGTGCAGACATAAATAAATCATAACGTTATTTACAAAATAATGGGGGATTTTAATTAACGAGACTGCGTGTAAACAGTTTCTATCAAATATTCCATAGCCCTTCGATGAAATTCTGAATCGCCAGTGTTTAAACAAATCGGGATTAACAACACGAAGAGTGGTTCAATAATAACAAATATTTCTCAGCACTGACAAAAATGGCACAGAGTAATAGATAAAACCCCTCCATTCAAAAGAAGAATATCTCCGCATGCAGTCAGCAACAAAACATTCTACATTTTCATCTTTTCTGCCATATCTTAATAAGCGCCAGACTACTGACAGGAACAGTTAAATTACTGTGTCTCTGCCGACTTTATTTTTTAGTCTGGTATGTTGATAAAAATGCCTTTAGCAATGGGCCAGCGTAAGGCAATAACACCCTTTTTTGCAGCCGGTATGGTCTTGCCTTGTAAACAAATAATGAGCACACAATTGTTTATAAACGCTGCAGGTGAGCAAATAGCTGTGTATACTATCGGAATTAAAAACGATTTTGTACTTAATCATACTCAAGAAAACAAATGGCTCAAGGCTCGCTCTATATTGTCTCTGCTCCAAGTGGAGCAGGAAAATCAAGCCTGATTCAGGCATTGCTGAAAACTCAACCACTCTATGATACGCAGGTATCTGTCTCACACACTACGCGGCCTAAACGTCCGGGTGAAAAACAGGGTGAGCACTACTTTTTCGTCTCACACGCTGAGTTCCGCACCATGATTGAACAAGACGCCTTTCTGGAATATGCCCAGGTTTTCGATAACTTTTATGGAACCTCGCGGGAGACTGTTGAGCAAATACTGGCGACAGGTGTCGATGTTTTTCTTGATATCGACTGGCAGGGCGCCCAGCAAATTCGGCAAAAGATGCCACATTCACGAAGCATTTTTATTTTTCCTCCCTCCAGAGATGAGTTAATACGCCGCCTGCGCGGCCGTAATCAGGATAGTGAAGAAGTTATCACAAGACGCATGGCGCAGGCGGTGGCCGAAATGAGTCACTATGCAGAATATGACTACTTAATTGTTAACGATGATTTCGATCTGGCCCTTTCGGATTTGAAAACCATCATACGTGCTGAGAGATTACACATGGGGCGGCAAAAGACGCGTCATGACGGCCTTATAACCAAACTATTGGCAGAGTAATGACAGTTTTAGTATGATGTAAAATTGGCCTTTGATTTGTGGAGTTATTACTATGGCACGCGTAACCGTACAGGCCGCAGTAGAGAAAATTGGTAATCGTTTCGACCTCGTTCTGGTCGCTGCACGGCGCGCACGCCAGATGCAGGTAAAAGGGAAGGATCCACTGGTCCCGCCTGAGAACGATAAACCCACCGTTACCGCCCTGCGGGAAATTGAAGAAGGGTTAATAACTAACCAGATTCTTGATATTCGTGAACGTCAGGAACAGCAGGAACAGGAAGCAGCTGAACTCCAGGCCGTTACTGCTATTGCCGAAGGCCGCCGTTAATTATCTTGCAGGTCTCCCTTGCATCTGTTTGAAAGTTTCTATCATGTAATTGTCAAATACCTGCCCGAGGAACAAATTGAGCTCCTCAGGCAGGCTTATTTTTTCTCACGTGATGCCCATGAAGGGCAGACACGCACCAGCGGTGAACCCTACATCACGCATCCTATTGCTGTGGCAACTATTCTGGCTGGCATGAAACTGGATCATGAAACCTTAATGGCCGCATTGCTTCACGATGTGATAGAGGATACCCCGGCCACTTACCAGGATATGGAGCATCTGTTTGGCAAAAGCGTCGCCGAACTGGTTAATGGCGTCTCTAAGTTAGATAAACTGGAATTCCGCGATAAAAAGGAAGCTCAGGCTGAAAACTTTCGTAAGATGATCATGGCCATGGTGCAGGATATTCGCGTCATTTTGATCAAACTGGCGGATCGCACTCACAATATGCGCACACTGGGGGCATTGCGGGCTGATAAACGACGACGTATCGCCAGAGAAACCCTGGAGATATACAGTCCTCTGGCACATCGTCTTGGTATCCACCATCTGAAAATCGAACTGGAAGAGTTGAGCTTTGAAGCGCTCTATCCCAATCGCTACAGGGCGATCAAAGGGGTCGTTAAGGCAGCACGGGGGAACCGTAAAGCGATGATCCAGAAAATCCTCGCTGAAATCGATGGCCGGCTTCAGGAGGCAGATATCCCCTGCCGTGTGTTTGGGCGGGAAAAGCATCTCTACTCGATTTACTGCAAAATGCAGCTTAAAGAGCAACGCTTCCACTCCATCATGGATATTTATGCCTTTCGGGTCATTGTTCAGGATGTTGATACCTGCTACCGGGTGCTGGGCCAGATGCACAACCTGTATAATCCCCGGCCAGGGCGAGTAAAAGATCATATCGCCATTCCCAAAGCCAATGGCTATCAATCGTTACATACTTCAATGATAGGTCCACACGGCGCACCTGTTGAGGTGCAGATTCGTACAGAAGATATGGATCAGATGGCGGAAATGGGTGTAGCCGCTCACTGGGCTTATAAAGAGGAAGGGGAAACCAGCACCACTGCACAAATTCGAGCCCAGCGCTGGATGCAGAGCCTGCTGGAGCTACAACAGAGTGCCAGCAGTTCTTTCGAATTTATCGAGAGCGTAAAATCTGATCTCTTCCCGGATGAGATTTATGTTTTCACTCCTGAAGGGCGCATTGTTGAACTGCCGGCAGGTGCAACACCGGTGGATTTTGCTTATGCCGTTCATACCGACATCGGTCATGGATGTGTAGGCGCACGAGTTGACCGTCACCCCTTTTCACTTTCACAGCCGCTTTCCAGTGGTCAGACTGTAGAAATTATTACTGCGCCGGGAGCCCGCCCTAATGCAGCATGGCTTAACTTCGTTGTAAGTTCACGTGCACGCGCCAAAATCCGTCACATGCTAAAAAACCTGAAACGTGAAGATTCAATCAACCTCGGACGCCGCCTGCTAAATCATGCTCTGGGAGGCAGCCGTAAGCTTTCTACTATTCCTGCTGAATACATTGAAAAAGAACTGGAGCGTATGCGGCTGCCAGCACTTGACGATTTGCTGTCAGAAATTGGTCTGGGCAACGCAATGAGCGTGGTAATAGCAAGAAATCTACAGCAAGGCAGCCCTGCCGTCCCGGCATCTGGCATCGGTCTGCGAAGCAAACTACCGATTAAAGGGGCTGATGGTGTACTCATCACTCTGGCCAAATGCTGCCGCCCAATCCCCGGTGATCCGATTGTGGTCCATGTTAGTCCTGGCAAAGGGCTAGTAGTTCATCATGAATCCTGCCGTAATATTCGTGGTTATCAGAAAGAGCCAGAAAAATTCATGGCAGTTGAATGGGATAAAGCGACTGAACAAGAGTTCGTGACGGAGATTAAGGTTGATATGTACAACCATCATGGCGCACTGGCTAATCTGACCGCAATTATCAACGCCGTTGGCTCTAACATTCAGAGTTTAAATACTGAAGAGAAAGATGGCCGGGTGTATTGTACATATATTCGTCTGACCACGCGTGATCGCATCCATCTGGCGAAAATCATGCGAAAAATTCGTGTGATGCCTGGTGTGATAAAAGTTCATCGCAATCGTAACTGATATGATGGTATGAATACGCCTTTCCTGCTATACATCAGACCAGGGCCCACATCTTGCCTGCCGCATCTCACCGTATGTATCAGCCAGTCCGGTAAAACAGATATTACTCCAATGACCAGCCGCAAAACACAACACCAGCGTCAGTATGCCAGTACGAATGACCGTAATGTAAACCTTGCTGATGGCGGGAAGCTGCTGCTACCCGTGAGAGGTTATCCGGCTCTGATTGGTTCGGCTCGTCGGAGGCGGCTATCCTGTCCGCCCATGAACGATGAATACACCATTGTCACCCCACCACCACGGCGGAACACTACGCAACCGGTGCCACAATGAGAGGGAACCTGCTGGACGCCATACCCTTAAGTACACTCTTCGGAGTTGGCGCTGGTCTGGCTGGCAAACTGGCAAAATTAGGCTTACATAGTGTTCAGGATCTGCTGCTGCACCTCCCGCTCCGCTACGAAGATCGCACCCGTCTTTATCGTATCGCAGAGCTGCAACCTGGCATTAGTGCTATGGTTGAAGGTGAAATATTGCGCAGTAACATGACAACAGGGCGGCGGCGGACACTCGTCTGTCAGTTAAGCGATGGCAGCGGCATGCTCTCGCTGCGCTTTTTTAATTTTACCGTCGCGATGAAAAACAGTCTCGCTCCGGGATGCCGGGTAAACGTTTGGGGAGAAATTCGCTCCGGTCCGCGTACGCTCGAAATCATTCATCCTGAATACAAAATCTGTAAAGAGCAATCCCCTGTGTTACTTCAGAAAAGCCTGACCCCGGTTTATCCGGTGACTGAGGGAATACGTCAAACCACATTCCGTCATCTCACTTCCCAAGCACTAGCACTGCTGGATAACCATGATATCGCCGAGTTACTGCCGCCAGAACTGAGCCACACAATGATTACGTTGCCCGACGCTCTGCGCCTGTTACATCGGCCGCCTCCGGATGTGGCACTGTTACAACTAGAACGTGGCCAACATCCCGCCCAGCACAGGCTGATAATGGAGGAACTACTGGCACATAACCTTAGTGTGCTGGCATTGCGTGCTGGGGCTCGACGCCATCACGCATTCTCACTCCAGCCACAGCCGGCACAACGTGAAAAACTGCTGGCAAATCTGCCCTTCAAACTAACCGCCGCACAACGCAGAGTAGTCAGCGATATCGACAACGATTTGGCCCATGATTATCCGATGATGCGTCTGATTCAGGGCGATGTAGGCTCAGGAAAAACCCTGGTAGCCGCGCTGGCCGCTCTTACCGTCATTGCGGGCGGTAAACAGGTAGCGATGATGGCACCCACCGAACTCCTGGCTGAACAACACGCTAACAACTTTGCTCAGTGGTTTGCGCCACTGGGAATTGAGACAGGCTGTCTGACTGGCAGACAAAAAGGTAAAGCGCGTGCTGCAAAACTTCAGGCCATAAATAGTGGTCAGATTGCAATGATAGTGGGTACGCATGCACTGTTTCAGCAACAGGTCGAGTTCTGCCAGCTAGCGCTGGTAATTATTGATGAACAGCACAGATTTGGCGTTCATCAGCGTTTACTTTTGAGAGAAAAAGGACAACAGCAAGGGATTTATCCCCATCAGTTAATTATGACCGCTACACCGATTCCCCGTACCCTGGCAATGACAGCGTATGCTGATTTGGATACCTCAGTCATTGATGAACTGCCTCCCGGCAGAATCCCGGTAGGAACCGTTGCTGTTCCCGACATACGCCGCAAAGAAGTTATCGAACGAATACATTATGCCTGCCAGCGTGAAGGACGCCAAGCTTACTGGGTATGTACTTTAATTGAACAGTCTGAGCAGATGGAGGCCCAGGCTGCACAGGTAACATGGCAGGAGCTACAACTGGCACTGCCCGATCTCAATGTAGGTTTAGTACATGGCCGGATGAAATTACAACAGAAACAGAGTGTAATGGACGACTTCCAGAAAGGTAAATTGCACCTGCTGGTGGCAACTACCGTGATTGAAGTAGGCGTAGATGTCCCAAATGCCAGCCTGATGATTATTGAAAATCCGGAACGACTTGGGCTGGCACAGTTACACCAGTTGCGGGGCCGCATCGGGCGCGGCAGCATTGCTTCGCATTGTGTTCTGTTGTATAAATCGCCCCTGAGCAAAACAGCACAACAGCGGCTGGAAGTACTGCGTGAAAGCCAGGATGGTTTTTTGATTGCGCAGCGTGATCTTGAAATCCGGGGGCCGGGAGAACTGCTCGGCACTCGCCAGACTGGTAATGTCGAATTTCGCGTAGCGGACCTGTTGCGCGATCAGGCGATGATTCCTGAAGCAAGGCGTATTGCCCGCCATATTCATCAGCACTATCCCGAACAGGCGCTGGCGCTGATTGAACGCTGGCTGCCACAAACTGATCATTACAGTCATGCCTGAATTCTCCCGGTGATCAGAGCGTGAGCTCAGGTCTCTGGCCCCGACTGGTCTCCCGAAAAGCAGATAAATAAGAATGAGTTGAAGTCTGGCAGTAACGGATAAAGAAAGTATGAATAGAAAAGTGTATTGCGCCCGGCGCCGCCTCGCGACAATTCTGAGTTCCCTTTTTGCTCAAAAAATGTAAACCTCTTCATTTAATCTGAATACCACTCTATTAGGTGGAATATCAGGGAGTCGCTTCGGCACGCTGCCGTTGAATCAGAGTGATAAACTAGGCATAACCACACGTTGCCGACATTATAAAAGAGATCACCAAATGAAATTTCTCGCTAAGGTGTTGTTCACTTTGCTGCTATTAGCGGCGCTGGGAGTGGCAGGGCTCTACATGATGCTCCAAAGCCACTGGGGCACAAACTGGGTGAGTCGCTACATCAGTGAAAACTCTGATTATCAACTTCATTTTAGTAAAATCGAATACCGTTTATCTGACCCGTTTCATTTGCTACTCAATGATGTCACCCTCGGGCACAAAGGTCAGGCACCCCTGCTGACGGCAAAGCAGGTTGATCTCGGTCTGGGCCTGACTCAATTCGTTATCCCCCTTCACTTCCCGGCTATTCATCTCACGGAGGGTGTAGTCATGCTTAGTGATGAGCACAAGCTGCCGCCGCTCAGCGCAGACCATCTCCAGCTCTCGCGCATGAAAATTGAGAATTCACAGTATATGCTGCCAGTAACAGCGGAAAAGGTGGATGGTGCAATCACCCCCTGGAAGCCAGTGGATGGTAACGTAATTGGCGATAAAGCTCACTTCCAGTTCAGTGCCAGTCATATCAAACTGGCAGATTTCTCAGGACAGAATTTGTTGCTGGAAGGTATGCTGGCTGATCATAAACTCACCGTAACTAATGCCGGCGTAGACCTGGCAGGCGGTACACTCACAGGTAGCGCGATTCGGGATGCCGGGGGTAACTGGCTTATCAATAGTCTGCGGCTGAGTGGTCTTCATCTGCAAACGACAAAATCACTGAATGATATTTTTGCTTCTGTTCTGGCGCTACCCTCTGTTCATGTCAAACGACTGGATGTAACCAATGCACAGCTGGAAGGGGAAGGCTGGGCAGCAAGTGATCTCGATTTGTCTCTGGATAATCTGACGCTAAGTAACAACGACTGGCAGAGCAATGGCGGTACTCTGTTACTGAATGCCAGCACCATTGTCAAAAATGGCTTGCAGCTAAGTGATCCGATTATCAATGTCAGCTTTTCACCACAAGGTATTACCATCAGACAACTTAGTACTCGCTGGGCTCAGGGACTGATTCGTACCTACGGCCGCTGGAGCCGCGCGGACAAGAAATTGACGCTGGATGATGCAGCGCTGGTCGGGCTGGAATATACCCTGCCCGAAAACTGGCGGGATATCTGGATGGCTGCGCTCCCCGACTGGCTGAATAGCGTGCAGGTTTTGCATTTTAGCGCTAATCGGAATCTGATTATTGATATCAATCCTGAGTTTCCGTTTCAGATGACGTCGCTGGAAGGTAACGGCAGCAATCTGCTACTGGTAAAAGATCACCAGTGGGGGATCTGGGGCGGTAAAATGAGCTTTAATGCTTTCGCAGCTACATTTAATCGGGTAGAGCTTTACCATCCGTCAATTTCACTGGGTAGCAATGATGAACAGATTGAAATTTCTGAACTGAGCGCGTTCATCAAAGGAGGATTACTGGAAGCAAACGGCACCGTGACTCAGTCACCACAACGTCTCACCCAGCTTAATCTGACAGGTCGTAATGTACCACTCAGTTTTCTGAAAAACTGGGGGTGGCCGGCAACAGTGTTACAGGACACAGGAAGGCTGGAGATGACGCTCGATGCCAGTCTCGCGGCAGGGACTGAGCTTCGCAAAAGTATGAATGCCACGCTCAGCAATAGCCAGGGAGAGAAAACCGTCAGCATGAGGATGACCCAGGGGATGATCGTCCAGTCTCAAACCGGAAGCACCAAGCGATAACGAGAGGCTGATGCACCGCTTACTCGTTTGGTGGTTCCAGTGGATCATTGGGATCAGCAGGCAGCACGATGTATACACCTTCAAATATCGTGCTGTTCCTTTCGCTGCCATAAAGCTCTACTTCCAGCTGTACGCGTGCCTTGCGTCCTTGCGCGAGACGGTCGAGATCACCGCTCAAAGAGCCCAGGTCAGCCGCGGCGCCCGGACGGCCGCTAATGGCTTTACTGTAGCGAATGTTAGCCTGCGCCAAAATGATAGTCCCACCCAGATGCCGCTCACGCAGTAACAGCCAAATAAGCCCCCAGCCGGTTAATGTTGCCAGCGAAAACAGGCTGCCGGCAAACAAGGTGTGATGTGGATTTTGATTAACGGTTTCCGACATAGTCGTGATGAACTTCTGACCGGTATACTGTAGAATCCTCACCCCCATCTTTTCACTGAGTGGAATATAATTATACCAAGCCTGCTGGAGCTGCTCACACCAGTCAGCCCGGTGCAGGATATCATCCAGAGGCAGCACCGGTTTAACCATCAGGTAATCCGGTGTTGCTGTTATTTGCGGTCCGCTTATCTCGCCGTGATTAAGGAATCCCAGCTTAATGAAAAATTCAACAGCATCTTCACCAGCGCGACAGGTGATACGCTCTACCCCCTCCTGGCGTGCCACTGACTCCAGCGTCATCGCTACCAGGGTGCCCAATCCTTTGTTCCTTACAGTGGGATGAACCGCCAGAAAACGTATAGAGGCTTCGTTATCTGCATTAATATAAAGTCGTCCTACCGCTACCAGTTTGCCCGTTTCATCTACTACCATCTGGTGATGAGCTAACGCATCCCATGCATCACGCTCAGATCCCAGGGGTTGTTGCAAAGGTTTGCGTAACATCTCCCAGCGGAACCGATAGTAGGCTTCGAGCTCCTGATCGGTCTCAGGTACACGAAGATGATACATATTATGATTTCCTCTTCGGACTTGGCTCACCCATTTTTTTACTAACTGATTATCTGCATTATGCTCTCAGCCAGAAAGTAACGGGGCCATCGTTAACCAGCGCTACCTGCATGTTTGCGGCAAAGCGCCCAGTTTGAGTATGAATGCCATGCTGACGACAACAGGCGATAAAATAGTCATAAAGCCGTTCAGCTTCTGTAGTTTCTGCGCCCCGTGAGAAACCAGGACGCATTCCTTTATCCGTATCCGCTGCCAGCGTAAATTGTGAAACAACCAGAAGCGCACCGTTTGCCTGAACAACGCTGCGATTCATTTTGTTGTTTTCATCGGCAAAGATCCGGTAACCTGCCACACGTTCGCATAATCGCCTTGCGCGCTCTTCACAATCGCCCTTTTCCACAGCCAGAAAAACCAGTAAACCCGAATCGATTGTACCAATCGTTTCCTGGCCAACAGTGACGCTTGCACAGCGTACACGCTGAATAAGTGCGATCATCGTAACGCTGTTCTCTCTGCTTCCTGCTGCTTCAGTGAGCGGTAATATCCGCGAGTTGCAGCAACTTCTGCACCCAGCAGCACAATACACCAGGTCCAGTAAACCCAGATAAATAGTATGGGAATTACCGCCAACACGCCATAAATAAGCTGCCAGGATGGGAACAGCGTAATGTAGAGTGCAAATGCCTTTTTGCCCAGTTCAAATAATACGCCTGCGATTAATGCGCCCAGCAACGAATCTGGCCAGGCAACCTGGATAGTGGGTACTAGGCTGTAAAGCAGCCAAAAGCTGAGCCACGAGAGCAACAGTGGGAAAATTTGTAAAATGTGATCCATCAGCATACTAACACCACTTACGCTCAACCAGCGTAATGATATTAACCAAGAACTTATCGCAATGCTGGTTCCCGCCAGCAGAGGCCCCAGTGTGAGGATCATCCAGTAAATAGCCAGAGAGTATACCAGCGGCCGTTTACGCTGACTTCTCCAGATAGCGTTTAGTGATGAATCGATGGCGTGCATTAGCAGAAGTGAGGTGATAATTAGTCCGCAGGCCCCAACCGCCGTCATTTTATTCACATTAGCAACGAATTGCTCCAGATAGTACTCGATAACATTCCCTGTAGCAGGCAGAAAGTTCGCAAAGATATAGGCTTTTAATTTAACACTAATATCTGAAAATACAGGAAACGCAGCAAATAGTGCAAACACCACGGCAATCAGTGGCACCAATGCCAGTAAAGAAACATAAGCGAGGTGCCCTGCCAGCTTGGTCATACCATCTTCATTGATTCGCTGCCAGAGCAGACCAGCGAACTCTAAAAGTATTTTCTTAATATGACGGTAACGGGCTGTCAGGTGCATTATTATTTAAAGATGACTGGAGAAATAATCGGTCACCACATGGTCGTGAGTGACATGAATGCCAGTGATGCCCAGTGCTCTTGCTGCTTCAACATTCCCAATGTTGTCATCGAAAAATACCGTTTGCTGGGGCGTGAACCCCTCCTGCTGTAGTACCTGCCGGAAAATACGGGCTTCGGGCTTGCGCATGCCCATCTCCTGAGAAAGATACACTTTATCTGCTGACTCTTGCACTTCCGGGTATTCAGAAGGCCAGAAACCAGAGTGGAGCCGGTTAGTGTTCGAGAGAATGACTACGCGTTCCCCCTTCTGCCGCAACTGTTTCATCAATGTAATCACTTCCGCGCGAACGCCCGCGAAGATAGCCTGCCAGCCAACAGTGAACTGTTCAAAGCTCAAAGCCAGGCCCAGTTCATCGCACATATGGGCTGCAAACTGCTCATCATCTATCTCACCACGTTCATGCTGATGAAAATTTTCATTTATGCAGAAGCGACTTTGCAGCTGTGCCAGCGGCACTCGCGCCTGGTCACTCCAAACTCCCAAAACCCGGTTGAAGTCTATATTAACGATAACATTTCCCAAATCGAAGATATATAGCATGGGCCATCTCCTGTTTCAGCTCCATTCAGTATTTACTCTAGCGATAAATTAATAAACTGAATAGCAGGCAACAGCAAATAACAGCAAAAAAGGGCCGCTTAAGCGACCCTTTAAAGTATGATTGTGCAATCGCAGACTACGCCTCTTTAGTGCCTCGTGCCGCCCGTTTGCGATCATTTTCCGTCAAATGCCGTTTACGGATGCGGATAGATGCCGGAGTCACTTCCACCAGCTCATCATCATCAATAAACTCCAGTGCCTGTTCCAGCGACATCTTCACTGGTGGAACCAGCACCACTGCCTCATCAGAGCCAGAAGCCCGCATATTAGTAAGTTTTTTACCGGTCAGACAATTTACTGTCAGGTCATTGGAACGACTATGGATACCAATGATTTGGCCCTCGTAGACCTCTGCGCCGTGGCCAAGAAACAGTTTACCGCGCTCCTGAAGACCAAACAGAGCAAACGCAACTGCCTTACCCTGTCCATTAGCAATCAGCACACCATTGAGCCGCTGACCTAACTCACCTGAACGCGCTTCGCCATAGTGACTAAAGGTAGAGTAGAGCAGGCCCGTGCCCGAAGTCATCGTCATAAATTCATTACGGAAACCGATTAAACCGCGACTTGGAATAACATAATCAAGACGAACACGACCTTTGCCATCGGGAATCATATTGTTCAAATCGCCTTTACGCTCACCGAGTGCCTGCATAACTGCACCCTGATGCTGCTCTTCTACATCCAGAGTCACATTTTCAAACGGTTCATGCCTGCGGCCATCAATTTCACGGTAGATCACTTTTGGCCGGGACAGTGCCAGTTCGAACCCCTCACGGCGCATATTCTCGATTAACACGGAGAGATGCAACTCACCACGGCCCGATACACGGAACGCATCCGCGTCATCGGTTTCTTCAACACGCAGTGCTACATTATGTACCAGTTCTTTATTAAGGCGTTCAAGGATCTGCCGTGAGGTAACATATTTACCCTCTTTGCCGCAAAATGGTGAGGCGTTTACACAAAAGTACATGGAAACCGTGGGCTCGTCCACACTCAGGCCGGGAAGCGCTTCAACATGTTGTACATCACACAACGTGTCAGAAATATTAAGTTCACCCAGACCAGTAATGGCAACAATGTCTCCTGCTTCAGCCAGCTCAGTATCAATCCGCTCAAGCCCAAGATGACCTAATACTTTACCGACTTTGCCATTTCGAGTTTTTCCCTGAGTATTGATTATCGTCACCTGCTGATTCGGTTTCACGGTACCGCGCTTAATGCGGCCGATACCAATGACCCCCAGATAGTTGTTGTAATCCAGTTGCGAAATCTGCATTTGCAATGGCCCGTCCAGATCAACATTCGGGGCCGGGACATGGTCAACAATCGTTTGGTAAAGATCTGTCATATCGTTGCCCATCGCGGTGTGGTCCGTGCCCGCGATGCCTTGTAATGCAGAGGTATAGATAATGGGAAAATCAAGCTGCTCATCTGTGGCATCAAGGTTGACAAAAAGGTCAAAAACCTGGTCGACAACCCAGTCAGGACGTGCGCCAGGACGATCCACTTTATTAACCACTACAATTGGCCTGAGGCCATGAGCAAATGCCTTCTGGGTCACAAAACGAGTCTGCGGCATTGGACCATCCATGGCATCGACCACCAGCAATACGGAATCTACCATTGATAATACCCGCTCTACTTCGCCACCAAAATCAGCATGCCCTGGCGTATCTACGATATTAATGCGCCAGCTTTGCCACCGGATGGCGGTATTTTTGGCGAGGATAGTGATACCCCGCTCTTTTTCCAGATCATTGGAATCCATTATGCGTTCCGTTACTTCTCCGCGGGCACTAAATGTGCCCGACTGCTGAAGTAGCTTGTCTACCAGCGTGGTTTTTCCATGGTCTACGTGGGCAATAATGGCAATATTACGCAAATTTTCGATCACAACTTTGTCTCAGGCATTAAAATTAGCGCGCTATTGTACATGGATTGAGCTAAGTACTGAATGGAGATTATGAATTTCACCTTTTATTTTATTCTAGCGCCTCAGGGCACGCTGCCACCGTGCTAAGCAAATATTAATTCAGATAACGTTATCCGCCTGTGGTGTATCGGCAATTGCAAGGGCACAGATACTCTCTGTTTTGAACCCGCGACAAGATAGACTATGCCAAAAAAATTGGTATAGTTTTCGCCTGACCAGATAAAGATAAATAACGATCTCTTGGGATAATAGTAGTTTATTATGTAAGCAATACTGACTACTACTATAGCCATAATTTGTCTGACCAGAGTCTGTATCTGCGCCTTTAGTGCAAGCGGGGGGCCTGAACAGCGATGAGCAAGATTCCATGCATGAACCGGGTAAACAATGGCAAATATAATAGCCTCGGACCAGGCGTTAAGCATGAACGCAAGCTTGATTACCACGACAATTGAAAAATCCGGGAGAATAGAATATGTCCGTTGAACAGGTTCTGTCGATGATGACCGAACATGAAGTTAAGTTTGTTGACCTGCGTTTTACCGACACTAAAGGTAAAGAGCAGCACGTCACTATTCCGGTTAATCAGATTAATGATGACTTTTTTGAAGAAGGCAAAATGTTTGACGGTTCATCGATTGCTGGCTGGAAAGGTATCAACGAGTCCGACATGATTCTAATGCCTGATACCACTACCGCTGTGATGGATCCTTTCTTCGAAGATCCTACCCTTCTTATCCGTTGCGATATTTTAGAACCTGCGACTATGCAGGGCTATGATCGTGATCCACGCTCAATCGCCAGACGCGCTGAAGACTATATGCGCTCGACAGGTATCGCAGATACCGCCCTATTCGGGCCTGAGCCAGAATTCTTTATCTTTGATGATATCCGCTTCGGTACCAGCTCGTCAGGTGCTCATGTGGCAATCGATGATATCGAAGCTGCATGGAACAGCGGTAGAGAATACTCAGATGGCAATAAAGGCCATCGCCCATCCATCAAGGGGGGATACTTCCCGGTACCACCGGTTGATTCGGCCCAGGATATCCGCTCTGCTATGTCATTAACGATGGAAGAGATGGGCCTTGTGGTCGAAGCGCACCATCACGAAGTGGCAACTGCGGGTCAAAATGAAGTGGCTACCCGCTTTAATACCATGGTGAAAAA
Organism: uncultured Enterobacteriaceae bacterium; assembly: GCA_936920625.1. GTDB lineage: Bacteria > Pseudomonadota > Gammaproteobacteria > Enterobacterales > Enterobacteriaceae > Izhakiella. The sequence continues at coordinate 52,692 of CAKZHC010000043.1, forward strand.
AGCAGACGAAATTCAAATTTATAAATATGTGGTTCATAACGTTGCTCACACTTACGGTAAAACAGCAACATTTATGCCTAAGCCAATATTCGGTGATAATGGTTCTGGTATGCACTGCCACATGTCATTGTCTAAAAATGGCAATAACCTGTTTGCTGGCGATAAATATGGCGGTCTGTCTGAAACGGCATTGTTTTACATTGGCGGGATTATCAGTCACGCCAGAGCCATTAACGCCCTGACAAATCCAACGACTAACTCTTATAAACGTCTGGTGCCCGGATTTGAGGCACCGGTAATGCTGGCTTACTCAGCCCGTAATCGTTCAGCTTCTATTCGCATTCCCGTGGTCCCTAACCCGAGAGGGCGTCGCATTGAGGTACGCTTCCCTGACCCGGCCGCCAATCCCTATCTGGCTTTTTCAGCGTTGTTAATGGCAGGTATGGACGGTATTATCAATAAGATCCATCCGGGTGATGCTATGGACAAAAATCTTTACGATCTGCCACCAGAAGAGGGAAGAGAAATTCCAAAAGTTGCAGGATCTCTGGAAGAGGCACTCATTGCGCTGGATGAAGATCGTGATTTCCTGACACGTAATAGCGTATTTACTGACGATACTATCGATGCATACATAGCACTGTGCAAAGCTGATAATGATCGTGTACGAATGACCCCACATCCAGTGGAGTTTGAACTGTATTACAGCGTTTAATTAACGTAATAGTTAGGAGAGTATTCCGGCAAACATTGACTGTTTTTAGTTCTGCCCGAGGCGATAAACACCATCGTCTGCAATGTGTGGCGAACAATCTCAAAATCCGTTGCAATGAGGCGGATAATTAATGTTATGCCGGTTTTTCCATGATTTACGGGAAATGATGGCACCATAAGCAGAACAACTGCGCGCAGTTAGCAGGAGCTGGGTATGATGCCAGATTCAGTATCCAGTTCGTTATTAATGTTTGTCACTCAGTGCGTGTTCTTTTATTACAAATTTCCCCTGGCAGGGATGTTCCTTAATGAGGAATTTTTAGCATCAGACGGGGAGCGGGGCAAGATGCAAATCGTACTTTACATGATGCTTCGGCTGGGCATCATTCAGCATACCCAAAGAGAAAATAGCTATGATTGAATTAATTACTTCTTTACTGGCACAGACTTCAGCCAGCTACGTTATGCCCCAAAACACGCTGCTAGTTTTATTATGCGCCAGCATGCTAAGTTTTTTTAGCTAATAACCAGGCAAGGCTTTACACCTTTTTGTTATATATTATCGGTTATCAAGGCAGGGGGATGGTCGTTTAACAGCAACATTATTCCCTAAGCTGGTAATAACTGAGAGGACACTCTCAGCAGACCACAGAAATTTACAAAAATAGTTCTTAGCAGCAATACAGATAACATTGGATATTTGTTGCATTATAGTGAAAAATTTACTACGGCTGATTATCATTACAAAGATGTTATTGCTGTAGATTACAATAAATTTTTCCAACAAACCTGTACGTACGATCGATAAAAAATTAATTGCCGTACTAATTACAGAAAGTCGTGAATAACCGGATATATCACTTTTCAAATTTTGACGTCATGAATTATCCTAATAAGCTTTGGTCACTTTTTATTTATCACAGAAACATCATCCTGTTTCAGCCCGTTCAGTAGTAAGTGATAGCATATACTGAAATTTAAGGCTTTTCCCGGCGTCATACCTTCTTTCGGAGTCATTATGTTATCTGCGTGGAATTATCATCAAACCCGATTTGTTACCAGTGCCCCTGACATTCGCCGTCTTCCCGACGATACGGGTATTGAAATAGCTTTTGCCGGGCGTTCAAACGCAGGTAAATCCAGTGCTCTGAATACGCTCACCAACCAGAAAAACCTGGCCCGAACCAGCAAAACACCGGGACGCACCCAGTTGATCAACCTGTTTGAAGTGGCAGAAGGTAAACGTCTGGTTGATCTTCCCGGCTATGGCTACGCCGAGGTTCCTATGGAGGTTAAACTGAAATGGCAGCGCGCGCTGGGTGAGTATCTCGAAAAACGCACCTGCCTGAGAGGATTAGTCGTGTTAATGGATATCCGTCATCCAATGAAAGATTCTGACCAGCAAATGATTACGTGGGCAGTTGCCAGCCAGATACCGGTTCTGGTACTGCTTACCAAAGTGGATAAACTGGCATCTGGCGCGCGTAAAAATCAGCTCAATATGGTACGGGAAGCTTCTCTGGCTTCTATGGGTGATGTTCAGGTCGAGCTCTTTTCATCTCTAAAAAAAATAGGGATTGATACCTTGCGTTCAAAGCTGGATAGCTGGTTTGCAGAAAAAAACACTGCATGATCCCGTCTGGAATTCCCCAGACACTTAGTGAGCCTGGTCCCAGTTATCTCCGGTCCCTATTTCAACCTGAAGCGCTACATCGAGCTTAATACTGGACTCCATTAACTTACGAATCTGCACGACGGAAGACTCAATGGCTTCCGTTTTAACCTCAAAGACCAGTTCATCATGAACCTGCATAATCATCCTGACTTGTGGCTGCATTTCGCTAATCCATTGATCTACTGATATCATTGCACGCTTGATAATATCTGCCGCCGTTCCCTGCATGGGCGCATTGATCGCTGCACGCTCAGCGGCTTTGCGCCTCATTACATTTCCCGACTTAATATCAGGAAGATAAAGACGGCGTCCTTCAAGAGTTTCAACGTATCCTTTCTCTGATGCCTGCTCCCGGGTGCGCTCCATGTAATCCAGCACGCCAGGGTAACGTTCAAAGTAGCGATCCATATATTTTCTGGCCTGATTTGCTCCTATGTTCAGCTGGCGTGACAAACCAAAAGCACTCATTCCATAGATAAGACCAAAGTTAATCGCCTTGGCACTGCGACGCTGTTCACTGGTCACATTATCCAGGGATACATTGAATACCTCCGCAGCAGTCGCACGATGAATATCCAGCCCTTCAGCAAAAGCATGGCGCAGCCCTGTATCTTGTGATAAATGCGCCATTATACGCAGCTCTATCTGTGAGTAATCCGCCGCCATAATGCAGTGGCCGGGCGGTGCAATAAATGCCTGGCGTATACGGCGCCCCTCTCTGTTGCGAACTGGGATATTTTGCAAATTAGGATCAGTTGATGAAAGTCGTCCTGTGGCAGTAACTGCCTGATGATAAGAGGTATGAACACGCCCGGAAAGTGGATTGATCATTTGTGGCAGTTTGTCAGTGTATGTTGTTTTTAGTTTTGACAAGCCGCGATGTTCCAGGATCACTTTGGCGAGAGGATAATCCAGCGCCAGATCTGCCAGCACCTCTTCGCTGGTAGAAGGCGCTCCCCCTGGCGTTTTTTTTGTCGGCTTTATGCCCTGTTTTTCAAATAAAATAGTTTGTAGCTGTCTGGGAGAAGAGAGGTTAAAAGACTCTCCCGCCAGTTCATGCGCTTCCTGCTCCAGCTCTGCCAGCCGGATTGTCATCTCATCTGAATGAGTAGCCAGAATGTGCTTATCAATTAGTACACCGTGGCGCTCCATCCGGGAAAGCACACTGAGTAGCGGCATTTCAATATGCTCGAAAACCTGTTTCGGGCCTGATTCACTCTCGAGTTGTGGCCACATTTTTAAATGGAGCTGCAGGGTGACGTCAGCATCTTCTGCCGCGTAATGCGAGGCTTGTTCGAGCCCGATTTGATTAAAGGTAAGCTGATTTTTACCTTTGCCTGCAATTTCCACAAAACTGATGGTTTTATGATCGAGCCAGCGTGCTGCCAGACTATCCATGTCATGCCTGCCACTAACACTATTAAGAATGTAAGATTCAAGCATAGTGTCATATTCAATCCCTCGCAGTTCAATCCCATGATTGCTCAGTACCCCACGATCGAATTTAAGATTCTGGCCTATTTTGCCAGGCTTGCGTCCCTCAAGTAACTCTTTCAACTTTGCCAGTACTTCATCACGATCTAATTGTTGCGGCGCGTCCGGATAGTCATGAGCTACGGGCAGATAGGCCGCTTCACCCGGTCTTATCGCAAAAGACAAGCCAACTATATTGGCGCTTAACGTATCCAGCCCATCTGTTTCCAAATCAAATGCAAATATTTCGCTCTCTTTTAACCTGACCAGCCAGGCATCAAAAGTTTTTTCGTCCAGGATGGTAACATAGCCTGCTGATGATAGAGCACTGGCGTGCTGGCCAGCAGACTGTGTTGTCATGTTTTCAGCCACTGTTTTTTGCTGAGCCGTGTTACTGTTTCTGCCCTGAAGCCACACGCCATCCTCTACATCACTCAACCAGCGTTTAAATTCATAGTGTTTGAACAGCGTTATCAGCGTTTCAATATCTGGTGGCCTTATCGTGAGCTGGTCTGGCGTCATCTCCAGTTCAACATCAGTTTTTATAGTCGCCAGCTGATATGACAAAAAGGCCATCTCTCTGTTCTGTTCAAGCTTTGCACCCAGTGTTTTTGCACCACGAAAACTCAAATCAGCGACCTTATCCAAATTTTGATACAGAGTTTTTAGTCCACCCAGTCCATTTAGCAGCGCCTGTGCACTCTTCTCTCCTACGCCCGGCACGCCCGGAATGTTATCTGATGAATCCCCCATTAATGCGAGAAAATCAACAATGAGTTCTGGTGGAATACCAAACTTTTCAACCACCTCTTCTGGCCCAAGAACGGTATTATTCATCGTATTTATCAAAGTGATGGCAGGGGTTACCAGCTGTGCCATATCTTTATCCCCCGTGCTAATTAATACCGACCATCCCTGTTTTTCTGCCTGGCGTGCCAGAGTACCGATGACATCATCTGCTTCCACTCCATCGATGATCAAAAGAGGCAAACCCATGGCTTTCACCATCTTGTGCAGTGGTTCAATTTGTTCTCGCAGTTCCTGCGGCATAGGGGGACGATGGGATTTGTAGCGGTCAAATAATAAATCGCGGAAGGTTTTCCCTTTCGCATCAAACACAACTGCAACGTGGCTAGGCTGATGTCGCTGGAGCAGGCTTCGTAGCATATTAAGCACCCCATACATCGCCCCTGTAGGTTCACCTGCACCATTGCTTAGCGGCGGAAAAGCATGAAAGGCACGGTACAAATAGGAGGAACCATCGACAAGTATTAGTGGATTTTCTGCGATCTTAGCCATCTTGATAGGATCTCATTCACATTTTATCTCCCGGCGGCTAGAATGCCACACCCTGGTCCTAAAGACGAATAACTCATCAATTATATATAGTCCGCCTCACTACTGATACGAGCGTTTGTGTATAACAACCTGTGGATAACCTTGTGTGTAAAAATGATGATATAGTGCAAACAGCATATTTCTTATTAAGTCTCATTATATATAGTTCAATATTTTCATTATGTTATAATTAATAAGCTGTAGAGCACTGGATGATTCATGTGAATAGCCAATGTGGATATAATTTTTTTTATATAGAAACGCAGGAAAAAATAGACTGACGAATCTGATAGATAGAAGGCGTGTATCCCGAAGTGACTATCACTTTAACAATGATACTCATTTTTGCTATATGCCTATTTTTGCAATACTGGCCTTAGCATAACAGACCCTGACTAAACCTATCCGTGCTCGCTGCAAACCCATACCAAATAAACCTGAAAAGTCCTCCCTGACTTTGATCAGCAATTACATTTTCCAGATTTCCTTTCCATCAGGTCATTCATTTCACAAGTTCACACAAAACCTGGCAAACGAAAAGACGATGAAACGATAAATCCTGTCTCGCAGTCTTGGCTTGTGATTCAACGGGTCGTGCAGCGGTACCGGCCTCAGCTAATCTACATGGCATCATCAGTCATTGCGGGTGGTTACCTGATAAGAAATCTCCACGCTCTGTACATAACAGAGCCGGTAAGATTCCTGCTTTCCGCCAGCATTCAGTTACCTCGCAGAACAACACGAATCGGGTTATGCGCTCCTATTACTGGTAAAGGACAGTTCTGCTGATTGGAAGCATCAAATGATGTTGTTGTACTACCCTATGGTAAATGTAACTAAAGACAATGATACAACCACTATAATGCGATATTAATGGAATATCCGATCAGGGTTTTTTTATTAAAAAATTAACCAGATTTGCATAATCCTGAACATAGTTTTCTTCTGAAGAGGTATCCAGCTTACCGCTATCAATCATATACTTGCCATTGATATAAAATGCTGGCACGCCCTTAAGTCCGACATCCTGTGCCGCTTTTTGCTGCTGTGCAACCAGTGCTTTTACCACAAAACTGTTCCAGGCAGCATCATATTCTTCCGGTTTTATGCCTGCCGCTTTGACAAAAGCCTCCTTCAGAGTGGCTTCATTAGTGATAGTCTGATTTTTTTGGATACCTTCAAAAAGAGGAGCTAATACTTTATCACCGACGCCTAGTACCATAGCAACCGCCCATGCATGAGTTGCCTGAGCACCCAAATCTCCTCCAAGGAAATCAACATGATATTTTGTTATTTTTACCCCTGACGGTAAATTTTTCTTTATTTTATCGCCTATATGCCAGACACGTTCAAACTCGTAACAATGGGGGCAGAAAAAAGAGAAAAATTCCATAATTTGTGGTTCATTTGTAACAGGCTTGTCAAGGACAATATATTGCTTACCTGCGGTGTACTGCATAGCCGGAACACTAAAAGCTATCATGATCCCCGCTAACACTAATAATAACTTCTTCATTAAAAATTACTCCATCGGCATAAATTTTAGGTAATGTCACTGATCAATATTGGGAAATAAGCTGTAACGGCCGCTCATGAAGAATACGCTCCTGCTCAGTAAAAAGTACTATCTGTCGTTGCCAGAAATCCTCATCTGTCATCCAGCAGAAGTTGGCTGGGAAGGCGGGATCCCGCCAACGGCGTACCACCCATGCCAGATAGTAAACCATACGCATTGCGCGTAAAGGTTCGATCAACGACAACTCTTTTGTATCGAACTCGCTGAACTCCTGATATGTCTCAAGCAATATATTCCATTGCTGCCGCTGTTCCTGATGATTACCGCTGATAAGCATCCACATATCCTGTATAGCCAGCCCCATTCTGGCATCATCTAGATCAATGAATAACGGTCGCTCCCGCCACAGCATGTTACCCTGGTGGCAATCACCATGAATCCTTAGTGGCAGCCATTGCGTGTGCCAGTACTGTTGCAAGGCTGTAGTCAATCGCTCAAGCACGTTAGCGAAAGATTTACGCAGCGACGCCGGTACTAAATTACACTGCATCAGAACGACAACAGATTGTTCAATATAGTCCGCAAAATTAATTACAGGACGAACATGAAAAACACGTTTTCTGCCACAATTATGCAACCGCCCAAGCCAGCCACCAACCGATGCCAGCTGTTCCAGATTATCGGTTTCATACTGTTGCCCTGCCAGCCAGGGGAAAACGGCAAAATAAAATCCTTTATAAGTCGGTAATGTCGTATTGATAAACGTCAGTATAAACGTCAGTGGTAAAGATACCGGAATATTATCCTGCCATAAGTCGCGGGCAAACTGATGCTCTTCGAGAATTTGTGCTTCAGACCATCTTTGCGGACGATAAAATTTAACAACATAACGATGTTTTTTTTCATTGCTAAACTGATAAACCCGATTTTCATAACTATTTAATGCAATCAGACCAGACTCAACCTGAATACCATTCTCCTGAAGCGCATCAAGAATGATATTGGGATTCAGAGAAGAAAAGTCAAAAGCGGGTTCACTCATTCTACTGACTCATGAATTAGCAATAAATATGAAACAGTTTATCATCATATCCTGCACTCATCTGCACGAACTAATCTTCAACAGCCTGTTTATAGCAGTGTAATTTTTAATCTCTATTCATTATTCAGACATGGAATTGTCTGTATTGATATCGGGTGTCTTCAGCAAATGGGCGTATTCACCTGCCGGCTAACTATACAAAAATTGGGGCAATTTTAGTTAAAATTCTTGCATCGCCAGACCAGCAATATTCATTGTACCAGTTAATTGAGTTACGGTTTTGATATAACTATTTCCAAATAAAACATTATACCGCTAAAGTAGCCAGATTATACTCCTGAGGGAGATTATCGATGAACAATAACAGATTACCTGTCATCGGCGCTACCCTTGCCGGAGGTCAGGGCTACAGAATGAACGGTGAAGACAAGGGTTTGATCATGCTTAATGAGCGCCCACTTTATCAACATGTTTTGCATTCTTTACAACGTCAGGTTGACTGCATAGTGATTAATGCTAATCGCAACCTTGATCGATATCGGGAAAGCGGGCTTCCTGTCATCGCTGACACCTTACCAAATTACCCCGGTCCTCTGGCAGGTATACTCGCTGTGCTTAGCAAGGTGAAAGCCCACTGGGTAGTTTTTGCTCCCTGCGATACACCCTGGCTGCCCGACAACTGGGTGATGCAACTTTGGCAGCAAAAAAACTCCGCACCAGCGGTCTGGCTTAAAAGCGCAGAACGTAACCATCCGACACTAGTCATGATAAATATTGAGATTAAACAGAGACTATATGACTTTCTTAACAGTGGCGGTCGTAACCTTATGAAGTTTCTTGTTGAATCAGGTGGTCATGCAGTGCAACTGGATGATCAAGAGTGCCATTTCTCCAATATCAACACACCTGAAGATTTAGCAAAAGCATCCATCTGCCCGCCACATTGCAATCCACACGATACATTGTGCGCATAAAAAAGCCCCCTGTCCGGCAGGGGGCCTGAGTTCTGGATCTGTTTGCTGCTT
>CAKZHC010000044.1 GCA_936920625.1 uncultured Enterobacteriaceae bacterium
CCTGCTCTGACCAGGTCAGTGATAATCTGCAGCCGGTGCGGCGGGTTATCGTTGTACATCGCTTCATTCACCGCAAAAAACAGCAGCGTGTTATTTTGCCTGCCCGGCGTGTTGAGGTCAGTGATTGCGGCCAGCCGGATGACTGCTGGGCCATCACCTGCCTGAATCGCTCTGGCGAGCGTCAGCTGGGGGCCATCAAAGTAATCCTCCGGGGCGAGTTTTATCATTCCGTTACGCTGCATACCAAAACACTCCCGTGATAACAGTATTAAAAACACCAGCCCGATAACCACCACCAGCCTGCTGATATGACTATGACTGCCCCCTGAGAGTAGTAATATCTTCATCCTTCTGCCTCTCTATCGCTTCAATAAACCCTTGTGGAGCATGTTCTTCGCCCGCCAGCAGCGTTACCGGCTCCCCGGCGGCTTTTGGTATCAGCCTTTTTTGCAGCTCTGCAACTGCCCGCGCATTATCACTAAATTCAGCATGCATTCCGTGCAAATATGCCGGCTCAGAATGGTGAATGGCCTGCTCATGCTCAGACAGCTCATATGCAGATTCCTGCACTGCGGTGAGTATTTCGCCTTTTACCCGGTAGGCAAGGATATTGCTGCCGTCACCACTGTCATCACCACCATATTTTTTCACCGTGCCGGCGTTAAAGGTCCATGTGGGCTGTCTGCTGACCATACCGGCTGCCGATGCCAGCCCGCCGCCTAATGAGTGGCCGCTGATGGCCACCTGTTGCGTTGTTTCGGCAAGCTTTTGTCCTATTTCCACTGCTTTCTCATAATATTCAGAATAAAATCCCCCTCCCTGAAATACATTGTTTCCCCAGTCTTTAAAGCTGCTCATCCGGGTACCCCGGAACACCACCGCCGGGACCATCTCCCCGCCAAAAATAGTTTTATCGGGGGCATACACACGGGCAAAAAAATCAGGCTCCTCTTTCCTGTCAAAAAGCATTTCTGGCTCGAGTCCGGCACCCTGTAATGCCTCACGATCATTACTGATATCCCTCCAGCCCTCAGGCACGCCGGGCATTGGCTGTAAGGCATTGATCGGCTGCCCTTCGGGGCCGTAGACGTTCTCCGAGAGCCGGGCATATTCCACCGCATTATTATTACGCCTCAGCCGGCTGGCCGCGTCCTGCACGGTGCGGCTGTCGCTCTGCTGCCCCTGGGCAATAAGTGCTTTACGCTGCGCCATGCGCTCCTTTTTGATCAGGGGGACTGATGGCGGGGGCGGTGTCTTTCTGGGCGGCGGGCGGTACTCCGGCACGTCATCCGGGACAGCTCTGAACTTCGGAGGGAGCTTTGTTGGCGGCGGGCGGTATCTGTTGATACGCACAGACTCTTCATACAGCCGGATGATTTCATCTGCCTCAAAGTCCGGCATGAACCGGCTTTTTTCGGCGCGGGCTAACCTGCCGTCTTTATCAATGTAGAACCAGTTTATTCCGGGGATCCAGAAGCTGCTGGATCTTCTAAGGCCCACTAAACGCCCGCTGTCCAGATCCCGCATGACAACATAGCGCTGTTTCACCCCTCTGTAGGGGTCACATGAGCCGGTCTGCCTGAAAAAAAAGTGGAGGCTGCCGGAGCTCTTAAACAAATTTCTGATTTCTCTTTCAGCGGTCTGCTTTAACCGCATCCGGGTATAATCTGTCGTCAGGATGCAGTCATAATCATCCGGCAGGAGCCAGTCTTCATAGATATAAACTAATCTTATAGAATCCATGTTATTATGTTCCTT
>CAKZHC010000045.1 GCA_936920625.1 uncultured Enterobacteriaceae bacterium
CGCAGCGCCTTATCGCTCAGTTTATTCTCCGCTGTCATTGTTAACCTCAGTTGCAGTACACGCTGCAATACACCAAACAGCGCAGGCAGGCGATCATGTTTAACATCCCGCGGATAAAATAAGATAGCTATATGATTTTTTTCAACAGGACAGGTAAAGCTGGCGTCAGCAAGCGCCTTTTCATCCTGATAACTATGGCGGTAATATGCCCGGCTAATCCACGGGCGCACCAGTAAAAAAGTAGTGTCATGGCTGCTATACGGATCGCCCACGTGACAGCCTTACTGATATCCTGCAAGTAAAGGTGCATCGATTTTGGGACTATTTTGCATCGTCAGCCTCATCAGAATCCGTTTATAATCCACTTATGTTCCTCGTTAATCTGCTAACGGTGGAAAGCAGAAGGCCCTGTATTGCTGGTTACAATCGGGGCCTTCGGTTTTACAAAACTCAGCTTCAGCTGCCTGCCAGTTCAAGCGCCTTAACAAACACTTCAAAACCGTAGGGTTGGCTGCCGTTCTCATGGCGGATAATGGCTTCAAGCAGGTGAATCAGCATCCGGCTGTCGGTCATATCAATTCGCTCATCTGGCGGAATTTTTGTATCCTGACTCACACTCCGGATGTAAGAATCTGTATCATTTTCACTGGCGGGTGCCCAGCGGCGGATAATCCCGGTAATGGTATTAATCCCCTGTTTTCTTTGATAGTTACGCAGAATGATAATCATCGCCCGGATACCGTATTCCGGGTGCAGTGAACTGGCAGAAGTCTTTATCCGTGCATTTGTCCGCCTGCACCAGCCCCAGCCAGTCATCCCCACGGCGGATATTGCCGGGGTTGTTGTTGCGAATACCACGGCTCGCTGTCATTTTTTCACTCCTAAGCGTTCACCAATAAAACGCAGTGCATAAGCCCGCAGCACATCCACGCCAAGAAAACCGGTCACACCGCCAATACCAATGGACGATGAATTCGGCCAGTCAAAATGCTCAAGCAGTGAGGTGAACCCGTGTGGGTGGCTGTGTGCAATAAAAAAGGCTCACCTGAGTGAGCCACTGAAAAGGTGCCACACAACGTCTGGCGGCGCATTTGCTTATCTGGTAGTGTTGAATCGCTAAACACAGCATCACCAGTTTACCACAAAGGAAGGAATTTGTTATGGACTACTACGACCCCAGCCGTTTACGCAGCTACCGCAACGCGATGATTAAAGGTGAGGCGGACAGCCTGCACGCTTACGCCTACCGGATGTCAGTGGATCATCTCAGAGACTCGCATACACAGTTTGTCTTTATTTCAGACATTGATAAATTTATCCGGGCGCTCCTGACGCAGTTTAATCTGAAAAAGATGACTCTGCCTTTAAAGCCTGTATTGCCAGCCTGCGTGAAGAACGCAGCCACCTCGAAAAACAGCACGCCTTACTCAACGCCCGCGAGGCAAAGGTTGTTGCCTCCGCTGAACTGACCCACCAGCTCGATGTCTGGGGGTATATTATTAATGGGGTCAGTGTCGTGCTGAGTGGGTTTCAGGTTGTTGCCGGATTTACTGTTGCGGTGGCCTCCTTTTCAACAGGAAATATTGTTGGAGTGGCGGCTGGCACTCTGCTGGTCATTCACGGTCTTAACGGTTTGCAGGAATCTGCAACCAACCTGTCACAAAACAGAAACGACACAACAGGATTTGCCAAAAAAGGCTACATTGCCACTGCTGAGTTTCTGGGTTTTGACCCTAAGGTTGGTAAAATTGCCTACAATGTAATGGATTTATCGCTGTCGGGTTATGGTGTTATGCGTCAGGTGGTAAAAGCCAACGCCTGGAGACTGTTTCGATTTATTCCCTCTGATTTTGTCAGAAACTACAAAAAGATGAGCAACACCGCGCTGACTATTGAGGCGACGGGCGATGCCATATCGGTTTATAACCTCCGGGAAGCATCGCAATAAACGCTCATATTCTGCCCCATAGTCTGAACACTATTTTTGTCCCGAGTTTTACCGGGACACTAATATAGAATCCGGCAATGGCACAGCCATAACCAATTAAAAACCCCCAGAACTCGTCGATGTCCACCGTAACGAATTGGTATAAAGTGAAAAAGGTCACTGCGGTCATGAGAATAAACCCGCCAAAAAAAGCACGTTTAATCTGCCGGACAGTTTCCCGGCAGGAAACGTTATCTATTTGGGACCATTCTTTTATTGATGCAATCTCTTTCTCAGTAAACCCGGCTTCTCTTAATTTTGCTTCAGTTGCAGCATCGTCCATAGCACAGCTCCATGCAGTAA
>CAKZHC010000046.1 GCA_936920625.1 uncultured Enterobacteriaceae bacterium
TTTCCTGTTTTTTTCGTGCAGCGTTCCCATATGTTATCGTGCAGCGTTCCCATATGTTATCGTGCAGCGTTCCCATATATACACCGATCTTTTCTATTTTTATCCACATGGTTGCGCTGTTTTTTCCACAGAATTCTCCAGAAATATAGTATCCGTGCAGCATTCCCATATAACAATCCGCTGTTTTCGAGGGTATATTCAGATAGCTGCCCATTGCCGTGCAACAGACCCACAGGAAATCTTGCTGTTTTTTTATTCCGTGCAATGAACCCATATATGATCGTGCAGTGTTCCCATATGGCTGTACACTGTTTATGCACAAATAATGTGGATAACTTTTCTGTCTTTTCCCATCCATTCCCAGTCGATAATAATTATTCTTGTTAATTTTCAGGGTATTTTCTGACGTATTACAGTTTATGTTTTTTTCATCAGATGATAAAATTTCCACGTAACAGACCTATTTAAAATAACATCCGTGCATCACTCCCATATATCAACGCTGATATCGTGCAATATTCCCATATATGTATTATTTTAATATCAACAGGTTATGTGAAGCTCTTAATTATTCTGTTGCCTGAAATGTAGTGGCTGATGCAGGATTTTGCAGGTTTGTCTTCTTTATATCGGACTATTGTGTAGTGTTCCCATAGATTAAAATGACGGGCAGGCTAAACCAGATGGTCAGCCTCTGTCTAAGCGTGCAGTAAGCCCATATACTGATTATCTGATGTATTGACGTCCAGGTGCCTCGTGAACGTATACAAAACCGCTGACTAACGTTTCCTGTGCTGGGATTCATCCGTGATATCGTGGTCTATCAGATGGTGTTTGATGGCTTTCAGTTCTGTATGTTGCCTGCGTTTGTTGGAGCTCATGACCTGTCTGACGAAGTTTTCATGCGGTCTGATAACATAGCGCACGTCTGTCACTCTTCGGCCATCTTTTATCTGACTGGCATCATAGTCACTGATAACTTCTTGTTTAATAAGAACTTCAAGAGCAAGCTTCATGGCTCTTACGTTCTCAGGCATTCTGGGGCTGAGCTCCCGTGGACTCTGCGTCAGGAAGCTAATGAGAGAGGGTGTATAGGGCGATTCAGGTGATGCCTGCGTCCAGTAATGGCTCATTCGTTTGTAAATGTATCTGGCAAGAGGGGAGCGAATCTGCATGCCTATCCTGTAGTTATACTGACGGAATGACAGATTCATGATGGATTCATTGACCAGTGGGTTAAACTGCACGTAACATCGGGCATTACCCCCTTTTTTTATGAACTCACCTCTGGTAGTAAGGCCTACCATCGGGAAGAAGCTGGAGCTGATGAAAGCTTCTCCATCTTCGCTAATACACTCGAGCGTTGCGCCGCGACAAACCAGGATGGCTTCCTTGATTTCGTTCAGATTGTATCCGTGTCCCATCTTGGACAATTCCTTTTGCAGTTCATACAAAGTGAACATTACACCGGCTTTGCCTTCAATGATGTGCCCCTTGCCGTTGACGGCAAGTTTGCGAAGTGCATCCTCGAGGATCTCTTCTCGCTGCCCTGCATAAATAAGCACTGTCCGGTTGTCATCCTTCTCAATGATGGCTGGTTTGACTTTGACTGTGAATTGCTGGTTCCTGATAGTACATTGCCGTGTCACAATAGCATTGGACAGGTCTTTATGTTCGCGCTTCTGGTCCCAAATGTATTTAGGCAGAGCGTCATAAATTTCGATAGTGTTAGAGTAATCGTCTTTTTTGGCCGGAGACTCAATGATCTCGAACAAGCTCATCTGAGGGGAATTCTTGATTATATTGAGCTTGTCTAAGTCTTTATCTTTGATTTTTTTAATCATATTTTTTGCTTTCTGACGGATTATCCGGGCTTCCAGCATTATTAATAGATCTGCTGGTACGGTTGAGGATATAAGCCGCCGGCATTTAACTCCGGCTGTTGCCTTGACTATAAAGCGCAGCGCTGCTGTCCAATACCCGAAATGGCTTATTCCGGAGGGGTTCTCTCAGTTTCTGATCGGGCTGTAAAGATTTCACCGGAGCAGGGCAGCGCTAGCCACAGATTTTTTGACTATCATCATCGCTACAGGCAGGTACTCTGTTATTTCAGAACCTTCTCTCTGAGGCCCGGACCCTGATATGTTTCAACGATTACTACATCTGACGGTTTATTTGACAGCCTGCACGGGTTGCCTTCAGTCCCTATCTACATAATTATCTGTCAAAAATATCAGTAAGATACCCTACAAAAGAAATCGGTATTTGTTGTTAGGATATTCCTGATACGTAATTTGTCAAATATCGCCGTGTTATTCTGAGTTTTGTTTTCATATTTCTTATAAAAGGCTTGCTGTGCCATTTAGCTTCATATGCTGTCAGGCAGTACACATCCTTTAAAAAGGCGCCGGTAATGTATTCAGCTCGTAACTGACGGATGTCAGATAATAAATTGTGCAGCTAACCCACATGTTAACTCTGATCTTCCCAAACGAGGTTAAAAGCGCTCATCCCGATTTTGAGATATTGTGCCGCCTGACTGAAATCAGAAATAAATGCAGCCAGTGGGGAAGCAGAAACAGATAAATCTGGTTGTAGCACAGGCTTAATAACTGGCGACAGGAACAAATTAATGGTGATTTCCTTATTTATTATGATCTTGTGGTTATGTTAAAAAACATTGTGGCAGATTACTTAAAATATCTTCTGCCATAATGAGTGATTTTATCAGTGGTGATACCACTGACAGTAATAATAAAAAGGGTAGTATGGGCCTTTGCAGGCATGGTTTGAACTTAATAAAATTGACCTGCTTTTAACTGTATCAGACTAACAAAACTATCTGCTTCGAAAAAATAACAGAGGGATGAAATGGAAATAGCTTATCGTCAGACCATTTCTGTTGTGGGGATTGTGACACGGACAAAGAATGTTGATGAAGATAATCCTGGCACATCAAAAATCCTGCCACTCTGGCAACATTTTTATCAAAATCTGTATCCTCAGCATCTCTCAGGCGACTGCATTTATGGTGTTTACTCAAACTATGAACTGAACGGGGCAAATGGATTTGATGTTACAGCAGGCGGGTATGATGTGATGGCGGCAGTGGAAGACTGCGCAGGAAATTATGCTGTAGGACTGGCTGCACAAAGAATTGAACTGGGTGCAGGAAAATACCTGCTTTTTACCGATCAGGCAGGTGAAGGGAACCCCGTATTGCAACTCTGGAGACAGGCATGGGGACATTTTGGGCAGCCAGACTGTCCTTTGCAGCGTGAATATAAAACAGATTACGAAATATATCATCCCGAAGGTAAGATCGAGTTATTTATTGGGATTCAGTGAACGATATTTTGCAGAATGTCGTTCCGGTATGGCTCCTCTGGTCAGAGCATTATCGCATCAGTGAGAATATATCTTCATGACGGCAGGATCTGCTAACGAGCTAAAGAGGGTAGCCTGAAAAACGGATGTATCCTGCATTAAGTCTCTTTGGCGCAGGCCTGACTGCCGCCCAAAAGTTACCTGTTTACTAACGAAGTGAGAAAGTCTCTGTGCATCTGTCGATTTTTAATTACCTGCAGAAAAAAACTTGAAAAATTTCTCTGTGCCCATATATGCATTATGGGTAGGTGAAGTTTATTTAACTGATTGTTAAAGGAGGATATTATGACCCATCGTTCTTTATCTCTTATACCTGCGTTCAGCGGTAATTTATTTTCAGATCGTTTTGCACAAATGGACAATCTATTCAGCCGGCTGACCGGTGAAAAGCCATTGTCTGACAGCACAGCCTATAATTTGCTGCAAAAAGACAGGGAGCACTATGAACTGACCGTGAGTGTCCCCGGCTGGCAGCAGAATGAGCTGGATATTTCAGTACTCAATAATCAGTTGATCATCAGTGGCAAACTGGACAGCGAAAAAACTAAACCTGTCAGTGAAAAAGATGAAACAAAATGGCTGCATCAGGGTATCAGGAAAAATCCATTTTCCCTGAGCTTTAATCTTGAGCATCGGATAAATATTAAGCAGGCCAGCTTGCATGATGGATTGTTAACACTGCAATTCAGTTATGATATTCCTGAAAAGGAAAAACCGCAGAAAATTGCGATAAGTGCGCGAAAAGTACCTGACATAGCAATTGAACACAAAACTGATTAAGTGACTTAACTGATTAGTGTTAAAGGCGGAGATGGATTGGAAGTAAACATCGTATCTTTGGTATTTTAGCAGTTGTTCGTTCTGGTCTGCGTCCAGTGTTTAACAAGACGACGCAGACCATTTAATTTTCTGTTATTGTCATTGTGCCCGATATATTCTTTGCCGGTTTATTCCGGCACGCTCTGATACCGATGTGAGCATATTCTTCCCTGAAAGGGTTGAAATATTAGCCTGAAACGAAGACGATCTTTTATCAAGGGTGGCAAAAAAAGACACACAGCAGCAATCTGGCGTGCCATCATATTCAGGGAGAAGGCTGTGGCTTTTCTGGGGTTTGTTTCTGAAAGAGAATGTCAGAACTGGAGGCATGCCACGCAGAGATCATATTTACATTACCCGCTACATCAACTAGGCGGTGGGGGGCAGGCTGGCAGCCAGAACCCCCGGGCTGGCAATCAGTTGATCTAAATCAGGCTTATAAAGATGAAGTCCTTCCCCGCTACCCGTATCTATCTCTAATGTGTGATATCTGCCGGCGATCTCTGCATCTATCAATGGCACTCTGGTTTTATCATATCGTAACCGCCAGTAATCAGGGGCGGCGGCTGTACTGATACCACTGACGAGTAACGTGAACAAAGTGAACCATTTTATCATGGTGTTTCTTCCTTATTTTCATCCAGATGATTTCTGATAATTTCCCATTAAACAAATGCACGGGCTGTGCTGACAGATAGATTGTACTGGCCATCTTAAGCGCTTTTTTTTACAGATCTTAGTGTGTTTTTAACTGTCCGTTCATTATCTGTAACGGTATTAATTTTTTGCTTCGCGAGTAAAAATTCAGGAAAACCAAATAGAAGAGAGTAAAGAGATGCAGGCTGACCTTAGCGGATCAGCGGCAGATAATATAATATCTGCCATAAGCGGTAATGCTGCTAAAACACCGGCGCAATATTCCATATTTTAAAAGGATGGGCGATTCCGCCATCCTGAATTGAGGTGTTACGCTCTGCCCAGCAGAATATTCATCATCCGCCGGAGAGGTTCCGCGGCACCCCACAACAGCTGATCGCCAACGGTGAGTACGGAATAAATGGGTTCGTGGTTAAAAGACATTCTCTTATAGCGCCCGACACCCACCTGAAGTGAATTGCTAATAGCGGCAGGCGTCAGCTTACTGATACTGTCTGTTTTGTTGTTTGGCACATAATTTACCCATGGGTGGGCATCCTTCACCAGATTTGCAAATTCTTCTTCGCTGACGTCACGTTTCAGTTTCATAGTAATAGCGGCGCTGTGACAGCGGATAACACCCACACGAACACACAGACCATTGACGGGGATGGTGCCGGGTTGCAGGCCGAGAATTTTGTTAGTTTCTACTTCACCTTTCCACTCTTCGCGGCTATTTCCGTCGCCAAGATCGCTGTCGATCCAAGGAATAATACTGCCCATCAATGGGGCACCAAAGGCCTGTGTTGGCATTTGCGGGCTGTTAATCAGGTCGCTAACTTTTTTTACCAGTGGCAGAACAGAATTTTTGCTGGTTAGCTCATCTTCAGTCAGTTGCTGACTGATAAAGGCGCTTTGGGCGATTAGTTCACGCACCTGCCTTGCACCCGCGCCGGAGGCTGACTGATAAGTCATTAAGCTCATCCATTCTACCAGGTCCGCATGAATAAGTCCGGCCAGGCCCAGCAGACTTAATGTAATTGAACAGTTACCACCGACAAACAATTTAATGCCATTACTAACAGCGCGGTCAATCTGCTGACGGTTAACAGGGTCGAGAATAATACAGGCATTTTCATCCATACGCAGTGCAGAAGCTGCATCGATCCAGTAACCCTGCCAGCCATAATCTTTTAAAGCGGGGTAAATTACTTTGGTATAATCACCTCCCTGGCAGGTAATGATAATATCCATTTCTGCCAATGCCTTAATGTTGCGGGCGTCTTTAAGTTGCCCGGAAACACCTTTGATAGCAGGGCCAGCAGCACCTGCGCTGGAGGTACTATAAAAATGCGGATTAATATCATCAAAATCGTTTTCTTCCAGCATGCGCTGCAATAAAACTGACCCCACCATTCCCCGCCATCCTACTAACCCAACCTGTTTCATATACTTTAGTCCGTCCTGAATGTAAAAATATTATGTTTTCTCTGTTAAATATTAGTGACGGATAACAGCAAGTGTTACCCTTGCCAAAATTAATTTACCGGTCATTATTGCATCAGGAATAGTTAATATCCTGCTGCAACGATCAGGATCTGATGTCGCGATAATAAATCCTTTCAGCAAATTTAGCTTATTAAAAAACGGGGAAATTCACACTAGGTATTGATTACGACAGCGAGCCCTTTTCTCGTCTGTGAATCTGAGTCAGAAGTTATGGCGTGTTTTGTAAATTGGCGGATGAGAAAAAACCCAGGAGAATATTGTACATCGGGAGATTAAGCCCTCTATACGGGGGCTTACCAGCCCTGCAATAGAAATTGAGTCAATTAAATTGGTACTTTATTTTATTTTTGGTATGTATTGCGATATTTATTGTCGTTATATGGAATTATTATGAGTTATATGGAATTATTATGAAAAGAACATGACGCCAATATTAGAGGCAAAATCCGAATGAATGATGGCAGCGGCGTAACCAGTTCCATTAAGGACCGGGCCAAATTCAAACTGGAACGTGATATGGGGCCGGAGCTACTTGCAGCACTCAATGATCCTAAAACAGTTGAAATTATGCTTAATGCAGACGGAAAGATCTGGCAAGAGCGACTGGGGGAGAAAATGGAGTGCATTGGTACCCTGAGAGTCGCGCAGGCGCAGGCCATCATCGAGACAATTGCTGGCTTTCATGGCAAGGAGGTTACCCGCAGTAAGCCTATCCTGGAAGGAGAGTTTCCTTTGGATGGCTCACGTTTTGCAGGTCAGTTACCTCCAATTGTATCGGCGCCAACCTTTGCCATTCGTAAGAAAGCAGTGGCAATTTTTACGTTAGATCAGTACGTCAGCAGCGGCATCATGACACCAGAACAACGCCAAGTGCTGATTGATGCCGTCGCTTTACATCGAAATATTCTGGTTATCGGCGGTACGGGTTCAGGTAAAACAACTCTGGTGAATGCGATTATCAATCAGATGGTGGTTAACGATCCGACTGAGCGGGTTTTCATAATAGAAGACACTGGTGAAATTCAGTGTATTGCTAAAAATCACGTTCAGTACCACACAACACCAGACGTAAGTATGACTGCTCTGCTTAAAGCTACGTTACGTATGCGGCCTGACCGTATTTTGGTAGGAGAAGTACGTGGAGCAGAAGCGCTGGACTTGCTTGATGCTTGGAATACTGGGCACGAAGGCGGGGCAGCCACGCTCCATGCTAACAATGCAATTGCTGGATTAGCACGTTTGCGGTCGCTTATTACACGTAATAAGGCGGCACCGACCGAAATTGAACCTCTTATTGGAGAAGTTGTTCATGTAGTAGTTCATATCGCCAGGGTTAATGGAGGTCGCCGTATCCAGGAAATTATAAAAGTTTCCGGGTATGTCAATGGTGAGTACGTTATTAAATCTCTTTGACAAATAATAAGATAAATTTGGAGTAAAATTCATGCAACCCACAATCACCAGGTTCTGTCTGAATCCACGCACTCTGTTTTGGATTGCCGCTTTGTTGTTTATCCTTCTTCTCTGGACCTCGCATCCGGCAATTGCCTCAGAAACTTCCGGGGAAAACCTGCCCTATGAAGGCTGGCTGAAGAAAATTCAGAAATCCATGACCGGTCCAGTTGCCTTTTCACTATCGATGATCGGTATTGTGGTTGCCGGAGGTGTTTTAATCTTTGGTGGCGAACTCAACGGCTTCGTGCGTACATTGGTCTTCATAGTGCTGGTTGTCTCTCTGCTGATGGGCGCGCAGAAGATTATGCAGAACTTATTTGGCCAGGGTGCTGAAATCACGGCTGGCCGGTCGGGCGCATATGAGGCAAATATTACGATGCCTCTCAACCCTGTCAGCGGTAAAACATTCTTTTACCAAGCAGGCCGCGGCAACATAGCGGGGTAATAGTATGTCGCTACGCACGATCCCTATCCGCAGAGCTGGTAACCGGGACAACCTGTTCATGGGAGGTGATCGTGAACTGGTGATGTTCTCAGGGCTATTGGCCGTAGCACTTATTTTTAGCGCTCAGGATACTATTGCTACCGTATTCGGCATTGTGTTGTGGTTTGGATCACTTTTTGCGTGTCGGCTAATGGCAAAAGCCGATCCTAAAATGCGTTCCGTTTATCTGCGGCACCGACGCTATAAGTCGTACTATCCCGCCCGCAGCACGCCCTTTCGTGACAATACACCAAGCCAGGGGGCGCAATACAAATGATTGAAGCAATCGCATGTACTATAGCTGCCCTCGGTATGGTACTACTGCTTATTCTGTTCATCCGAATCCGGAAGATTGATTCTGAACTGAAGCTGCAAAAGCACCGGTCTAAGGACGCAGGGCTGGCCGATCTGCTGAACTATGCCGCTGTTGTTGAGGATGGCGTGATCATAGGGAAAAATGGCTCTTTTATGGCTGCATGGCTGTATAAGGGCGATGATAATTCAAGCAGCACCGACGAACAGCGGGCAATGGTATCGTTTCGTATTAATCAGGCGCTCGCTGGGCTGGGTAACGGCTGGATGGTTCATGTTGATGCTGTGCGCCGTCCAGCGCCCAGCTATTCTGACCGCCAGTTTTCATCATTCCCCGACCCGGTTTCAGCTGCAATTGATGAGGAACGTCGCCGTTTGTTTGAAAGCCTTGGAACTATGTATGAGGGTTATTTCGTCATGACCGTCACGTGGTTTCCTCCGGTTTTGGCACAACGTAAGTTTGTCGAACTGATGTTTGATGATGATGCGGCAACGCTGGGGCAGAAAGAGCAAACCGGTGGCCTTATCGAGCAGTTTATGCGGGAAGTCAGTAACATCGAAAACCGGCTGTCACTGGCAGTCAAACTGACACGCCTGCGCAGTCAGAAGGTTATCAAAGAGGATGGCACAAGAGCCACTTATGATGATTTTCTCAGTTGGTTGCATTTCTGTATTACCGGGTTACATCACCCAATTCAACTCTCGAACAATCCAATGTACCTTGATGTCTGCCTGGGCGGTCAGGAAATGTGGGGCGGAGTTGTGCCAAAAATCGGACGCCATTTCGTCCAGGCAGTCGCTATAGAAGGTTTTCCTCTTGAGTCCCATCCTGGCATTCTCTCCGCGCTGGCCGAGCTGTCGATTGAATATCGCTGGTCTACACGATTTATTTTCATGGATCAGCATGAGTCCGTCAGGCATCTGGAGAAGTACCGTAAAAAATGGCGGCAGAAAATCAGAGGGTTTTTAGACCAAGTATTTAACACTCATTCCGGCTCGGTGGACCAGGATGCACTTTCGATGGTCCGGGATGCAGAAACCGCGATTGCCGATGTCAATAGCGGCTTAGTTGCCGTTGGCTACTATACCAGCGTTATTGTCCTGATGGATGAAAAGCGTGACTTTCTTGAACGCTCTGCCCGCCAGGTAGAAAAAATCATCAGTCGCCAGGGTTTTGCTGCGCGTGTCGAAACTATTAACACGCTGGATGCTTTCCTGGGCAGTTTGCCCGGACACGGTGTTGAAAATGTGCGGCGGCCACTCATCAACACAATGAACCTGGCAGATCTGCTGCCAACCAGCTCAATATGGACCGGTAGCCCCAACGCACCGTGCCCAATGTATCCACCTTTATCACCGGCACTAATGCACTGCGTCACTCAGGGGGCTACGCCATTCCGGCTCAATCTGCATGTGCGTGATCTCGGGCATACTTTTATGTTCGGTCCAACTGGGGCGGGTAAATCAACCCATCTCTGCCTTATTGCCGCACAGCTCCGCCGCTACACTGGCATGTCGATCTACGCTTTCGACAAGGGCATGTCGATGTATCCGTTAACCAGGGCAGTTAACGGCCTGCACTTCTCAGTTGCAGCAGCAGATGATGATCATCTGGCTTTCTGCCCGTTGCAGTTCCTTGAAACCAAAGGGGATCGCGCCTGGGCGATGGAGTGGATAGACACTATCCTCGCACTGAATGGCGTGGAAACCACGCCCGCCCAGCGTAACGAAATTGGCCATGCAATAATGAGTATGCATTCCAGTGGGGCCCGCACACTATCAGAGTTTTCCGTCACTATTCAGGATGAACAAATTCGTGAGGCAATTCACCACTACACCGTAGATGGCTCTATGGGATATTTGCTGGATGCTGAAGAAGATGGCCTTGCTCTTTCCAATTTCTCTACATTTGAAATCGAAGAGTTAATGAATCTGGGTGAGAAATATGCGTTGCCAATACTGTTGTATCTGTTCCGGCGCATTGAGCGCAGCCTGAAAGGCCAGCCCGCAGTTATTATCCTCGATGAAGCCTGGCTGATGCTGGGTCATCCTGCCTTCCGTGCCAAAATCAGAGAGTGGTTCAAGGTACTGCGTAAAGCAAATTGTCTGGTGCTCATGGCTACACAGAGTCTGTCTGATGCAGTTAACTCGGGTATTTTGGATGTGATCGTAGAATCGACTGCGACCAAAATTTTCCTGCCTAATATTTATGCCCGCGATGAGGATACATCAGTCCTCTACCGTCGTATGGGTCTCAATGCGCGGCAAATCGAAATCCTGGCTACGGCCGTTCCAAAGCGTCAGTACTACTACGTGTCAGAAAATGGTCGCCGTCTTTATGACCTTGCCCTTGGCCCCCTTGCTCTTGCTTTTGTTGGCGCATCGGATAAAGAGTCTGTCGCCGCAATTAAGCAAATGGAAGCTAAGTTTGGTGATACTTGGATATATGAATGGCTTGCCAGCCGTGGGCTAAACCTTAACGATTATCTGGAGGCGGCATGAGTTTTATTGGCACCAATCCGGGCTCAAATGCAAAGAAACCCGATGACCATTACTCTCCAGACTTATCCCGCTCCGGTGGAAATATGGATAGTAGTCAGTACAGGGGAGAGGGCGAAAACCCATATCTGACAGCCCGCCGTACTTGGAATTACCATGTGGGCTCTGTGGTGTCCTCGCGTCAGACTTGGCAGGTTATTGGTATTTTATCGCTATTGATCTCTCTCGCCAGCGTTGGAGGAGCAATCTATATTGGCAGCCAGTCCAGATTTATCCCGTATGTCATCGAAGTTGACAAGCTGGGGCAAGCTGTTGCATCCGGGCCCATCGCTGCAACCACCAAGACCGACCCCCGTGTAGTAAAGTCGGTTGTGGCATCTTTCATCACGAATGCTCGTATGGTAACCCCGGATGTTGCCTTACAACGCAAAGCTATTTTTAGTGTGTACTCGCACCTCGCAACAAATGCTCCAGCCACAGCGAAAATGAACGAATGGCTGAATGGTAGTGAAGATTCCAACCCGTTTGTTCGAGCTGCTAAGGAAATGGTAGACATCCAAATTGCCTCAGTGCTGTCACAGTCACCTGATACATGGCAGGTAGAGTGGATCGAAACCAAGCGAGACCGCCAGGGTATTGTTCAGGATAAACCGATTAATATGCGCGCACTGGTTACAGTCTACACCGTTGAACCAAGCGCGAACACGTCAGAAGATCAAATACGTAATAACCCGCTGGGGGTGTACGTACGTGATTTTTCCTGGGTGCGCCTTCTGTAATGACAAGAGCTGGCAACTATGAATAAGAACTTTTTTATTGTAATCCTCGGTGCAGCAATGCTGATGTCTGTGCTGGCGCCAGTTGCTCATGCGGATGATCTTGCTGATGAGTATTTTTCTGGCGAAAATCCCAAATTGACGAAACAGGAGCTTCGCGCACTTGCTATCGCCAGACAGTGGAAAGCAGGATCCGCAGCCAAAGGGAATCCGATAGCCGGCCGTAATGGTTCAGTGCAATTCGTGTTTGGTGCACAAGAAGCCAGCGTTGTCTGCGCTGTACTTCAGGTATGCGATATCTCTCTGCAACACGGGGAACAAGTAAACTCAGTTCAGTTGGGTGACTCAGCCCGATGGAATGTAGAGCCCGCCATTTCTGGCTCAGGCGGCGCTGAAGTGCAACACCTTCTTGTCAAGCCACTCGATGTGAATCTGGAAACCAGCCTGGTTGTCACGACTAACCGCCGGAGTTATCACATGCGGCTGCGATCCCATCGTAGCGAATATATGCCGCAGGTCTCTTTCATTTATCCCGAAGAGACCCTTGCAAAGTGGAACATGATTCGCACCCGTGAGAAGCAGCATCAGGAAAAAAACACTATCCCTACAACCGGGGAGTACTTGGGTAACCTGTCATTTGACTATGATGTGTCTGGTTCTGCACCGTGGAAACCGGTACGTGTCTATGATGATGGTCATAAAACCATCATCCAGATGCCAGGTTCAATGCAGCAGACCGAAGCACCGACACTACTGGTCGTCCGTAAAGCTGGTGCCATGTTTACCGACCCGGAAAACGTCATGGTTAATTACCGAGTTCAGGGAGACCGCTACATAGTGGATATAGTGCTGGATAAGGCAATCCTCATTGCGGGTGTTGGCCGTAATCAGGACAAAATTACCATTACCCGGAGGACTAAATAATGCGTAATCTTGCCTCCGTCATGGTTCTGTCTGTTGCCCTTGCCAGCCTTACTGGTTGTGCGCCGACATCTCCTTATGGCAATTTCGTCAAAGAACCGGTGGCGGGTCTTGATCAGAATAAGATTGCCAACGATACCTTACAGCAGCTTGTAACACTGTACTCGCCCGCAAGAACCCAGTTTGAGCTGCAACAACCAACGACTGACCCTTATGGCCATGCTTTGGTCGAGAACCTTCGAGCCAAAGGATACGCTATTCAGGAATTTAACTCAGGGGGAAAAGCGGTAAAAGGGAAGAAGGCTCCACGGAGAGGGTCAGCTCGTACAGCGAGCCTGCCGCTATGTTACATTTTCGATCAGACTGTCGGTATGGACCTGTACCGGATCACTGTCATGGTTGGTGATCAGTCCGTAACACGACTTTACGTTCCGCAGGACGGCACGACAGTTCCGGCCGGTTACTGGGTGCGCAAGGAGTAAGATTATGGCCAATAACAACACCAGAGATAAAACGACATTAGCAAGTGCTATGTCAAAAAAATCAGGTGTACGGCGGGTTAATAATCGTCCCTTATACATCCTGTTAGGCATTCTGGGTGCGTTTCTTCTGGTTATGATAATGGTCGCGAATAATCGTGGTACGAAACGAAAAATTCCCGGTCAGTGTTCAGCTGATAAAACAGGGAGTACTTCTACTCTTGCCAGCAAAATTGCGGGGGACCATACAGAAGGTATAATCCAGCCAGCTGTTACTCCAGTAGAGTCGGGAGCAGCTCCGCCGATAAAAATGGGGGAGCCGGATCACCCCCCCGTGCCTTTCGAAGTGCCCTCTGATTTTCTTGATATGCTTCCCAAACCGGTGCAAAACATCGGTAGACCAGCCGCGCCGAAACAAGATGATAAAGTGCAGCGCATTCCGGATGGTGAGCTTGAACGCATTCGTACGGAAAAGATGCAATTCCTACAGGAAGCGATTAAGGCAAAAACAGGTGTGAATATTTCCATACCACAGCGAAGCAACCCGGTTTCTGCCCAAGGCACACAACAAACTTACGAAGATAAGCTTAACCAGCGGATGGCAGAGTTACAGCGGGAAACTACGTCCCTGGAAAATCAAGATCCCTCCGATATCTATATGTCCCAGTTAAAAAAAATGAAGGATGCGGGGCTGATGGATGGTCAGAGCAGCGGCTTCGATGGTTCATCATTCGTCACAGCGAGCACCCCCTCCAGGAATGTTAACAGTAATGGTTACAAACAGTTTGATAACAAGGGAAGCGATCGCTGGCAGCTCAATACCAGCATGGAAGCCCCGCGTTCGTTATTCGAGCTGCGTGCCGGCTTTGTCGTGCCGGGCATAATGATTTCGGGAATCAACTCTGATCTGCCAGGGCAGATTATGGCGCAGGTATCGCAAAACGTTTATGACACTGCTACCGGTAAATATCTGTTAATCCCGCAAGGCTCTCGCCTCGTCGGTTCCTATTCGAGCAGTGTACTCTATGGTCAGTCACGGGTGCTTGTGGCCTGGCAGCGGATTGTTTTCCCGGATGGCAAAGCAATGGATATTGGCTCAATGCCAGGCGGGGACGGCGCGGGATATTCCGGCTTTAACGATAAGGTGAACAATCATTACTTCCGCTTGTTCTCATCTGCGTTACTAATGTCGGGTATCACAGCTGGTGTTGCATACTCTCAGGATCGGAACGGCAGCAATAAAGGTCCAACTGCTAACGGATCCACGTCGCAGTCGATGAACGATATGATGAGTGCAGCTCTTGGCCAGCAACTAGGGCAGGTTACGGCACAGTTGATTGCTAAAAACCTCAACATTTCGCCAACGATCGAAATTCGCCCCGGTTACCGCTTCAACATCATCGTTACAAAGGATATAACTTTTTCAAAGCCATACCAATCATTTGATTATCGACACTAGGGAGAAATAGTATGAAACACCGTTTTTTCATTAAAATCGCCCAAATTATTACCCTGAGTACTGTCTGCATCTTGCCAGCACAGGCAATATTGCCAGTTTTTGACTGGACTAATATTGCGCAAAATACCGTTACTGCTGCCACTTCTGTTAAAAATTATCTTCAACAGGCTAAGCAGTTCTATGATCAGCTACAGCAGTTCCAAAGGCAGGTCGATTATTACAAAACTCAGATAAATTATTACAAACAGATGGCGCAGAACCCGAAGGATTTCAGCTGGAGTAATGTAAAAATGACTTACGCTAATCTGGTTGATACAGGTAACGATCTGAAGAAACAGAAAGAAAAAATAGATAAATTCAGAAAAAGTGATAATTACAAGAAAATGTCGTGCCTCTTTTCATCAGATAGAAAGTGTACCGATAAAGAGATAGCGGAGTTATCAAAAGTAGCAGAAGAGAACGAAGCCTTAAACACGCAATCGCAAATAGTGGCTGCCGATGCTGTGTTGAAAAATGTCGATGCTCAGGGAGAGAATCTGGATAAAGACGTCAAAAAACTCGAGAAATTGCAAACATCTGCAGAATCTGCTAAGGGGCAAGTGGAAGCGATTCAATATACCAATCAGCTCGCCAGTACGCAGTCGAGCCAGCTCATACAGATTCGCAGTTTGTTAATGGCACAACAGACCGCAGAAGCGCTTCGGATGAAGGCTGAAGCAGAAAAAAAGGCGACTGAACAGGTGGCAACACAATTTTTCACGGACGCTGAATTCCAGGAAAGTACGCCAAAATCAAGGAAATTCTGATGAGGTCCAGGCATGGCGGGTCTGCCATGCCTGAGATTAGCAATGTGAATCGCATCATTGTAATGCCAGGAAAATCGCCAGCCAGCAAGAATGGCAGCAACTTTATACACTCTATGCCGGGTAACCAGGCCCGAAGGCTGGCGAGTACGAGCCCAGCGGACTCTTGTAACTGGTGAGGTTCTGATAGATGAAAATGCCACCAATCCTTAAAACTGCTTCATATGGATTATCCTGCCTGGCTCTCTTTGTGGCGCTTCCGGCATATGCCAAGTTCTCCAGTTTCAATCTGATGGATAGAATTCTAGATAAATATCAGGCTGAAACCCAAAAATGGATAGAAGCGTTTACCACGGCAGCAAGCTGGCTGTTCTGGACGCTGGCAATAATTTCAATGATCTGGACTTTTGGCACAATGGCCTTGCGAAAAGCCGATCTTGGAGAGTTTTTTGCGGAATTTGTTCGTTTCACAATTTTTACTGGCTTCTTCTGGTGGCTGCTTACCAGCAGTGTTGGCAGCACTCTAGGTACTGGCTTTGTAACCGATATTTTCAGCTCGCTACAACAGCTGGCGGGTAAGGCCGGTAATATAGATAATAAATACATGTCACCATCTGGTATGGTCGATATTGGGTTTAAATTGCTCATCAATGTAGTAAAGAAAAGTTCCATTCTGGCGCCACTTAATGCCCTGATTGCTATTGTCGTTGCTTCTATTATTCTCGTACTTCTTGCGCTGATTGGGGTAAACATCCTGATACTGATGTGTTCCTGCTGGCTGCTTGCTTACTGTGGTATATTTTTTCTTGGATTTGGCGGGTCACGCTGGACCTCAGACATCGCAATTAATTACTACAAGACGGTGCTGGCCGCCGCTGCCCAGCTGATGACAATGCTACTTTTGGTCAGCATCGGTAAAGATTTCCTCTCTGTTAACATATCCAAAACAACACTACTGATATTCAGTAAAGTTAATCTTACGGAAATGTATGTCATGCTCGTCGCAGTGATAACGCTGTATATACTGACGACCAAAGTCCCCACAATGGTTTCTGGAATCATCACTGGCTCCAATCTCGGAAACACTAACACTGGTGCGGCGGGACTGGCTGCTGCTGCTGCTATGGCCGCGCCTGCTGTCGCTGCGGCGACCGGGGGCGCAGTGGGTGGTTATACCAGTACGCAAATTCTGTCGTCACTTTTATCATCGAGTAGTGAGAAAACGGAATCGACTTCCGATACGTCATCAGGCATGTTCGATTCGATAAATGATACGAGTGGTTCAGGTGGTGAAAGTTCCGGTATTACTGGCAGTTCGCCTTTCGCGCAGGCAGCGGGTTTCGGCGCTGCCCTGGCTGCTACTATTGATAGCGCCACTGGTGACCAGGGAGAAAATAACAGTTTGACAGATGGCAGATCCCAGGAAGGCGGCGCATCTGGCGATGGAGCCCAGAATAGCAATACATCAGTCAATAGTGACCAAAGTAGCAGCACATCTGGCGGGGGTGACCAGGGGAGCGGCGCTATGATTAGCGACAGCAGCCAGGGTCAGGCAGATACTGGAGGCTTTAGTTCTGGTGGTCAGCAACAGATGGAAAGTATTGGGGCTAGTATGGAAGGGCAGGGTGGCAGCGATAACAGCTTAAGCATGAGCCAGGCTGCCAGTATGAAATCGGGTGCATCGTCCTCTGACGTTGATTCTGAGGTTGCCGCATTTCGTGACAGAGGGTGATAACTAAGCTTGAGAGGCACTGTTGCAAAGATCCGGTAAAGGGGTGCTTTCCTGATGATTCCGTCAAAAGGTGCATCTGTACGGTTTACGCCACTATTAAAGCGGTTAAGTGATGCATACGGACAGGCAGAATAGGACATCCACAGGGATGTGGTGTGGCTGGGGGGATAAGGTTTTGACCTCCAGCCTCTTTTGAAGCCAGACTGCAACAGTTCCTATTATTCAATATTGTTACATCTTGCCTGTTTTCCTCGCATAAGCGAACAAACCGCCAGCAGCAACAATGTTCACCAGTTCACCAACCGGAGCTGTTGGCATCATGCCGTCAGGTGTGATTATTTGATGGTTGTTAAAATCAATTTCAATTATATCGTCTGTTTTTACGGCACTTATGCTAAAGCCAGATTGCAATGTAACGGGTATCAGCTCACCTGTTGATACACAATTACGGAAAAAAATGCGGGCAAATGACTGAGCGATCACTGCTTTAACACCGGAAGCGCTCAGCGCCACCACAGCATGTTCACGGGATGAACCACAGCCAAAGTTTTCTCCAGCCATGATAAAATCATAGCCGGATACTCCTGTTTCCGGATCAATGAATGGCATTGAATCTTCCGGGAGGCCACACATCGCAAGAGAAGCTAATTCAGCCCGGCCCTCAGTCGAGGCCGGATTTACTTTAAGATATTCGGCAGTCAGAATCTGGTCTGTGTCAATGTTACTGCCCAGAACATAGACTTTACCACGTAAAATATCTTTCATATTCATGCTGTTATAAACCGTTCAGGATTAGTAATGGTACCAGTGATTGCTGCTGCTGCAACGGAGTAGGGCGAGGCCAGATAGATCATTGCACCCTTATGCCCCATCCTCCCTGGAAAATTACGATTAGTAGTTGAAATAACCGTTATTGGATCGTTTATTCTGCCAAATGTGTCCGCTGGTCCGCCGCAGCATGCTGCACAGCCAGATTCCGATGACAGTTTCACTCCAGCGTCGGTCAGGATCTGGTAAATCGAAATACCGTCTATATGGTTGATGATAAGGTTGTGAAATACCTCTTTGGTAGCAGGAACTGCAAAGGTAGGAATCACCACTTTACGCCCTTTCATCACACGTGCAGCCGCCACAAAGTCGGAGATTTTCCCTCCAGTACAGGAACCGATATAAGCCTGGGAGATTGCTACATTTTCCAGCTCATCGACAGGTGTGACGTTATCTGGAGAATGCGGGCGGGCAATCATTGAGGTAAGTGAGCTGA
Organism: uncultured Enterobacteriaceae bacterium; assembly: GCA_936920625.1. Classification (GTDB taxonomy): domain Bacteria; phylum Pseudomonadota; class Gammaproteobacteria; order Enterobacterales; family Enterobacteriaceae; genus Izhakiella. Next base: position 18,536 of record CAKZHC010000046.1, read on the forward strand.
CATCGATGTTAATTGTACGTGCATAACTGGCATCGACGTCTGGCTCAACCAGGGTCCATGGGGTGCTGGTTTTACTATTCAGGTAGTTAATTGTTGCCTGGTTGGCAACCATAATCCCATTTTTAGCACCGCACTCTACCACCATGTTACAAATGGTCATACGTTCATCTGGTGATAATTCGTCAACAACATTTCCACCGAATTCAATGGCCTGATAAGTCGCTCCGGCAACACCCAGTTCTTTCAGAAGGGCGAGAATCAAATCTTTTGCTTGGACGCTTTCAGGTTTAACACCCGTATAGTTAACACGGATTGTAGAAGGAACTTTAAGGAGAATTTCACCTGTTCCCAAAGCATAAGCACCATCCGTTATGCCAACACCGATAGCAAACGTACCGAACGCACCTGCAGTAACAGTATGCGAATCGGTCCCCAGTAAAACCTCGCCGGGCCGGGTATGCCCGCCTTCTGCCAGACCAATATGACAGACTCCTTTATAATCCGGTGTTCCAACATCATAAAAATGTGTGATGTGCTGTTCTCTGGCAAACTCCCGCATAACTCTGATATTTTGATTTGTCTGTGGGTCAGCAGACCAGGTGAAATGATCAGGAATCATGATGAAGCGATCCGGATTCCAGACTTTTGCATTTTCGCCAAACTCTTTTTTAAAAACACTGGCAACGCCCGGGGTACATGGATCATGGGACATGAGCACATCGACTTTAACGAACACAACTTCTCCCGGCGATACCATGTCACGACCACTGGCCCGCGCCAGAATTTTTTCCGTTAAGGTCATGCCTGATGGCCTTGTGTTAACACACTGATGGTTATAACTCTCTGATAACTGCATCTTTGCATCTCTTAATCTTTTGTTTATGAAAAAACACAACCGGAGTGATGGGAATATTCTGCCTGAGCTGTTTGTGGCACAGGTTAGTTGCCTCATAGCTATCAGCAAGCCATCCAGTGCCAGAAGCCGCTTCCCGTTGGTACATTAAGGGGCGGTATACTATTACCGCAAAATTTTTTGTCTGGCCAGAAGCGTCATCCCATGGCGATGCAGGACAAAGACTCTTCTACTATCAAAAACGTTATATTCGGGCTTCTTCGTAAGAAAATCTGTGTTTAGCAGAGCGGTCAACACCCCTTTCACTCGTTGCATTTTTTATTTTGAGCATTGAATATAACATGCCTGAAAACTGCCCATATAAGTAACGGATGATGCCCGGTCCAGACAGTGAAATCTTTGTTTTAGCGTTATTTAATTTAGCCTGCACATTATTGTTTCATCACAGGAACAATAGTGCTGATTTCGGGTTGTTTATTGTCTGTTTCTGTTTTTCATTTCATGCTACGGACTGACGCTTTGACAATAATAAGGCATTAAAATGTTCGATAAAAAAGTAATCTGGAACGGTGGTGTACAACCGGAAGCACTAGAAATTTTGTGTGGCAGTGGTGGGATGATCGTCTGCCCAACAAAAGTGGGTTACATCCTCATGACATCAGACAAGCAGGGGCTTGAGCGTAAATTTGTAGCTAAGCAGCGTAACCGTAACAAACCTGGCGTGGTGTTGTGTGGTAGCATGGAGCAACTGAAAGCGTTAGCACAACTCAACCCGGAAATTGAGGCTTTTTATCAGGCCCACTGGGATGCTGATATATTACTGGGGTGTATTCTGCCATGGCAGCAAGAAGCTATCGATAACCTGCCTGATGACGGCGTCAACGAATTAATGATGGACAGCCGTAAGACCAGTTGTTTTGTCATCAAATTCGGCAAACCCGGAGAAATTCTTGCAAAAGAGTTGTGGGATAACCACCGCAAATTTTCTTTTGCCAGCTCTGCCAATCCCTCAGGAAAAGGTAACCGTGGGCTGGTAGAATGTATTGGAGAACGGATTGAACAACACGCAGATTTAATTATCTGTGCCAATGATTATGTAAAATCTATCCAGCCAGAAGAACGTGAAGAAACCCGTTATGAACAGGGCGTAATAGTGTCAATGGTCGATGATGCAGGGAATCTTATACCGGAACAACGCGGTGATCGCAGAATAACGCCTTGTCCCGTGTTAATTCGCAAAGGTCTGGACGTTGATAAAATTATTTCCTTGATGTCTGCCACCTTTAATAGCTGGGATTATCGCCACGGTGATTACTACTAGCAGCAGGATATTATATTGTCCGTGACTGCTACCGCCGTGTTTTTAATTATCAAAACAATATTCCAATTACTCTCCAGAAATGAAATTTGTCATATAGTTAAGCACTGACTGAATAGAACGAGTGCTGTCATCTGTAACCGGATGCCAGCCTCACTGTTTATCGCTCTGATTCAGCAGCGGCGATAAGTTGCTGTAAATTGTCACTAAACCGTTTTATACCCGAATTAACAGTGTTTCTTGTTTTTGATAACAGCCAGATTTTATACTGGTCCATCTGCCAGTCAGACAGCAGCCTCACCAGTTTTCCGGCAGCCTGGCTTCCACGGGTAATATAATTAGGAAGATAGGCGATACCCAGCCCGGATAAAGCCATATTGGTTAATGCCATACTGTTGTTGCTTCTGAAACGACTCTGGACATCAATATTCATCTTCTGTTTTTCTTTGCGGAATGGCAGTGAAACTGCGCGGGCAACTCCCCGCAACAGAATGTAATTACGCAGTGGTAAATCTTTAGGAGTTATAATGGGTTTAATATTTTGGATATAGCTTGGTGTGGCATACAATCCCCAGTGAATCGCACATAAGAATTTAGTATGTTCATGAACAGGGGTTTCCTGAGATACTATTATCGCTAAGTCATAACTGCTTTCTTTGATATCAATTTTTTTATCTGATAAATCAAGGTCAATATTGGCATGAATATTTTCTGCCAGAAAGGCATTCAGGGCGGGCACAACGTACTGTATTCCGAATGTTACCGGCGCTAAAATTTTGATCGTTCCTGCTGGTTCTTCGTAATATTCTTTGATAAACCGTCCGGAGGCCTGTAATTCATTCAGTATGTTAACGCAGTACTGATAGTAACGTAATCCCAGCTCTGTGATTTCAATTTTTCTGGTTGTTCGTTTCAAAAGTGCTGAGCCTATCCTTTTCTCCAGGGCCAGAATATCACGGCTGACCGATGATTTAGACATGCCTAAAGTGTGTGCTGCGGCGGTAAAACTTAATGTTTCCACCACCCGGGCAAACACAATCATCGGAATTAAGTTTTCAATATTTTCCATTATTAAATATGCCGTCAAGTATAGTAGCTGTTAGTTGCGATAACCGCCATTTTTTAAAAGATATGTCTGCTGGCAATTCCATATTTATTCCCGGTTTGAATATTTTTCAAAAAGTCAAATGTAACATAAACAGCAGGCAGTATTTTCGGCGAGTAGCTTCCTGCTGAGAGTACCGTGACAAGATTTCCGTACAGCAGACATACAGTTATCCGATAAGATAAAAGGCGCCAGCAAGAGCTGGCTTCCCGCAGAACACGAAAAATCTGGTTATCAGTCAGGTTCTTCTGTATCTGTAAAATCCGCCTCTATCATTGCACAGACTACAGATGTTTGAAGTCAAACGGAACGAAAAATCATGCTGCCTGTGGTACAGGCGTTGAACACTTCATTAGTAATACTGGCAAGGCCAGAGTGAGTGTTTAAATCGGCAATCATGAAAAGAGAGCTGCTATTCCTCCGGTAATTAAGAAAAGTAAAGTCATAACAGAGCCGGTCATCATTATGTAATAATATGATTTAAGCCAGCCGCTTAATTCTTCCGGTACCGTGTCAAAAAAATCGTATGCGCGCGGGTCGGGTTTATAAAAAAATGACTCTTTCTTCTTTTTTTTCATAGACCAGAAATAATGAACAAGATGCGGGGAACCGGGGAAACCCATTAAAGACCAGAACCACAAAACACTATTTAACTTAAATCCCCGCGTATGATACAGGTCTATCAGTGCTTCATACTTTTTTTATGCACGCCATAGAGAATAAACAGCACTGCCATTAGCGCAAGGCTGAGCAACAGTGTGCATAAACCAAAGAGGCCCAGTAGCAGCAGCCAGACGGGGTCGTTATCTGTTACCACCGTCAGCGCCAGAAGTCAGTAATCGGTTGTTTTGCTTTGATGCCAAATTCTCCTAACATTTCCCCTGACATTTCCCCTGCTTTCCCGCCGATATAGCCCCCACTGAGGGCACCCACCACGCCACAGGCCAGCATACCCAGCCCCCCTGTTGGTATACCAATGGCAAGACAGAGGCCTGCTACAGCAGAGGCACCTGCTGCGCCGCCATATCCTCCAACTGCAACGCTGCCGCCAAACTTTGCATACTCCTTAAAGGCAAACTCCCCACACTCCTGCTGGCGCACCTTGAAGGCATCAGAAACATATTTCAGGAAAATGAGCCCCAGCACCACATGTTTGTAGTTGGCGGCATCTATGTTGGCGCGTAGTTTGTCAGCGGCCTTCCAGAATTTGTTATCCAGCTCATTAAGAAATTGTTGTTCGGCGTTGTTCATGAAAATCCTCGGGGTAGATCGCAGCGAAAGAGCGATCATGCCTTATCGCAGATTCAGATTTGGAATGCAGTTCGCAAAATGATACTCGGAACGGGGTCAATTACAAACTGTAGTGGCACAGTAAATCGGGTCATCTGTTTACGAATTCGTAAGCCGGTGGCTTGTTTTTGTTGGCCGCTACAGTGAAGTAAAGTTGGCAGTCATCGCAGTTACCCGGTCACCACCCCTAATTGGAATAAAATGGTTTTTTAGTTACATCCTACAATAGTAGGAAACCATCACATCACGTGGTTCTGTTGCATTAACAACAAAAAAATTGTGAAAATCCAGACTGCCGTTTTTTCAGGCAGCTAACAGATAAAATTGTTCTGCCGACGACGAACCGTCCCCGTGTGGATACTGATATTGTCCTTTACGCAGCATGTGCATCAGTTCAATGCCAGCCAGAATGGATTGCGCCCAATGTCAGGCTTAAATCCGGCCAGCAGCTTTATCCTTCGTTTAATGTTGCGGTGATCCTGTTCCACAAGATTGTTCAGGTACCTGCTCTGCCTGATGGCAAAGGTTTCTGCTTCTGCTCTGCCGGTGCTGAGCACTGCCAGAGCTGCCCTGCTGGCAGTACTGCTATCAATGGTGACCACCTCAGGAGTGCCATTCTGGCGAAAGGCTTTGCGAAAGAAACGCAGGGCAGCTGCCGCATCCCGTCTGGCTGTCAGCAAAAAGTCAACCGCCCGGCAGAGGTATTTCCACTGGCCTTTAACTTTGATATAAGTCTCATCCATCCGCCAGCGGCGCCCCACAAGGCGTTTATACCGACGGAAAGTGTTATCCGGTAACGGTGTCAGTCTGATAACCCAGCGATACACGGTGGAATGTGTCAATCGTGCCATCATTTCCTCCAGATTACTCAAGCTCAGAGCATAAGCCAGGTACCAGCGGTACACACTGAACAATGACATCAACAGGGTAATGCAAGTGTCTGAATGCTTTTCTGGTCAGAGACACTGGTGGTAACACGGGGAAATAAAAGAAATCATAACTGATTACGGCTTATTGCAGCAGAACCGGTCAGTGACTGTGCCGGCTGCCGGAGTATAGCCGCCAGGCTGAAGTTATTGAGAAAAACAGGCTGATTCAGTTATCCTCGTCTTCTCATTATGAATGATGAAAATGAAATGAGCATATCCTCCGCCCATGACGCAATTTTTAAAAAATTTCTCGGTGATATCACAGTCGCAAGGGATTTTTTGCAAATTCATCTGCCTGAAAATATTCGCGGACGATGTGATTTTGACACGCTTAAGATGGAGTCCGGCAGTTTCATTGAGCCGGACCTGCGAAGTCAGTGTTCCGATATGCTTTATTCATTACAGACCACAACGGGTAAAGGCTATATATACACTCTGGTAGAGCATCAAGGACGCCCGGAAAAGCTGATGGCATTCAGGCTCCTTCGTTACAGTGTGGCAGCTATGCAGCGGCATCTTGAACAGGGCAACGATACTCTTCCTGTGGTAATACCGCTCCTGTTTTACGCCGGTAAAACCTCTCCCTATCCCTACAGCACCCGCTGGCTGGACTGCCTTGACGACCCGGAGCTGGCAGAATCTGTCTATATGCAGGCATTCCCGCTGGTTGATATTACGATTATACCGGATGAGAAGATTGCAGCACACAGGCATATGGCGCTGATGGAGCTGGTGATGAAACATATCCGCACCCGTGATATGCTGGAATTAGCTCAGGAAATAGCCGGGTTACTGAACCAGTGGACACTGCCGCCGGAACTGTTCAGGGGACTGATGTGGTATATTACAGAGCGGGGCAATACTTCTGATGCAGAAAAATTTTTGCATCAGATTGCCGACAGAGCAACAGATTATCGTGAGGTGGTTATGACTATAGCAGAACAGCTGCGTGAAAAGGGAATGCAGGAAGGGATACAGAGAGGAATGCAGGCAGGCAGACAAGAAGGGATTGAAAGAGGCCGCTATGAAGCAAAAATTGAAATGGCCAGACAGCTTCTCGCTAACGGAGTTGATCGGTCTGTTGTGAAAATATCCAGCGGACTTTCTGATGCTGAAATTGATGCCATCAAATGAAAACTAAAGGATTCAGCACTAATCATAGTGCTATAGATGCTTCTGTGGAATGACACGGTTCTGTCGAATTAATGATAAAGAATCAGCTTTAGTTATCTGAAAGATTTTTTAAGTAACTAAATCATAAAAGACACCTGACAATCTGTCTTTGTACAGGAATTTGTCATTTATGCAGTATTTCTGTCGCTTCCACTAAAATTTTAGCTGTACGATAGGTTTTTAACCTTGATATAGTTCTGTATCGTTTTCTAATAAAACGATGGTCCTGCTGTACAGTATTATTTTTATAACAACATTGTCTGCCTGTTATTTTCAGACTGGGTTTATTCAATAATTCGACAACTGCTTTTTTAGCTTGCGTCTATCAATATGAATAACCACTGGATAAGCATTCAGACCAGTCTTTTTTCTTAAAAAATAAGCGGCATTCTTATTGAGATTTTACTTAATATGGAGTCTGTAGGTTCACCATGACCATTTATTATCTGATAAAGATAATCCAAACAGTCCTTTATCCTGATATAAGTTTCATCCATTTAGCAGATTCCGCCATATTTTTTTACTTCTTTCTGGCACCCTTTGCAAGCGCTGGTACCAGTCGCAATACCCAGCGATGAGTTGCAGAGTGGTCAACGAAAATGCCTTTCTTCTGCACCAACTCTTCTAAATTACGTAGACTTGAAGAATACGTCAGGTACCAGTGCAAACAAACTAGTATCACTTCAACGGGATAATGGAGTCGTTCAAAGGATTTTCTTACTGCACACATAGCAACTGACAGCTATTAACCCGCTATCATATGATTTATTAATTTTAATGCGGCAGAACCAAATCTTCACGACGATCGCGACCAGGGGACGGCTGATAGTCAGGAATGTCCGCCATGGTCACAGGCCAGCGGGATGGCATAAATTTCCGCGACATTAACCCCCATCGGTGTATAGGATAACGTTTGATTGTAAAAATATGCTCTCTGGCCTTCTTGTTAATCCAGTTAATCCAGACGTTCATCCCTCACTCTTGCCATCAGGTTTATCAATCAGCAAGGGCGTAAACGCCTCATCAATGCTCTGTAATTCACTATGACCAGTCTGTGCAATAGACTCAGCCAGAACTGCTTTCAGTCTCTGTAGTTTGAGCTGAGATATGATTCTGTTTAAATTTGTGATGGTCACCCTAAAACAAAATTAAATAGTTATTAAATGTAAATCAAATATTGTAGTGTATGTAATTGAGTTTTCCTGAATCAGAGTGTTACCATCATAATAAGTGTAACAATACAGAGACTCTGGATATGCTTCATCAGACCATGCTTTCAAGATTCAGAAAGGATAAGCATGAAGAAAGGTATTCAGAATATTATTAAAAAATTTTCTAAAATGATGGTCCATCTCTTAGATACTTTGCAAATCCGTCGTTATGGTAAGCTCGGATTTACAGCATCTGTATATGAACATCACCGGTGTAGTATTGTGAATTTCACGCAAAAGTTAAAATCCTTGCTCTTTTATGGAGGATAAAGTGCAGTCTGAAAAGATGGAATAAGTTGGTGATCACAGACAAATTGGCATAGATTTGACATAGTTCCGTTCCTCCAGAAAGTGGATTAGGTAACTCCAAAATGAATAGTAGTGAAGAGATAACTCCAGTTCAGAACCGACGGTTACAAGAAAGCAATTTTGGTTCACTTGCCGATTTTATGGATAGAAGTGATGTTCCTTGTTTTGTCCGAGATAATGATTCAAAATTTTTGTATATAAACCCGCCCGGTTTGTTTTTTCTGAATCTTCCTTCAAATTTTAAAATCCATGGTAAAGGTGATGAAGATATTCCTGCTGGCTGGGCAAGTTTTACTGAGCAATTTAAAAAACAGGATAGAATTGCAGAGTGCTCAGGAAAAAGTTCATCAATCATCTCAATACAATTGTATAACTTTAAAAAAGAGCCAGAACCTTTCTTTTGCCCTAAAACACCACTATATTCTGGGAACGAATGTGTTGGGACTGTAGGTTATGCAAATAAGCTTATGTTTATATCTACTCCAGATTTTATTGATAAGAAAAAACCTTTTGTATTATCGTCTCAGCCTCCTAATGATCTCTTCACGAAAAAAGAACTCAATGTAATTTTTTGGATGTTGCAAAGATTGAGTAGTAAAGAAGTTGCAAAGCGTTTGAATCTTTCTCACAGAACTGTCGAGAATACATTACAAACTATTTATCAGAAAGCAAATGTACATTCTTTCATCAAATTTATTGAATACTGTAAATATTCAGGATTCGAAAGCTATGTTCCGCCTGAATTTATACGTGAAGAGGTTAATTTTGTAAGATAGAATTTTTTCAATTAATTAAATTATTTCATCCTTTTAGAGATATTGTAATATAAAATAATGAGGCGGTGAGTTGTGTTTGATACTTATATTGAAATGAAGATTCCTTCTGATTTTGTCAATGTTAAAAAAGAAATAGCAGAAATAAAAACAGATATCAGATATTTTAATGGAAACAACTTCATTGGCAGAAAAACAAATGGATATAATGCTCCCATTTGTCTTCTGACTCATTCAGCTGCAGAAGCACTCAAAAAAGTAATTCGGGCTTTATACCCGTTAGGGATGACTCTGAAAGTTTACGACTGCTATCGCCCTCAAAGCGCCGTCAATGATTTTCTTTCATGGTCAAAAGATATCAAAAATGATTCAATGAAATCTGTTTTTTACCCTAATGTGGAAAAATCAGATTTGTTCAGAAATGGCTATATAGCTAGTAAATCATCACATTCAAGGGGGAGTACAGTTGATTTAACTATTGTTCCTATAAATGAAATAGACCATTCAAAATGGATAAATTTTGGTACAGGATTTGATTATTTTGATCCGCGCTCGTCTTTTTTATATCAAGATATTCCAGTACAAAATAAAGCAAACAGATTATTACTTCATGCATTAATGACCTCAGCAGGTTTTAAAGGGTATAAAAAGGAGTGGTGGCACTTCACATTAACGAATGAACCCTACCCAAATACCTACTTTGAATTTCCTGTTGATAACTTAAATAAATGATAAATACTCAACTTCGGATGGCGCCATAAATGAATAATAAAAAAAATATGTTCACTCGCGATCATCATACTCTGTCCCGGGTTCCTCTAAATGAACGTATTGACTTATTGACTGTTTGCATAGTCCGGATAGGTGCAACGACTTCTCTCGTTCAGTTTATGTTAGGAGCAACATTAGGACATAGCATGACATTTGCACAGGCGATGCTCTCCACAGCTTTAGGCAGTCTTCTGCTGGAGTTAATCAGCCTTGGGTTGGGTATCGCCGGTGCCAGAGAAGGGCTATCAACCAGTCTCTTATCACGCTGGTGTGGTTTTGGTTATTTTGGCTCAGCACTGATTGGGTGTGTTATATCCATCAGCACCCTCGGGTGGTTTGGTGTACAAAACTCAATTGTAGCTAAAGGCGTGATTTCTGCCATGGGGCTGGAAGAATGTTCATATGGTTTTTATATAGCTTCAGCAGTTTCGGGCCTGTTACTATCTATTTTAGTAGCTTTTGGATTCAGAGGATTAAGCTGGGTCGCCAAAATTGCCTTACCGTTTTTCTTGCTGATTACCGGATGGATTTTTTATCAGACATTAAAAAATTACAATATTCACTACTTGTTAAGCATTAAACCATCCGGGATACCCCTATCTATAGGTTCGGCTGCAACAGCAGTAGCAGGGGCATATATAGTTTTCGCAATTATATGTCCGGATATGAGCCGCTTTTGCAAAAATGGGAAGCATGTATTCTGGGTGATGACCAGCTCTATTTTTATAGGTGAGTTTGTTGTTAATGGAATATCTATATTAGCTGCCCACTCGCTGAATACTGCCGATGTTGTGGATATTATGACGCAAAGTGCTGGAATCCTTGGATTGTTGTGCGTTATGCTTTCTGCTATTAAAATTAACGACCTGAATTTATATTCTTCTGTACTTGGTTTTTCAAATTTCTTGACCGTTTTTACTAAAAAGAAATATAACTATGTCATTTTAGCACTAATCTTGGGCATAACAGGAACATTAATTTCGATGACGGCTATTACTGATAAATTTATCAATTTTCTTGTTACACTCGGTATATTATTCCCCCCTGTCGCTGGTATAATGCTGGTAGATTATTACTTGTTACGCACTCACCGTGCTCTGCTTGACTCTACCCGTAGTCAAGGGACTTTGCCGGGTGAAGAATCCGTAAAAAAGACAGGCATGTTTGCCATTATTTCATGGGTTGGCGGCAGTTTTGTTGGTTTTACTGTTGAAGCAGGGATCCCTTCACTTAACTCACTGCTGGCTGCAAGTCTCCTTTACTGGTTTATTTGTATTTTTAATAAAAGATATCATCTCTAAGATAACTGAATTAGCAAGTTCTAAGATAACTGAATTAGCAAGTTGTAGTCAGGGGGGGGCAGATGAGATGATTTTTTTAAAAAAAGACTCAGACAGTTCATTTTAATGTCCCCGCTGCTTTTGCTTTTATTCGGATTGTATATCCTGACATATAACCTAATGGTAAAGAGTCAAGTTCAGTTATTTTTACTGATTCAGGTACAGCACCTGCTTCTATAGCCGCTTTGACTGCCATACTTTCAGCCTGTTCTAACCAAGATTCTAATGTTTCCTTTTCGGTAGAAACAATGATATCAACTTCGCCGCTCACCTGAGCCATCGCAACACCAATAGCGTTAGCTACATCAGAATGTAATGGCCTGATAACTTCTGAGGCCCCTTTCAGTTTCATGGGTAAGAGCGCCGCACCGCCTCCTGCCAAAATAACAGGTAAGTCATTAGTGCTGTTATTCATTCTTTCCAAAACTTTTTCTATCATAGACACATAACACGCTGCTGCTTTTTCAACCTGTCTGGGACAAAGATGAGAAATTTTGTTTACATCACCAATAGTTGCCAGCCCCATAGCGACCGCTATATCAGTCACTGTCAGCACATCACCACCAAAAACAAGTGCTTTGCTGGATAACTGATAACCAACGCTTTCCGGGCCGATACTAATAGCATCATCTGAATCTATTTTAACTACTGAGCCTCCGCCCAGACCAATAGAGATAACATCTGGCATACGAAAATTAGTACGCACACCACCTATTTCTGCTGAAAAATAAGACTGGCGGGGGAAGCCGTTTTTTACTATACCAGCATCTGTAGTCGTACCACCAATATCGACGACGATAGCTTCCTGTAAACCTGCTAATTTTGCACCCCCAAAGATACTATTAGTAGGTCCTGACGCAATTGTTAAAACAGGAAAATGTTTTGCACGGCTGAGAGGCATTAATGTGCCATCATTCTGACCAAAGTAAAGGCTGGCATTGATATTATGCCGCCTTAATATTCTGTGAAATCCATTGGTAATATTATCTGCGATATCACACAATGCAGCGTTAAAAATAGTAGCGTTTTCCCGTTCTAACAAGCCAATAGTGCCAATTTGAGATGAAAGAGAAACAGGAACAGAATCCCCCAGAATTTCTTTTATCAAAACTTCTGCCCTACGTTCCTGCTGATCTGTTACTGGTGAGAATAAACCACATACCGATACAGCTTTAACCTGACCTTTGATTGAACAAAGCTGTTTTCGCAGCATTCCTTCATCCAGTGCAGAAAATAGTTTGCCATCATAATGGTACCCGCCGGGCACAGAAAATAAATGAGCAGAAAGCGCATTTTTAAAATCTGATGGCGTATTCTCCAAAGGTGGTATAGATAACGCAGCAGGTGATGTAATCCGGAAGTGCGCTATTGAAGTCAGTCCTCTTCGTTCCACAAGAGCATTAGTACAATGGGTAGTACTCAGCATAGCGCGGCTTATCAAAGATCTGTTTATTGATTTATCTGCCAGTAGCACCTCAATTGCTTTATCTACACCCTGCATGACATCAGATGTAGTAATATGCTTAGTTTTAGTCATAACCTCATTATTGGCATTCAGCAGGACTGCATCAACATTCGTGCCCCCAACATCAATTCCCAAACAATAAGTCATTTTTATTCCTTCCTGTATTTTTCAATCAAAGTCTCAACTGGAATATAATTCATAGGATAATTGAAATATCTTGGCCCGCAGATTTCAATACCACGTGGAGAACGCCATTTCTTATTAGCTGGCACACCAATTGCAGCAACATTTATTCCATAACATAATCTCTCAGTAAGAATAGGAATCCCTGTGTCTTCATCAATAATAACAATTAGGTCAGGTGTCATACAGAGTGGAATATCATTTTCTTTCACCAGCAAATATTCATTTTGAAATAATATATTAAAATTAACTTTCTTATTATCTAGACTTACAAAGTTAGCATAACCATGAGTAAAACCATTCTCACTACGCTGGTTTAAACGATTCAGCTTACCACGAAATAAAATATATCCATCAAGCAGAGAAACCAGAGTGTCTACTAGATTATCTTTATTAGAAATAGCCTGTTGCATTTTTTCACCAACAGATTTCATGAAAGTGATAGTTCCTGAAATACCAGATTTTTGTGCCTGCGCCGTTGAGATTGGGTATCCTGAGAAAATAGCAGCACCACCCATTTTAGCAGTTACCGTACGGGAAAGGATCTCAGATTCCCGACTGTCTACCGCATTAATTATCACTGTATTAAGTTTTTCATCAACAACCACAAAGGGAGAAGAGTTAATGTTATCAAGATAAAAAGTAGTCATATGGAATTCAGGAAAAGCACGCCCCATACCATCCATATCCACAACCGGTAAACCTAAAGAACAGGCAGTTGTCAGGGGTAATAAAGAATTAATACCGCCTGCTTCTATAGGATAAATTGCAGTCACTGAATTATTAAGATATTTCTCTATCTGACGACATGCAAAGATGGATTCATTACCATTCGGAATTTTTTCCATCATAACCGTTGGAGCTCCTATCATGCCCGTTGATAATAAAAGCGCATCTGGCTGCAGTTCCTCAATATTAATTAACTTGATTTGTCCATGCTGTTTAATCGCTTGTTGTGCTAATATTTTCCCAATATAGGGATCACCACCTCCACCGCTGCCTAAAACAGAAGCTCCATAAGTGATATGTTCTATTGAATCGACATCGAGAATAGTCACAATATTTTCTCTAAAAAATAGCCTTAAGCCGTATTAAGGCAATGTTAAACTCAGCAGATAAAAATAATCATAACAAAATAAAGGATATGGTCAACAGATGACTTCTACCTCCACTCAGAAAGAATAATTGGACTCTGCAAGTAAAGTGTCCGTACTTTCAGTATACACTGGCTGGCAGGTTTCTGATGACATCCGGAAAATAATATTATGGCAGGCATATCCGGTTCAGTGGAGACATGAAGTATTAGCATTCCAGCATGAGTTGCTCATTTTAACTAAAAAACAAAACCCGACTATCAATCAGGTTTTGTTCCCATCAATGTAATAAGCTAATTTTATCGCATCCATGGCAGCTTATACGTTAATATTAGTGTTCCTATGATAATAGTATAATAAAATATCTTTATTTATTAATTAGTTAAGAATATATGCGTACTGTGGTTCAGCCAGCTTACTTTCTGAGAGAACCGCTTTCACTTTTATCCCCATAGATGAATACATTTCACCTTTAGCCAACTCAGATGGGTCAATTGCTTTTAATTTCGCCTTAAATTTGGTGGTTAACTTCATGTCTCCATTAGCAAGATTTTTAACTTTATAAACAACAGGTTTAGAGTTATCAAAAACAAATTTGCCAAGTAAATTATCAGATAATAAAATCTTTTCACTAGGATCGGCAAGAATTGTCTGATTTGCGTGTGCCGAAAGAAACTGACGTTTACGAATATCAGGAATGGCTTTTTCTAAACCAATAAGATCACTGGTTGGAATAACTTTACCATCAACTTTGTATACACTCCGCGGAAAATCTTTGACAAACTGCTGGCTCAGCTCAGAAGTTGATTTAATACCATCAAAATCTTTACGCATGTCATTCATCGCGTCACCACTGCGCGCAATCGAAGATGAAAAATCTTTCCATCTGGAACTATTTTCCAGAATACTGACAGAATTAACAGCTTTAGTAGTGGTAACTGCAATACTTCCTGATACTTTTGTTGCCTGTTTTCCTACGAACTTCCCACCTTCGTATAACAACTCAACACCGGGATCGACTGCACGCAAAGCAGCTTTACCTAAATCTGCTGATGTTTTTGCCAGACCTTCAGAGGCTCCTACTGTAAATTGTCTGACAACTGTCATTGTGGTAACTTTCGAGACAGCCTGACCAGCAGCTAATCCTATTTGTATGGTTTTTGCAGCTTTTACGGCGGTGGCTCCTCCCCGGATTGCTGTTGACGCTGCTTTAACACCATAACCAACTACAGGCACCAACGAGAGAAGGTCTGTAGCTATACCGAATATCCCCCATCCTATATTGCCTTTATTGCCTTTCTGAAACTCACGAATGGTTCCATAGACAGGGATCAAGCTTAAACCAACGTCTGCGGCGATTTCTCCCACAGAAGGTTGAGTCGAAGGCACATTTTCAATTGTAATTGTTTCAGCAATTTTTTTTGTATCCGTCACAGTTTTTTGATTCGGGTTAACAAAATTGCTTACCGTTGAAATCTGCATCATGTTTCTCCTTATATTTTCGGATACCTGAAACTTACTGGCTTTCATGTATTGGCCTGCCTTCAGATGACTGAAACCACAGAGCCAACCGCAGGCAAGTAAGTCCGGCCCAAAATAACCACGTTATGTACTCATCAAAAGCCTTATAAGCAAGGAAAAGGAAAGAAAAAATTATCTTTACAAATGCTGTCACACTCTTGCATTGAATGGCCATTGATTAGGCATCCCATAGCGAATGCCTGTCCTGACACTAGCACCAGAGCAATTGCGATAACCTTGTATTTATAACCTATAATTTTACTAAACATCATTTACCTCTTGTTTATTAAGACATATCAATATAATTACATACAGTGATTATTAATAACGACTAATGTTATTGAGATCCAAAAGAAAGATAAGTGTTGTTTACCTGAACGTTTAAGTAATCGGTAATTAAATTGCGGTATAGACAGTTAGTGTAAAATAGTTCTATTCAGTATTACTATAACCGTATGCAATGGGAATATTATATGAGCGGCTAAGCGCTGAGAAAAATTTAAGTCAGATTGCATCTGTTCAAGGCAGACTAATACAATTATATAAATAAATTAAATTTTTAATCTTATTCATTTTGTTTTTTATAGAATTGATTGTTATCTTAACTAGGGTCGGTTAAAACAGGATATAAGTAATAATTGATTTTAATTTAGTCAAATGGAACAAAAATGCAGGTCAGCAGGATAGTTGATTTTTTAATCAGAAAACAAATACAGGATTACAGCCTCATGCCACAGATCCTGGATGTAGCTGCACAATGTCAGACAAATAAATATCAACTGGTTCATAAATATGCTCAGCGAGGAATTATCCCCCAGAAAACAATCCGCTACAGGCTGCATTACAGATATCATGATATATTAGCACTAAGCCTGATGCGTCAAAAAGACAGCCGGGAAACTTAACAAAGTTATCTTATTATTTCAATAAAAAACAATATCATACAGAATAGTATCAACAGCAAAGGAGCAGTATGAAGATTACACCTAAAAATATTATGTTATTTGCTTTCTTAGGATACATGAGCATATCTGCAGCTTCCGCTGCAATAAAAAACGATAGTGATAACGTTTGCACATCAGGTTATTTTTCTTTAGAAACCGGAGATTACAGTAAAGAACCAGAAAAAAAGTGCCTGCCTGAAACATCAGGAAAATTTACTGTAAATGATGGTGATCGCTTTTCAATTAATCTGCCTGGTAATTCATCAACCGGAGCTTCGTGGGGGCTAAGGAGTATGCCAGATACCTTGATGCTGATGGATGTGTACTATCGGCGGGCAACCAGATGCGATAAAGAATTACTTGCAGGATGCGGAGGCATTGCTACATATATATTTAAAGTAGTTGATAAGGGTGATAAAGGTAATATCAGATTTCAATATGGTCGACCATGGGAAAAAGATATCTGGAATGAAAAAGATGTAGAAATAATTGTAAAATAGTTCATCGTAAATCATGCAAGACCAAACTAAAAATATAGCTGGCAGGGATGCCATATAATCTGTAATTATTTATATGTTCATATCAGGGAAAAATATTAATAGCATGCTGATACTATAATATAAAAACTCTGATCTTTATCCAAAATAAAAACCGATTTTACTCTCATTGTAATTATTCACACTCTGAACCTGAACCATGACATTATGCCAAGAATATGTAACTTCCTAGTTATATAAATATTGTAAATATTAAAGAATTACTAATATGTATAGCACTGAGAATATAACTCAAAATGATAATAAGAAACAAAATCATTATGTTATAATATCACTAATTTCATTTCTCTCCACCCAGATAGTTTGTGATTCTGCTTTGGGAAAAGCCAAATCAGGTCTGATTTTTCTGTATATTTCATAGGCTTCTGGAATCTATAGAAAGACAACCCGGCAGAAAATTGTGCCAATTACAAGCTTGTCATCATTATCATATTGACTGACAAAAATATGCTCTGGTAATTTAAAAATAACAGCACATGATCATTCAGTAAATCTGCTGGTACAATCGGGATTCTGGTGAATCTCTAGTTTGCAGCGATGCAGTACACGATTCAGGCAGAAGATGAAATGATTTATCTTGCAATTTCCAGCAGCCAGCCACACTGTTTTAATTCTCCAGTCTTCCGTAACGATGCGGTATCCTGTAATCAGAAATATAGTGGCAAACTGTATACCTTACAAAATATTAACGGGATACTTTCTTAATGAACCGGATATTAGAACGCATCGCATCTTGTGTAGCTGTGACGGGGGCCGTAGCGCTAATGCTCGGAGCTGCCTGCTATGTAGTTGGTTTCCGCATTAATACAACAAGAAGTATTCCGGTAGGTCTCTACTGGACAAGCCGTGTTCCAGTAGCAAAAAATACTTACGTTATGTTTTGTCCTCCGAATGTGAGTATTTTCGCTGTTGCCAGGAAGCGCGGCTATATTGATGATGGGGTCTGCCCCGGCGGCTACGGTTACATGATGAAACGAGTTGCAGCTACCAAAGGCGACATTGTTAATGTAACGGACACCGGCATTCGGGTTAATGGCCATCTGCTCCCACACAGTAAACCTCTGGCGGCTGACCCCGGGGGGCGCCCGTTACAGCGCTGGCAGAATGAACATTACACACTGGACGATTCAGAATTGCTTCTTATGTCAGATGTTAGTGACCTCTCTTTCGACGGTCGCTATTTTGGCCCAATTAACCGTTCCCAAATTAAAAGCGTGATCCGCCCAATTCTGACCTGGTAGAACAGCGGGCACTGTTGCAAATAAAATCCTGAACTGAGTTTTACCTTCTCAGAAAGATTCAGAGGCCAAGACCCTGTTCACCAGATGCACTTCAGTCTAAGTGATGACCGCAGTTTTGCCAGGCCTTTGTGAAGTGCACGCATTACCTCAGTCTTTTTAATGTTGGCATAAGCCGTCTTCATGGATTTAAATCCGGCTCAGCAGTGATTATCCGCTTTAGTTTGCCGTGATCGCACTCAATAACATTGTTGCGGTATTTATTCTGTCGGTGCAATCTGGCGGGCATCTACCCTCTTTCTTCAGCAGCAGCAAGGCACGGTCATATGCCGGGCCTTATCCGTATTGATAAAACGGGGAATCTGCCAGCACTTCACATTATTTAAGATCTTCCCAAAAAACGGTACGCTGCTTTAGTTTACAGCGTGGAGAAAGATAAAAATCGATTGTGTCCCGCCAGTCCACTGCCCGGTACAGATAAGCCCCCCGGTGTTAACCTTCATATAAGTTTCATCAGTATGCCACACGGAGTAAGGTCAGAAGCGTTGCGCGAGTACAGCGCAGCCACTTTTCCATTCCAGGCGTATAGCGCTGAACCCAGTGGTAAATTGAAGTGTGATCAACATTTACTCGCCGTCCAGCCCGCACCGGGGAAACCTGCAACTGGGCAACGCATGTTTATCAGTAATCCAATCTCTGTAGATAAAATTCTCCCAGCAAATAGTCACTATTCAACATGAATAGTGCGGTACAAAGAAGGGTTGAAAATTTTTACGCCCGCCCGCCTGAGGTATGGAAAACGAATTTAACGTACAATAATTTTCGTTCTTCTGGCTGATCCTAATATAGCACTTTTGCAGGATTAACTATTCCTTACAAACTTTTCCCTCTTCTGTTTTATAATAGCATTAATTCTAAGGAGTCTGGCGATCAGTGGAATGGAACTTCACGTTAATAAATTTCAATAAATTAGAAATAGAAAAGAATAAATAATCTTTCGATTATATATGACGTGTACCGCATTTTATCTGTGAGCACCTTAAATTATACTCTGCAAGAATATTTTCGAATGCCAAGTGTGCTTGCCTTGCTTCGACCACATTAAGACCCTATTACATTAATAATCCCATACTTTTAACGTAATAAAACCTTATATTTTCCTGACTAAGATAAATAACAGACTGGTTGCAATTCGTCCTATTTTTCTGTTAAATATGAGTTAATATCCTGCTTGCAATACTCTTGAATTTTATAGTATCTACAAGATCTCTTACAGGAGGCTGATGATGTAATTAAAATATAATGAAATCTCAGGTGCGCGCGTTTTTGTGACATAAACAAGACAGAAGATTGGTCACAATCACCTTAATTAAATGATTTATAAAACAATATTAAAAAATGCATCCATATTATCACTTTAGAATGAAATATGGTGACTGATGTGCATTTGTTTGCAAACTTTGAATATCCAAAAATGATAAATATAATGCTGATTCCAAAAGCAAATAGCGTTATTAGCCAAAATTAAAAATTAGTAATGAATACAAATATTCTGTTCCTGTGTTAAAAAACAGACCTGTCACCCAATTTCCAGAGGCCGAGAAAAAGTATTATTCATACAGTGTAAAAACAGAAACAATTCTTTATAGCTATTTAAAGGTAGAGATATATGGACAATTATAGTTGGGATATTGTTTATGCCTGTTCAGGAAATTATATCAATAAACAGCTAAACAATAATGCAAACAAGCTAATTCAATCTTTTGAATACGAAGATGCTGCGGTTAAAATTATCGGCCATTTCGGTGCCTGGAAAATTGTTCCAGGTGGTGGTGGCAGCTTGCTACAGTTTGAAACCCCGCTCACGACTGGCGAAGTAACTTTTAAACAATTCAACGAAACCATTCCGCTTGATGGCGTTATTCCACTGGTAGAGATGCAGCTGCAACTGGTCAAGGGTGGCACTCAGCAAATCGTACGCTCTCTGGTTTTCAACTGCACCACAGTTGGTAAGCACAAAGGAGACACCGCCAGCGGCGCGGTAACCATCATCAATCCAGATACCTCCGGCACTCTGGCTAAATATATCGATACTCATCCAGATGAAGCCAAACTGGGTGCTGCCATGCTCAGTCACGGGCTGGGAATGATATTTATACAAAACGTTGACGAGCTTAACTTCGTTTTTGCCAGTCTCCTGCCAGTTATAACCAGCCAAAATGGTGACTGGATCAGCCCGGCTACGGTTACCTATGCTTACCAGCAACCTGTCGATAGCTCCTTGGGCGGCATTGCAATTATGGGAATGCTGGAGAATGTTTCTGCTGATAACCTGCCCCGCAACTTTGATCCAGCACTATTGTTAAATAAAGATTTCGGCTTTGTACTTTCAGGCATGGCATTTATGAAAAATGTTATCCTGCCATCGCTTCCCGGTGGTTTTCAGGGTAATTGCCACATCAATGATTTCAACCTGAACAAAGACGGTTCCATTACCTTAAGAGATAAGTTTAACCTCGATTCTGTCAAGGTCGGACTGATTTATTACACTCCCTGTGTCACAGAGATAAATTACCATATTGATGACACTACCATAAGATGCTATGTAGCCACCCAGACCGACATTACCGGATTGACTTCCGCTTACGTCATCAACACTGTTACCTCCAATAACCCGTCGGAATTCAATGTAGCGACCAGAACCCTGTCGTTCGGCAGGGACCCCAATATGTCTTCCACAAAAAACGCTTACATTCCCTGTTGGGAACAAGCTCTTGGAGCCCTTCTTACCATAAACATCATGAATTTGGTGATTGATGCTGTCAGTCTTGCCATCCAAAACTCGGTAGGGAGCCTGACTTCTTCTAAAACCGCGCAATCCTTGGGTGAATTAGCGCTCATCCAGATCAAGTGGAGTGGTCAGCAAAGCATTGCCATCACTGCCGGCGGCCTTGCCGACAACGTCTATATGCAAGGCTCTTTAAATTAATTCCAATTACTTATTAGCAGAAAACATCATGAACAGCAGAACAGTTTCAACAGATTCAAATACACCAGTAAGTACCTTAGGTTGGGACACCGCTTATGTTGTCCCTTTCTCGGTTGTTAACAAAGCTATCATCGCACAAAAAAGTTATCCAACGGCCTTTCACTATGAAGACGTCACTGATATTGCCATTTCCGGCATCTGGACATCCTGGCAGTTAATCCCAGGTGGTGCTGGCGGCAATGTACAAATGGTTTGCCTGGTCGAATCCGGCACAGCAACTGGAGCCGGGCAACATGGTGACCTTGCCGGTTCACAAATTGTGATTCAGGTCAGTCTGAAACAGGTCGCTGCCACAGATCCGCTTAATGACAAAACCGCCAGTGGGATAGGTACCGCGCAAAATCTTGTGGTGAATACCCGCGGTAAGGGTCTGGACCCGGCGGTATCGGTCATCTCATCCTGCTATCCAAATGTGGACAGTGTGTTACTTAAGGACCTGCTGAACAGCGTCTTTAAAAATTATTTCAACGCTCATATCAGCGAATTCAATCATGTGTTTGCGGTGATGAATATTAATGAAGTGGCTGACAAAAATGACTTCCAGTGGGTGAAGCCAACCAGCTTCCAGTATGCGGTTGCTTCACCGGAAAATGGCGATATCGATAAGTGCGCCTTTGGGTTGATTGCAATGGTACAAAATCACCCCATCTCACCAGATGCGCAACAAACTGTTGATGCCAGAGCGTTGTATGATTTACCAAACGGTGCTAATTCAGCCTTTGTCATCAGCCAGGAAATGGTGGCACACCATCTGTTGTTACGTGGTGCCGTGGCAGTCATTCAGGGGTCCACAAGCGATGACTTTGATTTCGGCAAAGACGGTATTTATGTCACCAACAACAAAAAACTAACCTGGGGCAATTTTCAAACGAAAAACGGGATCATCAGTCCAACCATTGAGGCCCATAACTTCGTGCTGCGGGCGGAAGACGATAATATTTATGTGGAAATTAACAACGCCGAATATGAAGTTTCTTTTGGGATCACTGCTCACATGAATATGACCCAGCGATTTACTTATAATACGGTCAGGAACAGCGAAGGTAAGTATGTTTTTGTACCTGACATCAAAGGACTCGGCAACCCAAAGATAACCGCCAATGTTACCCTCTCGAATTTCTTGGTGAATTTTCAAATCGTTATGTCGGCAATTGGATTAATAGCAGGAATAGTTTGTGCTGCCAGTGGGTTTAAGGCTTTTGATAAATTAATGTCTAAAGTCAGTGTCAATGTCGTCACAGGTGAGGCCGCCAATACTGCTGAAATTTCTCTTAGCGAGGAGGCCTTCGAAGAGATGTTAGCCGATGATCAGGAAGCCACTGAAGAAGAGAGTTTAGCAGGTGCTGAAGCTACCGATGCCGGGGCTGCTGATGCGGATAATGTGGGACAAATCTGTGGGGCGGTAGCTTCCTCACAGTTTCGTCTGGCCACTGGTTTAGTTGCTGCGGTTGCCGGGGGGATTGCCGGTTACATCCCAATGGCCCAAATGATTGCCAATAAGGATTACAATAAAATTCCGGCCTTTGACGATTTTGCCGCTCACTGCCTGAAAGCTACAGCCTGGCCTGGATTAAAAGAGTACACCCTGATAGGTGCCCGCTTCCGCACCAGTCTGGTGATGGCTTTGGCACTGGATGACTGATAGCTGATGCATGAATGCATAAAATTAATTATACTTAATTGTATCCGCTAGTTTTGCAACAGAGCCTGGCATATGTTTTCTAACACACAAGCGGCGAAATTTGCCGCCTTAGTGATGTATGGATGGGATATGTGTGACAATGATTTATATTGTCTTTCTCCTGCTCCTGACCCACGTATTACCGCTGAAGGCTGGTATGTAATGGGTTATATCACAGGCAACGACAATATCATCAAATCAGGTAAAAGTATCCGACGTAAAATTCTGGATGTCAGCTCAGATTGTGACAGCAGAGTGTGTTACGGTTATCTGGCTAATAACAGTGCCGGTGATTATGTTGCAGTAATCCGTGGAACGGATGGGGCAGAAGAATGGTTTGATGATTTTGATTTTATTCTTTGCGAACCAAAGGCGCCGTTGAAAGGTAAGGTTGATGGTGGCTTTTATGGTATTTACAAAACGCTACAGTTAAGTACCAATACTAACGGTGACAAACAGTTAGCGGCAGGAATTGTACAGACTATTGCGGGCGCCAATATTACTGTGTTGGGGCATAGTTTGGGTGCGGCTTTGGCCACTTATCTCACAGCCGAATTGGTTGCTCTTCTCCCCCCATCACAAGTTACCGCTTGTCTGTTTGCCAGCCCGAAGACTGGTAACAAAGACTTTGTATATTACATACAAAGTAATGTGAAAAATTATCAGGTATTCAATTATAAAAAAGATTTGGTACCTCTCACTCCTCCATTAGGCTACTCGGCATTACCTAATTGCACTATCCTTTCAGAATGTCAATTCGATCTTACCATTTCTCCAACCCCAGCATGTTGTCACCACCTTATCTGCTATATAGCCCTGCTGGATGCGGATTTTTACCTGCAACTGGTTGAGATGCCTGATATGACGGCCG
Organism: uncultured Enterobacteriaceae bacterium; assembly: GCA_936920625.1. Lineage (GTDB taxonomy): Bacteria > Pseudomonadota > Gammaproteobacteria > Enterobacterales > Enterobacteriaceae > Izhakiella. Next base: position 42,211 of record CAKZHC010000046.1, read on the forward strand.
ATGATAAGAACTGCGCCGCCTGCATTACAACTAAATATACATAAATTAAAGGTATTACCCGGTTTTTATGATGGAATAGAATGTTTAAAATAAAGAGATTAATTAATACTGAACCGCCTCGTAAATTCTGGAAACTAAAATCTCGGTGAAAGGAGACCAGACTATATCATCAGTATCACGGCGTGGAGAGAGATAAAAATCGATTGTGTGCCCCGCCGGTCCACTGCCCCGTACAAATCAGCCCACCGGCCGTTAACCTTCACATACGTTTCATCAGTATGTCACGAGGTAAGGTCAGGAGGGTTACGCGAGTACCAGCGCAGCCGTTTTTCCATTTCAGGGGCATAGCGCTGAACCCAGCGGTAAATTGAAGTGTGATCAACATTTACTCGCCGTTCAGCCAGCATTTCCTGAAGTTCACGATAGTTGATGCCATATTTACAGTACCAGCAAACGGCCCACAAAATGATGATGCCGATGATGCCAGTGAAGTGACGGCCTTTAAACGGTGCCATTGCAGGTGCAGCTCAAACAAAAAATCAGCAAAGCGTACCAGCTAACTGATCTTTACAATAGTGCCACTAAAACCGATTCAGTATTTTATCTGCAACAGCCCCCGCTTTCTTTCATATCATCAATAATTTTATAAACGGTTGAACGGGCAATTTTCAACCTTCTTGCGATCTCCGTTGCGCCAGTTCCCCCACTGCGCATTTTCATAACAAGATTTCTGTCAATAGTGCGTTTCCGCCCAAACCTGATTCCTTTCGATTTTGCTTCAAGACGGCCTTCGTTGGTACGTTCCAATATTCTCCGTCGTTCAGACTGAGCCACAGCTGACAAAATGGTAACCACCATCTTCCCCATTTCTCCGTCAGTAGAAATCCCGTCGTCAATAAACCTGACAGCAACATCCTGTGCATCGAACTCTTTTATAAGCTGGATCATATCAGCAGTATCACGGCCGAGCCGATCAAGTTTTTTAACCAGGATAACATCACCCTCCTCGACCTTCATTCGCAACAAATCTAGTCCCTTTCGATCTGTACAACTTCCAGATGCTTTATCAGTGAATATTCGGTTCGTCTTCACCCCCGCGTCTTTAAGTGCCTTAACCTGAATATCGAGTGACTGCTGGCTGGTTGATACCCGTGCGTAACCAAAAAAGCGCATGGAAATGTCTCCAAAATCAAATACAGGACAGATGATGTCTTTTATATCAAAATTTTGATTTTATATACAGATAAACGATACCATTTTCTGGTGTCTGATAATTTATAATATTTCGGACGGTTAAAAAATTGTTAAATATAAAATCCCAAGAAATAGGCCGATATGCCAGTTAATTTTTAAAACAGACAGTTGAGTGCACAAGATACTAATCCGTAATTATAAAAATATTCCTGAATAATAGCGCAGCGAACTGACACAAGACAAAGATGTTCAGCGTAACTATAACTGAATTGTTTGTAAGACTTGCTACGTTAGTCTGATTAAGATATGGGATAGATTTCATTATTATTTTTATATAGTTAATTGTTTTACCACTCCAAAAAATCTAAAAATAAATGAAGAATCTATGATATCAGGTACGTGAATGAGAATTATATCAGGAGCGACAAGTTACCGGGTAACTAACATCTTACCGGAAGTAACAAAAATATACATAAACAACAAATTCCTGTACCCTATATGAAATCAGACTATCAATATCTATTTTATGTCTTGGTTGTTTAAAAATCTGTTATATATTCTTTCACGGAGTAATATGAATAACAAATCTACAGGCCTGATACGATTATATAGGGCAATAATCTACTCCATACAGGGACTACAAGTTGCCTGGTGTAATGAAACAGCTTTTCGTCAGGAATTAAGCGTAGCTGTAGCAGCAATTATAGCTGCTTTCTGGTTAGACATAGACGCAGTATCCCGATTATTGCTGATTGCATCATTAATACTGGTAATGATTGTTGAGATAATTGACAGCGCTATTGAGGCAGTAGTGGATTATATAAGCAAAGATCTACATCCTTTGGCCAAACAGGCCAAAGATTTAGGCTCGGCAGCAGTGTTTTTAACTGTTTTACTAGCAGTATTTACTTGGGTCACACTGTTGTGGAATCACTTTTTTTAATGCCGGAAAACGGCTCATAATTAGAAACAGACATCTCATATCTTACAGTGACATCTACACTAATAAGATATGAGACTTTAACACAAGAAATATACACTACATTTCAGAATACTCGTGATCAATTCTTGCTTATATAAAAAATAATTCTATTTCATAAAGCTGCTATCAGCATTCAAATCCTCATAATTTTTCATACTATAATTTGAAATAAAAACTTTATTCTGATCGGCGCATTCATTATTTTTTAACATATCACAATCTATTTTAATTTTATGATCTTTAATACCTAGCCAAGTTGAAAATAATTCAAGAAAGTGAATTGCACTTCTCTGCTTGGTAATATTATCTTTATGCTTGCTATCATAAGATGTAATAAACATAGGGACTTCAAAGTTTTGTTTGTTTCCCCCATTATGTATTAATCTTAGCTCTCCTTTATTTTTATCTGAAGACAATCCGTGATCTGAAAAATACATCAGCGACCACTTTGTGTTTGACTTTTTAGCCATTGACACAATATCAGATAAAAGAGTATCGGTATTTTCTATACTTTTTATATAACAGGATATTTCTTTTGAAACAAAGAAATTATTATAAGATCCTTTAGTTCTTACACAGGCCGGTGGATGGGAACCCATGAGATGGATAACAATAAGTTTTTTACCACTTTTATTTTTTAAAGCATTACTGATGTAAGGGACCAAAACTGTATCAGGAGAATAATCCTTGTCTCTGGCCTCTCCTTTTTTCAAAAAAACAGAGTCATCTGCCATAAATCCCATGCTGGCTGTCGGAGTTTCATATAAACCTAAAGCTCCTTGGTTAGAAATCCAATAAGTATGGAACCCGGATTTTTTAGCCAGAGTTATAATATTATTATTTATTTCTACAATATTATTTTGTTGCAAACTCAAAGTATGAGTTAATGAGACTTGCGTGGTAAATGATGCAGATAGATAATTTGTGAAGAAAAGGCCATTACTGCCTGATACGAACGGAGTATCGTTTATGGGGAAGCCATAAACTCCCATAAAATCTCTTCGGACACTTTCACCTATCACCAGGATATATGTATCGTATGCAGGGTTAACGTAGTATGGTTGCCAGCTATCCTTCATCTTTACAGTTTTTTCTATACGGTTTTCTTCTTGTCTGACTAATTTATAGTTTTTAATAAAGTCAGCAATAAACTGAAATTCTGTCATATCATAATCAAAAAAATCATATCTTCCATTTTTATAAAAGTTTTTTACGGGTGTGAAAAATATAGACAGTAGAATAATCACACCTAAAAATGATTTAGTATAAATATTAAGATCGAAAGATATACGGGAGGAAATAAAAGCTAAAACTAGGATCAGTGCACTGATAAAATATCCTGATAAAGATTGTGAACCTATAAATTGATAACTCTCAGTGATATTGCTGTAGAATATCGCTTGCACCATATTGAAGTCTGGGGAGCCATAACTTACGGCAGTAGGTGCATATAATGCTGCAATGAACGCTAGCGTATATATATAAAATACATAAATTTTTCTATGCATACTCGCTAAAAGTATACATAGTATAAAAGATGACAGTATGTAGAATGGTTTTAAAAAATAGCCAAATGCAATTGGTATTAAAATACATAAAAAGCATAAAGCTAATAAAGGAAGTAATTTTTTATATCTCATTTAAGGATCGAGTCCTTCGGGAGGAAATTTTAATTAAACAGTTTTTATGATCAGATTTATAATTAGTTACATAAAGTCGTATATTAATACACTTATCATAGCAAGATCCTCTAAGATGGTCTGTTTTTATATCAACTAAATTCAGGTTACAGAGGCTTTTAAAAAACATATACCCGCTTTTTTGGTAAAAAAACCAGCATCACCACAGCCAGCAGTGAAACATAATAAAAAAACAGAAAGTACATAGTATTTAATAAAAATTAAACGGCAGTTAAACATTAATTAGATATTTATACTTTTAAGTTTAATCTACTTTTCCATGATACTTTATTTGAGTGTGGTTCTCTGATAGAGCATCCTCCTGATTTCTTAAGATATTATCAGCCTTATAATTTATCTGCTCTACACACTAAGTCAGGAGACTTTGTTGGTATGGCCTGTGTCATTACTGCATCAATATGTTTTACCTTCCGTAAACTGCAAACTTATTGAATCAAAATTGGTTTTTAACTAGCAGAGTTTAGAGTCAATCATATAAAAATAATGCTAAGGAAATAATACATCATTTGAATGAAAATTTGATGGTCTGAAAATGCTATTGATAACAAACTGTTGCGAAGATCTTATATGCTTTGCTGATGATTCATTCAAAGCTGATTATGTAATAATTCCATCTAAATAAACGGCTATAATTTAATTGGCATCCAGCAGAACGCTAGATGATACTGTAAAATGGTATCAGCTATCGCGAGACCCGGACAATACGGGCTGGACAGGAGTTGATGTAATTACTCTACAACTTCCCACTGGATTCAACGTTGTGTGTCTGGAATAAAAAAGTAGCGGTGCTGGTAATAGCACAGTCCCTCTGATCAAAACGGTGGTATGTTCTCTGACCTTGGGTTATAAATGAAATTCTTTTTTCAGTTATATTTTGTACTGTTTAAAAAAAGAGAAAATCCGGCTTGATGAAGGGACTGACATTGTGTTTTATGTTCCCTTATAACTTTCCATACCTGTTCAGAAATGAAGACCTGTCTAAAATACCCCAGTCACTTAGCATATAGTAGCCGGTCATACCTCTTTCGCCTGTTGATTCTCTGACGAACAGAATGCTCATTCCGAACTCATTACGTAAAGCCGATAATTGTTTTTTGATAGTTGATTCAGGAATTTCTGTTGCTTTGTGTAGTTCCTGAAGACTCGGCTTCTCCATTTTTGACAGTGAATTTACCAGGGTAAATTTTCTTTTCATGTCCTGTGAAATCTTCATGGTGGAGCTTCCTTTGTTTCTTAGCTTTCAATACTCAAGAGTTCAATATTTGTTACAGAGACATGAATATGCTTTTCTTTGCCTTTTTCATCCAGCATTTTTACCCAGACAGTGGCAGGGTTTGAAGCAACCCGATCTGTCAGAATAACACCACGGCTGGTTTTACCATTCAGTGTTACATTGACAGAAAAAATAAGGCTATCAGCCCGAGCGTTTTTCCAGCCTTTATCTTTTTGCAGGGTCAGATTTGTATTTTTATCATCATCGACACCGGTAGCTTTTTGCTGACCTGAGAGCTTTGTTTTTTGTTCCTGTTCTGCTGTACTATCTGTATTTATATCTTTAGCCTGGTTTTTGGAGCTGTCTGTTTCAGGCTGGTTCTGAATGGTTTCTGTTGTAGAATTTTTTTCTGTTTCTTCTTTTATGCGTCTGGTGTCGTTTAGTAACTCCCGGCTTTGTTTCCGCATGATTCCGTCTGATATAGCAACAGAACAAACAGCCCGACAACGTTCTTCGTTTAGATCGAATAAAAGACGAAGGTTATTAAGGGTTTCTGTGTCAGAGCAGATTTCATTGTCATACAGGTCTCTTACACAGTCAGGTAGCTTTAATAAAGACAGGTGAGTGGAGACAAAAGTTATATTTTTTCCAAGGCGTTCAGCAATTTCTTTTTGTTTCCATCCATCGTCAATGAATTTTTTTAATGCTCCAGCTATTTCTATTGGTGTAAGGTCGTCGCGCTGAATATTTTCAATTAACTCTCCTGCTGTTTCATCTAGGTTATTCTGTATTTTTTTATTGATAATGATATCAATAGTATCAATGCCAGCATATTGGCAGGCCCGCCAGCGACGTTCTCCTTTCTGGATGACATATTTACCATCCTCATTCTTTGGAAACGTGATAATAGGTGACTGTTGGCCTTCTGTTAGCAGAGTAGCAGCCAGTTCTTCAATTTTACGGAAACGTTTACGTATCTGAATTTTAGAAATAACATTTGTGATAGGAACAGTTAGGATTTCTTTGCATCTGTTATTTTTGGCAACTTTGGCGAGGTCAGACAGATTTTTCAAATTAGTAAGTGCCATTTTTAACCTACCTTTTCTAAAATTTCTTCTAAAACTGCTTCAACCTCTTTGGCTGCAACGTGTCCATAACGCAGTTCCCACACAGGTATACCATCAGTTGTAGCGGTATCGAGTGGTGGACGGTGCATAATTTTGTTTTCAAACAGGAGCTCCGGAATTGTATTTTCAAGAGATTTAAGAGCTTCGTTATGATTTACAGATCGATCCATGTCATTAATTACTATTCCCAAAATTTCTAGATTCTGATTATAAGCCTTGCGAATACTAATAATTGTACTAAGAAGGCCTTCAACACCATCCACAGCAAAACCGGAGAGTTTTACCGGACATGCTACGTGGGTTGATAATACTAGTGATGCTATAAGTTTTCTTCCAAGGCTGGGAGGACAGTCAATTAGCACGTAATCATAATTTTTAAATAATTTATCCAGATGACGGGATGGATTCATGGCTTGATCAAGAGGTATAGCTTCTATCTCGAACAGATCAGGATCGTTTTTGGGTGTATGAATCAGATCAGCACCACATGGACAGTGCATTACTTTGATGTTGTTCAGTTCGTAACCAAAAAGTTCTGCCATTTTGGTACCCGAAAGTATGGGTTCGTGGTTTCCGTTTCCGAGATTTCGTTTTGGGGCCAGTCTTGATGAAGTATTTCCTTGTCCATCCATATCCAAAACTAGTACTTTTTTTCTTTTTCGTAGTGATAAATAAAAAGCCTGCTGAATACAAAGAGTGCTCTTACCTACTCCACCTTTCTGGTTGGCGAAGCTGATGACTTTTGCCATACCTACCTCAGTTTTGGTTTTTTGCAGGCGAACCAAATCACCTTTTCAGATGCTATTACGTGAAAGATTGTAGCGGTCATGAAATGGTACTGCAATGCTTGGTTATGATTTTATTAAAAATAATCTGTGTCTCAAAGTTTATGGAGTTTGTCGTTCTGATAATTTGCCTGCTATATTTTTAAGTCTTTCAACTAACATTTGGTGTTATCTGTAACATGAGAATTGCAGACAGGTTTGCAGGTTTTTTCTTTCACATGTGAAAGTTTTTGGGATTTTAGTTCCTTGGGGATATGGGAATGTTGCACGGTTAGTAACGCGATTTTTTGTCTGGCTTTGTATTATCCTGATTAATGGTTGATATTGTTTTTTTAGGGTGAGTTTTATCATTCGTTTGTGTTGTGTTAGCCTAATTTGTTAAAAGACATAGTAACATTGTGGTTGTTTTTTATCTTTTTAGCTGAGGTAGTAATAAATAAAGATCTTTAGGATAAAGGATAAAATAATGGTTAAAAACAGGATAGCCGCTCTTTTTTATGATGTAATTTATTGATATATGTGCTTTTTTCCTGTTTTTTTCGTGCAGCGTTCCCATATGTTATCGTGCAGCGTTCCCATAT
>CAKZHC010000047.1 GCA_936920625.1 uncultured Enterobacteriaceae bacterium
TGCCTCGTAGTTGATGGAAATTAATTACGGGGCTTTCGTCTGTCTGTACCTCAGCTAAACGCCCGAGTACAAACAGCCTCAGGCGCCCGCGAGTCATATTCCATTAAACAAATTAACTTTGCAAGTTCTGTCTGACACCGGCGCGTACGTGCAGAAGAATCTGACTTCCGGTACTGCTACCCCCAAACACATACTCCATAAGCCGGACTGGCTCGTCATCCACCCCGATGACCTGATAAAAAACTCATGGATTAACGTCCCGCCCCTGCCGATCATGTCTGTTCTGTTGCCAACAAAGGGCAAAAAGTGCTGCTACAAAATCAAAATCACAAAATTATATGGAAGTACCATTTTATTTTTTAGTAGTATATAGCTCACTTTTACTGTTATTACCGACGTCTTAGCTTATACATTAATTCTGTATTTCAGTTGTAAAAGGGACTTTGAAAAAATGAAAATATATATAATCAATATGGCAAAATCCGTTCAAAGAAGAACAAAAATGCAGCAATATATTGATGCACTCCCCGAACATCTTGATATCGAATTTGTTGAAGCTATAGATGGGCAAAGCCTGACAGAAAGTGAGATAACTTATCATACCAAAAAACTTTGCATGGCCACCACCAAAGGCGAAATAGGGTGTGCTCTGAGTCACATTAATGTTTACCGAAAAATGGCAGCAGAAAATATACCCGTTGCCCTGATATTAGAGGATGATGTAAAAATACCACATGATTTGTCATCAATGCTTGAAAAATTAGAAAAAAGCATAGGGCATAATGAGGTACTGCTGTTAAGCAGACCAAAAATTTATTTTAAAAAAGCTATTAACACTATTAATAATTATAAAATATTTTCTGTTTCAGAAGCGGACCTTGCCAGTAGCTACATAATAACCCATGAAGCAGCCAAAAAAATGGCTGAGTTCCTTTATCCTGTATGGCTTCTTGCGGATAACTGGGGTCTGGTAAAAGATTATAAAATCACCTCTGTTAACTGTTTAATTCCTCCTTTTTTCGAGTTTAATGAAAACGAAAAAGAAACAACAATTACAGGAAGATATATCCCAGAAATTAAAAAAAATAGAGACAAAATATGGAGAAAAATAAGAAGACGTCGCCCAGCAAGTCTGCTAATAAAGAAATTTTTCTGGAAAAGAATCATAAGGCGTTTCAATACAAAAAAATTTCCAATAATCCGTATGCCGCCTCCGGCATCCTAAATATCTGACCAAAGCTGCTATTATGAATCAGCAGTATCCTTACTCTGGCTTCTCCGGCCAATCAATATCGAGAGCTCTGATTGTGCTAATAGAGAAGCGTCTGTACATTTACTGCTGGCATCCTCTAGCTGTGTTATTCAGTCATGACATCCCCCCGCCTGTCTATTACAATCCCCCTCTATTCTCTTTCTGCTTTCTTTCTGTGAGCTGGTTTGTAGTTTTCTAAGATTAAAATATAATGATGAATAACGACAAAACATGGATTGGAGACCTGCTGGGCGGATCACTGATGAGCAAGGAAAGTCGTGTCATCGCTGAACTTATGCTAACCCATCCCAACGAAAACATCTGGCAACAACACATTATCGGACAGAACATTTTGCAGGCGTCTTCTGCCAGTACAGCGAAACGTTATGCAGCAACGATCCGGTTACGCCTGATGACGCTGGATAAAACAGCGTGGAAACTAGTTGCAGAGGGAAGCGAACGTGAGCGCTTACAACTGCTGTTTATTGCTCTGATGCTGCAATCCTCTATAGTACAAGACTTTCTGGTCGACATAGTGAATGACCTGCACAGACAGTTTAAAGGCAAACTGCCACATGATAGCTGGGGTGAATTCGTTGCTAATCACCGTCAATATCCGGTGCTTTCCCGCTACTCAGATGCCTCCATCACTAAAATGGGTAATAACCTTGTAAAAGCACTTGCTGAGGTAGGTTATCTTGATACCCCACGTCGCCGCAATCTTCAGGCAGTATTTTTACTGCCTGAAATAAAAGAAGTATTGCAACGCCTCGGGCAACAGGATTTGATTTTTATTCTGGAGGGAAACCGTGATCGATTCCATACTTGACTACCGCCTTTCGCAGATTCAAAGCCGCATCAGAGAAGACCGTTTTCTTAAAAATCATGGTTCAGGTAATGAGATTGGTTTTTGGATTTTTGATTATCCTGCGCAGTATGAACTTCAGGTCCGCGAGCATCTGAAATATCTGCTGCGCAACCTGAAAAAAGATTATCAGTTCACCCATATCAATGTTTTCCGGGTGATTACTGACATGTTAGCTGAACGCGGATTATTTGATCGCGTTTGTCAGCAAGAGATAAAAGTCGGCCCCGAAGTGCTGAAAAAGCAACTCGCCGGGCCACTTAATCAGAAAAAGATCGCCGATTATATCGCAAAAAATGTCAATCTATCGGCCCAAAATTTCGTCATTTTAACGGGCATGGGTAATGCATGGCCACTGGTCCGTGGCCATGAACTGATGAGCGCATTGCAGGACGTTATGAGTTCTACTCCCTTATTGATGTTTTACCCAGGCACTTACGGCGGCTATGACCTCTCCCCTTTGGCAGGTATTGATTCACGGAACTATTATCGCGCCTTCAGACTGGTGCCCGAACATGGACCAGCGGCGACATTAAATCCTCATTGAAGAGTACAGCATGAATATTGAAGGAATCTTTGAAAAACCCCTAACACGTAACATTAACGGCGTTGTAAAAGCCGAACAGACAGATGATACCAGCGCGTGGATTGAGCTTGATGAATATGTAATTACCCCCGAACTGGAAGTCCATCTGCATCACTTTTTCGATGCTTATGTTCCTGCTACCGGCCCGGAACAGGTGCAATTGGAAAACAAAATTGGCGTATGGGTCTCAGGCTTCTTTGGTTCAGGTAAATCACACTTTATCAAGATCCTGTCTTACCTTTTGTCTAACAGACAAGTCAGCCACAATGGCATAAAACGCAATGCCTGCGCTTTCTTTACAGACAAAATTAAAGACGCCTTGCTGCTGGCTGATATCAACAAAGCGGTGCATCACCCTAACGAAGTTATCCTGTTCAATATTGATTCCCGTGCCAATGCTGATGATAAAGAAGACGCCATACTGAAGGTCTTCCTGAAGGTATTTAATGAGCGCGTCGGTTACTGCGCGGACTTTCCCCATATCGCCCACCTCGAGCGCGAGCTGGATAAACGCGGCCAATACCAGTCGTTCAAAGCGGCTTACGCAACGATAACTGGCGCAAACTGGGAGGATGATCGCGACGCTTACTACCTCAATAGCCATGCAATGGCAGAAGCACTTAGCCAGACGATCGGTCAAAGTGTTGAAGCCTCGCGCCAGTGGGTTGAACAGTTGGATAAAAACTTTCCACTGGATATTAATAACTTCTGCCAGTGGATAAAAGAGTGGCAGGGTGAGAACGGTAAAAACCTCCTCTTTATGGTAGATGAAGTCGGGCAATTCATTGGCAAGAATACCCAAATGATGCTTAAGTTGCAGACCATCACCGAAAACCTTGGTGTAATCTGCGCTGGGCGCGCATGGGTCATTGTCACCTCGCAGGCAGACATCAATGCCGCCATTGGTGGTATGAGCAGTCACGACGGGCAGGATTTCTCCAAAATTCAGGGCCGTTTCTCCACACGTCTGCAACTTTCCAGCGCCAACACCTCTGAGGTTATCCAGAAACGTCTGCTGATAAAAACTGATGCCGCTAAAGCCGCGCTGGCTAACGTGTGGCGGGAGAAAGGCGATATTCTGCGCAACCAGTTGGCGTTTGATTTAACGACAACAACCTCACTGCGCCCATACACCAGTAAAGAGGAGTTTATTGATAATTACCCGTTTGTGCCGTGGCATTATCAGATCCTGCAAAAAGTCTTTGAGTCTATCCGTACCAAAGGTGCAGCCGGTAAACAGTTAGCGATGGGTGAACGTTCTCAGCTGGAAGCTTTCCAGACCGCAGCCCAACAGATTGCCACACAAGGTCTTGATTCCCTAGTGCCGTTCTGGCGCTTTTACGCAGAGATTGAAAGTTTCCTTGAGCCAGCAGTAAGCCGGACGATTACCCAGGCATGCCATAATAGTATTCTTGATGAATTTGATGGTAACTTGCTGAAGACATTATTCCTCATCCGCTATGTCGATGTACTGAAAAGTACCTTTGATAACCTGGTCACACTATCGATTGATAAAATCGATAGCGACAAGGTCGCACTGCACCGCCGCGTTGAAACCAGTTTGAATAGGCTGGAACGAGAGATGCTGATTGCCTGTGTAGAGGACAAATACGTCTTTCTCACCAACGAAGAAAAAGAGATTGAAAACGAAATCCGCAATATTGAAGTCGATTTTTCGGCGATCAACAAAAAACTCAAATCGATCATCTTTGATGACATCCTGAAGCATAAACGCTATCGCTACCCGGGAAATAAGCAAGATTTTGATTTTAGTCGTTTTCTGAACGGGCATCCTCTGGATGGCACGATGCACAGCGATCTGGTCGTGAAGATCATTACCCCGAAAGATCATACCTATACATTTTACAATAGTGATGCAGCCTGCCGCCCGTACACCGCAGAAGGTAATGGCTGTGTATTGATTCGCTTATCTGAGGACTCCCGTGTCTGGAGTGACATTGACCTCGTTGTGCAAACGGAGAAATTTCTCAGAGACAATGCGGGGCAACGCCCTGGACACACCAGCCTGCTATCTGAAAAAGCACGGGAAAATAGCACCCGCGAAAAAACATTACGCATACAAATAGAATCTCTTTTTACTGAAGCGGAAGTCTGGGCAATTGGTGAGCGTTTGCCAAAAAAATCGTCCACACCGACCAGCATCATAGATGACGCGTTCCGCTATGTGATTGACAACACGTTCCAACATTTAAAAATGTTACGCGCATTTAATGGCGATATTACGCATCAAATCCGCGTCTTATTAACCACCGAAAACAATACTGAGCTGGATCTCGGCGAAATGGAACAATCCAATCCCGACGCGATGAATAAAATCGAAACCTGGGTCAGTGATAATATTAAGTACCATAAACCCGTTTATCTGCCCGATATCCTGGACCACTTTGCGCACCGCCCTTATGGCTGGCCGAAGGATGAAGTCAAACTACTGGTGGCCCGGCTGGCGCAAAAAGGCAAAATCAGTTTTAGTCAGCAGAACAACAATCTTGAATTAAAACAGGCCTGGGAATTGTTCAATAACCACCGCCGTTACAGTGAGTTACGCCTGCATATCATTCGCCGACACGACGAAGCTCAAATCATCAAAGCGGCGAAAATCATGGCGGACGTCGCTCAACAGACGTTTAATCAACGGGAAGAACCGGCACTGGTGGAACATATCCGCAATGTGCTGAACGGATGGAAACAAGAGCTGGAGATTTTCAAAGCCAAAGCGGAAAGTGGCAACAACCCAGGCAAACAAGAGATTGCAGAAGGCTTTCGGCTGATTAACGCCATGCTCAACGAGAAAAAAAATTTTGATCTGATCGAAAAGGTCACCAGCCAGGCAGATGCGCTACAGCGTTTCAGCGAAGACCGCGAAGACCTGGTCGACTTCTACCGCAAACAGTTCACGACCTGGCTGAAGCTGGGAGACGCACTACAGGGCAGCTTTAAAGCCAACCGCAGCGCACTGGAAAAAGATGCCGATGCACTAAACGCGTTAACAGAGCTGGAAAATATCTGGCAGATGGCAAAGCCTTACCAGCATCTGAACCGTATCACGCCATTTATTGAGCAGGTTGCGCGTATTAACCATCAGCTTGTTGAACAGCACCGCCAGCAGGCCCTGCAACGGATTGACGTTTGTATTGAAGAGAGCCGCCAACGGTTACTTGAAGCAGATGCCCCGGCGGATCTGCAAAACCGTATTCTGCTGCCGATGCAAAAAAGCCGCGCCCGTGCTGAACAGAGCCAGTCGATACCCGAAATCCTCGCTGAACAGCAGGAATCCCTGGCGTTGCAAATAGACGCAGATCAACAGATCAACCTGTGGATTGACGAACTCCGCAAAAAACAACAGAGACAGCGGCCACTGCCTCAGGAGGCAAAGCAACCACAGCAATCCTATACAGCCGGCAAACCAGCCACTGTGCAACCGATTCTTAAGAAAACTCACCTGGTCAATGTCGCAGGCGAAATACGCAAAGCAACGGGGAGTGAAGTGCTGGAAACCGCAGAGCAAGTTAAAAAAGCACTCGAAATACTAAGTAAAACACTGCTAGCAGCCATTACAGCCGGTGACCGCATTCGCCTTCAGTAAACGGACTTTAGGGCAGCATCCTGCCGCCCTCTAAAGGATCTCAATGAATACCCATAACATCAAAAAATATGCCCCAAAGGCGCGCAATCAGTTCCGTGATGCGGTGATTCAGAAGCTCACCGCACTGGGTATCACGGTTGATAAAACAGGTAACCTGCAAATTGTCAAGGGTGAAATTATCGGCGGAGACGTGCGTTACGGGCAGTTTAACCACCCCAAATCCACGCTTACCCGCCGCAACAGACTGGCAAAACACGCCCGCGAACAGGGCTTTGATGTGCTGGCTGAACACTATGCCTATACTTGGTTTAACCGCCTGTGTGCTATCCGTTATATGGAACTGCACGACTATCTTGACCACGGCTTCCGCGTGTTATCGCACCCCGCTAACCCAATGGGTTTTGAGGTGCTGGACCATGTGGCACAGGTCGCCGAAAGCCTGAGGCTCGACAAATCACATCTGGTAGAGATGAAGCTTGCCGGTAATAAGGACGACGCGCTATACCGTGAACTGCTGGTGGGCCAGTGCCATGCCCTGCATCGCACCATGCCTTTTCTGTTTGAAGCAGTGGACGACGAAGCAGAACTGCTGCTGCCGGATAACCTGATCCGCACTGACTCCATCCTGCGCAATCTGGTGAGCGATATCCCGCCACAAGAGTGGAACCAGGTTGAAGTGATCGGCTGGCTGTATCAGTTCTATATCTCTGAGAAAAAAGATGCCGTCATCGGCAGAGTAGTTAACAGCGAAGATATTCCCGCCGCCACTCAGCTGTTCACCCCAAACTGGATTGTGCAGTATCTGGTGCAGAACTCCGTTGGCCGCCATTGGCTACAGACCTACCCGAACTCGCCACTGAAAGGCAAAATGGACTACTACATTGAACCGGCAGAGCAGACAGCAGACGTGCAGGCACAGCTGGCAGCCATTACCCCAGCCAGCATTGCACCGGAAAGTATCAAGGTGCTCGACCCCGCCTGCGGATCTGGCCATATTCTGACTGAAGCCTACAACGTCCTGAAACATATTTATCAGGAACGGGGCTATCGCGGGCGTGATATTCCGCAGCTGATTCTGCAAAATAATCTATTTGGCCTCGATATCGACGACCGTGCCGCGCAGCTCTCCGGCTTTGCACTGCTGATGATGGCACGCCAGGATGACCGCCGGATATTCACCCGCAACGTGCGTCTGAATATTCTCTCCCTACAGGAGAGTCCGCACCTGGATACCGTTACCCTTTGGCAACAGCTTAACTTTCATCAGCAAAGCCAGCCGGGCAGCATAGCTGATATGTATGCGCCAGACACTGGGGCAGCACACAGCGACAGCCCGCACTATCAGCTGCTCGAGCGCACGCTGACGTTATTCGTTCATGGCAAAACCCTGGGCTCGCTGATTCAGGTGCCACATGAAGAAGAAGCGGAATTAAAAACCTTGTTAGACGCCCTGTACCGGCTGGCGCAGGAAGGCGATACTCACCAGAAAGCGGCCGCTCATACGTGTATTCCTTATATTCACCAGGCATGGATACTGGCGCAGCGCTACGATGCGGTAGTAGCCAACCCGCCGTATATGGGCAGTAAGGGGATGAACAGCGAGCTGAAAGCCTTTGCTAAAAAACAGTTCCCGGACAGCAAATCTGATCTGTTTGCCATGTTTATGCAACACGCCTTTTGTCTGCTAAAAGCGCATGGCTTTAATGCGCAGGTGAATATGCAGTCGTGGATGTTTTTATCAAGCTATGAATCGCTGCGCAAATGGCTGCTGGACAATAAAACGTTTATTACCATGGCACACCTGGGTGCCAGAGCGTTTAGTCAGATATCGGGGGAAGTGGTCCAGACAACGGCCTGGGTTATATTAAACATATCTAATAAAAACTACCGTCCTAGTTATTTCAGATTAATTAATGGAAATGCAGTTACCAAAAAAAAATCTTTACTATCTAAAAGTCACTTTTTTAAAGAACAGTATCAAAATAACTTAAAAAATATTAAGGGCAGCCCTATCATTTACTGGCTCGATAGCAAATTTATTTCAATGTTTAAAAATAATTCTTCTTTAGTTAAAGCAATATCTTTTCATAGAGGAATTTCCACTGGAAATAACGAAAAATTTTCTCGTCAGTGGCAGGAAGTTTCTTTCATGAAATTTTGCTATAATGCAAAATCAAGAGAAGAAGCTTTATTCAGTAATGGAAAATGGTTCCCTTATAATAGAGGGGGTGGTTTTAAAAAGTGGTTTGGTTTAAGCAGTGATATTATTGACTACGAAAAAAATGGTCAAAACATGCGTAATGACGCCTCAATTGGATTAACCCCGGGATTCAGACATGACGGCGCTGGAGAATACTTTGCAGAAACTATTACGTGGACAGCACTAACGTCAGGAATTCCATCATTTAGATTATTAAATAATGGTTATATTTTAGGACATAAGGGTTCATCAATCAAAACAACTGATAACAACAGACTAGCACTTTTAGGATATTTAAACAGTTCCTTAGCACAAGAAATTCTTACATCTCTTAGCCCGACATTAGATATTACTATTTCACAGTTAAGTTCATTACCTACACCTCCAGCTAATGATTCAGATATCGTTAGAAAAAATGTTGACAGACTTGTCAAACTAGCCATTGAGGACTACTCCTGGCAAGAGCCTTATTGGTTTTTCAAAAAACCTAAACTACTTACAAAAGATCTAAACAAAAAATCATTAATAGTTTTATTAAAAGAAGTTGACAAAAAGTATACCCATACCGCCTTAGAAGTCAAAGCACTTGAAGAAAATATAAACTCTTTCTTTATTGAACTTTTCAAAGTTGATGCAAATATTTCAGCCGCAGTCCCACTATCAAAAATAACGTTGAATAGTAATTTATTTTATAGGTATTCTAATTTAACCGAAGTAGAACAAAAAAAGCATAACCAATCTGAAACACTATCCGAACTCATCTCTTACACCATCGGCTGCATGATGGGCCGCTATTCTCTTGATCGGGAAGGCTTAGTCTATGCCCACGAAGGCAATAAAGGCTTTGCCGAACTGGTCGCTGAAGGCGCCTATAATACCTTCCCGGCGGATAACGATGGCATTCTGCCACTGATGGATGATGCCTGGTTTGGCAACGATATTACCCTGCGTTTAAAGGAGTTTGTCCGCACCGTCTGGGGTGAAGAACGGTTGCAGGAAAACCTCGCGTTTATCGCCGAAAGCCTTTGTCTGTACGCGATTAAGCCCAAAAAAGGGGAATCCTCTCTGGATACCCTGCGCCGCTATCTTTCCGCGCAGTTCTGGAAAGATCACCTGAAGATGTATAAAAGGCGCCCCATCTACTGGCTATTCAGCTCGGGTAAAGAGAAAGCATTTGAGTGTCTGGTCTACCTGCATCGCTATCACCAAACAACGTTACCCAGAATGCGTGCTGAATATGTGGTGCCGCTGCTGGCGCGTTATCAGGCAAATGTTGATCGCCTGAATGAACAGATCGGCATCGCATCCGGTGGCGAAGCGACACGCCTGAAGCGCGAACGCGATAGTCTGAGCAAAAAATTTAACGAATTGCGCCGCTTCGATGACCGCCTGCGCCACTACGCCGACAGGCGCATCACCCTCGATCTCGACGACGGTGTTAAGGTCAACTACAGCAAATTTGGCGACCTGTTAGCCGATGTCAAAACCATTACTGGCCGTGCGCCAGACATCATTTAACATTACGCACCATCGGACTAACACCGGCGATGCTTTAGGCCATTCAATGCGGCCACCCGTGCAGGTTCATGATAAGATCGTGCCGTGTTATGTCATGTGCGGCAACCCCAGTGCCACGGGATCATGTCAGAACACCGGACTGAGCGCTGTTGTGTCCTGGCGATACTGCACTCACCGTAACAACATAGGATTGTGACCTTGCAAAATCAGGAACTTATTGCCGGACTTAATGCAAAATTTGCCGACTATCATATCGTTTTCTGGCATGACCCCGATCAACGTTTTGTCGAAAAACTCGACCAGCTGCAACTTGACAACGTGACGTTGCTTAATATGAACAACGCCTCGCAGCTGGCGGTTAAAAAACGGATTGAAATTGATGAGCCAGAACAACAGTTCCTGCTGTGGTTCCAGCATGGTGTGCCATCGCCCGAGCTTGACTGGCTGCGTGATATTCGCCTCTACAGTACTGAATTCCATGCCGATTTTGCGGCGATTACGCTTAATGCGTTAGGTATTACACAGCCTGACCTGCGCGACCATATTCAGCGTCATAAATCATTTTTTAAAAAAGACAAATATATTCAGTCGCTTAAGCCATGGATTAACCAAAACGAACAGGAAACAGCAGCGTCGCTGGGCAAGAAAATGCTGGCGGTCATCGTGGGATCTGGGTCCTGTAAAACAGAGGACATTCTGTTCAGCCTGATTAGCCAGTATGTCAGCCAGCAACAGGATAGCGCCGCTGAGCTGGAAAAAAACCAGGCCATGCTCAAACGCCACGATCTCTTAAGCGTACTGTGGCAGATCGTGCATCATGAGCTGGGTTATCAGGCAGAACAGCCGTCGCTGGAAAATCTGATACTGACGTTGTTCTGTACTGACCTGGCGGCGCAGGCCGATCCGCAACAACGAGAATGGCTGGAAAATAATGTGTTGGCCACCGCCTCCGGCCGGTCATCAGCACTGGCATTTATGGTCAGCTGGCGTGCCGATCGCCGTTACCAATCTGCCTACGATTATTGTGCACAGCGTATACAGGAAGCACTGCGGCCTGAAGATCATTATCGCCAGAGTTCTCCCTACGTTTTGCACGAATGTGAAACCACAGAGAGCATCGAGCAGACAATTATCCGTGCACTGGTGAATCAGTTACAGGAAGAGAGCACCACACTGGATCGCGAGGCGTTCAGGAAATTACTTTCCGAACGGCAGAGCAAATACTGGTGCCAGACCCGGCAGGAATATGACGCTATCTACGATGCGCTGCGCCAGGCAGAGCGCTTACTGCATTTACGTAATCGCTACATTGATGGTTTCCATTACCCGGATAGCGCAAGGTTCTGGCAAGCTTATTGCCAGGAACTGTTCTTATTCGATCAGGCCTACCGCCTGTTTAACGAGGCTGCACTATTAGTACACAGCAAAGGCGCGATGATCCTTAAAGGCCTGGATGACCATATCGAAGCGCTCTACGCTAACTGGTATTTGGCTGAGCTAAGCCGCAGCTGGAATCAGGTACTGGCAGCCGAACAACGCATGGATGACTGGCGCATCCCCGGTATTCCACGGCAACAAAACTTCTACAAAAACGTGCTCAGGCCGCAATTTAATACTTCCCAGGTCAAACGTGTCTTTGTCATTATCTCGGATGCGCTGCGCTACGAAGTTGCAGAAGAGCTGGCCAGTCAGATTAAAAAAGAGAAGCGCTTTAGCGCTAAGTTGCGTTCCCAGACCGGGGTGTTGCCAAGTTATACCCCGCTGGGGATGGCAGCTTTGCTCCCACATGCGCAATTACATTATCAACAAGGAAATAGTGATATCGTCTATGCAGACGGCTTATCGACTGCCGGCATGTCCAACAGAGATGCTATCCTCAAGAAATACAAAGGAATGGCCATCAAATCAGAAGACCTGTTGCAATGGAACAATCAGGAAGGCCGCGACCGTATTCGTGATGCGCAGATCGTCTATATCTGGCATAACACCATCGATGCAACGGGAGATAATGCCGCTACCGAAGAGAAAACCTTTGAGGCATGCCGCCTGGCGGTGAACGAACTGAAAAAGCTGGTGACCCGCGTCATCAACCGCCTTAATGCGACACGGATTATTGTCACGGCGGACCATGGCTTCTTGTTCCAGCAACAGCCACTGTCCCGCCAGGATAAAACCACCCTGCCACTCAAACCAGAAAATATAATTAAGAACCACAAGCGCTTTATTATCGGTTACCAGCTTCCTGATGATAATTTTTGCTGGAAAGGCAAACTGAATGATACAGCCGGCGTGGCTGATGACGCTGAATTTCTGTTGCCAAAAGGCAGTCAGCGTTTTCATTTTTCCGGTGGCGCGCGTTTTGTCCATGGCGGAGCAATGTTGCAGGAAATCTGCGTTCCGGTGCTCCAGATCAAAGCCTTGCAAACACCGGCTGCCAAAAAACAACCGCAACGCCGCCCCGTTGATATTGTTGCCCGCCATCCAATCATCAGGCTGGTGAACAATATTGATAAAGTCAGCCTGTTGCAGACAGTTCCGGTAGGTGAACTTTACGAGCCTCGCACCTTAATCCTCTTTATTGCCGACGAAAACAAGAACGCCGTTTCCGGCAAAGAGAAAGTATGCTTCGACAGCGATAACAGTGCTATGGATAAACGAGTGCGCGATGTCACACTAAAACTGATTGGCGCTCACTTTAACCGGCGCAATCAATACTGGCTGATTCTGCAGGATGAACAAACCAAAACCGACTATCAAAAATACCCTGTCACGATTGACCTGGCATTTCAGGATGATTTTTTTTAAGTGAGACAATATGCAGCAACATACTGATTCACCCTTTCCAGCAATATCCGAAGGGAAATTCGCCTCAACCGAAGGGCATGATCTGGATGGATTGCTCAACCAGCATTTTCGGGGTCGTGTGGTGCGTAAGGACCTGACCAAACAACTTAAAGAAGGGGCCAATGTTCCCGTCTACGTCCTGGAGTACTTGCTCGGTATGTATTGCGCGTCTGACGACGACGACATTGTTGAGGACGGTTTGCAGAAGGTTAAGCGTATTCTTTCCGATAACTATGTCCGGCCGGATGAAGCGGAAAAAGTGAAATCCTTAATTCGCGAGCGTGGGGCTTATAAGATCATCGATAAAGTGTCGGTAAAACTAAACCAGAAGAAATATGTTTATGAAGCCCAGCTTTCCAACCTCGGGATCAAAGATGCGCTGGTATCCTCTGAGATAGTCAAGGATAACGAGAAACTGCTGACCGGTGGCATCTGGTGCATCATCACCGCTCACTATTACTATGAAGAAGGGCAGAAAACCTCACCCTTCTCATTGAGAACATTGAAACCAATTCAGATGCCAAGTATGGGCATGGATGAAGTGTTTAACGCGCGGACGCATTTTAGCTGCGATCAGTGGATTGACGTGCTGCTGCGTTCAGTCGGTATGGAGCCCGTTAATATAGAGCAACGTACTAAGTGGCATCTTATTACCCGCATGATTCCTTTTGTAGAGAGTAACTACAACGTTTGCGAACTTGGCCCTCGCGGCACGGGTAAAAGCCATGTTTACAAAGAGTGCTCACCAAACTCTCTGCTGGTTTCTGGCGGACAAACTACAGTTGCCAACCTGTTCTACAACATGGCCAGCCGCCAGGTCGGTTTAGTCGGGATGTGGGATGTCGTCGCATTCGATGAAGTCGCCGGAATCACCTTCAAAGATAAAGATGGCGTGCAAATCATGAAAGATTACATGGCATCTGGTTCTTTTTCACGTGGCAGAGACTCTATTGAGGGTAAAGCGTCGATGGTGTTTATCGGTAATATCAACCAGAGCGTGGATACGTTAGTCAAAACCAGCCATCTGCTGGCTCCTTTCCCGGCAGCAATGATTGATACCGCATTTTTCGATCGCTTCCATGCCTATATTCCCGGCTGGGAAATACCAAAAATGCGCCCTGAATTTTTTACCAATCGCTATGGACTGATTACTGATTACCTTGCGGAATACATGCGAGAGATGCGCAAGCGCAACTTCTCCGATGCAATCGATCATTTCTTTAAACTCGGGAATAACCTTAACCAGCGCGATGTTATTGCTGTTCGTCGTACTGTATCGGGATTACTCAAACTTCTTTATCCCCACGGCAGTTATAACAAAGAGGATGTGCGTGTTTGTCTGGTATACGCACTGGAAGTTCGTCGTCGCGTTAAAGAACAACTTAAAAAGTTAGGCGGGCTGGAATTCTTCGATGTGAACTTTAGCTACACCGATAACGAAACGCTGGAAGAGTTCTTTGTCAGCGTGCCAGAGCAAGGTGGCAGCGAACTGATTCCAGCAGGTATGCCTAAGCCTGGCGTAACACATCTGATTACCCAGGCTGAAAGCGGAATGACCGGGCTGTATCGTTTTGAAACTCAGATGACCGCGGGCAATGGTAAACATTCGGTCTCAGGAATTAGTTCTAATACGGCAGCCAAAGAGGCTATCCGGGTAGGTTTTGATTATTTAAAAGGAAACCTTAATCGTATCAGCGCTACCGCAAAATTTTCAGATCATGAGTATCATCTGCATGTCGTGGAACGCCATAGCACCGGCCCCAGCATTGCGACCAGCCTCGCGGCACTCATTGCTTTTTGTTCAGTATTGCTGGCAAAACCTGTGCAAGAGCAGATGGTGGTGCTGGGCAGCATGACGCTTGGTGGTGTGATTAACCCAGTGCAAGATCTGGCAGTATGCCTGCAGGTGGCATTCGATAGTGGTGCAAAACGGGTACTGTTACCCATGGCATCAGCAAAAGACATTGCAACAGTCCCAACAGAACTATTTACCAAGTTCCAGGTTAGCTTTTACTCTGACCCTGTTGATGCTGTATACAAAGCATTAGGCGTTAATTAACGTGTTTAGATGCTATACCATTCATAGCAGTATCCTGAATGGCATAACAAAATATAAGCCCGGATGTTTTATCACTGATGTGGTCGAATAAACAGGGCACACTAACTAACGCACACAAAGGCTAACGACTGCCGGGCTTATCTGCCCCGTGCAATGGACAGTCGGCGACCTGCCCGGGACTTTTATGGCTCCGAATTGTTAACCGGATAAACACGAATTGTACTCAGGCAAATCTAAAAACTGTAATATTTGGCGGAAAATACGCGATAAGCGGGAAGCTAATGGGGAAAATATAATATAAGGGCAAAAATGCAATAAATATTGCCTGTGAATTAAAGACAGACCGCTAATCGGTTTACCGGATGACAAAATTTGAATTGATAAAACAGTGTCAATAAGCAGTGTAAAAGATAAAGCAGTACAGGAAGATAAATCCGGCAGTCAAAAAGCCTCTGGCAGACCTGTATATATTATTTATTTTTAGGAAAGAATACCTGATGTTGACCTCAAAACAATCACAGTTTTCGTGACTAATTCATTTTCTCAGATAATGAAAAGTCTGACAGTTAGCAATATGCTAACTTTTATTTTGCTGTGATTTGTAGTATTGACTTTCTACACTGGTATAACTGGTATAGAGTAAAGAATAGAATTGGCAGATGAATCACAGCAATCAGTGCTGACAGCAACAATGATTCATACTTTACTTTGCCCTGGAAGCAATTATTGTCTTTCTTATAACAGGATAAGTGACAGAACACATCATAGAGATTTCTTTCTGCGATTTGCCCATGGACAATAGTCGTGATATTTGAAACTGAACAGGGGTTAATTCAGGAAAAAATGCCTACAATTCGGGGTAATGATCGAAATGAAATATTTCCATAGTGCCGGTCTCTTGTAAAACTGTCCCGAATATTGAATTTCTCTTTCCCGGTTCATAGCTAATCAGATATAGCCATCCCCGTATCCTCCAGTACTTCGGCAGCTTCATTTTTCAGCTTTTCATCTATACGAGCTATACGAGCGCGGATAAATGCATTGGCAGTCATACAGACCTCCGTTAAGTTAACTTAATTAGTGTAGCTCATTTGAGCTACAAAAAAGGGATGTTTGTATAACGTTCAAAAAGCAAAAGCCCGGAGTGCAGGGCTATATCCGGGTGGCATTTCGCAAATCTGATTATTTTCACACGACAATCAGATAACGGGCTGCCTGTAATATGAGACATGTGATAAAGTGCTTCCGGGCGCCTGAGGCTGTTTGTACTCAGGTGTTTTGCTGAGGTACAGACAGACGAAGGCCCCAGGCTAATTAACATCAACCTGAGTTAACATCAACCTGAGGCAATCTATATGTACCAAGCAATACATATACTAGCCTCTTACATGCCGCAGGGCAAGGAGAAGCAGGCTATGAAGCATCGAACGGTCACCTTTATCATTGTAAGCATTACGCTGTTAGCGATAATACTGGCAATGCGGAGGGATCTCTGTGAAATCCGGTTCCGAACCGGTAACACAGAATTTGCTGCTTTCATGGCTTACGAAACCAGGTAAGAGCACAAGGCAGGGAGCAATCCCTGCCATCTGTGTTGCAAGGTTCATATGCCTTCAGGCGCCCACCCTTTCAGAGCGATGTTAATCCGGCACTTTCTTACACGGAAACGACCCGATTATCTTTGGGGCGTCCATGCTGTACTGGAGCAACTGGACGTTGAACCATGCTTTGCCATTACGCTTGATAAACTCAAACCCGTAATTATTGCCATCTCTGGCTGGCATCAGACCCATTTCTAATTTGATATTGGCATAGTCACCCGGTTCACCCAAAAAATATACTTTTTGAGATGTTACCGTTTCGCCATTAATTACGGTCATACCATCACCGGTTAAGCGATATCCAGCACATTGTATATCATCAGCCATTGCCGGAGCGCTGACACAGAGAAACACCACCATAAAAATACGTTTCATTAAAATCCTATATTTTTTGATGATTTAGAAATGATATCAGCCGCACCCCGCGCCTGACACATCATGTCCATGTACCATGCCTGACCTCTGGTATCGCCAGTGTACATAATCCCGTTCACGACATAAATGCCATCTGTGGCGATACTCTCAGGCTGAGCAGTCGCCCCAGCTGTAGTGAGGTTGCCATTGGTGTTGTTATCCGTGAAGCGGCCCTTTAACTTCGCAATATCCTGTTCTGCCAGCGGCGTACGGTATACAGAGGCCTCGTCTAACTTAATCAGGCCGATGCGCCAGTGCTTTTGCAAGCTTATCCACATTGGCTTTCAGGTCATCAATATTTTTACGTGCCTGATCGAGCTCCGGTTTCCAGCTGTTCCAGTCAATCAATGATTTTCCGCCTTCCTTCCATGTCACATAGTCTTCAGTGAGTCCCGGCCAGTACAGCCCAGTCATCTAACGTTAATGCGCCTACAGTGGCCAGGAATGATGCTATCCAGTACGAAAAATGGGAGCTGTATTTTTCCATTCTGATTATCTCCACCGCCCGTACGGGTGGCTGTGTGCAATAAAAAAGGTCCGCCGGAGCGAACCCTTGAAAAAGTGCCAGATAGCGTCTGGCGGCGCATTTGCTTATCTGGTAGTGTTGAATCGCTCAACACAACATCACCGGTTTACCACAAAGGAAGGAATTGGTTATGGACTACTACGACCCCGGCCGTTTACGCAGCTACCGCAACGCGATGATTAAAGGTGAGGCCAACAGCCTGCACGCCTATGCCCACTTGTTATCAGTGGATCATCTCAGGGACTCGCATGTGCAGTTTCTCTTTACCCTGGACGTTGATAAATTTATCCGGGCACACCTGACGCAGTTTAATTTAAAAAAAGATGAGCCCGCCTTTAAGGCCTGTATCGCCAGCCTGCGTGAAGAGCGAAGTCACCTCGAAAAACAGCACGCCTTACTCAACGCCCGCGAGGCAAAAGTCGTTGCCTCCGCTGAACTGACTCATCAGCTCGACACCTGGGGGTATATTATCAATGGGGTCAGTGTCGTGATAAGTGGTTTTGTGGTTGTTGCCGGGTTAGGTGTAGTATTAGCATCGGGGGCAACAGGAAATATCTTTGGAATGGAGGCTGGTACTGCTATGGTTCTTCATGGTTCTTCATGGTTCTTCATGGTTCTTCATGGTTCTAATAATTTCATAGAGACAGTAAAAAATCTAAAATACAACAGAAATGATACAATAGGGCCGATTAAAAATTATTATATTGCCACTGCTGAATTTTTGGGTTTTGACCCTAAGGCTGGGGCACTTGCCTATAACGTGATGGATTTATCGCTGTCGGGTTACGGTGTCATGCGTCATGTGTTAAAAGCCGACGCCTGGAGACTGTTCCGGCATATTCCTTCGGATTTTGTCAGAAACTACAATAAAGATGAGCAACACCGCGCTGACTATTGAAGCAACCGGAGATGCCATATCGATTTATAACATTCAGGAAGCATCGCAATAAACGCTCTTATTCTGCCCCGTAACCTGACCATTATTTTTGTCCCCATTTTTAGCGGGGCAAAAATAAAAAAACCGACAAGAATTAAACAATAATTCAGCAGATAGATCCAGAAATTATCGATGTCAACCATGAAGATCATATATAAATCAAAAAAGGCCATAACAAATAAAATAACAAGCCCAGTTATAAAACTACGTTTAATCTGCCGGACAGTTTCCTGGCAGGAAACATTATCTTTTTGAGACCACTCTTTTATTGATGCAATTTCTTTCTCAGTAAACCCTGCATCTCTTAATTTTGCTTCAGTTGCAGCATCGTCCATAGCACAGCTCCATGCAGTAATGCCCTGCATTTCATAGTAACGCAGACGGCTAACGTGATGTAGTGATTCAGGGTGGAAAAACGGGAGGCTGTTTGAATCTTACAAGCCGGGCAGAATATCAAAATATGGCTGTATAATCACATAAAGTGTCGGGTTTTATAATACCCGTTCAGCCAGTAAATTTATCAGCCTCATCCAAATATTGATGCAGTAATGCCACCAGCGAGGCACGATCGAGTTCCTTTGTATCTCCTTCAGAATCATCCAGCGATGGGAATAACTGTCATACCATGTGTCCCTGTGAATTTCTACCAGACCGGCAAGAGTGGCTGCTGCATACTCTGTATAACTGCTATCCTTATTTTTCTCGGCGACATCCTGAGCTGCCAGCCACACCAGCGCAGTCAGCCTTTTTACCATACGGCGCTGCAATTTAACACCTGCCAGATTCACCTGGTATATTTCCCATATTTGTCGGCAGATTGTTATCTATCTGACTGCTGTTTGCTTGCTAACTGTTCTCACAGTTGGCACGTTGCCGGGCAGAGAACACTACCCGGCTCCTTCAAAAAAGGTATTTCAGAAATATGTAATAAAAATCATATCTGTTCTGTTTCTTATTTGCTTTTATAAGGTATTTTTTAATTTTTTCTGATACTTATTCCTTATGGTCGTGCCCGGTCTAATTGAATTGAAAATTCAGTCCTCTGAAGACTGATATATTCATCATCATAAAATACAATACCCTTCAAAAAAGTATCACTTGCCAACTGATGTCTATAGATGCTATTCAGATTAATGAGAAAGTTAAGATTAGTTCATCTGATTTTTATCATAATTTACGACAATACACGTAAATAAAAAAAATCATTATTGACTTCCTCTGTTTGAGACTAGTGTTGTTTTTAAAATAAACAACTGGAAAAC
>CAKZHC010000048.1 GCA_936920625.1 uncultured Enterobacteriaceae bacterium
AATTATTCTGCAATATATATTTGCCTTATAGAAGGTAAAAAGTAGTTATCACAAACAATAGTATAACAGAACGAGATTATGAAAATAATCTGGAAATTGAAATTCCGAATATATGCAGAATAATTAAGCTAGGTATCCTTTGAAAAAATATTATGTTATCCGATATATGCTTAATGTAACACTACCGATTTGACTCTCTCATCACCATAGTGAGGTTGTCATGACGAAGCACAAGTCATGCAGCTAGCTTGTGTTCTGGGCCTGCGTAGTCGGGAAGCAGCAGGGCAGTTCTGGCTGCGCTCAGCAACGACAGAACAGAAGAAGCCACCCTTCATTATCAGGCAGAGCAAGTACCAAAATAATCTTGTAAAACAGCATCATTGCAACATCAAACGAAGAATAAAACTGATGACCGGATTTAAATTCCTTTGCCATCTGGCGGCACTGAACTAATACACATACAGCATAAGGGGGGCAGTATCTTCACGGGGACAGTATGTCTCTGGCAAAACGATTTCATCTGTTAACTGCTCGAAAAACAGCAAAGTAACTCTTCACAGTTTCGGGCTGTTAATGGTACACAACCGTCAAATTCCACTGTTAAACTCAGAGAGCGGCATTAATCTGATTTTCTTCCCTGGCTCCCACGATTGGCTGCGAAATGCACTTATCCTCTTTATCATCAACGGGCAATATTATTAAGGCCTGGTTTGCAGCATAAAAATCTAATTTATGTCGCAGGTCATACCCGAATTGAAGAGGAGCGCGCTGTGTCTGATGCGAGGTCCAAAGACCATTTTACTGGCGATCGTTGCACCACCACTAATATCATACTTCTGCTGGTGCTGGTTTTTTCCAAATATTTTTATCTCGCGAGCATCAGTAGCTACTACACATTCTATCTGATGCAGAAATTTTCTCTTTCAGTGCAAAGTGCGCAGATTCATTTGTTTGTTTTTTTGTGCGCTGTCGCGGCGGGAACACTAATTGGCGGGCCGGTGGGTGACAAAGTAGGGCGCAGATATATTATCTGGGGCTCAATTCTGGGAGTGGCGCCATTCACTCTGATGTTACCTTGGGCTTCGCTATGGTGGACAGGTGTGCTGACCGTCATCATCGGTTTTATTCTGGCATCAGCGTTTTCTGCCATTCTGGTTTATGCACAGGAGCTGCTGCCACAGCGTATTGGAATAATATCAGGACTCTTTTTTGGTTTTGCCTTTGGTATGGGCGGACTTGGGGCCGCTGTATTAGGCATTATTGCCGATCATATTGGTGTTGAGAAGGTGTATACGTTATGTGCTTTCCTGCCTTTGCTGGGGTTACTGGCATTTTTTCTGCCCGCCGATAAGCACCGGCGAACTGAGCACGCTAAGTAAAATGTGGTCGGCCTGATAATGCTGTCGGGCAGTTGATTCTGACAGTTTACTGATTTGCTCAGTCAGTAAACGTGCGGAATTTTCTGATTATGGTATAAACGTCCTTTGTGCAAATATCAGCTAATATTTTTCTCCTGATATTCACAGAGATCCGCAATAATACAGGTGCCACAACGCGGTTTACGCGCCACGCAAGTATAACGCCCGTGCAGAATTAGCCAGTGATGACAGTCTGTTTTAAAGTGCGGCGGTACGACTTTGAGTAATTTTTTTTCAACTTCTTCTACGTTTTTGCCTGGAGCAAATCGGGTGCGGTTGGACACCCGAAAGATATGGGTATCGACGGCAATAGTCGGCCAGCCAAAAGCGGTATTGAGCACTACATTAGCTGTTTTACGTCCTACACCCGGCAGGGACTCCAAAGCGGCACGATCTTCCGGTACTATACCTCCATACTGTTCCAGCAGGATGCGACAGGTTTTAATAATATTTTCCGCTTTGCTGTTATAAAGCCCGATGGTTTTGATGTAGCGGCGTATGCCATCTGCACCCAGCGCCAGAAGAGTTGCGGGGGTATTCGCCACCGGATAAAGAAGGGCGGTGGCCTTATTAACGCTAACATCTGTCGCCTGAGCCGAAAGGAGAACTGCTATTAACAATTCAAAAGGTGTTTTAAAATTAAGCTCGGTTGTCGGTGTTGGATTTTGAGCGCACAGCCGCTCCAGAATCAGCCGGCGCTTTTCGTTATTCACGCCGTACTTCCCCCTTCTCTTTGCAGTCTGTTTTCAAGCGGCTGTTTGTCGCTGACCCGTTGCTGCATTCTTTGATCAATTACATACTTAACAGCCAACAGCATTCCTAAACCAATAAAAGCACCTGGTGGCAGCAGAGCCAATAACATAGGCGAATCGAAATGTACCATTTGTAGCCGCAACCCCCTGGCCCAGGGCCCCAGAAGCTGATCCGCGCCATCAAACAGTGTGCCGTTACCGATAATCTCACGGAGCGACCCCAGTAACACCATGACAGCACTGGCGCCACAGCCAACCGCAAAGCCATCTAATGCAGCCAGAGAGAGGCGGTTTTTTGAAGCAACAGCCTCTGCACGCCCTATCACAATACAGTTAGTCACAATAAGTGGAATAAATATGCCTAACGATTGGTTTAGCACAGGAGCCCAGGCTGCAATCAGCATCTGCACACAGCTCACCACAGCAGCAATAATCATTACATATACAGGTATACGAATTTCCGATGGTATCCAGCGGCGTGAAACAGAAATGGCGCTATTGGTGCAAATCAGCACCAGTGTTGTAGCCATCCCAAGTCCGAGTGCATTAGTTACAGTTGAGGTAACCGCAAGCAACGGGCAAAGACCCAGTAGTTGCACCAGAGCGGAATTATTCTTCCATAAACCATCGATTAGTAATGTTCTGGCCTGATTCATTCGTTCTCTCCACAGGCAGGAAGCGACGTGAGTTTTGCGGGCAGGGTTTGAATAAAAAGTGTGGTGCGTTTTACAGCGTTGATCACGGCTCTGGGCGTAATAGTTGCACCGGTGAATTGGTCAAACTCCCCCCCTTCTTTTTTAACGGCAAAAGCGCTGCTGTTTGCCCCGGATACTGACTTGCCAGTAAACGATAAAATCCAGCTGGAAATACGCAGTTCTATCTTATCACCCAGGCCCGGTGTTTCATGATGCTCTGTTACTCGTGTGCCAAGTATTTTGCCGGAAACGTCAGCTCCGACAATAAGCTGTATATTACCAGAATAGCCATCTGGCGCTGTCGTTTCTACCGCTATTGCCACCAGTTTATTTTTTTTACGTGCCAGCCAGAGGCGATGTGGTTTGGTATTACCCAGTGCACTATCAGTGACGATATAACACGCTTTTTGCATATTATTATCATATAAATCAGCTGGAACGACCTGGTCAAGAAGGGCTTTTTGCAGCAGAATATGTTGCTGTTCAATGGCTGGCCTGGTGACGAGATTGATCACGGCAGTCACACCAGTAGTAATAGCGGCAAACAGCGCCAGTGTTAAACCATTTTTACGTATCACAGCCAGCATGGCTTAATCCTTATCATGGCCGTAAACTCGTGGCTGAGTGTAGTAATCAAGTAATGGCACACAGATATTCGCCAGCAACACGGCAAAAGCTACACCATCAGGATATCCACCGAAGCTACGAATGAGCCATGTCAGCACACCTGTTAGTGCACCAAAAATCAGCCGGCCATTGTTGGTCGTTGAAGCAGTAACAGGATCA
Organism: uncultured Enterobacteriaceae bacterium; assembly: GCA_936920625.1. Taxonomy (GTDB): domain Bacteria; phylum Pseudomonadota; class Gammaproteobacteria; order Enterobacterales; family Enterobacteriaceae; genus Izhakiella. The sequence continues at coordinate 3,652 of CAKZHC010000048.1, forward strand.
GTGGCGATAAAAAATGCACCTAACATAGTGGCGCCAGAGAAAAGGTGAATAAGAGGCGGTAGAAGTTTATCAGGTGCTACAAGCCAGCCTGCATAAGCGCATATCCACAGCGCCAGCAAAAAACTCAGCGGAATCTGCCATCGAATGGTACCCCTGGCGAGCAGAAAAAGCCCTCCCAGCAAAAAACCAGCATTTACCCATTGCCAGCCCGGCGACCCCAGCAGGCCAGTGTAGAAGGGTTGTGTCAGTAATTCTGCTGTCTGCTGGCCAGCCGCGAGCGCAGTTTTAAAGTGATTAAGGGGAGTTGCCTGGGTAATTCCGTCAATACCTGCACTCAAATCATACATTGTAAGGCCACTACGGGTATGCCCGTTAAAAATTACGGCCAGTGTATCGATAAAACCTGGTTTAATAGCTTGAAACGGGAAGGCTGGAAGCCAGCTGGTCATTTGCACCGGGAACGAGATGAACAGAACCACGTAGCCAGCCATTGCCGGATTAAACGGATTTTGCCCGAGACCACCATAAAGTTGTTTAACAATAATGATGGCGAAAATAGTGCCAATCGCAATAATCCACCAGGGTGCCAGCGGAGGAATGCTAATCCCTAATAACAGTGCTGTGAGCAGTGCTGAGTTATCTGCCAGAGTGGCTGTAACAGGCAGGTTCCGTAGCTTAAGTGCTATGCTCTCGGTCAGCAGTGCGAAAAAAATGGCGAGAATAATCTGAAACAGATTACCCCAGCCAAAGTAGTACCACTGTGCAGCTATTCCCGGTAACGCGGCGAAAATAACTAGTGACATGATATTGTTCGTGCGGAGACGCTGGCGGAAAAAAGATAAGTCAAACAGACGTAACACGGTTTACTCCTCGTGACGTTGTAACAGGGGAGCATTCATCCTGCGTGCTTTTACCCGGGCCAGCGCAGCTTCAACCGCTGCTTTGCGCGTGCTGTCCGGCGGATTGTGGAGAGAAAGCGTGTTAATTGTTTGTTCTGCTCTGACGCTGGTAGTTGCTGTTTCAGCAGCTATGCTGTGCGGTTTAGTGACAGGTGGGACAGACAATTCAGCCGTAGCCGGGTTGTCTGACTGCGGTATTATCACTGGCACTGATACTTTTTGTGCTCCGGTCCGTGCATTAACCGTACGATCAGCCGCTATGTCATCTGGCTGGATTTCCCCCGCAGCCTGACTATTTCTGGTTTTCACTCTGGCAAGTGCAGCGTTGACTGTGTCCCGATCGCTGGCAGTAACAGCAAGTTTTGCCTGTTGGTGACGTTTCTCCCGTGCGAGTTTTTCTTTTTTGAGCCTGTCTTCGCGCGCTTCAAAACGAGCTTTAGCCTGAGCGGCATGAAGCGTTTCCTGATCAATAGCGCGTATTTCTGCTTTTTCCTGGCGAAAATAGTGCACAAGGGGAATGTTACTCGGGCATACCCAAGCACATGCACCACATTCGATGCAGTCGCTAATGTGGTGAGTACGGGCTTTCTGATGATCATTACCGCGACTATACCAGTAGAGTTGTTGCGGCAGTAGTTTTACCGGACAAACCTCGGCGCACAGACCACAGCGAATGCAGGATTGTTCAACAGCAGGTTTGCCAATTTCAGCTTCTGTAGGAGCCAGCAGACAGTTAGTGATTTTGATTACCGGAACGTCAAGCGATGGCAAAGTGAAGCCCATCAGCGGCCCACCCATTACAACTTTTGGCTCAGATTGTGGCCTGAGCCCTGCGTGATACAGAAGATGACTGACTGGTGTACCAAGCCTGCCCCAGACATTGCCGGGCTGGGCAATGGCTCCCCCCGTCAGGGTTACTACCCGTTCAGTGAGTGGCTCACCATCAATAATCGCGCGTTTTACGGCAAAGGCGGTAGCTACATTTTGCGTCAGCACACCGATGTCGGATGAGTGCCCTCTGTGAGGTACTTCCCGGTTGGTAATGATTTTGGCCAGTTGTTTAGCGCCGCCTGAGGGGTATCGAGTTGGAATGATTTGTAGCTGTAGTTCACAGCTTCCCGCCAGCGCTTTTTCCAGCGCGTGGATAGCGTGTGGTTTGTTATCTTCAACGGCGATTACAGTACGTACCGGCTGTAAAATCCAGGCGAGGATACGGCAGCCTTCTGCCACTTCTTCTGCATGCTCCTGCATCAAACGGTCATCGGCAGTGATATAAGGTTCACACTCCGCCGCGTTTATTATCAGAGTATCGATATTATGCTGCCCCAGCTCCAGTTTCACGCCGGTAGGAAATCCCGCACCTCCAAGCCCTGCTATGCCAGCCTGGTGTATCCGGCTGATGAGGTCACCACGACGATGGCATTGATAATTGAGCAACGGCTGGCGTTCTGTCCAGCGATCCTCCCCGTCTGCCGCCAGAAAAATACAGAGTTCACTCAGGCCTGACGGGTGGGGCGTCATATGATGCCCGACAGACTCGATGATTCCGGAGGTGGGTGAGTGAACCGGCAGCAGGTGTCCGCATCCTGAAGTGAGCGGCTGGCCGCGCAGCACGCTTTCACCCGGTCTGACACAGATTTCACCTTCGTAACCAGTATGCTGTATAAGCGGTATAATAAAGCGTCGTGCCAGCGGCAGATGGCGCAGGGGGGCACTGTTAGACAATGTTTTCATTTCTGGCGGATGGATGCCCCTAGGGAAATCCCAGCGCTTTCTTTTATTAAACAGGGTGAAAGGATTAAACATAATTATCTGCAGAAATAATCCGCAAAGGAATGGTGTCCATTTTCCATTTCCATTTCCAGTTAGCAGGAGTGGCTGGGACCGGATGCATCTCAATGCAGTCGGTCGGACAGGGAGCAACACACAAGTTGCAACCGGTACAAAGTGCGCCGATCACAGTATGCATGGCTTTGGCGGATCCAACAATAGCATCTACAGGGCAGGCATGGATGCATTTAGTACAACCAATGCAGCTGGCTTCATCAATGAGAGCGACTTTGCGCTCGGGCTGATGTGCACTATTTTCCCCGTCAGGGGGTTGTGGCTCTACACCCAGCAGCCCGGCAATTTTTAACATGGTTTTCTCGCCACCCGGCGCGCATTTATTAATAGCCTCATTATGATAGCCTACTGCATCTGCATAAGGGCGGCATCCAGGATAGCCACACTGCCCGCACTGGCTTTGAGGAAGCAGCGCGTCTATTTGATCGGTTATTGGATCGTTTTCCACCCTGAAACGTCGTGACGCGAAGCCAAGGAGGCTGCCGAATAGCAGACTTAGTACGCTCAGTACACCAACAGCAATCCATACACTACTCATCAGAATTTAACCAATCCGTTAAAGCCCATGAAGGCCATTGACATCAGACCGGCTGTAATGAGTGCGATAGCACTGCCTTTGAATGGTGCCGGCACATCGGCCAGCGCCAGACGCTCGCGTATGCCTGCGAATAAAACCATCACTAGTGAGAAACCGGTAGCGGCACTAAAACCAAAAAACGCGGCTTGCAGAAAATTGTAATTTTGATTAACGCTGAGAAGTGGTACGGCGAGTACCGCGCAGTTGGTGGTGATAAGTGGCAAAAAGATGCCCAGCACACGATAAAGCGCCGGACTGGTACTTCGCACGACCATCTCAGTGAACTGAACAACGACTGCAATCACCACAATATATGCCATGATGCGCAGCCAGGTCAGATCAAGGGGGACCAGGATAAAATGATTAATCAACCAGCCACAAATTGATGCCAGTGTAATAACAAAGGTAGTTGCAAGCCCCATCCCAATAGCTGTTTCCAGCTTTTTGGAAACACCCATAAAAGGACAAAGCCCAAGAAATTTCACCAGAACAAAGTTATTTACCAAAACAGTGCCGATAAATAATAACAAATATTCGGTCATGATTATGCCTGAAAAAGTGAAGCGATTTATTGTCAGTTTTCCTTCAGCTGCTGACAACAGTCTGCCAAAGGGTAATCTTTAAACTTGTCGGGTAAACCCTGTATCAATCATCATTGTGCTGTAACCACTACTAATACTAATATGACATGCAATATTATCAGTGAAAACGGGCCGGATCGATTGTTGTATTCAGGAAGTCGCGTTGTTGCTAGCATTGCATTGGGCGTCACTATAACAGCGGAAGCAGTATGCGCAGAACAATTTCATAGCCGTTAACATTTCGCCATTCACCCAATCAAGATAATAATGCAGCAGAAATTTTATGGTTGAAGAGCAGCGGTGTTAATTATTAAAGATTGCCAGCCATCATCTTATAATTATTTCTCAACATAATAAACGCGCTATTGTAGTAACAGAGTGTGCGTTTGAGCAACCTGCAATTCACAGTAATTTGATGGATTAAAATGAGGTATCACAAACTTTAACTCGTTATGTTTCACGGTGTTAAATGATGTCAGTGCCGTCAGAAAGATTATTGCTAAACCGTTATATCTCATCAGGTTAACTGGATGATTAAAACAAATGATCAGTAAATTAGTCTGATGCAGAAATCTCCTCTGAACCATGTTCAGTGGGGCACCCCAGGGCGCACTTCCTGTTTTCGCTACGATTGCTACTTGCGCTTTGTTATGCTTTCAATTTAAATCATCGCCAGCAAATAACAGGAGTTGTAATGAGCGATAAAATACGTACTGGTCTGATTGGATATGGTTTCGCCAGTAAAACCTTCCATGCTCCTTTGATTGCAGGAACGGCGGGTCTGGAGCTTGCAGCCATCAGCAGCAGTGATGCCAGAAAAGTATATTCTGACTGGCCTCATGTGCGGGTAGAGCAGGATCCACAAACACTGTTCGATGATCCTGCTCTTCGACTTATAGTAATTCCTACACCGAATGAAAGTCACTTCCCGTTGGCAAAAGCGGCTCTTAATGCGGGAAAACATGTTGTGGTGGATAAACCATTTACCGTGACATTGTCACAAGCGCACGAACTTGCAGCGCTGGCAGAGTCACGGCAGTTGTTGTTGTCTGTTTTCCACAACCGGCGCTGGGATAGTGATTTTTTGACGGTTAAAAAACTACTGGATGATGGTACATTAGGTGAAATTCGTTATTTTGAATCACATTTTGACAGATTCCGTCCAGAGGTTCGTCAGCGCTGGCGAGAGCAGCAGGGTGCAGGCAGCGGTATCTGGTATGATCTCGGGCCACATCTGCTCGATCAGGCATTACAGCTTTTTGGATTCCCTTCTGCGATTAACGCTGATCTGGCTCTGATGCGTCCCGGTGCAAAGGCCGTTGACTATTTTCATGTTGTATTAACTTACCCACAAAAACGAGTAGTGCTGCATGCCAGTTTGCTGGTGGCGGCTGGTACCGCACGTTTTCAACTCCACGGTACAGGTGGCAGCTATATCAAATATGGCCTTGACCCTCAGGAGGATTGCCTGAAGTCAGGTATTTTTCCGCCTCAGGAAAAATGGGGCTTTGATGATAGCGATGGTTTACTGACTCTCGCTGAGGGTGAAAACAGGGCAGAGAAGCGTCTGGCGACCATTTCTGGCAATTATCCTGCCTATTATGCAGCTATTCGGGATGCGCTTCGTGATGGGGGTAAGAACCCGGTTACTGCGGCTGAGGCTATTGCGGTGATGGAGCTTATTGAACTGGGTGTGCAATCGGCGGAAAGAGGCCAGACGATTTCCTGCAAATGATGGCTGTCAACGATGAAAGAGACTGAAGCGCCGGTTGGAAAATGCCGGCCGAATTATTAGTAACCTTCTGACCGGCAGATGCAGCTATACAACTGCAACTGCATCCTGAGCCGGGTTTTGTATTCATGCTGTTTGGGATACCACTAACCACTCCTTTGTGGTGTTCAGCTAATATCCTTCTGATAGTGCCTGCCTTGATTATCTGCTGTGTATTTCTCCTGCTGATGCCGCATAGCCTTACGCTTGCATAACGCCGCCTTTTCTGTATTGCTGAGAAAGGCAATCTTCAGTCCGTTTTCCTGCGCCATATGAATTTCAGCCGGGCTAAGCCCCGCTTCGGGAGCAGCAACTTCATATTCATAGGGCAGATCAATACCTTCAACCGCAGGATCATCGGTACAAATCGTCGCCAGTATCCCGTGGGCGAGGAAATCACGAAGCGGATGCTGATTCAGGTATTTTATGGTACTGGTCTGAAGGTTCGATGTCAGACACGACTCTATGCCAATCTGGCGTTCTGCTAGCTGGTCCATCAATACACGGTCTGTTATGGCTTTCACTCCATGGCCAATGCGCTGTGCACTTAGATCATTTATCGCCTGCCAGATACTCTCTGCTCCTGCGGATTCACCTGCATGGACAGTAATATAAAATCCGGCATCACGAGTCTGTCTGAAGTGGCCGGTGAATTCACTGCCGGGGAAGTTCAGTTCATCACCAGCCAGATCGACAGCGGTAATTTTATCGCGGAAAGCTAAAAAGCTATCGAGTTCACGCTGGCAGGCTTCTGGGCCAAACGTGCGGCTCATTATGCCAATCAGGCGAACTTCTGTACCATATTGTTGACAGCCAGCCCTTATGCCATCAATTACCGCTTCAACTACACCGTGCAGTGGCAGCTGCTGGTGCATTGCCATATATCCGGGGGAGAAGCGGAGTTCAGCGTAATCAATCCCTGCTCGTGCGGCATCAGCAACGTTTTCCATTGCTACGCGATGGCAGGCATCCAGTGATCCTAAAACTTTCACGCCCCAGTCAAGCTTTTGTAAAAACTTCAGAAGGTCGGGCTCTTTCTCCAGCACCTGAATATGAGGACGCAGGCTCTCCAGGTCGGAGGCGGGCAGCGCAATATTGAATTGCTGTGCTAATTCAATGATGGTCTCAGGGCGAATATTTCCATCAAGATGACGGTGGAGATCGGTCACTGGAATTGTATGATCAATCATCAGAAACTCCTTTCAGAGGGTATGCGGGCGTCATCGTAAAACAATTTATTCTGTGTTGCCAATGGATAAAGCGGGGGAGCAGATAAAATAAGGGGGCAATGCTGGCAGCAGTTCAGGGGGTTAATGCGGCTAAATAAACCGGGCATTCACCACTTCGGGGCAGGACATCTGACCCGAAGTGGCAGGAGTATTAATTTGATGGGGGTTGTGATGTTGTTTTACCGAAGATAAAGTCGTTAATAAACTGGTCCAGCGGCATTTTTTTATTGTTCAGTGTGACTTCACCGTTACTGTAGTGCAGCTCGCTTAAAATGCTATTATCCTGCTGAACAGTCAGCTTTGATATTTCTTCCATAGACGTAAAGCGTGGTAGTAGCGTCTCTGCAAGTCTGGTAGCTTCATCCTGGCTTTTTCCATCAGACATGTTGAAACGTGTGATGGCTTCTTTGACCATATCTAAAGAAATTTTAAGTTTCATAGTGAGCAGCTGAACCAAATCCTGAAACTTTATTGCTGCCACACCTTTCTGGCCTGCCTGCCCAGCTTGGGAATCTTTTAAATGCGCACTGAGGTTGAAAATACTCTCGCCTTTATCATTTTTCCATTTCAATGCAGCAGTAGTCAAAACTGGTTCGTCTTTTAAAACCAACAACATATTATTGCCTAATATTTGTAACATTTTCTCATCTGATGTCGGGTCATCAATACGGGTATCAGCGAGCAATTGCTGTCTGTCACGAAGGTAACTTTCGAAAGAAGATTTTAGTAAAGTCGGGTCGATTTGTGAGATGCCTAGGTCAAAGTTTACTGTACCTAAATCCTGTCCACGGATATTGATCGAGTCAATACTGTAAGCAAACGAGGCGGCAATTTTTCCCCCATCTTCGGCTACCTTAGTAGCAACTCTCATTCTGTCTAATACAAGTATTTTTGTGTTGCCCATACTGGTTGTTGTATCTTTTAAAGTAATCTCCTGATTTATAAAAGGAATTTCACCAAGGCCTGGGGAACTGCTCCCCTGAAAACGTAAACCATCAAGCGCAAACTGAATAGGTCCAAGAAGAGTTGACCCTGATGCTTTAGTGCTTAATAGCAGACTATCTGTTGTGCCGTTATAATCTAATCTCTTTTCATGGCTATTCCAGACAAAGGTAAATCTGCCTCCGCTGAAGGACAGATCAAAACTCTGTTGTAGTTCATGCGCATCAACAGGAATAAAGTTAACATCAGTGCGGCTGTTGCCAGCGTAACTAATAGAGGTTTCGCTGGTAAAAAACGGTTTGCCTTTAGTTAGCGTAAATAGCGTCTTAACCAGATCTGTATTTTGCAACTCGGTGCCAATGCTGGCCATGGCGGGAATAAAGTTGATTTTTTTGAGTTTTGCAAATGGAAAAGGACCATGATCAATCGTTGCTTTAAACGAGATAGTCTGGCCGGGTTTGAGTAGTTCGCCGCCATTTGAACCGGGTTGCAGGAGAAGCGTTGCATGGCTGCTAAATACGCCACGCTGGTAATCTGTTATCTTCAGACTTAACTGCTCTTCAGGAATTTGGGTGTTAATCCAGTTGGATATACCCTGAACCGCCTGTTCGCGATTTTCTTCCAGTTTTTTTCCTGTAAACCAGGCACTGCCGGTCCAGGCTATACCAACAACTACTATCACTCCGATAGCGATTTTAATTTTTTTCATCGTCATTTAGTCCTTAAGTAATAATGCACACCGATGTGTCGTCCTAAAATAATTGGCTACCATCTGTAAAATAGTCTGAGGAACAATATCATAAATAATAACAAGTTGTGAGGATGGTTTAATACATTCAGATCGGGCTGTAGTCCCTCAATTTATGAGTCCGAAATTAGTTAATAAGCTGCTCAGTTAATCGGATTAAAAACCCAGGCGAGTTGCCCGTTCCCACAAACAGTTACTGGAAATTCATTGGCCGCGATAAAACAGGATTCTCCGGCCGCCAGTATGAGCTGATTATTTCCTTTTGTGATGGCGGCTTCTCCTTTTGCACAGAAAAAAATGGTTGCACTGGGTAAAAAGATATCAATCGGATGGGTGCTTAATGTATGAAGGTTGAAGGAGAAATCCTCTGCCGGAACAGGAAAATCAAGTATATTATTTTGCCGCTGAACTGGTTGTATGCAGAGCGTATTTACAGGACGAGGAATGAATTTTAAATTAGCCAGTAACTCGGGAATATCAACGTATTTTGCTGTCAGGCCGGCTCGCAACACGTTATCTGAATTGGCCATTACTTCCATGGCAACACCGTGCAGATAAGCGTGGGGTGTGCCAGCTGAAAGGAACATAGCTTCGCCCGGTTGCAGGATAATGACATTTAAAAGGAGGGGTGAGAAGAGGCCATTATCATCAGGATAATCAGTGGCAATAGTGCGGATAGTCTCCCAGGGTTCCCCTTGCTGATGCGCTAATTCAGCTTTTAGCACTTTTAGTGCATGGGATTTACTGCTGGCCGTCATCGACAGCAGGCCAGAAAACAGCTGACGAAGGTTTGTTTCATCAGGTGTGCTTATAAAGCTGGCAATAGATGGATGGGCATTCTCAAGAGGCTGCAAAAGCGAGACCATTTGTGCTAATTCACGAAAGCCGTTTATCGCTTTAAAGGGTGTCAGGGCAAATACCAGCTCGGGCTTATGGTTAGCATCTTTGTAGTTACGTTCAGCAGCATCCAGCGCGATTCCTGCTGCATTCTCACGGGCAAATCCAGTTTCAGCTGCTGCTTTGTCGGGATGTACCTGAATGGAAAGAGGTTTTGCAGCGCAGAGTATTTTAAACAGAAAAGGCAGTTCGCCAAAGTGCCGGGCACAGCTCTTACCTAATATTACCTCAGGATTTTCATCGATTATTTCACGCAGCGAGTACCGTTGCCCTGCTATTTCAACCTGAGAGGGAGATTTTGGATGTGCGCCCATCCACAGTTCAGCCATCGGTTGATCAGGAAAGCTGGTAATACCATAGAGCTCTGTCAAGGCTGTTTTACTACCCCATGCATAATTTTGCAGCGAATTAATTAATTTTCGCATAATAACTTCAACTCCCTTAGTAAAATTAATCGCATATATTTAAACAGAAAGTGGCTAAAAAGGCATCGAGACAAAGTATCCTGTATGCTGATGTTCCTGTTTGACGTATTTTATAATGCGTATTCGACATACCTCATCATGTTGTTTTACAGGAGAAAGTGATGATTACCAGCCGTACTGAAAAAGATGCTATGGGCGCTATAGAAGTACCTGCTGAACGATTATGGGGTGCTCAGACACAGCGTTCACTGTCCCATTTTCACATCTCAACTGAAAAAATGCCCTGGGCGCTGATTCAGGCACTGGCTTTAACTAAGCGAGCAGCGGCAAAAGTTAATCATGATCTCGGCTTGTTATCGGCTGATCATGCTAAAGCTATTATCTGTGCAATCGATGAGCTGCTCAGTGGTCAGTATACACAGGAATTCCCTCTTTCAGTCTGGCAAACGGGCTCTGGTACTCAAACTAACATGAATATGAATGAGGTGCTGGCTAACCGGGCCAGTGAAATTCTGGGTGGTGAACGAGGCATGCTACGGCTGGTTCATCCTAATGATGAGGTTAACAGAAGTCAGAGTTCTAATGATGTCTTCCCCACGGCCATGCACGTTGCTGCTGTGACAGCACTTAAAGAAGATCTCATTCCCCAGTTATGCCATTTGACTCAATGTCTTCATGGTAAGTCAGAGGCTTTTTTTGATGTCATTAAGATTGGTCGCACTCATTTGCAGGATGCGACGCCCCTGACGTTGGGTCAGGAGATTTCTGGCTGGGTAGCAATGCTGGAGCACAATCTTAAACATATCGAATCGTCTGTTCCTCATCTTAATGGACTGGCATTGGGAGGAACGGCGGTTGGAACAGGGCTAAATACCCATCCCGAATATGCCCGGCGTGTTGCCAGTGAGCTGGCAGCATTAACTAAACAGCCTTTCACCAGCTCTGACAATAAATTTGAAGCGCTGGCAACCTGTGATGCACTGGTGCAAGCTCACGGCAGGCTGAAGGGGCTGGCAGCATCACTGATGAAAATTGCTAATGATGTGCGCTGGCTTGCTTCCGGTCCTCGTTGCGGTATTGGTGAAATTACTATTCCAGAAAACGAGCCTGGCAGCTCAATCATGCCCGGTAAAGTCAATCCTACCCAGTGTGAGGCTATGACTATGATCTGTTGTCAGGTTATGGGCAACGATGTGGCAATTAGCATTGGCGGTGCCTCTGGTAACTTTGAGCTTAATGTTTTTCGACCTATGATCATTCACAACTTCCTGCAATCTGTAAGACTACTAGCGGATGGTATGGCAAGTTTTAATCACCACTGTGTAGCAGGTATTGAACCAAATCGTGAACGAATAGCCCAGCTGCTTAATTCCTCCCTAATGTTAGTCACCGCACTTAATACTCATATTGGCTACGATAAAGCAGCGGAAATTGCCAAAACCGCTCACAAAGAGGGGTTAACTCTAAAAGCTGCTGCGCTGAAATTGAAATATTTGACTGAAGATGAGTTCGATAAATGGGTGGTCCCGCAGACGATGGTTGGAGCTGCACCACCATTTTCATCAAAAGGCTGATGGAATTTGCTGATTACAGAACAGATGTAAGCGCGGGATTAGCGGCCAGAGCTTTTCAGCATCAGGTTTATAGCGATGACTTACACGGCTCTGGTCATAATCCAGAAGTTCACCCATTACCGGTATCTGGCTGGCGTCAGGACAAAGAATTACTAAAGGGGAGGGGCAGGCCAGCTGGACCTGTTTTTGTTCACTTGCCCGCCATATACGGGCAACTGGCTGAACTTTAACTGGGCGGCGGATTTTTAGCTGTGCACTGGCGGGTAATGCGTCTAATAGCGCTATTTCCCGCTGTACCTGTTCTGCCCACTGTTCGCGGCTCCATGGCGCAACGGCGCGTCCGCGTTTAAGGCTCTGTAACAATTTTTCCCGCAACTCATCACGTCTGACTCTTTTGATGATCTGTTTGTTTGCCCAGCCAAAGCGCACGCTATCAGGTGCCTCTAATAAGGTAATACTACGATAAGCATTAAGAGTAATCAGACCGGGAAGTTGCTGATGGACGAAATCAAAACGTGATTCAGCGGCAATGCCAGACTCGACAGTGATGATGTGTTCCAGACGGGCTTTTAGTTGATTAATATCAGCTACGAGGAGTTGCAGGTCATGCATTACCGTGGGAGATGTTTCCAGGCAGAGAGCTCCGGGTAATCTTACCGCTGCTTTAGTACTGCGCTGTTCTGATTGTTGTTGCATAAAGAGCAGCGCAAAGTGGCTGACTGCCCGATCAAGGGCGGCTATGGAAAGGTGCTGAGTGACGGAGATTGTTGTCAGCGGATGATGTTCCTGGCCTTTGAGTACGGCAGGCAATTCAAAAACTCTTGCCGCCAGCAGACGCGGCTGATGAAGGAGTTCACCAAACAGAGCAAGTTGTTGTGTCAGCCTGGTGACGCACTGGTGCATCTGCTCAATTGCCTGATATCGGGACATTATTCTCAGCACCTTTTTAGTTACAACATACAAAAGGAGAGAACAGTATACAGAAGAGGCAGAACATGTAAACTCTTCAGCAAAACATTGTCACAAACCAGCAGACAATAAAATCGACAGGGGGCATCATAACGTCTGCATTTCGAAGGCTCAGCAATATTCATAAAGAATCATGCGGGGCCTCTTCTCTGCCAGGAAAACAGTAGCAAACCTGCCTGACCTTTCAGAGTCAGTCAGGCGCACTGTTTTATTATATTATTGAGATTTATCAACCTTGATCCCAAGCGCCATATACATTTCCTCCCGGATAAGGCCAGTTACCAGCAATTGACCCCATGTTGATAATATGGCCATGGTTACGCGCAACCATACCAGGCAGCAGAGCCCTCGTCATATACACCAGACCTTTATTATTGGTATCGATCATCTCTTCCCAGTCTTCAATACTGGCTTTATGAGCAGGCTCTATTCCCAAAGCCAGCCCGACATTATTTATCAAAACATCAATATCATGCCATTCTGCTGGCAGGCATTTAGGCACTTGATCAACAGAATCACGCTGGCTAACATCGAGTTGTAACGCTAACAAATTCTCACCAAGTTCATTTTTTAGCTTATCCAGGCGCGACTGACGACGTCCACAGGCAATCACTCTGTGTCCCTCCGCGATGAAACGCCGGGCCATATTTTCACCAAAACCTGCTGTAGCACCGGTGATAAAAACAACCATTTAACTGTTCCTTACTATATTTTTGCTCAGATAATTTCTTAACATTAGCATATGCGGCTTATTAAGAAATTCTGGTTTTAACTGCTGGGATTAAGTTAATGCAGGCAGTGGTATTGCCAGTAGGGCTATATCATTGCAAATTGTAATAAAAAATGCTTTAAAATAGTTATATGTCACATTTAATCGTCTGCCTCCCCTGCGCTATGACCTGACTAATTCATTGTATCTAAATTGAATAACGGTAATTCAGGGAAACGAGAATCAGCTAATTTCTGCAGCAAAATGGTGATGAACCGTTACTTTGTTACATCTGCTCCTTCTATGGTACGGTTAACCAGTAGCACGGTATTCTGCTTTGATAGAAAAGGCTATAAGCTGTGTGAAGAATGCACGTATGCGCACTATGGGCTGCCTTATAACAGTCATCAAGTCTTCCTGATCAATCCAGACAGATCAGGCTGTTTGTTACTGAGGAACAAAATATGGAAATTATGAAGCCATTACCTCCTTTTACATTTGAGACCGCTAAACGCAAAGTCCGTCTGGCTGAAAATGCCTGGAACAGCAGGGACCCTGAACGAGTTTCTCAGGCATATACTGTGGATACGCATTGGCGTAATCGTGCTGAGTTCGTCAATGGGCGAGGTGAAGTGATTCAATTTTTGCAAAGAAAATGGAATAAAGAACTCGATTACCGACTTATCAAAGAACTGTGGGCGTTTAACGCGAATAAAATTGCAGTACGCTTTGCGTATGAGTGGCATGATGATTCCGGTAACTGGTACCGAAGCTACGGAAATGAAAACTGGGAATTTAATGGCGAGGGGTTAATGATAGTTCGCTTTGCCTCCATAAATGATAAACCTTTAGATGAGTCTCAACGCTGTTTCTTATGGCCACAAGGAAAGCGACCCGATGATCATCCTGAACTAAGTACTTATGATTTTCAGGAATTGTAACCGATTAGTACTATATATGCTTGGCTTGGAGTATCGGTAAAGGTTTACTCATTCTCACAGGAATCCGCGCTCTTTTATTATCACTCGGCTATGAACAGAACTTTATCTTAAGAGCAGGCCAGCTTCCATATGTTATAACTGCACGAGTTGACATAGTGGCCATGTCGATTTTTCGAATAATTCAAAGCACTAAACTATGGTGCCACCAGAAATGGCAATATTAAGCATTTGCAGATGAGGCATCTTCATGGTGCACGGTTAGCCAGCACACAATCGCATCGTTTAATAGTGTTAATTCCTGACTTATTTTTTGCCACATTTTAATAATCTTTTGTTTATCCGGTACTGATCCACGGCAAGAGGTCTCCATTTGACGGCACAAATGTTCGATTTGCGATGCATTGATTATCTGCATCGCTCCGGCCAGACGGTGGGCACATCTGGCTAATTCTAACCAGTTGCCTTCCTGCAGATACTGATCAGCGTTTTTAATATCGTTTAGATTACTATCCAATGTGGTAGAAAGTAATTCTCTTATTAATGTTTTGTCATTTTGAGTCAGAGTCAGTAATCCTGCGATATTGAGCACATTTTCTAGTTTAGCCTGCGATTCATCATCGGTATTTGGTGAAGGCAGCGTATTCATCTGTAAATGAAGCGCCGCTTTGTCCAGTAATACCCTCAACTGCGGTAGTTGAAGTGGTTTAAACAGACACTCGTCCATGCCAGCCTCCAGGCACCGACTGCGCTCTTCTGGCCACGCATTGGCGGTAAGCCCCATAATGAATACGGGCGTAGTCTGATACGTTCGGATAAGTTTGGTTAATTCCAGTCCATCCATATTAGGCATACTAATATCGGTTACGACCAGATCGAACGGATTAGTTTGCCAAAGTGCCCAGCCCTGTTCGCCATCTTTGGCTTCGGTAACAATATGACCAAGATGTACAAACTGGCGTTGCAATAACAGACGATTGGCAGGATGATCGTCCACGATCAATACGCGCATTGATGGTGAAGTGCCGCTCTTTATCCTGGGGACGACTGGCTCTGACGTTTCGTTGCGCACACGGGCAGCGACCGGAATTGTGAACTGTACTTGTGTACCTGAATTAAGCTTGCTGGTCATAGTGATAGTGCCATCCATCATCCCAACAAGTTGCGAACAGATTGCCAGCCCCAATCCAGCTCCTCTTTGTTTACGTCCATCCTGAGTCTGTGACCACGGTGCAAACAACTCTCTCTGCTCATCGTCGGCGATACCACGTCCGGAATCTTTCACTGTTACAGTCAGCCATACATGTTGATGATCGCGCTTCTGGATAGCCAGATCGACACAGACACTGCCCTGATCAGTGAATTTTATTGCATTACTGACCAAATTGGAGAGTATCTGGCGAAATCGTAATGGATCGATGAATACCTGCCAAGGCAGGAGTGGGGGCATCTGACACCGCAATGCCAGTGATTTTTGACGTGCCAGCCCCTCAAAAACACGCAAAACGGGTGGCACCAGGACGTTGGTATGTACCCACTCGGGCGTAAGCTCAAGACGTCCTGACTCAATACGAGCCATATCGAGTATATCGCCGATCAATCCCATTAATGAGCAAGCCGATTCCCAGGCGACTCGAACTGGCTCCATCTCATCCTGTGCTTTACCCGGCGTGTTTACTGCCAGCTCTAGCAGGCCGATGATAGCGCTGACTGGAGTGCGAATCTCATGACTCATGGTAGCAAGAAAAGTACTTTTAGCCCTATTAGCTTGCTCGGCTCGCTCTCGTGCTTCGAGCAGTTCTCTAGTAAGTTCCTCCTGCTCAGTGACATCGACCCAAGTGCAGATCAATCCTGCTATATTCTGGTTGTTATCAATATAAGGTACAGCATAATGTACCACTTGGTGGTTCTTCACACCGTCGGAAAGTGACATTGGCTGGGCAGAAGAGCTCTTTTTATTGTTCCGTGGGGCAAAGCAGCTACAGCTCTCATTCCATAATGGATGTAGCAGATGCTGCGGTTCTACCAGTGATGTCTGCAATACGCGTGGTGATACATTGATAAAAAAGTCATGCCACGCTTGATTACAAAGCAGAAGTTTTCCCTTAATATCAACAACATAAATAGGAAGAGGGACAGTATTAAGAAGCGTATCACTAAACTGGAGTTGTGACTGTAACCGTAACTGCGCCCGATGGCGAGCTGTGATTTGGCGCAAAAGCAAGTAAATCCATATCAGCGAGATAATCACTACCGAGGTGGCAATGCCCGTTACTAATAAAAATTGAGTGCGATAAACTCCCCAGCTACTCAGTGGTACATCCGGGCGTGACTGCCAGCGGATGATGATGTTAGCGATTTCGCTGGCAGGAATGTCCGAGAGACTTTTGTTAAGAATGCTAAGCAGTTCTGGTTGATCATTTCGGACAGCAAAAGCAATTTCAGCAGGTGCCTCACCAACACGCCGGTTAATACGCAACTGACCGCGGTAAAAACGGTCAATCATATAGCTAGCTCCGATAAGCGTATGCACAGCACCGTCTACTTTGCCATCGGCTACCAGCTGCAGGGCAAGGGTAATGTTATCTACTTTTTGAAAACGGATATTAGGATAATAGCGCTTTAATTCTGATATCAGGGGATTACAACCCAGAATAGCGAGCTGGGCATGGCCCCTGAGTGAAAGGGGTTCATCAATACCAGAGCGAGTAATGATGATGTAAGGAGTACTAATATAGGGTCGTGTGAAACTCACTTTGTCATCGTGTTGGAAAAATTCCATACCCCCTGCAAAGTCTGCTTTGTGCTCGCTCACCATAGTCAGGCTGCTTTGTACAGAATCTACTGCAACAGGTATAAAGTTGATGCCAGTACGCAATCGAATCAGACGAATGACGTCTGCTGCAATACCGTAAAAATTACCCTGCGGATCAATCATTGTGACGGGAGCAAAAAGTGAAGCAATTGCAATGGATACGGTTGGATGTGCTTTAATCCAGTTTTCTTCCTGGGCACTCAGAGTAATGCGATGCCTGATATCCAGCATTTCACTGCCATTACTCCAGTGATGCATGATTATCTGGTTTTGGGAGTCAGGAATGGCAGCCAGTGCCTGGTTAATGACCCTTAGCAGAATAGGATGTTTGCGGTTTAACAGAAAACCTAAACCAATATCGTGCCCAAAATAGACCTCCTGCATGACCAGTATATTGTTGTAGTTGCGGTCAATCTGGTAAGCAGCATTAATTAGACTGCCAACATAAAAGTCATTTTCTCCAAAAGCGACTGAGGAAAGCGCCTGTTCATCGGTAGCATAGCTAGTAATCTGTGCACCGGGGAAAACAATTTTCAGCCAGCTGTCTCCTGAATACCAACGAGCAACAGCAAGCTTCATGCCCGGTTTATACTTCAAGCTCTCGCTTGATTTTCCTTGTTTATACACCAGCACAGGGTGGTCATGTATAAAGTTGATACTTTTTTGAACCAGATTGCCATAGGCGTAAGGTTTGTATTCCTCGGGATCTACGATCAGATCTATCTGATCATGGGCTAGGGCACCGAGTGCACTTTCCTTATTGCTAAACAGTATGATCTGTGTATTTAAGCCAAGATACTGGGCCACCAACTTAGTATAGTCTGCACTGATGCCCTGATAGGTTCCGTCGCGGGTTAAAATAGCTAATGGCTCTGCCGTTTCCCAAACTCCAACACGCAATACCCGCTTCTCCTTTAGCCAGTTCCAGCTCAGATCGTCCAGTGGAAAAAAACGTCTGCTGTAGTTTTCGCGGCTGAGAAGATTAAATCTTTGCGCAGATGAAGCATAGTCATCTGCACTACAGATAAAAGATATCTGATAAAGCAGCGCAAAAACGAAAAGGAGAGTTTTTCTCATTTTCAGTCTAGGTGATTGCGCCGGGCAAAATCGATCAGCGCAAGGGTGCTATCTAGCTCGAGTTTGATCATCATCCGGGTTTTATAGGTGCTGACAGTTTTGTTACTGATGTGCATACGCTGAGCAATATCAATTACCCGCTGGCCCTGAGCAAGATAACGTAATACCTGAAGTTCACGGCTGGAGAGCGATTTGAGTGCTTCAACCTCTTTTCCTGGATGCATATAGGATGCTCCATCTTTGCGCCTGAGAGGAAAATAGCTGTAACCAAGCTCCATCGCGCGAATAGCATTGCCCAGTTGTTCAAGATTATTACGTTTGCTGACGAAGCCGTCAGCGCCAATACTCATACAGCGGCTCAGGTAATGCTCATTATCCCTCGCGGTAAGCACCAGCACTCCTCCACGAAAGCCAGCTGCCCGCACTTTCTCTATGACTTCTATGCCACTTAGTGAAGGAATATCCAAATCGACAATCACCAGATCAGGATTATGTTGACGAATAAGCTGTAGCGCTTGTAATCCATCCTCCGTTTCAGCAACTACCGAATGGTGTTTTTTTTCCAGTACAAGCCGGATAGCCAGTCGGGCAACGGGATGATCATCAATAATAATAACATTAGCCATATCAACTCCGTAAAAATTCAATCCTGAAAACTAATAAAATAATGTCACAACCCGAACACGCTGTAAAAAACAAATCTCGTATTAGAAGCGATATTACCCTGTTCTTTTCTTCATGTAGTCATTTTCATTCAATCCGCGTCTGAATATCTGTAGGTTATTGAGCATGATTCTGATTATCAATGCCATATTTCATTTTGGTTTGCTTTTATGCAAATCTTTTTAAGAAGGTAGTCTGGTCTCCTATACGTGCAATCATATTGTCATGATGATTAATAATAAATTTAATCTTTAACCAGCTAATTAATAAAGATAATATCGAAAAGCCATCGGAATTTTTGCCATACCGTAATCTAATGTTAAAAGCAATAACTATCTAAAAAGAGATTCTAAGAATGATCAGGTAGTTTCCTTAGGCGTGATAGTACCCGGCATGCAAACAGCGATGATAGGCTAAAACTGACGCAACAGGCTTAATCAAAGGATATCTGGTCAAAGTTAGTTTAATACAACTGAAAAAATGCAGGTAATATCTTATGTAAAACGCATAATTTATTTGTCAATTTTTGAAAAAATTTTACTGGTATAATTTATAGATAGATAGTAAACAAGCTTGTGCATGAGGATTTTTAACTGCACCAGTGATGAAAAGTGGTTTTGCTACTCTTCAAATCAGTAAGCGGCACCTGAGGTGGTCGTCTTAATAGCAGGCGGCGGCATTATATTGAATGCCATGATACGCATCAGCAGTATCTGATGTAAGATGATGTACTGGATTTGCTCGCTCTGAGCCAAAATACAGATAAATAAAGTACTGGCTAGTCTGTCGTGACAGCCGTAATTAATATGCAACTGTTATCATAACATATTCATTCACAACACTATATGTAAGAGAAGTAAATATCAACATTATGTTGATAATATTTTATTAAAAAGTTAATATACTGTTTTATTTTTCATTATTAACAGCAACAGGCATAACCATAATACACAGTCTCACTTTTATACATATCAACGGTTAGTATTAATGATTTCATATTGTTATTGCGTACAAGGATAGTGTGAAATCAGAGTTGTTACTTTTTTCAATAACAACTACGAGATATAAAATACAGTGGCAGGTTAATCTGGTCAAACGCCGATGAGATCTTAAATTTTATACCTGTTTTAATGTTTGGAGTGTCAAACATCAGGACTGGAATATAATATATCTACCTTCCATCTTTCAATACAACATTCTGATATATATTGAATGGTATCGCCATTAGTATCTGTTTTCTTTATATTTTTAGTAACAAAAACGTATTATTTTTCACAGATTATGTTATTTTAGATACATCGAATGACGTATTTTAGTTTAAGGAATTGGTAATTATTTTTGCCGGAATAGCCAGCGTTATCAATTTCTTAAAAACATCAACAAGGCTTTCCGCCAAAAGCCGAGTTCCTTAGTTCAGCCAGGCAGTGTGTTTATCTGCCTGCTCGTTTTGCCTTGACTTTTTGTTTAATGCGCTCTCCGATTTTACTGTCAATATTGTGCCAGTAGTCAAAAGCCCGTGACAGCACAGGCTCCTCAACACCATTTAGCAGATGGCCTGCAACATTATCTACCAGCCGCTGGCGTGCCGCTTCATCCATGACTTTATTAATAAGTGCGCTGGCCTGGCCATAGTCGTCGTCTTTACGCAGGGTATAAGGGGCCCGAACCATGTCACCACTGGCAGGCCAGGTGGAGTCGGTGGGATAGTTTTCACCGTCAGCTTTGGGGCCGCCTTTGGAATTTGGCGCATAGACCGGATCACTGGCGTTTTGAATTCGCATCGCTCCATCTTTACTGTAACTGTGCACCGGTGACTGCGGAGCATTGACCGGGATTTGTTTGTAGTTAACGCCAAGACGGGCGCGGTGGGCATCGGCATAAGAGAAAATTCTTCCCATCAGCATCTTATCCGGACTGAGACCAATACCCGGTACAAGATTATTGGGTTCAAAAGCAGCCTGTTCGATCTGTGCATGATTATCTTCGGGATTGCGGTTCAGCACCAGCTTACCCACTTTAATCAGCGGATAGTCACTATGCGGCCATATTTTGGTAAGATCAAAAGGATTAAAACGGTAAGTCTCTGCTTCTGCAAAGGGCATGATCTGCATATAAAGAGTCCAGCTGGGAAATTCCCCTTTTTTGATGGCATTAAACAGATCACGTGTGTGGTAATCGCTATCCATCCCCGCCATAGCATCAGCATCATTCTGAGTCATGAATTGAATACCCTGATCAGTTTTAAAATGATACTTGACCCAGAATTTATCTCCGCGGGCATTTACCCACATATAAGTGTGACTTGAATAGCCATTCATATGCCGCCAGCTTTTAGGAATGCCGCGATCTCCCATCAGCCAGGTAACCTGATGCGCTGTTTCTGGCGACAGCGTCCAAAAATCCCACTGCATGTTATGGTCGCGTAAGTTGTTATCCGCGCGTCGTTTTTGTGAACGAATAAAATGCTGGAATTTCATCGGATCACGGATGAAAAATATGGGAGTATTATTTCCCACTAAATCGTAGTTACCTTCACTGGTATAGAACTTGATGGCAAAGCCGCGGGGATCGCGCCAGGTATCCGGGCTGCCACGCTCACCAGCGACTGTGGAAAAACGTACCATGACTTCAGTTTCAGTATTAGGCTGAAATAATGCCGCCTTGGTATATTGGCTGATATCGTTCGTGACTTGAAAAGAACCAAATGCACCACTGCCTTTAGCATGAGGCTGCCGCTCAGGGATCCGCTCTCTGTTAAAGTTTGCCATCTGCTCGATCAGATAGTGATCATGTAATACTAAAGGACCGTCAGGTCCGACTGAGAGTGAATATTCATCACTGGCAACGGGAATACCAGCGTCTGTGGTTATTTTTTTATCTTCTTTATGATTCATAATTGTTACTCCTCCACCAACCAAAATTAGCAATTGAACAGACTATCTTAATGCAAGAGTTAGTGCATCTCTTTAGATGCTGTCACTTAATAAAGAGCTAACCTGTTTAGCATATTAAATTGAAAAATATGAAAAAATTCTTGCAATTTTTGGTCACTTTTAGCTGCCATTAATTTCCATAAAGATACAGAGTGATTTTCTGAAAACAACTCTCAGGGGTGCAGTTATTGTTAAAACTCAGCTATTAAATAGTAAATAGTAATTTGGAGAGAAGGCTCATGGCGATAGTGAATGGATTGAATTTATCAGATGACGAAGTCTGGCATGTCACAAGGTCTCATCGGATACCTGCTGCTTATATCGGTCACTACAATATTTTCGGCAGTGAAATTGATTCTGATTCTCCACAAAACAAAATGGCGCAGGCTGATGAAGTAATCGGGAACATCATTGGCAGAGAAATTATGAGCGATCAATATGCTGGTCTTCGTCAGTCACCTGCCTTCCACCGCTTGTCCTTACTTAACCTGGCGGTCAGGCAACATTACACGCAATGGTATCTATGCTACACCGATGCAGAGAAGGGGGGGCATGATACACCACCTGAAAATGATGGCGGTGTAGAGCGAATGCTACGTGAAGCACTGGAACAGTTGACACCATTTATGGAAATTACTTTTAGACTGATTACTCAGCTCAAAAAGGAGATGCGTAATTTCATTGATATTTTCCCCGGCGCCAGTATGCGTGATGAGATGTTATGGTCAGCGGAGAGTCGTCTTACGCTGAGTACAGGTTATCTGCTTTTACATTTTGAACGGCGGATGAGTGAGATGGAATTCAAATCTCAGTCAGCTGGAAAGGAGACGCTGGAAAAACGCTTTTTGCACCATTTTGCTAAGAATGCAGCGCTCAATTACTCTGTGAATCAGGCGTTATTACACATTAAAAAAATGGAACACTACCAGCATTTAACACACTCCATGCGGACCGCTGAAATTAGTATATGGCAGCTTCACATTACACTGTATCGTGCTTTACTGGCGGTGGAACCAGCATTTTTCACAATAATTTGCCACCGTTTAATTCGTTCATTATGCCAGAAAAACCGGCTCTACCGGCATGTGATTGCTCGCTAAAATGAGGCTGATGCTTCGAACAGTGTATGGTAAGCAAACTGCCACCCTAGTTCTGTTTTGATACTGCCTGTAATTTATTATAGTTAGGAAATTATAAAAATTTTTAGCCAAATCCTTCTTCCGCTTGTGAATCATACAGCCAGATACCACATATTTTATGTGACAACGTCATATTATTGCTGGTTTAAACCTGTATCTAAACTTATCATCAGATCTAATGATAAGTTTAGATGATGAAAGTGCTATTTTTTCCAATCATCGTCAGGAACAGACGGGAATGAAGTGCTTGCAGATGGTTGGCCAGATATATCTGATGGTTTTCATTAATGCCACCAGATATCGGAAGGTTAAGATCTGAGCTAATTATTTGAGATAAAATCAAAGGTAAAAGCGTAGAACAATGGTAGAGACAGAGCGATTATTACTCCGGCAGTGGCGCGATGATGATTGCCCGGTATTTGCCCGGCTGAATGCAGACCCGATAGCAATGCGTTACTTTCCGGGGGTACTGTCTGTGCAGGAAAGCTATGATCAGGCCGATAAACTGCGGTCGCTGGTTGCGAAACAGGGCTGGGGGCTATGGGCGGTGGAGCTCAAATTCACTGGTGAGTTTATCGGTATGACTGGCCTGCACTTGCAGGATACCGATAGCGGTTTTCCCCATGCTCCGCTAACAGAAATTGGCTGGCGTCTCTTGCCCAGCCATTGGGGGAAGGGCTTTGCACCTGAAGCGGCACAACGGGCTTTACGGTTTGCATTTGAGCAGCTGGATTTGAGCGTCGTGTACGCCTTTACTGCAAAAAGTAATACGCAATCTCAGAGGGTGATGATTAAAGCCGGCATGGAAAATACGGGTGAGGAATTTAATCATCCCAGGCTGAAAAGCGGGCATAAACTGGAGAGGCATTGCCTTTATCACCTGACAAAAAAGCGCTGGTTGATATCCAATGTTAACCATGAATGATGCTATTCTGAGTACGGGAATGAGGTTAAATAAAAGCATTTCTTCAAACAATTTCTGGCTGGCGGGTCTTTACCTTTATTTTGACCTTATTTATGCTGTTTCATGCAATTAAATTTACTTCCCGCCGGACAACCTGATGAAAGTGTTATTTTTTTTTCTGTTAGTCAGTAATGTATTACTCCTGTCGTCCTGTAGTAATCATCGTGATAATGAACCACCACAACAAGCCACCAGTGCTCATGTCATTCCAGAATTGAAGATGTCTATTCCGGCTTCTAACCTCTGTGATAATTCGGGAGGCACTCTTGCGCTGACTCGTCAGCTGGATGGAACATCAGTAACTGTGTGCCAGTTAGTCAATGGACGCCGCTGTGACGAATCAGCTCTGCTTTCGGGTGGCTGCCGGCATTAGTCGTTACGCTGAGGAGGGGCATCAGGAACCACTTTGTTAGGGCAGGTATTATTCTGCTGTAACTGATGCAGATTCTTAAGTGTAGTGACGGCGATGCTTTTCAGTGCATCAGAAGTAAAAAACGCCTGATGGCCAGTGAATAACACATTATGGAAGGCTGAAAGGCGGTGAAACAAATCATCCTGGATAATTTCATTCGATTTATCCTCAAAAAACAAATCACGCTCATTCTCATATACGTCCATCCCCAGAGAGCCGATCTTACCCGATTTTAAAGCCTCTATCGTTGCCTGGGAATCAATTAATCCACCACGGCTGGTATTGATAATCATTACGCCATCCTTCATCTGACTAAAAGCGTGAGCATCCAGTAGATGGTGATTTTGTGGTGTAAGCGGGCAGTGCAGGGTAATAATGTCTGATTGCTGAAATAGGGTGGTGATATCTGTATTTTCCACACCCAGTTCAGTAGCCTGTGGATTAAACATGGGGTCGCAGGCCAGCAGACGCATACCAAAACCCTTTAGTATTCGTAATGTTGCCATGCCAATCTTTCCGGTCCCGATAATTCCAGCAGTACGCCCATACATGTTAAAACCGATAAGCCCCTCAAGTGAAAAGTTAGCGTCACGGGTGCGTAGCCAGGCCCGATGGATGTGACGATTGAGAGTCATCATCATTCCAACAGCATGTTCCGCAACAGCTTCAGGTGAGTATGCAGGAACCCGGACAACCTGTAGTCCCCACCTGGATGCAGCTATTAGATCGACATTATCATAGCCCGCACAGCGTAGTGCGATATATTTTATGCCCAGCGCGGCGAGTTCTTTCAGTACCTCAACATCGGCATTATCGTTAACGAAGATACAGACAGCTTCACATCCGGACGCGTTTTTGGCTGTGCTTGCCGATAGCTGAAAATCAAAAAATTCCAGTTGAAAATTAAACTGTTGATTCATCTGTTCGAAATATCTTTTGTCATATTTTTTAGTGCTATAAATCGCTATTTTCATCAGTTTTCTCCTGTACATCGTCCTGGCATTCTGCGCCATAACGGCACAGATATTTATTAAAATAGTCAGACAGTAATATTAATTCACTACATAGCATCTATAGTGTAGAGATGCCTAAAATTCCACGGGTGCAACATTGCCTTCTGGCGACATTTTAGCGTTAATGCAGCCAAACAACCCCGCGGTGTGCATTTTGTGTAAAGTACCGACGCGGTTGTAGAATTTAACGTTTTGTTTTACCAATAAAATAATCAAAAAATTTATTATTTTATTACTCCTGGCACTTATAGAGGGCAACATCACTTACTGACGGAGGAGAAGGTGACAACTCAAAAACAACGCCCGAAATTATTAGAAAAAATGGCTTATGGCATGGGTGATGCGGGATGTAACATTGTCGGTGGTGCTGTGTTTCTGTTTCTTAACTATTATTACACAGATGTTTACGGTCTTAGTGCAGTAACAGTCGGGTTTATCTGGTTTGGGGTCAGAATGATTGAAGCAATTTCAGACCCGCTGGTTGGTGGGCTGGCTGACAGGACCAGAACACGCTGGGGTAAATTTCGGCCTTATATTTTGTTCTTTGCCCTGCCATATGCCCTCCTGTGTATATTAATGTTTACCCGCCCTGATTTCAGTGCAGAAGGCAAGGCCTGGTACGCGTTTATCACTTTTTTATTAATGTCGCTGGCTTACTCTTTTATTAATATCCCCTATGTTTCTCTGGGAAGCGTGATTAGCTATCACCAGGCCGATCGTGTAGCCTGCCAGTCCTGGCGTTTTATGGGTGTCGGGGTAGCAACCCTCATTTTAACACTATCGTTATTACCTATGGTGAGCTGGCTTGGCGCAGGCGACAAGGCACTTGGTTATCAGCGGTCAATAGCGTTGCTGAGTATGTTGGGATTAGCCATGTTTCTGATTTGTTTTTCACTGGTACGGGAACGGGTCAGGCCGGTGAGTACGATTAACGACACGTTGCGTAATAATCTGCGGGCAATGAGGCATAATGATCAGTGGCTGCCTCTGTTATTGGTGACCTTTGTTAATGCATTACCGGGTTTCATCCGAATGGCTGTAACGTTCTATTTTCTAAGATATGTAATGTCAGCCAGCGAAGGTTATATCACGTTGTTCATGAGCGCTGGCGTGGTGGGTATGATTATTGGTAGCGCCCTGGCCAGGCCGCTCAGTGATCGATTTTGTAAACTTTCTGTGTTTTTCTGGATTAGTCTTTTTCTCACTTTCTGGTCTGCCGGCATGTTTTTACTGCCCACTGATGCCAGCTTGTTATTTTTGCTGGTCTACTTTGTCCTGAATATCGTTCACCAGATTGCTCAGCCGATTAATTGGGCCATCATGGCGGATATAGATGATTATGGTGAATGGAAAACTGGTCAGCGACTAACTGGAATCAACTTTTCCTGTAATTTTCTCTCCATGAAACTGGGTATGACATTATCGGCCGTATTAGTAAACTGGATACTGAGTCAGGCGGGTTATCAGGAGGGTGGGATGAACGTCCAGTCTGAAACCACCCTTACTGGAATTCAGTCACTATTCTGCCTTCTGCCCGCTCTATGTTATCTGGCAACAGCGCTTTGTGTCAGATTATTGCGTATTGATCGTGTCCGAATGTATAAGATAGAAAGGGCATTAGAATCACGCAAAGCAGCCATCATTGACGGAGAATATCACTGAACAATGACCAAAGCACCGGCATTTGACTTTTTATAGTAATAGCCTGTGTTGAAAGGGGTGACTGTTTATAATCCAGAAAAGATTACATTAATAATCAATCCGTTGAATTTTCGATTTTATTCAGATGCCATCCACATGATGAGGAATTAGAGAAAGAAATAACGACATAATCTTTTTCGATGAGTGTTATTTTTACAATACCATTATCATTCGCACTGATACTACAATATTGTTTGTCGGCATTGGCCCACTCTTCCTCCTCATAGTGACCATTCTTGTCAATCAGATAACTTACTTTTAATTTCCAGTAGTCAAAGGGGGAGAAAGTTCCTGTATGATAATTAAAACTTTGATATTGTGAACAAAAACCAGGCTCGATGTTTGAAACGAGAATCTTCGATTCCCGTCCAGCCAGACTGCTTCGGTGGGTTACAGAAGCCATATTTATGACATAAGGTGTTTCATTGACCAGAAGATATTTTCCCTTGCGGTGAGCCCAGCTGCTGATATATACAGGATCTTGACCGGATACATTGATAATACTTGCTTTTTTCTGCTGTATTGATGATTGATTACTTGCGTAAACTAGTTCTGCATAAAATACTAAGCAGATTGGAATGGCTGTCAAAAAACACTTCATAATTTTTCTTTAAGCAAGTTTAAAATCCGGGAGCAATGGAAGTATAGTTGGTAAAATGTCAGTTCAAATTTTGCTTCTGGCATATGTAACCACCAAATTTTAGTGGCAGTATGACTGGATAAGTGCCAATCATGATTAGGCTATTACTACGAATTTCTTCTCTTATCAAAAAAGAAGAAAAGAAGGAAAAAACGTATAAAAATCAAAACAGATTATCGTTGATAAGGTAGAATCGTTATGACCTACTTAACCGAAGAGACGCTGTTGAAAAATTGATTCCCGGTTTTTCAGTTTATTTCCCGCTATCTGAATACACCAGCTCTCCATAATACGAAAAATATCATTTTTTAAAAATCACAGAGGTGGGTTTGGCATTTCTGTTTAGCTATTGATAGCCAGACCTTTTACCAGAAAAAACCAGCAGCTGTTTTTTGAGCAGCATTTCAGCAAGAAAACACCTCTGAGCATCAGACATCATTCGCCGACCGTCATGCAGGTTACAGAGCTAATTTTGCCAGAATAAAAGCAATTCATTGCCAGACTAGACAAGATTATTATCCATGTAACATATTCATAAACAGGCCTTTTTTATAAGCTTCAATTTAAAGAAGTATCACTGTAATGAGACACAGTCCCATCAAACAAGAATCATTAATTTTGAAGATAACTTATCGCTAAAATTGATTGTATAAAATTTATGTTACTATTTAGAAAATGTTAATATTTTTTTCAGAAAAATGTGATAAATATCAAAAAAAATGCTAAAAATAGCCACATAAACTTAAGCAACTATTTTTAATAGTGCTGGCATAAATCAGAAAAACCACAGACTGAGAAAGAATAATCGTAATGATTCAGGCTCATCAGGACAGTTTTCTCGCCTTACTTTATTAATAAATTCTAAACAATCCGCTTTGAAATCGGGCAGCCGCATTATGTTAATTAAATGGCGCTTGCAGCAGTAAATATTTGTGATAGAAAAAGCTGTATTACCGCCCTGAATACTACGTCTTTATTTTATTCAGCCACTATGTCAGGCTAATTTTATGGTATGCTTGCCTGTCACTCTCTACGTTTGAGGTAGTTAACACTACACTCTGTCATTATTGGTAATAGCATGCCTGAAATTAACCATTCTCTGTTGCGTAACCTCTGGCGGCGTCTTGACTCTGTAATGCTGTGTGACCGTCCACGGATTAAGCAGCAATTATTCCAGATTCAAAAAAGCAATGATCCGGCTGTACAGCAGGCACTTCTTAGTAAGATTGAGAGTGTGCTTATTGAGGCTGAAAGTCGGTTGGCCCAGCGCCTGGCAGCCACACCTGACATTAACTTTCCTGATGAACTGCCAGTCAGCCACAAAAAGCAAGAGATAGCCGATGCCATTGCGGCTCATCAGGTGGTTATTGTTGCCGGAGAAACCGGCTGTGGCAAAACGACTCAGTTACCCAAAATTTGTCTTGAACTGGGCCGTGGTATCAGTGGTTTCATTGGTCATACGCAGCCTCGCCGGCTGGCGGCGCGCACTGTTGCAGCTCGCATTGCGCATGAGCTTGCAAGTCTGCCTGGAGGTTGTGTTGGTTATAAAATTCGTTTTAATGACAAAATAAGTGCACTAACCCAAATCAAGCTGATGACAGATGGTATCCTGCTTGCGGAGATTCAGCAGGATCGGCTGTTGATGCAGTATGATACTCTGATTATCGATGAAGCCCATGAGCGAAGCCTTAATATCGATTTCTTGCTGGGGTATCTTCATCAACTGCTCCCTCGCCGGCCGGATTTAAAGGTGATCATTACTTCTGCCACCATTGATCCACAACGTTTTTCACACCATTTTAACGCTGCACCAATAATAGAAGTCTCGGGCAGGACTTATCCGGTTGAGGTGCGTTACCGTCCGATTGCTGATGAAGCAGAAAACCGTGAACGTGATCAGTTACAGGCCATTTTTGATGCTGTCGATGAGCTTTATGCTAATGGTCCCGGCGACATTCTGATTTTCATGAGTGGTGAGCGGGAAATTCGGGATACTGCAGAGGCGCTTACACGCCGTGAGCTGCCGCACACCGAAATCTTGCCACTTTATGCACGTCTCTCTGTTGCTGAACAAAATAGCGTTTTCCAACAGCACACGGGGCGCCGTATTGTACTGGCCACCAATGTGGCAGAAACTTCGCTCACTGTTCCGGGGATAAAGTATGTCATTGACCCCGGCCTGGCACGTGTCAGCCGCTATAGCTACCGCAACAAAGTACAGCGACTACCTATCGAATCGATTTCACAGGCTTCAGCAAACCAGCGCAAAGGGCGTTGTGGTCGTGAGTCGGCAGGCATCTGCATCAGGCTCTATTCAGAGCAGGATTTTATTAGCCGTCCGGCTTTCACCGATCCAGAGATCTTGCGCACTCATCTCTCCTCAGTGATTCTGCAAATGATGGTGCTTGGACTGGGTGATATCAGTGCATTTCCATTTATAGATCAGCCTGATAAACGTTACATCCGGGATGGCATAAAATTACTGGAGGAACTGGGGGCGATAAGCCAGAAAGGAGGGCGATTAACAGCAACCGGGCGAGCGCTGGCTCGGCTTCCTGTTGATCCCCGGCTGGCCCGAATGATCCTGACGGCATCAAAAGTGGCCGCTTTACACGAAATGATGATAATTGTTGCTGCATTATCAATCCAGGATCCGCGCGAACGCCCGTCAGAACGGCAGCAGGCAAGCGATGAAAAGCATCGCCGTTTTGCTGATAACACATCTGATTTTATGACATTTGTTAATTTATGGAATTATTTGCAGGAGCAGCAAGATGCCCTTTCGTCAAGCCAGTTTCGCCGGCAGTGCCAGGCTGATTTTCTTAATTATTTGCGGGTACGTGAGTGGCAGGACCTCTGTTCTCAGTTACGGCAGCAGGTCCGTGAAATGGGTTTGGTGGTTAACACTGTGCCTGCTGATTACCGCAATCTGCATAGTGCGCTGTTAAGTGGACTATTGTCCCATATCGGTCAGAAAGAGAGTGATAAGCCAGAGTATCTGGGGGCACGTAATATCCATTTTATGATTTTTCCCGGCTCAGCACTGTTCAAAAAACAACCCAAATGGGTTATGGTGGGCGAACTGGCAGAGACCACCCGTTTATGGGGTCGGGTTGTGGCGCGCATTGAACCTGAATGGATTGAACCGCTGGCAGGACATCTTCAGAAACGAAGCTACAGCGAACCACACTGGGAGAAAAGCCAGGGCGCGGTGATGGCGTCAGAAAAAGTAACGCTTTATGGTTTAACTATTATTAGTGCCAGAAAAGTAAATTACGGCCAGATTGATCCAGTCGTTTCCCGTGAGATATTTATTCGCCGCGCTATGGTAGAAGGTGACTGGCAGACACATCATGCCTTCTTCAAAGCCAACCAGAGGCTGCTTGCCGAGGTAGAAAAGCTGGAACATAAATCGCGCCGCCGTGACATTCTGATAGACGATGAATCACTATATGCTTTTTATGATCAGAGGGTGAGTGCGGAGGTGGTTTCATCCCGCCATTTTGATAGTTGGTGGGGGCAGGTTAGCCGTGAACAGCCTGAATTGCTTAATTTTCAGCGTGAAATGCTCATCAGAGAGGGATCAGCTGGTGTTAGTGAACATGATTTCCCTAATTTTTGGCAATTGGACAGTCTTAAATTACCACTCAGCTATCAGTTTGAACCCGGCGCCAGCGCTGACGGCGTTACTCTCCACATTCCCTTACCTCTGCTTAATCAGATCAACGCGACTGATTTTGAGTGGCAGGTTCCCGGATTGCGTCAGCCGCTGATTATTGCACTAATAAAGTCGTTACCGAAAAATGTTCGCCGTAACTTTGTTCCCGCACCTGATTATGCTGACGCATTCCTCTCTCGTGTAACGCCGGGGCAACAACCTTTGCTGGATGTGCTGGAACGTGAATTCCTGCGTATGAGTGGTGTGAGTATCAAACGTGATAACTGGCAATGGGAAGCAGTTCCTGACCATCTAAAAATCACTTTTCGCATTACAGATGACCAGAAACGTACCTTGAGTGAAGGGAAAGATCTCAGCCAGCTTAAGCTGGCATTAAGAGCGCAGGTGCAACAGACATTATCGCAGGTTACCAAGCCAGGAATTGAGCAGAGCGGCCTTAATCAGTGGAATTTTGGTAATCTGGCCAGCCATATCGAGCAAAAGTTTGCAGGTTACCAGGTAGAAGCCTTCCCTGCGCTGGTAGATGAAAAAGACAGTGTTGCGATTCGCCTGTTTGATTCACATCACGAGCAGAAGTGGATGATGCGCGCAGGGCTCCGGCGCCTGCTGCTGCTAAATACCAGTTCCCCAGTCAAATATTTGCATGAAAAATTGCCGAATAAAACTAAACTCAGTCTCTACTTTAATCCCTATGGCAGCATATTGAATCTCATCGATGACTGCATTGCCTGTGGTGTTGATAAGCTGGTAGATGAATATGGGGGATTGGTATGGAACGAGTCCGATTTTCACCAGTTGCGCAACAAAATACAGGCGGAACTCAATGATACCGTAGTGGACATTGCCCGGCAGGTTGAGACAATTCTGACGTCAGGATTCACTATTAATAAACGGCTTAAAGGCCCACAGGATATGGCACTGGCGCTGGCAATAGCAGATATCAAAACTCAGATGAAAGGTCTGGTGTTTCCGGGTTTTGTCACTACTACTGGCTGGCACAGACTGACCGATGTAATCCGTTATTTGCAGGCTGTTTCTCGTCGTCTGGAGAAGCTGCCTGCTGACCCGCAAAGTGATCGCCTGCATATGCTGAAAGTAGGGCAGGTACAGCTTGCTTGGCAGCGCTGGTTAAACACGCTCTCTGCGGACCAGCAGGATGACGAGGCAGTCGTTAAAATTCGCTGGATGATTGAGGAATTGCGCGTGAGTTACTTTGCCCAGCAGCTCGGCACACCTTATCCTGTTTCGGAAAAACGCATACAACAAGCGATGAAAAGCGCGCTGGCTTGATAAACAATCGCGTTTTACGCTTTACCAATAGTTGGCCGTCGTGAGCATTCTGGCATACAGCAGCGGGTATTACGGAGATAACCCATTTTATCCGGATAGGCTGTTATAGTCATCATGACTGCCAGAAACCGGTTGTTATTTCAAAAAAATGGCTAAGAGCTGAATACAGATATTACCCTTTGTTAAAGAAAACTGAGGGCAATACAACCACAAATAATGACGATAATGAGAATGAGTTCAAACAGGTAACGACGCAGAATTATCATTTGTAATCCCTCTTACTTACTTCATGCACCCGGACTCTGCAGGGTGTATGGAATACTGGTTAAAACAGTTAGTCTCCATTCACATTTTGTATATGTGAGGTTCCTGAATTTTACTCAATCAGGATTGTTTATTACTTTTGCTACCATGTACTGTTTTTGTATTGCTGCTTAATTTAAAAATGTGCCTGCTTCTGGAATCAATTGTGATTCCGGCAGGATTACTTTGTGCGGCACAAGCAGCTGAACCATAAAACCCGCCATGGCGGCAACACCTTACACAAGTGTTTTTTCATTGTGGTTTCCAGTGCCATTCATCTATTGCCAACATTATTGCGAGCTGGCAATGCCACAGTATGTTAAAACCAGCGTCTTTTACATGACTGTTACGTATCGATATGTAATGAAATGTAAAAAGGATATTGGCAGCAAATTAATCCGACGGGAATGCTCAGAATTAACAATAACACTGGGAGATCGGCCTGAATTCCGGCTCGGGGGGGCATCGGTGAAGTCACTATGGTCTCTGCGACTTTTCCACCACTCTTCCACTAAATATGGTTACAGCAATGGCACGGTTATCGGCGCGATAGCGATTTTCCGCTGCGGGCGCTGAGCTCTGTACCGCTATGATTTGCCAATATATATTGTTGCTGAGTAGTAATGGGGAACCGCTATCTCCTGGCAGAGTATCGCACTGGTGCGACAATATATTACGTTGCGCCCAGCCAGTAATTTTACAGTGATTGTGTACGTAAAGCGTATTAACATGATCCTGCGGGTAACCAGCAAGAGTTACTCTATAGTGTGCTGATTCTATAGCTTTTTTAAGCTTATCATGATCTCCTGCGAATAAGGGAAGTGGCGTAATAGCTGAAGGGGGGTTATGCAAAATAATCAGCCCATAATCATGAGGGGCTGCCTCAGCAGGTACTATCCAGCTATCATCACTGACTTCCAGTTTTCTGCCTAGTTCAGGGTCAACGTCTGTATCAATATCATGGAGTTCATAGCGCCAGCCCTGTTTGCCTGATATAAACCGCAGGACTGTGGCCTTGTCGGGCGGTGTTACCAAACAGTGGCCGGCCGTGAGTGCCAGATGGGGGGAAATCAATGTCGCAGTACAAAGTTTGCCGCTGCGGGTTTCAAGCTGACCAATAGCATCCCAAGGGGAGTGAGCGGCAGAGGTAACTGGCAGCCGGTCGTCATTTTGGAAGAAAAGTGGATTAATTTTAGCTTCAGCCTTACTGTTATTCGCAGCACCGCTACTACAGGGTACGATTAAAGAGCTTAATAATAAAACAGTCAACGCGCGCATAAATAGTTAACCCGGTCGAAGATTATAACAATCAGTAAGCTGCAAACTAATTCATCAGAAGTAGCTGTTCTGCCTGTTTCATGGCAAAGCTTTATTCTGAACGTTATCAATCATAGCTGATAGTGACCAGACGTTATCAGATAAATGGTGGGGTGGGTATAAAAAGCAGAACTCGAATATGGTGTGCCGCCCTTTGGGAGAGAGCCTGGGACGGCACTACCACAGATAATGACCACAGTGAGAATGAAATAAGAAGGCGTTCCAATATATAATTATTGTCTAAAATAGTATCTAAACTAACACCCGGATTTCTCCGGGTTTGTAGAATAGGGGTTGAACCGCCAGGCCCAATATCAGATTTTATCAATGTGATATTGGAACGAATGCGTGTTCCAGACATCCTGCTTTCGCTCAGTTACTCAGCAGCCTTTTTAGTTTTGCCTGCATGTGCATGTGCTTTTTTATGGGCTGCTTTAGCTGGTGCTTTAGATGATGCAGCAGAACCAGGAGTAGATGAAGCAGGGGCGCTGGCTGCAAAAGCAACTGATGAGCAGCTCATTATAGCGGCGATAGCAATCACAAGTGATTTTTTCATTTCGGTTATCCTCAGATGTTGTATATAGGTCAGCGCATTGGAGCTAACAATGCCACAGTATGTGAAAACTAATGGCTTTTACATGAGTGATAAGTATCGGCATGTAACCTAATGTACAAACACTAATGGCCGACAATTCAGAAAGATGTGAATAATTCTCAGGAGAATTATCTACAGAAAATGGTTCTGTATCTGGGTAGCAATTATATTGAATAAAACTGAATTTAATTAAGTGGAACAAGTCATTGAAAGACCTGATATTACATGGCCACATGCCATCATCACCAGAAAAAAGGTGTGAAAATTTAACAAGTTCCATCAAGTGAGTTTTCTGGATTATTTTCTGAACATGGCCTGAGGAGTATTGGACAATCAGCAACGGCTCACTATCTGCTTTATTGTGACAGTGTCACTGATTATCGCTATAGCATTTTTTGATTGGCCAGCAGAAGCGAATTGAGGTCCCGCCCAGTGAGCTGTTGTTGATAGTTACCTCACCACCAAATGTCAGAGCGATAGTTTTGACTATAGCCAGGCCAAGGCCGCAGCCACCTGTAGCACGATCTCTGCTCTGATCGAGGCGGACAAACGGCTCAAGAACACGCTGGCGTTCTTCTGGCGGGATGCCTGGACCATCATCATCCACCTGAATGACTGCATTCAGTTCGCCAACCCACAGCTTGATAGACAGTTGATGTTTTGCGTAACGCAAACCATTATTAACAATATTATCAAGTGCCCGTTCCAGTAATTTGGTATCTGTAACGATAATGTTATTCCGATAAGGTATCTCCAGCAATATCCGATAGCCCGGATTAATTAATCGAAAATCCTCAAGTTTTGTTTTTATCCAGTGAGTAAGATTAATTTGCTCAAAATGAAGCTCAACATGAGGGCGATCAAGACGGGCATAGGTCAGTAACTCTTCAATCAGCCCTTCCAGCTGTCCGATGTCACGATTTAATGCCTGCGATATATCGTCTTTAATATTATCGACTAATTCCAGCCGGTAGCGTAAACGTACTAGTGGTGTACGAAGCTCATGCGCTATTCCATCAATTAGCTGTTTCTTGCTGGTTACCACTGCGTTAATGTTGTCTGCCATTTGGTTAAACGCCTGATTAAGCCGGACCAGACTGGAGGTGTCATTCACGCAGACACGTTCATTAAGATGACCTTGACCGAAGCGTTGTGCTGCCTGTTCCAGACGAAGCAGATCTCGCCAGTGGGGCCGCATCCAGATAAAAACAGGCAGGGCGAGTGAAATACCAATGATAAACATCAGTGAAATATCAAAAAGTTTCATTTGATGCAAAAAGAACAGATAAGGAATAGGCCCTACAGACAACACGTAGTGGCTTCGTGGAATACGTTGCAGAAAAGTATATTCATCATCCAGCACGACGATGCTGCCGTTACGTAAGTGTTTCATACTGACGGGATCGAGCTGATATTTATGTATTGGCTCAATATGTAATCTGAATGACAAGTTGAGGTCGAGCTTTTGGATAGTGGAGTTCCAGTTACGAGGAGGGATCTCGCGCAGCTCACTACGCATCAGATAAAGCGAACTTTTCATCAAATCATTCATTGACTCCCTGCCTACGCGTTCAGCAGTGAATTTATACACCAGGCCGACTAACACAGTCATCACGACAAAACAGACAAATAGCAATAGATAAAACTGGATAAACAGTTTTTTCATGGTATGTCCCAGGCGTGTGGGGCAAATAAATAACCTCTGTTGCGAATGGTTTTTATTCGGTAAGGTTCATTAGCATTGTCCGAAAGCTTTTTGCGCAGCCGGGATATTGCAACATCAATACTGCGGTCCAGTCCATCATATTCGACATTGCGCAGGGTTTTTAGCAGCGCCTCACGATTAAGGATCTGGCCTGCATGGATAGCCAGTTCCCACAATAAATCGAAGTCTGCCGTAGAAAGAGAAATATGTTCGTGATTGAGTGTAACCTGCCGATTTATTGAATCGATAAACAGCGTACCAAAACGGAGGGCTTTGTGACTGGCGTTATTAAGTGAGTGCTCTTCATGGGTGGGGGCTGCACAAGCCTGGCGCAGGTGTAGCCTCAGCCGGGCGAGTAATACAGCCGGGGGCGTGGTTTTCAGAATGTAATCATTACCCCCCATTTCAAGCGATAAAATATGATTCATATCACTATCAAGGGAGGTGAGTATAACAATAGGTCCGGACCAGCCACCCGATGCCCGCAAATCCCGGCATAGTGTCATCCCATCTTTGCCCGGCAGCATGATATCTAGCATTACCAAATCAGGATTACAGCGAATGATAGTTTCCTCGGCACGATCACCACGGCTTTCTACAATCACTTCAATATCATGACGTTCAAGATAAACGGCTATCAGTTGACCAACCTCAAGGTCATCTTCAACAAATACAATTTTACTCATAGTATCCGATTGGTTTCCAGGGTAGGGCAGTCACTCTGTTTTGCCAGCAAAATAGTTTTACCTGCAACACTGCGAGTACTGCTGACGATGAGCATTCAGGGAATATACATCACTTAAGAGCAATAATTGGTAATTTATGGCATTAACACAGAAAAAATATGCCACGGGTGTCGGATTTAAACCAGTGGCATAGCGAGAAACGGTGCCTCATGCTGGGGAGGGCTGAAGTATTCGTTCAGTCTCGTCCGGGCGTAGATTCCTCAATTTTCCAGCCAGCCAGAGAAAATACTGGTGTCATTTACGGCACAGTGTCTGGATAGCTGACTAACCCGGTTGAGTGATTCAGGCAAGCGTCGCATGCCTGGATTTTTCTGCCAGACAGCACAAAATTGTCAGAATCAGTTTTGCAAACTGACTCTCTTGTAGCTTTCTCACAGGCATGTCAGTCTGCAATACAAGGCAGTAAGATAGCCTGTTTTTGATTGAGGCGATTCGTCTGTCAGGCCTGATTGATAAGTATCCACAGCGAAACCCCGGCAGCTAAAATCAACAGCGCCATCGCTGCCTTTTCCCATTTTTTTAGAGGTGGGCAATTTGTGTGACCGCTTCGCGCCAGCAGAAATACAGCAATACCAGGCGCATATAATATTGCTGAGAGTAACAGCTCTGATGGACCTGAGGCATAGAGCAGCCAGAGACCATATAGCGATGCACCACCACCTACCAGCCATAAATGGGGTTGTTTTGCCTGCAATCCCAGTTTTAATAACCAGGCGCCAACCAGAAAATAGGGTATTAGAACCATTTCGGATGCCAGGGCTAACAAAGTAGTATAGCCCGCGCCGGTGAGCCAGATAGCGATGAGGCAGATCTGAATACTGCCATTAGTCAGCCATAATGATTTGGCTGGTGCGCCGTGTTTGTTCTGATGGTTGAAGCACGCAGGGAAAGCCCGCTTACGAGCTGCCAGCCAGGGAATTTCTGCTGCCAGAATAGTCCAGCTAAGATAAGCGCCGCAAACAGAGATGATCAGTCCGGCAGCGATGATAATATAACCACGGGTGCCCATAAGATGGGACATCAATCCAGCCATTGAGGGATTGTGCATCGCGGCGAGTTCCTGACGCGGCACAATACCAAGTGAGATCAGGGTAACTAAAAGATAGACAGACAACGCTGAAAATACGGCCAGCATTGTTGCCCGGCCAATGTCTTTTTTATGTCTGGCTCGCGCAGAAACGACCACTGCACCTTCAACACCAATAAACACCCATAAGGTAATCAGCATGGTATTTTTCACTTGCTGCCACCAGGGTGTGCCCAGCGTGATGCCGTGGAAATCCAGTGTAAAGCGTTTAAGATCAAAAGCTGATAGCGCCAGTACAATAAACATTCCGAGCGGTATCAGCCTGGCAAGCATGGCGAGAAGATTGACACTTGATGCAGTCTGGATCCCACACAGTAGTAATACATGAACCATCCATAATAAGAGCGAGGAACCGACTATAGATTGCCAAGTGGTACCATCACCAAAAATGACGTGGCCGGAGGAGTCAGTAAAATAACTGAGTGCGGCAAAAACAATGACCAGATAGGAAACATTTGCCACTACAGCGCATAACCAGTAGCCCCAGGCGGAAAAGAACCCCACCAGATCGCCAAAACCTGCGTGAGCGTAGCTAAAAATTCCGCCATCAAGATCAGGGCGCAGTCGCGAAAGCAGCAGCAGTGATAGTGCGAGCAGAATTATTCCAATACCCGTGATGGCCCAGCCGGTCATAAGTGCAGAAGCCCCCGCAACAGCCGCCATATTCTGGGGCAAACTAAATACACCAGCCCCAAGCATAGAGCTGAGTACAAGAGCGGTCAGTGCGGGTAAACCAAGTTTCCTGTCCATTACATCCCCTCGGGAGGAATAATCTTCCTGCCATCCCTCTGGAAATCATCAGAGGCCAAGTAACAGCAGGCTCAAAAGGGCGTGATTCTACGTAAGGCCAGCATGAGATGCAATCTTAGAAATATCACTTATTAGTAGAAATATTGTTTAAAATATAAATAAAATTCCCAATATAGTAGTGTAATTATCTAAAAAGGTCGGCAGTAATAGTGATATTACCTCCACTCCGATTCTGCCACTGACGGGTGATATGATAATATTTAGCCCCTTTGTTAATGGCCCGTTTCGCTACGGCGTGTGAGAGTTCGGTTGGTGTGGCAAAATGCCCGGTAAAGGTAATACTAGTAAATGGCTGCATCTGAGCTGCAGTAACTACATTAACTTCCTGAATGGTTCTTCCATCTGGCAGGGTAACAGTATAACGCCTGCCAGTTGAATCTTGGGTTTCAAAAAATCGTCCAACATTAGCAGGGGCGCTATCTGAACTGGCCACACCGGGAATGGCTACTTTGCTGGCAGCAGTTGCCCCGGAGGTGATGGCTTTTTTACCCGCCTCGGAATCAGCAGGGATCATATCTGAAGTCGCCTGCACCTGACGTTTGGCTGCATCTTTTTTATAGATAAATGCGGTAATAAACTGATTACCACCTCTGTTAGCATCGACCTGGCGCACGATAAAATAGCCCCAGGCTCCTTTTTTTGCCGCCGCGGCAGAAATGGCATCATTCACATCAGGTTGGCTGCGGAAAAAACCATTGACGGAGACCGTATCAAAGGGCATCAGAGAGTAAGCTACTGCTTTGGGATATTCACGGACACCATTGAAAATGCGATAGTGATGGGGCTTTTGACGGGCGGGCGCATCGGCTTTGAATAAGTCGGCAGTGACGCGCCAGTTGCCCCCATTGCCGTTTAAGTCATTAATACCTTGAATATGATAGGCAACCGCCTGATGAGCGTCGGCGCGTTTGGATATAGCGCTACTGACGTCGCTAATAGAGTTAAAACGACCTGAGATAGAGATGCGTTCGAATGGTTCTATTGCAGCTGCCTGTTTGGATGTCAGCTCTTGTGCTCCATAAGCATTGAAGATAAAAGTGGATAACAGGGGGGATGCCAAAAGGGTAATCTTAAGCTTCATAAAAAAGTCCTTCGCTAATAATGCCCGAAGTAAGTACCAGATAGTGTCTTACTGGAGAAAAACAACAAATACAGTTGCCGATTATGGCACTAATGATAATCTGTGTCTCGACGTTTTAGGCAACTGAGACACTGTCTGATTTTAGCTTTATTTTAATTAAGAAAGGCCCGATATTTTGTTTAGGGTGGGCAGTAAATATTAACTATCGTAAATAATAAAATAATTTTAATGGTTTTTTAATTGGTTATGTGATTAAACTCATCAATTATTACCTGACGGTAAGTTTATTTTTAAATATACTCTGCATCACATTAATTAAATTGATATCGTATTGTTGGCTATGCCAGTAGAAAATAATGACATAACGCATATTTATAAAATAATAGTGTGGATTTATAATTGAAGTTCATATTTTTATATTAAAAAAATATGTTAACCTTGTGATGCTCAACAATATCCGGCATATTTCCTTCAGAAACAAACAGATTTAATCCTCAGTTATCACAATGCGGCTGATATTTTATGTCATTTAAATAAGGGAGACATATGATAATTGGCGTACCCAAAGAGCGACTTTCTGGCGAAAGTCGTGTTGCAGCTACACCTAAGACGGTGGAACAGCTTCAGAAACTTGGTTTCAAAATTCTTATTGAAAAAGGCGCTGGTGTTAAAGCGAGTTTTGATGATGACGCCTTTGTGCAGGCGGGGGCTGCTATAGCGGAAACGGCCGGGCAGGTCTGGCAGTCTGATATCATTCTTAAAGTCAACACATCCCGGAGAAAAGAGAGATAAGCCTGATGCGTGCGGGCGCTACACTGATCAGTTTTATTTGGCCAGCGCAAAACCCGGCGTTACTGGAAAAATTACAGGCACAAAAAGTGACTGCGATTGCCATGGATGCTGTGCCGCGTATTTCCCGTGCTCAGTCGATGGATGCGCTGAGTGCAATGGCAAACATCTCTGGTTACCGCGCTATCATCGAAGCAGCTCATGAATTTGGCCGTTTTTTAGCGGCCAGATTACCGCAGCAGGAAAAATCGCTCCGGCAAAAGTTATGGTTATTGGTGCAGGTGTCGCCGGTCTGGCGGCCATCGGTGCCGCTGCGCGATTGTTCGCGCTTTCGATACCCGTCCGGAGGTTAAAGAACAGGTACAGAGCATGGGGGCTGAGTTTCTCGAGCCTAATTTTGACGAAGAATCGTATGCCGGTTAAGGTAAACTGCACGACGCAGTGCTGGCTGTTCATCCTGCATAGGATCAATTGCCACAAGAATGTTTTGATAGCTGGCCATTAAGAGTATGCCCCGAATATTTGAATCTTTACCAAAAATTTTAGCGTCTTAATCAAAAAAAGCACATCCATATCCAAAACTTTTGCGTTCATAGTCAGAAGGTAGGAAAATTTAGTCTGCCTAGAAACGCAGATTTCCTGTAATTGATATACACTACCAGACAGGTAATATGAAATTTAAATTAAAATAATATACTGCATCCTATATTACAACATCAACAGATATAAAAAATCTGCTAGTCAGATTCTAGAATAAAAATATATTCATTGAATTATTTTTGATAATCAAAATCACTAAACCATATTATTTTTTATAAATAATGCTATCATATTCGCTTATGTTCTGGTCAAGTGCATGAGTGAAATTGAAGAAACTGATTACTCCGGAAATCATAACTTAATATTTCTCACAACATACCAGTATTGAGGATGGATAATCTTGGAAACTAAGTGAAGGCAATAACTGCCGATGATATACGGAGGATGCCAGCCTGTGAATATGAAAGAAAATATGGAACCTATTAACTGAACAAACCCACATGAATATAATAGAGAAGTAGTTATTGTACCTATTACTGATCTCTATTAAGTTTTTATCCAAAAAATAATGGAAAAATAAAATCGTATTTATCAACGTCAGGAAAAACTAATTAACCCCACATCAACTCACTGAACATCATCAGAGACGGCAATAATAGTAGAAACCGGGAATCGGAGCTTACTGTAAAATTGCTCATGATGAACACAGTGAAGTGCCTTCATTGTGTTGCATTAACTGTTCCACCTGCTGATCAACGCATAGCAATAAAATTCGGGGTTAGTCTAAAACTTTCTTCCACCACACCGGATGCATTGCGGAGTGGCTGCCTGCGGTGATATTATAGCAACCCGGAGATAATCTGCAAAATATACCCTCATTGCTTTCGCATAATGATATGCTGCAATGCTAAAAAATAAACTGACTATGGCAGATTAATTATCTGTTTTTATTCTATGTAATAAAATTACATACTAGTGTTTATGGAATTGATGCCAGTCCTCAGTTACGACAGAATGTTAACTTATTGTTTGTTATCATTATTTAACTGATTATTTTTATAAGCCTTTATATTCCTCTTTTCTGGTATATACCCCCTGTGCTGATTTATCTTTCTCTGTTTCATACAGATGAATAGTTAAACCGGATGATTCAGTAGCGGCAGGGTATATTCTGATATAAAACCAAGCCTTTTCATGAAACATCCATAAACGAATAGCGTTGAGGTTGAAGCATGTTGTTAAATTGATCATTATAAACGCCATCAACCGGGCCAGAAGCAGGGTGGTCAGAACGCCTCTGCTTTCTTTGTAACGCTGCTATCAATATTACCCAAAGCGTTGTCGGCTATATTGAACAGGATGAATTTTCGTCCGTTTCTATCAGGCAGAGCGATGAAACGATTACAAAATGAACTAATTTCACTGGTCAATCGTGGAGCAGACCGTCATCTACGACTGGCTGTGACAGGCCTTAGCAGTAGTGGCAAAACGGCATTCATTACCTCACTAGTAAATCAGTTACTCAATCTGCACAGTGGGGCACATTTGCCGTTGTTTAGCGCAGTTCGTGAAGAGCGGCTGCACGGAGTTAAACGTATTGCTCAGCGAGATCTGGCTATTTCGCGTTTTACCTACGATGAAGGGATTCGTCAGCTTTATGGTCAGTCGCCAGTCTGGCCAACGCCAACCCGCAGTGTTAGCGAGATCCGGCTAATGTTGCGCTTTCGTTCGCGGCAATCGATATGGCGTCATTTTCAACCCTTGTCAACACTCTATCTGGAAATTGTCGACTATCCCGGTGAATGGCTGCTTGATTTGCCAATGCTGGATCATGATTATCTTAGCTGGTCTCAACAGATGATGAGTTTATTGCAGGGAGAACGGGCTAAATGGGGGAGCAGATGGCTGGAATTATGTCAGCAACTAAATCCTCTGGCCCTTGCTGATGAAAATCAGCTGGCGCTTATTGCTCTGGCCTGGACTGAATGGCTTTATATGTGTAAACAGCAAGGAATGTATTTTATCCAGCCAGGGCGTTTTATTCTTCCGGGTGAAATGGCAGGGGCGCCAGTACTGCAATTTTTCCCATGGCCACGGCTGGGTGAAGTCAGTGCTGCCGCTTTAGCTCAGGCGCCGGCGAACAGTAACCTTGGCATGTTACGCGATCGTTATAATTACTATTGTCATCATGTAGTTCACCGTTTTTATAAAAATCATTTCCTCCACTTTGACCGCCAGATCGTGCTGGTAGATTGCCTGCAATCACTTAACTGTGGAGCTCAGACATTTAGTGATTTACGGCTGGCCCTAAGTCAGCTGATGCGAAGTTTTTCCTATGGCCAGAGGACACTATTTCGCCGGCTGTTTTCGCCCGTTATCGATAAGCTACTGTTTGCTGCCACTAAAGCCGACCATGTCACGACTGATCAGCACGCCAGTCTGGTATCACTATTAACGCAGCTGGTCCAGGATAGCCGGCAACATGCGGCTTTTGAGGGCATCGCGATTGAATGTATCGGCCTTGCTTCAGTGCAGGCTACAGAAAATGGCCAGATTACTCATAATGGCAGTAAAATCGCGGCGTTACGGGGTAACCGTTTGTGTGATAATGCCTCCGTCACTCTTTATCCTGGGGACGTGCCAGCACGGCTGCCAGATGAGGAATTTTGGCAAAATCAGGGTTTCCAGTTCGAAGAGTTTCGGCCCCCAGTTCTGGCACTGGACCGCCCGCTTCCTCATATTCGTATGGATGCAGCATTGGAGTTTTTATTAGGGGACAAGTTACGATGAACGATAAATCATTTGTTAAAGGACGCATCGATTTTGCTGAGATACCTGTAATAACGCACAATGACAATATCAAATCAGCACACACATTCACAGAGGATCAACAACAGCGATTTATTGCTGATAATGATGCAGTGCGAGCCCTGGCAGAGGAGAATAGCGACAAGCTCCAGGACGCCATTTTTCGTCCCCGGCGTAAAATATGGCACTGGCTTGCCGGGGCCGGATTTTTTATATTTATTGTAACCATTGCAGGAGAGAGGCTGGGAGCAGCCTGTCAGGCCTTAATTAATCATGACTGGCGTACACTCGGTATTACTGCTGCTGGAACACTAATT
Source organism: uncultured Enterobacteriaceae bacterium (assembly GCA_936920625.1). Classification (GTDB taxonomy): domain Bacteria; phylum Pseudomonadota; class Gammaproteobacteria; order Enterobacterales; family Enterobacteriaceae; genus Izhakiella. The sequence goes on from CAKZHC010000048.1 coordinate 48,180, forward strand.
ATAGTTGCTGTTATTGGTTCACTTACGATTGAGTTATGCCGCCTCCGGCGGCTGCGCCAGCGAGCAGAGGAACGTGATACGAGTCGTGAGCTGTTGAATAGCCAGGGCGCTGGACACGGCCAACTGTTTTGCGAAGAACTGATTAGGAAAAGCAAACTGGACGAGAGCCATCCTGCTCTTCAGCGCTGGTATGCTGCCATCAACGCAACACAAAATGATCGGGAGATTGTCATACTGTATGCCCGCCTGATACAGCCAGTGATCGATAAACAGGCACGTCGGGAAATCAGTCGTTCCTCGGCAGAAGCGGCCCTTATGATCGCCATTAGTCCGCTTGCCACGGTAGATATGGTGTTTATCGCCTGGCGCAATTTGCGACTTATTAATCGTCTTGCTGCACTATATGGCCTGGAACTGGGCTATATGAGCCGCATACGTCTGTTTCGTATGGTGCTGGTAAACATCGCTTTTGCTGGTGCGGGGGAGCTTATGAGAGAGTCGGGGCTGGAATGGATGTCACAGAGTTTGGCGGCCCGGCTTTCTGTACGTGCAGCACAGGGAATAGGTGTGGGATTACTGACAGCGAGGCTGGGGATAAAAACAATGGAACTGTGCCGTCCGTTACCATGGCTGGATGACGATAAACCACAGCTGGCAGATTTTCGCCGTGAGCTTATTACAGAGTTAAAACAGGTGTTTCGGCAATCTTCCTGATTGCAGACATGGCCATCCCACGCTAATTGGGCGTCAGACTTTTTTCTGGCCCTTGATCAGCTGAGGTATGATTTTTAATTTCCCATTTGCAAGGGTTTCTGCGATGCGTTTGCAAATTTTTTGCCAGAACCGAATTGGTTTGATGCGTGAACTACTCAACTTGCTGGTAGCACGAAACATCGATCTTCATGGTATCGAAACTGAATCAGTCGGGCACATTTATATTGATATTTCCACTATCGACTTTTCAGTGCTAAGTGCTCTGATGAGTGAGATCCGACGAATAGACAGTATCAGGGACGTACGTACTGTGACGCTGATACCTTCGGAGCGTAATCAGCGCGTGCTAGACATGTTACTTATGACACTCCCAGAGCCAGTTTTTTTTGTGGATTTTAAGGCCAGAATTGAACTGGCTAATCCGGCGGCCTGGAATCTGTTCGCACTTAGTGAGGAGAGGCTCCATAAGCATAACGTCACCTCACTGATTGCTGGTTTCAATTTTGCAGACTGGCTGGAGAGTGAACGGGTTGAACCGCAGACTCAGCCTGTGCTGATACGCGGCCGCAATTTTCTGCTCAATGCCGTGCCAGTTTATGCCAGTAAGCAGCAACTAATAGGTGCACTGGTGACGCTGAAATCGATTGTCACTGTGCAACAACAGTCATACAAAGTTGACATCAATGATCATAAAACTTTTGCGAATTTTGTGGCAGTTGATGAAAAAATGTGTCAATTACTCGTTCAGGCGCGCAAGATCGCAATACTGGATGCTCCACTGCTCATTATCGGTGAAACTGGCACGGGTAAAGATATGCTGGCTTATGCCTGTCATCACCATAGCGCACGTAGTGAAAAACCATTTTTGGCGCTTAATTGTGCTTCTTTACCAGATGAGGTGGTTGAAAGTGAGCTTTTTGGCCATGCGCCCGGTGCTTGGGGTCATTCCATCGAAGGTAAAAAGGGGTTTTTCGAGCAGGCGAACGGTGGATCGGTACTGCTTGATGAAATTGGCGAAATGTCTCCACGAATGCAGTCTAAACTCTTACGTTTTCTTAACGATGGAACCTTTCGCAGAGTGGGGGAAGATCAGGAAGTCAGCGTTGATGTCCGCATTATTTGCTCCACGCAAAAAAATCTGGCCAAACTGGTTGAGCAGAATATCTTTCGTCAGGATCTTTACTATCGGCTCAATGTGCTGACACTCGTGCTACCGCCGTTGCGCCAGCGCCCCCAGGATATTTTACCTCTTACCAGAATGTTTATTTCTCGCTTTGCCACTGAGCAGGGCATAGAGCCGCCGCATCTCTCAAGTTCAGTCAGTAACTTATTGATGTGTTACTCCTGGCCCGGAAACGTCCGGCAGTTATATAATGTCCTATATCGCGCGCTAACGCAGATACAGAGTTCTGAACTTTGTCCTGAGGATTTGGATTTGTCTGAGGCGGTAGAGTCAGAAGCCGGAACACTTACCGAAGCGAGTATCGCCGGAACCCTTGACGATATTACCAGCCGGTTTGAGCGTTCAGTACTCATCCATCTTTACATGGCTTATCCGAGCACCCGTAAACTGGCAAAACGGCTGGGAGTGTCGCATACCGTCATTGCTAACAAACTCCGCGAATACGGTTTGGGGCAAAGGCGGGAAGAGGGCGACGAAAAAAAGGTGTCACAGATGGAGTAGTCTCAAATAAAACTGGTCAGATACGGGCTAATTCGTATCAAATTATAGTTATATCTGAATCGAGTGGGTGATACATGGCACCTTACTGCAAGGCCATGATAGCGGCATCATAATCAGGCTCAGTAGTGATTTCATTGACTAACTGACTATGGATGACTTTGTCTTGTTCATCGAGTACCACTACTGCCCGTGCCATTAGTCCTTTAAGGGGGCTGTCGGTAATAGCTACGCCCCAGGCTTGCTTAAATTCCTCGTTGCGCATAGCAGAGAGGGTGATGACGTTGCTCAGGCCATCTGAACCACAGAAGCGGGACTGCGCAAACGGAAGGTCTGCTGAAATACATAGCACTACGGTATTAGTCATATCATTTGCTAACTGATTAAATTTGCGTACGGAAGCCGCGCAAACACCAGTATCAATGCTGGGAAATATGTTAAGTACCTTACGCTTACCAGCAAACTGGCTTAATGTAACATCTGAAAGATCTTTTGCTACCAGAGTAAAATTTTTTGCCTGGTCGCCTATTCGTGGGATTTTACCAGCAACATTAACTGGGTTTCCTTGAAAAAGTACAATGTTAGACATAGGTGTTCCTTAAATTCCAAAGTGAATACTGTTAAGGTAATAGTCTCAAAAAAGCCATAAAAAAGGTCAGATAATCGAGGCGTTACCGTTAATGCGTGTAACTATGGCTGGTGTACCAAGGAATACCGTGAATGACAACAGAATAAAATGCAACTGTTTGTTAAAAGAAAATTGATCGATAATGTAATAAATTATTTTTCAGGAAAAACGCAAAACAGTAAAGTCAGCCCCGGCAGGCCCGGCGTAAAAAGGATAATGCTATGCGACAGGTGAAGGTTTACCCGGAAATTCGGCTTTTGAATACGCCTTTCGTTATTGCTCGTGGAGTAAGCACCGAGATAAGCGTTGTGGTCGTGGAATTAGAACAGGATGGTGTTAAAGGGGCAGGAGAGTGCAGACCTTATTCACGATATGGAGAAACGTCAGAATCTGTACTGGCACAGATTGCTGCTATCGTGCCACAACTGACGTCCGGGCTGTCCCGGCAGCAATTACAAAATTGCCTGCCAGCAGGTGCAGCGCGTAATGCGGTAGACTGTGCGTTGTGGAATCTGGAAAGCCAGCTACGAAACAGCACTATATGGAGTGAAATTGGTGTAATTCCCCCCGACATAATTACGACGGCCCAGACGATCAGCATTAATGAACCGGATAATATGGCCCTTTGTGCAAAGAGTTTATGGGAGCGGGGAGCGCGCCTGCTTAAAATCAAACTTGATCAGCATCTGATTACTGAAAGGGTTGTGGCTATTCGATCTGCTGTGCCAGAGGCCACACTAATCGTGGATGCCAACGAATCCTGGCAGGCCGATGGGCTGGCTGAACGCTGCCAGATTTTAGCGGATCTCGGTGTTGCTATGCTTGAGCAGCCGCTGTTTGAGGGTGATGATGAAATACTCAGTCACTTCGTTCATCCTTTGCCTGTCTGTGCTGATGAAAGCTGCCACACCCGAGGCAGCCTTGATAATCTGCAAGGACGCTATGAAATGGTGAATATCAAGCTCGATAAATGCGGTGGTCTGACTGAAGCGCTGGCGCTGGCCAGTGAAGCAAAATCGCGCGGATTCACCATTATGCTTGGTTGTATGCTTTGTACATCGAGGGCTATTCTTGCGGCATTACCACTTGCCCCGCTGGCGCGGTTTGTGGATCTCGATGGGCCGAGCTGGCTGGCAGAAGACGTGGGATCCTCTCTCAATTTCACGTGTGGTAAAATTGATTTACGCTCCCTGAAAACCGAGCAGGCCAACCATTGCAGCAAGGTATTTTTCTGAAGACTCATTAGCTGAAATGGCTGGAAACTCTACTGTAATACAGGGCAGATCTATATCTTTGCACCAGTTACCAAATGATCCATTTGTCTCATATCCGGGGCCTGTCACCAAAGGGAGTGACATTTGTTTGGACAGCCACTGCCCAAGCTGAGAAGCGAGCGGGTCATCAATACAGCCCAGAGGTTCGTGGAGGGAAACTACCCACTGAGGTTTGATTTTTTCAATCAGAGAGCACAGCGCCCCAGTTTCTGGTTCAGAACCTGCACTATTACCGGTTGAAAGCAATACATCCCGCTCGCTGGCATAGCTGCTCCAGCGATAGACGGTTTCCTCCTTCTGCCAGTTGCTGGCGGGAAAGTTGCGGTTGATATCAACACCGCGTGCGTTGGCACGTAATCCTAGCTGACAGCCATCCGGATTTATAGCCAGTACGACATGATGATGACGCCTGGATGCTTCAAGGGATCGCAAAGCGCAGGAGAGGGTGATGATTGCACTATTTTCGTCGCCGTGCGTGCCAGCTATTACCAGTCCGCTTCTGCTATCAGGCTGCGGGGCTGGAAACCAGATAAGAGGCGCTCCCAACACCGAATATCCATAAATTTCACTTTTTGCCGTCAGGCGTCCCCGCTGATTACGGGGGATTAACTGCATCAAGATAGATAATCTCCGAAAAAGGGCTGGATGTTTAAATACAGAATATACGACTCGATTTCGCTATGCTGATGTCCATGATGGTAATATTTCACAGTAGTCAGCACTATATTAGTCTGCTGATTACCCCGGTAAGTCACCATCAATCTTTATTTAAGCACAATTTTTTTGAATGCGGCAGTAAGTCATCATGATTCTGCTACAGGGCCGGTCTGCGTATCTTTCCATTTCATAGTACAAATGGCAGTGAGCGTTATGTGAGCTACACCTGACAGGCTCATTGAGCAGGAAGACACCGTAGTGGAGCGTAACTGGTCATGACAAATTTCGATTTAAATTCGGTAAAATAGCAACGGCAGAGGACGTTTCACACAACTAAAAAGATGAGTATAATACTCGCCAGCCTTCTTTCCTGATTTGAGTAGTTCCCTGACAAACTGATAAATAATGATGAATCAAACAGACAACAGAAAAGTGACACTCGAATTCAATAAGCTCCAAAAACGTCTGAGAAGAAGTGTGGCAAATGCTATCAACGATTACGGCATGATCGAGGAGGATGATGTTGTGATGGTAGCTATGAGCGGCGGTAAGGATTCGTTTGTTATGCTGGATATGCTGCTTAGCTTGCAAAAAGTGGCTCCGGTTAAGTTTGATGTTATTGCCGTCAATCTGGATCAGAAACAGCCAGGCTTCCCACAACAGGTGCTGCCTGACTATTTCAAAGTGCACAATATTCCCTATTATATTGTCGATAAAAATACCTTCGCTGTTGTCAGGGAGAAAATTCCAGAGGGCAAAACGACTTGCGGATTATGTTCGCGACTGCGGCGGGGCACACTTTATGCTTTTGCAGAAAAAATTGCCGCGACTAAGATTGCCCTTGGTCATCACATGGATGACATCGTTGAAACACTGTTTCTGAATATCTTCTATGGCGCAAAAATGAAAGCGATGCCGCCAAAACTTCGCTCAGATGATGAGCGGAATATTGTGATTCGACCTCTCGCCTATTGTCGCGAGCGGGACCTCCAGCATTATGCCGAACACAAAGCCTTTCCAATTATTCCGTGCAATTTATGTGGTTCTCAGCAGGACCTCAAGCGCCAGGTAATCAAAGGAATGTTAGCGCAGTGGGATAAGATCTCGCCCGGACGAGTAGAAAATGTATTCAAATCGATACAGAATATTAACCCAAGCCAGCTGGCAGACAAAAACCTGTTCAACTTTGGCGAATTATCTGTAAGCCGGAGCGGGCAAAGAGCGAAATACGCTTTTACAGAAGCGACAGTGTCATCCACTAATATTGACATGCCTGGTAGTATAACTGTGACCAACCTTTGAATTCATTAAACCCGGTTACGACGGTCTGATCATTAATTTTTATGAAAAAATTGTTCTGCATCTTGTCCGCCGGAACTGAGGAATAGAAAGAAAAATCCATGGAAGCGGCTGAGTACTCCTATTGAAGGCGCCCATATGTCGAAATATGCAAATCCATTTTCATTGTATTTTGTCTGCTTTTCGACTTAGGGGCGATTAATTCAATGCATGCCAGATATGTTACGCCGTAACAAATAACTCTGTTTTAGCAGACTGACCGCGACAACTAAGGGTTAATCTGAAAAAAGATACATAAAAATCTAATGACCAATAATATTCCTTCACCCCCGGTAAAACGTTCTCTGATACTTATCGCGTCCATGCTGGCAATGTTCATGGCTGCCGTTGAAGTCACTATAGTGGCTACCGCTTTGCCCAGCATCGTTGCTGATTTAGGTGGGTTCTCCCAGTTTGGATGGATTTTTTCTGTCTACCTGCTTATTCAGGCAGTGAGTGTGCCAATTTATGGACGGCTGGCCGACATCTGGGGACGTAAAAAGGTATTTTTTATCGGTACTTCGCTGTTTCTTCTTGGGTCTGTGTTATGCGGTTTTGCCTCTTCAATGAATTTGTTGATTATTTTCCGTGCTTTTCAGGGACTCGGTGCCGGTGCAATCATGCCACTCACTGCTACAATCATAGCTGATGTTTACTCTCCACAGGAAAGGGCAGCGGTAGAGGGGTGGCTGTCCAGCGTATGGGGCTTTGCTGCGATTATTGGTCCTCTAATTGGCGCCTGGCTGGTAGAACATGCGCACTGGGCGTTAATCTTTTGGCTGAACGTGCCAATTGGGCTGATATCAATGGCAATGCTGGCGCGCTGGCTGCCAGAACTGGGGGAAAGACATCATACCCGCATTAACATTAGTGGCAGTCTGTTCATGATGATCACTATTCTGGCATTTCTCATAGCTTTGCAGCAGGCTCATTCACTAGGATACTGGATTATTCCTTTACTAATTATTGCCATATATAGTGGCCTGAAGCTCTGGCAGCATGAGCACCACAGTAATCAGCCTCTTTTCCCTCCAGTTATCTGGCGGAGCAAAATACACATTGCCGGAAATCTGGGCAATTTTACTATTGGGGCCGCCATGATGGGAATTAGCGCCTTTCTGCCAACATGGATTCAGGGAGTCACAGGTGGTACACCATCTCAGGCAGGGAGTACCCTGGCGGTAATGTCCATCGGCTGGCCACTGGCAAGTATAATGACTGGCAGACTTATTCGTTGCAGTTCTTATCGTTTTACTGCGTTAGTCGGTACGCTGTTGCTTTCGACAGGGTGTTCTATGCTTCTGCTGTTAAATAGCACAACCAGTATGTTCACCGCAGCGCTGATAGCGTTTGTAATTGGCAGCGGTTTGGGAATAACCAGCACCACGTTTTTAGTAGCGGTTCAAAACCATGCTGAATATTCCATTCGAGGTATCTGTACCGCGGCGACCATGTTCAGCCGGATGCTTGGTTCAGCACTGGGTACAGTAGTGATGGGAACGGTATTGAATCTCAATCTGCTTATGCGTCTGCCGCATTTCGGTGACCCAATTCAGCAGATTATGTCGTCATCCCAGCGTGCAGCTTTGCCGGAACAGACATTGAGATTATTGACGGAGCAGGTTGCACATTCACTTCACTGGGTTTTTGTAGTGGCATTTATTTTTGCACTAACTACCCTGTTGATTGCGAAAATGCTGCCACAGAGACAGCAGCAACAATAAATCACATGCTTGTTACTGTGTGTCCGAATTGAGGGTAGCTGCCGCTACCCTTAACACATTTTAAAAAAACCATACTGAGGCTGGTTACTGTGCTGATTTCTCCTGCGAACTGACAGCCGGAGTTTGAATGGTGTGCATTTTCTCCTGTGGACTGACAACAGCCGGAGTTTGAGGGGTGTTCATTTTCTCCTGCGAACTGACAGCCGGAGTTTGAGGGGTGTTCATTTTCTCCTGCGGACTAACAGCCGGAGTTTGAATGGTGTTCATTTTCTCCTGTGGACTGACAGCCGGAGTTTGAGGGATGTTCATTTTCTCCTGTGGACTGACAGCCGGAGTTTGAGGGGTGTGCGTTTTGCCCTTAATTCGTTTATAAATAATTTTTTTACTATTGTTTTGACAATTTCCTACGATCCTGCCATCTGCCTCATTTGGCAAAGCAGTACTGGCAACAGTTTCCAGAGTGAATTCGGAAGCCGGAACACCGTGTTTGATTATCTTGCGGCTGATATCATTTTTTACGGATTCGCAGGAAGCTTGTACTAACTGTGGTGCGGTAAGTAACAGACAACAGGCCAGCGTTTGTTTTATATTTCTCATTTATTTCTATACTCTTCATTTACATCCCCGGTTCCGATTTATCAGGTATTACTCCCCCTGTAACAAATCGGAAGGATTACCGTGGAAAAAACACGCAAATTAATCAGGTACTCAAAAAAGTGCGCTGATTAACGTTTTTTATTAATACTTAATGACTCTTCCGGTGCGACGATCAAGACAACGCGCAGTATTTGGTTCCCAGTAGGCATTAACATTACTGCTCTCAACACATCTGTTACGGGCATCGATAGCACTGTCTTTTTTGTCGAATTCTTTCTCTAAGCGGGTGTTAGATTTTTGACGAAGGCGACGAGTTTCATCCCACTGCTCTTTATGCTGACGTGCTTTTTCATTGTCGAGCGCATTATTACCCTTTTCGATCACCAGACGATTCGTTTCAGCCAAAGCCGATGAATTTAAAAGCAGATAGCCAGCCGTAAAAGGTAGCATCAGTAAAGCCGGGGCAAGAATTTTGACAACGCTTTTCATTAAACTCATTCCTTTTTCAGAGACAATCTAAACTGTTACTAAAAGAAGTAATAAACCCGGTAACAGCCAGCAGTACCAATGTTTAATTTTTTCACTGACAGAATACAACTTAATAACAAGCATATCTGACATGATATATAAGATTATCATGTGTCTGTCAGATGATACCTCATACTAAGTCATAGCGACCCAGTATACCATACCATTTAACATTGGACTGAATAATGTATCTTACCCAATTCTGAATAAGTGACACTGTCATTTTATAGCTAAAGATTTGGTGTTGATTACGCTACCGAATACCTTCCCGGACATACAAACCCGCCGGGAGTTTTAGACTAATTAATGAAGGAGGGATGGAACTGTAACTTCAGGTCAACTCCTGATGAACTGTGATATAACTTTACTGACAATGCCTGAGGCATCTTCATGCGCAGAATGACCAGCATAGGGAAGATTCAGGAAGCAGGAGGTCGGGATCATCTCAGACAGATTAAAGGCATGCTCTCTTGATACTAAATGATCTTCATCTCCTCTGATAATTAGAAAGGGGCAGTCAATTTTTTTTACGTGCTATTATTTAACATAATAAACATTATGCGAACTACCATATCTTATGGTGCTTGCTTAGTTTGATAGCTCGTAGTCGTGACTGGGCCGTTCGTTGTGTTCACGAGTCTAAGTTGTATGATGAAAATTGTTTTTTAACGTTAACTTATCACAATCGTTTTTTACCACCTGATGGTTCTTTATGTCGTTCTCATTTGACGAAATTTTTTAAGCGGTTACGTTCCAGAATCGATCGCCCTGTTCGTTATTTTGCATGTGGTGAGTATGGAGAAGCGTTTTTAAGACCGCATTATCATGTGATTCTTTTTAATTATAATTTCGATGATAAGTGCCTTTATAAATCTGGTAAATTTCCACTTTATACTTCTGATATGTTGACCAGTCTATGGCCTTATGGCCATTCCGTTGTTTCTGGTTTTTCTTTTGAATCGGCGGCATATACTGCACGTTATTGTGTAAAAAAAATTAATGGTAATGATGCAGCTGATCATTACGGTAGTCGTGTGCCTGAATTCAATGCTATGAGCCGTCGTCCCGGTATTGGGTATTGTGAGTAAACCTCCTCGTTATTATGATAAGCCACCTTCTGTAGGTGTTATTTTTGGTGAACCTACTATGACGCCACAGAATTTCGCGGCTGAGGTTGATATTAATAATATTGTTAAACGTGCCATATCTACACAGGATTATTCAGTTTTACAACCTGTTGATCGTCAACATTTTTTTGATACTTCTGATTTTACTGATTATCACTCGACTTTAGATACATTAAATACGGTCTCCGAAGATTTTCAGGGATTGCCCTCTGCCATTCGTCGGCGTTTCAATGATGATGTGAGTGCTTATGTCAGTTTTATGTCTAATCCTGAAAATTTTAAATTTGGCGTTGTTAGTCCTGATTCCCGTGTTCAGCGCCCTGAGTATTTAGGAGGTGGAACAGTTACAGTTAATATTAATCCTGTAGTCCAAAATTCTTCTGCTAATGATACTTCTCCTCAAGGTAATCTTGCTGCTTATGGTGTATCTGGTAGTTATGAGCATGGTTTTTCGCATTCTTTTGTTGAGCATTCTATTGTGATTGGTTTGCTTTGTGTTCGTGCTGATTTGACTTATTAACAGGGAATTCCTCGTATGTTTTCCCGTAAGACTCGTTTTGATCATTATTGGCCAGTTTTGGCTCATCTTGGTGGGCTGGCTGTATTAAATTATGCGCAAGGCACTTCTGTAGATGAGGAGGTATTTGGTTATCAGGAGCGTTTTGCAGAATATCGTTATTCCCCCTCTAAAATTACAGGTAAGATGCGGTCTGTTGATAAACAGTCTTTAGATGTTTGGCACCTTTCTCAGAAGTTTGATAATTTGCCTAAATTAAATTCAGAATTTATTGAAGAGCGCCCCCCTGTTAAGCGTGTTCTTGCTGTGCAGGATGAGCCTGAGTTTTTGTTAGATGTTTATTTCAATTTGAAGTGCGCCCGTCCTGTGCCTGTCTATAGTGTGCCCGGTTATGTAGATCATTTTTAAGACGTGTTTATTATGGGTTTTGGATCTATCCTTGGCGGTGTTGGTTCTATTCTTTGTTCTGCTGTGAGTCTTTTTGAAGCGGATAAGAATCGAGGTTTTCAGGAGCGTTTGTCTAATACTTCTGTCAAACGTCGTGTTGCGGATTTGCGTGCTGCTGGTCTTAATCCGATATTAGCAGCGACTAATGGCTCGTTACAGGGTGCTGCCGTTCCTGCCGGTAACATGCCGGATACAAATGGTTTCTCTGAAGCTGGCAAAGTGTGGTCTGCTGTTTCTCAGGCCAAGACTGCTAAGAGGCAGTCGGAGTCTAATATTCGTTTGCAGTCTGCTCAAAGTGCTAATTACTTAGCTGATATAGCATTGATACAGCATTAAAGCAAGCTGAAACGGTTAACAGATCTGAGGTTGATCAACTTATAAAGCAACAGATTTTGACTGAGGCAACTAAGCGCGCTAATGTTGATGCCCAGTCTGGTCTTTTTCAGCGCAGACTATTCGTAATCGGTTAAATGCGGTCAGGGATAAGGTAGAAGCGGATTTTTATGGAACTCCACATGGAAGTAATGTGTTTTGGAATAATGAAAGGTATAAATCAGGTCCTTATACAATTTCTCCTTATTTTAATGCGCTTTCTTCTGGGTATCATTTTTTGTCTCCTACTGCTCGTCAGATTTCTGAATTTGTGTTGCGTGGTCGTGATTATTTCTTTCAGAAGCGCCGTGAAACTGATAAGCCATTTGGTGTTTTAAAAAGGAAAAAGAGGAGATGATGGATGCCTCGTGAGTCTGAGCTTGATAAGCTTCTTAGATGTATTCGCATTATTTTGTATACTGTGTTTTATTTTTGGTGTACGGTTTTTGTTCTTTCTTTGATTTTTGGTACTGTTTTTCGTCCGTTTTGGTAGGAGGTTTTATACAGACACCTAAATCACCCGGTTTGCGTAATCAAGAAACTTCTCTTTAAGATCAAAAACAGTAATACGGGTCACCATAATCACATTAACACAAGCCTGAAAATGGTCAGGCAATACAGAAGCTATCAGGTGAGAAAAATCATCAGGAAAGCCAAAAGAAACAATCTCAGTAAGATATTGCAATAAAAGCGCTACAGTGGTTGTAATTAAAGCAATCAGTGCAAACGCTATTAAGCCAGTTTTTGTAGCAAGACGCGCAAGAAAACCTGCCAGATAACCAATAAATAAAGGCACAAGGCCAATAAGGAAACGCAATATAATGCCGGAATACCCAGTAAAAAAGACATCACTCAGCCCCTTTGCAAAGTAAAGAAGTTGAGGACGTAAATACATACCAGAATGTCAGACAATAAAAAATCTATGAAAGTGTATTATTTATAGTCAGTGATTTATCGCATTCAATATTAATCTGATAAACTTCACCGGGAAAAATAACCAGATCAGAACAGCCGTTACCATCAGGCAAATGAGGAAGCATCACATTTTTATTTAAAAATACGTCACATAATGCACCGTGAGAATCTTTTGATATGCCTAATTCAAGATCTGCCACTGATGAAGCAGGGTCTAATTCAGAATCACCCTTTCCATAACGGGAATTACCGCCAGAAGGGTCAGTAAAACGGGCCGTACCGTGGGTAAGATTATTAATAGCATCGTCCAGAAGATTTATATTACTTTCAGTCTGTTTGTTAGCAGATTTCGTATCATCAGCAAAGGTATCTTTCTCAGTAAGTTTATTATAAATATTACTGGCAATCTCTGGTGAAGCTCCCCTGACAGCGGTCTGAATATCATCTTTCGTAAGAACAGAGCCACCCATACCCCCATCGCACTGCCATCATCAGCAGGAGAAGAAGGTTTATCAGCTGGATCTGCTACAGTTCCGGTAGACTTCCATGTAGCAGCACAGAAAGTGCCGTCACGTTCGCAGACAATCACACCAGTAGCTTTATACTCGCAGCCGTTATAATAGATATAATGATCTCCTCCACCGGAATAGACATTATCAAATATCCCTTCTAGCTTCGCATATTTCTCCCGGCGTAGCTCAGAAGGTTTTTCATGCTAGACAGAACGCTGATGATCAATAATAATATAAGCAGTTAACGACCAGAATTTATCTTTTTCTCCCGGATAATCACTATAAGTACAGGAATGAGCAGTAACAAAGCGAAACTTATAGAGCTAGACGAATAAGGAAACCTGAAACTAAAAACAAAAGCAGAAAATAAGAAAAAATAGTAAAAATCTAATAAACGGAACAAAATTAATAATGGAAATGGTGATGGTAGTTATGGATACGGATATGGTTATTCATATACCGAAGGAGTTTTAATTCTGGCTAAGAAACTTGATAAAGAGGATGCCTAATAATAGATTTATTTCTATTGGGGAATAAAAAATGGTTCGCATAATAGCAGACGTCTGTACGATTGTTTTGATGATCCATAGCTGGCAGAAATAATTTTTTTTACAGATGTTTCCTGTGTGACGGAACTCGGTGTGTAATAAGCCGAATTCTGTATGTAATAAGTAAAATATACATAGTCCGGGAATCAATTCTGTTTATTACACACCTCCCATTGTTCACATTTTTAGCGCCCTGCATCAGGCGGCTAAAAAACGCCTGCACCGTCACACAGATTCTCCTAATAGCGTTATGTGTAATGTAAATAGGCCACAGAGGTGATCTATTTTCGCTGCGGCCTATCCAACATAACGGCATATCACATTGTGCAAACTACCGTTGTAGCACCAATATAGGTTTGCAACTGAGCGTCAAGTTTAGCGGCTGGTAAATCGTTTAGAGATACAGGTTTTGAAGGCCGTACAGATAGATGCTGCCTGCTGGTTTATATTGATGATGCCACCAGGTAGTATGCTCCGAATTATTATCACAGGCGGTCCGGGAGCAGGTAAAAGTAATCTGCTGAAATATTTAAGCGCGCAAGGTTTTCCAACTTCAGCTGAAGCAGGACGCGCAATCATTCAGGATCAGGTGACTATTGGGGGAAATGCTTTACCGTGGGGAAATCGTGAGGCCTTTGCCGAACTTATGCTGAACTGGGAACTACGCTCGTGGCATGCGGCAGAAGGAAGTAGCACTCCATTTTTCTTTGACAGAGGGATTCCTGATGTTGCCGGTTATCTGGCTCATTGTAATTTACCTGTCCCTGTGCACATGGAGAAAGCAATAAAACAGTTTCGTTATGCACATCCAGTGTTCATCGCTCCTCCATGGGAAGATATATTTGTACAGGACGCGGAGCGTAAGCAGTCATTTACTGAAGCGGTTCAGACATACTATGCGATAGTTGAGTCTTACAGCAGATACGGTTACCACCTCATTGAATTACCCCTCGTGCGGGTAGAAGAGCGTGCTGAATTCATTTTATCCAGCTGGTGCTGTTGCATTAATAATGCCAGTGACCTTTTATCCTGATATAAATTTTATCCATATACCAGTCCCCGCCATAGGTTTTTTGCTTCTTCCTGACAGTCCTTGCAAGCTTTGGTATCAGTCGTAATATTATCCCGTTAGAATGATCAACGAAAATGCCGCTTTCCTGCATCATTTCTTCTAAATTACGCAGACTTAAGGAATACGCTAAGTACTAGCGTAAACAAACCCGTATTACTTCGACTGGATTTAAAGGATTTTCTGATGATATACATGGTTACTCACACCAGTTAAATCGTTATCAAAACTGCATCCTGTCATTGATTGATGTTAATGCGATAGAACCTTTATCTTTCCTTTTCCCTTGTGAATTATCTCATCTCGCTTCTCTATTTATAGATGTATTCTGCTATAACGATGATACTTTTGATGACTGTATTTATGCATAAACTGTCTGTAGTGGTAAATCCCGCAACCCGGTACTGCCAAATGACAGTGATTATATAATCATAATAGTAAAAATTAGTTTCGCTAATGTTTTACAATACTAAAAGTATAATGTAAAATAAACTATGTCTTGTGAAAAGTGCCTGTATCTCATTCAGTAATTATCAATAAAATTACTTCTGTTCTGTCATAACTTTTGCAGAGAGAAAAAATAGACTTGGGCACGATGATTAGCAGGCAGTATCTGTATCCGTTAAGAGTTAGGGAAAGTGACAGATGTGATAGAGTACTGAATGATTTTTTCTTTCAGCTCAATCTCCCAATTTATATTGATATATCAGAATGTTAGGATTTTTCTGTGCGCTTACTTGTTAAGTTGATACCTGTTTTGTCCGTTTATTCATAATGAAGATTGCGAAATATGCTTTAAATTTTAATTGTACCTTGAAATATTATAAGTTAATAATATTTGAGAAAATAATTTACTACCCTTCTTTTGGAGTTAATGACATGCCAACAGGCACAAAATTATATCTTGCAATGTTATTCATTTGTTATCCATTAGTCGGCTCTTCTCGCATTCAGTTAGTTAGAAATGACAAAATTAAATCCGAAGATGTTAGTACTGCAAAGATTGTCTTTAACACTGAGATTAATTCAGCGCAGGTTACTGAATTAATAACAGTGCTGGATGAACTAAATAATTCCTATCCTTCATTAAAAGAAATAGAGCTTTATATTAATAGCTTTGGTGTCAGGTGCTCTCCATCAATCTCTCCCCTTTCTTATTTATTATTGTAGGTATTTCTAGTGACAACTACTCTCTTGGGTTTGTGTAAGCATGATCTCTGCTTGATACTATATCAGAAAAATAGCACCAGTGATGATTTCTCATTCTGTATAGTAGCATGTTATAGGAAAATTAATATTAGATTATGATATTCCCGTTCAGCTGCTTATTTTTTTATTATGGAAAAACTATTTATGATTACTTTGAATACCCCCTTCTGCTTTGGGTTTTATGTGCATCATATTTAATATGTCACTATATAACGCGCATATGAAAAAATACTCATATCAGTATTAATCATGGCATACATGAATTTGGTGCTATAATAAATTATATGGCTGATTGTCATATATATTATATGTATCAATAATGATATTCACAAAAGGAAGGAGAAATACGATGCCTGCTAAATCAGATTGGGACTATGTTAATACCAGAGAGGATTACGAATTAAATTATATCTTGGATAAGTATGGTTATAGAGAAACTCAGGCTAACCGAAAATTACTTGAGTAATCTCTTCCAACAAATACAAAACATAGTGAAGTAGAAAGTCTAATTCACACAATCGATGGACTTGAAAAGAAATAACAGGGCCCTGTGATAATATTATATTAGAAGGCCGTATCGGAATAATTCCGACGGTCTTTTATCGCATCTGAATGATTATTCCCTGCCCTGTCTTATATGATAATTTCTGGTAAATAGTAGCTATGTCATATAATCATGACTCGATAAAGGTCTGGATTGCCACTATACTATTTTTGTACAGGCGATCACTGGATTGCTGTCCTGTGCTACCTTTCTTATTCTATACAATTCTGATAACGGAACAGATTTGCAGCCCAGAGATCATAGCTAATTTTATCAAAATGTTTTTCGAATTTTTTCCTGAAGTACAAAGTATGTGATTTCTACGCACATTTTCATCATTTCAGTCAGAATATAAATGTGCAGAGATTCAGGTTACTATTTACCCGCCAGACGGCTTAACATAGCTTTTCTGACTGGAGTAACGAAATATTCCTGAAAATGAATACAAATCCATATTGTTATTAGCAGATACAGAGCATAGCCTTCTGTACTGGATGATATTTGACCAACTTTATCGAGCCAGCTTATCCAGCTTCCTTTCGAATGGCTGGCTATGCTGCTCAGCAAAGGTTCAAGTGACGACCACAGCACAAAGAGTGGATAATGTAGAGCAAATATTGGCAATGATGCACTGCCAAGACGAGGTGCCCATTTTCTTAAAAATGAAGAGTGAAGATTTGGTGCCAGTGCACAAAGATATACCAGAATTAATTGTGCGGGAAGTAACAAGCTATTATGTAGTAGCGGGTACCATAGACGTTCAGGGCGATGACTGATAAGTAGTGCGGCTGTAATGAAATTTCCTATAATATATACCCACAGGAGAACTTTATACACCACTGTAAGTTGATACTGCTGATTTTGATGTTCGCGAAATAGTGCATAGCATAGTATTCCTGCCAGAAACTCCGGAAGACGAAATAAAGGAAAACGTTGTATTAATCCTGTCCATATAATTCCCCAGTATTGATTAATAACAACATAAATAGGTGGTATTAAATAGATAAAAAAAAGCATTATCAAACCCAGTTTTATTCGTCTGACCTTTAACAATTTAGTAGCTGCGTATGGGAAAATAAGATAGAAAAAAAAGAGGGCTGACAGTGACCAGAGTGGGGGATTGAAAGTCAGATACAGAGGATTCCATGCTTGTAACATGAACATTTGTAATAAACTATTAAAAAATAATTGACTGTTGTTCATGTAGACATCGAGAAGAGCTAAATGTTCTTTATCCAGAATTTCATTGGTATTATATTGAACATATCGCGGTGTGAGCATTACTCCATGTGGCTGAATCGATAGCCACTCAATAAATATTAATATTAGCACTGTAAACAGTAGTGAGAAAATATGTATTGGGTAAAGATTACAAAAACGTTTCAACCAGAAAGTTTTATTAGATTCAGCCATTTTATCATGGTTAAAATAGACGTGCGTCATCAAAAAGCCAGACAAAACAAAAAAAGTGCTGGTAGCAAAAAAACCAACAGATGTCAGTTCCCGCAACCAAAAAAAATTCTCTATTTGCGGATAGCGATTTAAGGTGTGGCAGAGCACAATGTAAATGCTGAGTATAAATCTTAACCATTCCAGACCCAGAAATCGTACTTTTTTCCCCATTTGTATTTCCCACTGAAGGTTGACAAACTTATTGACATTTGCTCAATATATTTCGGTTTTATCTTATTTATTTACGTATGGAGTTTTAATTTTGTTAGTACAGAGTTTGTTCCGGATACGTCGGATTTACACCTTTAGAGCCCCTAGCCCGGTCAGTATATTTTATAATTCTGTATTATAGCAATATACTTAAGCTATATTTATGCAATATAATGATTATATGGTGATTTTTATAGCAATCATGCATCACTGCCTGCGTATGTTTGCAGATAACCGGGCTAATAATCCTGTATTGGGAGTAGTTAACAAAGTTGTCTGGGATACGTTTTACAGGTTATCACGGTTGTTTACATAATACCTGCTATTCTAAGTTCACTTTTTAGATAAGCATAATAAAGTGGTGCAGCTATCACGCCCGCCAGGCCAAAAGCAGATTCAAATACCAGCATTGCTAACAATATTTCCCAAGTTTTGGCACTGATTCGGGTACTGAATATTCTAGCATTGATAAAATATTCCAGTTTGTGTATCAGAACAAGGAAAATAAGCGCTATGACAGCTGCTTTTAGTGAAAGTGACAAGCCGATGAGAACAATCACCGTATTGGAAATCAGATTACCTATAATAGGTATTAGCCCGGCCAGAAAAGTGATCATCAGAATGGTTTTAGCGAACGGAAAATCCATACCAAACAGTGGAAGAATGCCAAATAAAAATCCACAAGTCAGAAGTGTATTGATAAGAGAAATTTTAATTTGAGCAAATACCACTTCCCTGAAGGAAGTAACCAGCAGCTCCAGTCGTTCCGATAGGGCTTTTTTTAGCGGTCGCATATTCTCGTTGTTACTCACTGTAGTACGTAGTGAAATAATAGCGCCTAGCAACATGCCGATAAGCATGGTAGTGAGAGTATGGGCAGCGGTGCGTCCCATGTTCTGAAACACAACGAGATATTTACGCAGCCAGCCAATAATCAGCGCCTGTAATTCATCAATATCCGATGGGAGATAACGCACAACCACCGGTGATAGGGTGTGTTGCGCGTCTAAAAGTAATTTACTAGCAGTATCATGAAATACCTGAGCGTTTTGAAAATCATTTAGAAAAAAGCTGATAATTTTTGTAATGCCGATGATTAGGGTAAGAATAATCAGTAAACTGAGAGCAAGTATGATTATCCATCTAGCTGCCTGTCTTTTTACCAGACGCTCAACCCATGGTGTTAATGCCAGAATGACATGGTAAACAATAAATCCTGACAGAAAACAAGGGAGCAGTTTCAACGGAAAGATGAGCAGTAGTGCTGATGTGACAATAATGTAGCTACTAATCTGCATAATATTTTGTTGCTGGCTATCGTATTTTTCCATATCACAAGCCTGTTGATTGTTAGTATAAAACTAGTGTTATTGTGTAGTATACAACGAGGCAATTTTAGTACGCAGCAACAAACAAGCGGGCGGCAGGTCCGCGTTGAGACTTAGTTTAATTGACGAATTGGGTCCTG
This sequence comes from uncultured Enterobacteriaceae bacterium, assembly GCA_936920625.1. Taxonomy (GTDB): domain Bacteria; phylum Pseudomonadota; class Gammaproteobacteria; order Enterobacterales; family Enterobacteriaceae; genus Izhakiella. Next base: position 67,711 of record CAKZHC010000048.1, read on the forward strand.
AACCTGACGACGCCAGGCGCCGGGGGACTGGCCAAACTGCCTTTTAAAACTACGATTGAAAGACTGTTGCGAGTAAAAACCGAATGAGATAGCGACATCCATAATCGCTTCAGCGCTTTGAGCGAGTCGCTCGGCTGATTTCTTCATCCTGCGTTCACGAATAAATTCACCAAGTGGATAACCAGTATGCTGTTTAAACATGCGCTGTAGATGCCACTTTGAGTAGCCTGCTCGCTCTGCCACCTTATCCAGATCCATTTTTGTTTCAATATGGTCATTAATCCATTTCACGAGATCGTCAATAAAACTACAATGATTCATCAGACTTCCCCTTTTCGTGTCTGGCTACCCTCTGAAGTAGACAGGTTCAGGGGTGTACAGATTAAAAGTAACTTTCATGTATGCATTTAAACACGGTAAAGGAGCTGCTATTAAAATACAAGTGTAATAAATAGCTTAGTTAATCAGATGTGATTGCTATCTCGCTGGTAAAAATACTATAAATCAGATGATTAATACTAATAACCTGATGCGCAGACAGGTTAACCCGCTGTAATTTCATCAGGTATATTTTAAACAGTTAGTGCGGGAAATGGCGTGAGCGTACAGCTTACAGAAAAAAAATTTAAATTGCATTTCCAGAATTGTGATATTGATTTAATGGCATAACCAGAGAACACAATCAGAACAAAAGCAATGAAGAGTGATACGCGTTTAACTACAAGCCGCTTACTGAATACAAGTTTGCCGCTGTGCTATTTGTTGTTTGAGGCGATCTCGCTGACAAATTTCAGCCAGTGAACCTGCAACGGTTTTACTTTTAAGCACGTTGAAATATGCAGTTTCAGCTTCCTGTGCCAGCTCTTTGAAAAACCAACAGGTGTTTGCCGAAACCACACAACATCCTGCTACCTCGGGGCGACCAGCCATCAGGGGCTTGTCTTCGATTACAGAATTATAAATATCACCCAGTGTTATAGTTTCTGCTGACCTGCCCAGACGAATGGTACCGCATCGCCCCAGAGTAGAAATAATAATGCCATTACGGGTCAAAGGGATCATCAGCTTTCGTACCAAGCTTGGATTAGCCTCCAGCCCTGTAGCGAGGATTTTACTGGTACTACGCCGCCCCTCCTGCTCTGCCATCGCTACAGCAAGTACCATTTGTAAGGCAGTGGGAAAACGTACATTGAGCATTTTATGAACCCTAGCAATTTACTATTGAAGGAAAATGACAAATATTCGTAAGAACAGTTAATAATTATTTAACAACATAATTGATGAATGTAATATAACAGATATTGGATGACGTCAAAAGATCATCCTCTTAATACATTGCAGGCTGTTGATTTATAGTTTATATATTAAATATTTTAATATGTTGTCTAATGTAATAATACCTTCCGGCATGATTGATAATTTATAAATAAGTCCGAATATTAGTTATGTTGTTCTGCAAGATAACGGCAGATCACTGATAAATCCTGCTGGCCATAACCTTCATTCACAGCATCCTGCCACTGCCGGGCAATAACATTTATTGCAGGCATCGCCCTGCCTGTAGTGCCAGCTGCGCATCCTTTAAGGCCCATTTGAGTTGCATCTGAGGACCTCTTTCATCGAATCCAGTTTCATTTTAATATAGGGGGCAGCTAGTGGCCCTCCTTCGAGAGCATCCCAAAAAATCGTCAGTTGAGATGCCTAATTCCTGCGCCAGTTGCATACTTTCAGCAACTCCCTGCATCAGACTAATCAGCCAAGCGTTTACCACCAGTTTTATCCGGGTGCCAGCCCCCGCTTCACCCTGCCATTTTACTGCTTTAGAGATGGCATTAAATACTGGTTCTATCCGGCTATATTGTTCCTGATCACCACTAGCAAAAACAATAATTTGTCCATTTTGAGCTGGTGTTTTAGTCCCTGATACTGGTGCATCAAAAAAGTATATATCTTTACGCTGATTGAAAAGCGTTTTGATGCGTTGGGTACTCTCAACACCGATAGTCGCCATTTGTATCACGCAGCTTGATTCATTTAGTACGGTAAAGATCTGCTCTGCAATTTGATGTGTAATCTCTGCATCAGACAACATTAAAATCACCACTTCAGCGTTTCTGGCTGCGTCTTCTGGAGTCCCACATAAATTCAGACCCAGAGAGATGAGGTCCTCTCCTCTGTGGCGGGTACGATTCCAGCCAAAAACAGTAAAATCTTTTTTTATTAAATTGGCAGCAAAGGCATGCCCCATAGCCCCCAGCCCGAGTACTGCTACTTTCGGTAATTTCATGATTTTTCTCATCGTTGCTTCTTCACTTTTCCGCTTACAAAAAACGGGTTTACAAATGATGCTGTTACCCCTGAGTATACATCACTAAATGAGGTATGGCTGGGGCGGATATTGTCATAGTTAAATGTGATTTCTCTGCCTTTTATAAAGCAGAAAGCCGGCTGATTATGACATCATGTGCCATGCTGACTTTTTATTTTATGCAATAACTTTTTTGGTTTCTTTTCAGCCATACAATAGAGCACAATGGGGCTATTGTTTCCTTATCTTTTAGAAAGATTGTTACTGAGCGTAATTTATGGAAACGACTACTGGTTCACGTAAAGTTGCCTGGCTGCGGATCATAATGATTGCTGTTGCGGCGTTTATTTTTAATACAACAGAATTCGTACCGGTTGGTCTGCTCTCTGAAATCGCCAGCTCTCTCTCGAGGTCCACTGCTGATGTAGGTATTATTCTGACTATCTATGCTTGGGTAGTCGCAGCGATGTCACTACCGATGATGCTCCTGACACGGAATATAGAGCGCCGTCTATTAATGTGCATCATTTTTATTCTGTTCATTGCCAGCCATATTTTATCAACTTGTGCCTGGAATTTTCTTAGTCTGATTATTTCGCGCATTGGTATTGCTATTGCCCATGCGATTTTCTGGTCGATTATTGCATCTTTAGCCATTCGTGTCTCACCGCCCGGCCGGCAGACTCAGGCGCTAAGTATTCTGGCAACAGGCACCGCACTGGCAATGGTCCTTGGTCTGCCATTCGGCCGCCTGGTAAGTCAGTATTTTGGTTGGCGCGCTGCTTTTGGGCTCATAGCTGTGGCTGCTGTAATTACACTTGTCTGTTTAATGCGACTATTGCCTGAAATGCCGGGCAGACATACCGGCTCATTAAGCAGCCTGCCTTTGCTGCTGCGCCGCCCTGCTCTACTTGCCCTATACATACTTATCGTTTTAACAATTACCGCACATTATACCGCTTACAGTTATATTGAACCATTTATGAAGAAAGTCGCGCTAGTAGCCGATAATGATATTACGCTGTTGTTATTACTCTTCGGTGCAGCAGGTATTCTGGGAAGCTTTCTGTTTAGCACTTTTAATAACCGCTTTCCGGTTTTTTTCCCGGTAGCTTCGCTGGTTGTTATAGTCTGCTCCATGTTACTGCTCTGGCGAGCATCTTCACATCTGCTGATGGTTATGCTGTTATGTGCTGTCTGGGGTATGGCAGCAATGACACTGGGGCTCGCCATACAAATTCGTGTTTTGGCGCTGACGCCTGATGCAACTGACGTCTCGATGTCATTGTTTTCCGGCATATACAATATTGGAATAGGAGGTGGTGCCCTGTTGGGAAACCAGATTAGCCTCCATTTTGGTATGTTTCAGATAGGTTATGTCGGTGGTATTATTGGCATAATTGCACTGGTTTGGTGTCTGGGAAGTTTTTATCGCTATCCACAGTTAAGGAGTTGTGGATAAAACAAATTAAGGTAATACAGATAAGAAGCTGTGTAATTTATTCACGGCTAAACCTGAGAATGTTATTGAACCTGGATTCTTATTGCAGAAGATTTTCGGACTTTTTTGAATTCTACTGGCTGCTGGATTCCCGCTGGAATATGTCTACCATTTTCCCCCAGGCAATATTGACATCATCATCAAGAGAAAACAAACCTGAGGTACCGACAATATAGACATCAACTCCTGATTTTGATATCTCACGAAATGTTTTTTCATTACATGAGCCATCAATCTCGGTCAGGTAATGATAGTTACCTGCCTCTCTCATTTCGATAAGTTTCCTGATCTTATTTAGTGAGCCAGGGATGAATTGTTGACCTGCAAAACCAGGATCAACAGACATCACCGTAATCTTATCAAGTAAATACGCATATTCTCTTATGATGTCAGCAGGCGTTGCCGGATTTAGAACAACACCGCATTTTCTTCCTCCCTCTTTTATCTGAGTGAGCAACCGGAATATCTTATTATTTGCTGTTTCTGGATGAAAACTAATAATATCAGCGCCAGCTTGCAGACATAATGGAATAATATCTTCTGGATGATTAACCATCAAATGAACATCAATTGGTATGTTAGTAATTTTTTTAAGATTCTCAATAAAAAATGGCGACAAAGTAATATTTCGCACATAATTTCCATCCATAATATCTACGTGATAAAAATCAGCTTTGTGATTCATTGCTGTAATCTGCTCCCTGAATCGGGTCAAATCCATGCACATCAATGATGGTGAAAATTTGGCTTTCATCAGCTCCTCCTGATAATCTAAACATTAATTAAAGAGAGGATGTTACCTAGAATAATACCCACAACACCAAAATCTGCATCCCCAAATGTGGTTGAAGCAAAGCCCATATCCCCCATTAACGGCAGAAGGATAGCAGGCAGGAATGAGATCAAAAGACCATGAGCGAATGCACCAATAACTACTCCACGGCGCCCCCCCATAACATTCCCATAGACACCGGCAGTACCACCACAGAAAAAGTGTGGAACCAGGCCCGGAACAATTACGCTCAGGTTAAACAGTGGGAAAAGAAACATAGATATCAGGCCAGCTAAGAAGCTTACGAGGAAACCTATAATTACAGCGTTTGGTGCGAAGGGAAATACTGTTGGGCAATCAAGAGCGGGTTTGGCGTCTTTCACAAGTTTGTCTGCAATTCCTTTAAATGCCGGAACAATTTCAGCAATAATCATCCGGACACCCGCGAGAATGATGTAAACTCCGGCGGCAAAGGTCAGAGACTGTATAATAGCGAATATAATAAAATTTTGGCCGTGACTTAACGTATTTTCGACAAAGTTCTTGCCTGCGATAGTAACCAGTACCAAAAAAAGGACCATCATCGTCAGGGAAATAGCTACAGATGAATCCCTCATAAAGTTAAGTGATTTCGGAACTTCAATTTCTTCAATTGTCACACTGCCCTTACCTGTGACTTTACCAATCAGGGCAGCAAGCAAATAGCCGAACGATCCAAAATGTCCTAATGCGAGTTCGTCGGTCCCGGTAATTCTTCTGGTAAAAGGCTGAAGAATAGCTGGAGAAATCACCATCATTGTACCAAGAATTAACGAGCCTGTTATTGTCACCCAGAATAGTGAAATGTTACCAGCAGAGAGTATCACAGCCAGCATTGCAGCCATATACAGAGTATGGTGACCAGTGAGGAAAATATATTTCAGTGGAGTAAAACGGGCCAGAATAATATTTATTACCATGCCAAATACCATAATCATAGCAGTAGCTGTACCAAAGCTCTTCTGTGCAAGAGCAGCCATTGCATCTGTATTTGGTACCACGCCATGAATATGAAATGAATGTTCAAAGAGACAGCTGAAAATAGCCAGTGTACTTGCAATTACAGTGGCTCCAGAGGTTAATAACACAAATCCCATAATTGTCTTTAGTGTCCCGGATATAACATTTGATACAGATTTTCTCTGTAGCACCAGGCCAATCAAAGCAAATAAACCAACCAGTATTGCAGGTGTTCCTAACACATCGTAAATAATAAAATTTAACATGTTTACTCCAATTGCACAGAGCAAGCTGTATGAGTATTAGAGGTTTTCCTTGATAATTTCTTCAATTTTATTGTTATCAAGCAAGTTGCTCAGTCCAAAAATTTTGGCTTCATGTCCGTTAAGATGCTCAGCAATATCACGTGCACTGATTATGATATCTGCTTTTTCACTTTTGGCTGAGGTTATATCTGTATGCCAGACTTCAGCCTCTTTATTGAGCTTACTGAGAATTTTCTTTACATTCATCTCGACAATAAAGCTACTCCCCAATCCATTACCGCACACTATCATAATTTTTTTCATTATTTATATCCCGTTTTTATCGTAATGACTTTATCGATAGATTCCAGACTGGAGGCATTAATCAATCTGCTGAGCTTATCTTCATCACTAAATATCTCAGCCAAAGAACTGATAAGATTAATATGCTCATTTCCCGAAATGGCGCACATCATAATGATGACATAAACTGGATCGTTCGCATGTGAACCAAAGAAAACCCCTTCTTTAACATGCAGCAAAGAGAGACCCGTTTTTATTACTCCCTGTTCAGGTCTGGCATGAGGCAGAGCCAGTCCGGGCGCAATAACATAATATGGCCCTAGTTCTTCGTGAGTTGTAAAAATAACGTCAATATATTCAGGAGAAATGAAATTCTGTAAGAGTAACGGTTGTGAGCAGAGTATCACCGCTTCCTTCCAGTCTTTAACGCTGTTAACAATATTTATCTTTTCCGGGGTTAACCACTCTGTAATCATACTTTTCCACCAGAGGTTAAAGTTCAACCAAGATACAGCCCGTCAGAAAACATAGATGAGATATATATCACAAAAATTTCAGGAAAACATTTTCTTTGTTAAAAATATATTAGAAATATTTTTCAATAAGTAACTAGTGAATTGGTGTATGTACAAATTCAGGTGTACAGGGTCGGGGATAGCCGCTGATCATTTCTTTTTTCTGCTCTCCTAACCCTTACCGATGAGATAAATAGTACTTAATTTTTGATTATGTGATGCATATCGCATATTTTTACTGCCCCTGTAAAAATATTGGCAATCTGACTGTTGATCAAATATTGATAGTTTCTTCATCAAGACTTCCCATGTCTTATTCTTCCTCTTATCTTTAACTGGTGGCAGGTTTTACTATGAAAACAAAAGATAATTGATGTTTGCTCTGATCACAGGTCGTAAGATTTCTCGTTAATCTTAGGGATAACGATGATATTACCTGCTACAGGCCAGTGTCCGTTTTCAATGTGAGGTAAGGTTTCACCTTTTTCGACTCTCTTTCGCTGATTTTTAAGTTTTTCCAGTGACTGGACTAAAAATAAAACGGGGTTTCGTATACTGCATATTTAAATTTTTCTTTAAACATTCCAGCAGTCCTGACGTTCTTATTAAGAATATACGAGCTTTCCAGGCCATCTTTCCAGGCCATCTTTCCAGGCCATACTGGCCCGCACTGTAAATAATAACACTGAAGGAACTTACCTATGACTGTAAAGAATAAAACTTATAAAGTTGCGGCAACTATCATCATGAGCATAATGCTTACCACAACATCAATTGCAAAATCAGTGCCTGTTACGACAGGATGTTCGTATGAAGATGATGTCAAATCATTTATGGCATGTATTCAAAAATGTCAGGCAAGCGCAAAAAATTATGAGGAATATATGCAGTGTACGATGGGATGATATTTTTTAATATCTAACTGAAATTTTCGATCTGACATTGACTTCATAGGTTGAGGATGTCTTTTAATCAGACACCCTCCCCTTTATTTTATATTCGAAAGCTCTGATAAATCACATGATAATTATATTTTTCTTTCAAGAAATGTAATGAATAAACTATCTATTTAAGCCATATTTTTATTTCAGGCTTATGATTTTTAGGTGAATAAATCAAAAATCATTAGTCGATGGATTAGGCAAAATGACTGCATAATATCTGATATTTGAGCAAGTCTGCATCCGAAAATTGAAAAAATTAATCAGCCTGACAGCATGTTCACCAAGCCAGGTTGCTATCATACTGCTGCATATAAACCATTTCAGTAAATCATAAGCTAACCTCAAAAATATATTCGTTAATAATATCACTTAGCAAACGATTTGTCTGATGATAATAAAAATTATTTTATATAATGATTACAGAACTCATCGGATATACTTTTATAAAAACCCCAATATTTCTGTAAACAATACGACAATAATATTAGTTAATTTTTTGATCAGTTATGGTACAGGTCGCTCATAGTTTGCATGGGGCTAAATATATCACTCTGCCCCGATGCTAGTTGAAGTTTACTCTGGAGATACTATGTTAATTCCTACCGCAACGCGTAAAATTGCCACTATAGCTTTAAAGTTAACTCTTATGTTGCCAATTTCAACACCGACATGTGCTATATCCTACCAGGATGTAACAAATGAAAAAATATTTATAGAATGTAGCAGAAAATGTCAATCAAATCAGAATTTCTGCGATTTTCCCGGATGCATTTGAATACTTTTTTGAAGATTTGTAAAAAGTAATTTCCTGAATCGGCCTTATTCCGATGGATGATGAGTAAGGCTTAATTCCCCTTGCAGTTTCTGGGGCATCACACTTTGCTCTGTTAATATTTTTTGATGATTTTTAATGGTTATGAAATCCATATGCTGCTATCCAATTCAGGCAAAGACTAAACACAGATATAAGAAATAAAGTTCCATCGACTGGCGGTTTAAGTTCAGCAGAAAAGAGGTGGCCCGGAGGCTGAACACTCCTCCCCCCAATCCTGCAAAACTTAAAAATCTGACTGACCATTTGGCAGCACTCCACAATTTCTTGTTTTGTCTACAACTGACGAAAACGGTTACGTGTATTAAACGTATCAGAGGTAACGTAACGTTCTATTTCTCGCAGACGCTGCTCGCTACGTTGCATCAGTGCATCGGCTTCATTAAGCAACTGACGCTGTTTGTAAGGCGTCATCAGGCCTATCTGACTAGTGGGTATTGGCTTTAGCACAAAGCAGAGCACGATATACAGAACTATAGTAAAAGCAAACAACCCAAAAAATAGCGACAGGACAGCCATCACCCGTATCAGAGTCACTGGAATGTCAAAATAGTGCGCCAGACCAGCGCATACACCTTTTATTCTGCCTTTTTGGGGGATCCGGTAAAGTTTTCGCTCCTGAGACATCATGATGCCCTCCAGTCAGAGTGTTGCGCTTCGAGTATCTCTTCTAAGGCATGGATACGTTCGCTCATCTGCTGCGCCTGCTGAGTAAGCCGCTGCAAACGCTCACTGTCAGATGCATTCAGATCTCCTGTAGATCGCCTGTTACTATAATGCAGCCACAGCCAAACCGGCACAACGAACAGAATAAAAAGGGTCAGAGGAATAGCTAAAAATAATGAACTCATTCATTCTCCTTCCAGATTTCAACTGACTGGTACCAGTTGACTGGCGATATTTTGTTAACCACTATGGCTCACTACGATTAATACGGGCTTTTATTGCAGCAAGCTGCTGGCTGATTTCATCATCCGCTTGCAGGGAATTAAATTGCTCATCAAGACTGTTTTCGCTTTTGCCAAACCGATGGCTTTCAGCCATAGCTTCCATATGATCAATGCGTCGTTCAAAAGACTCAAAACGGGAAAAAGCATCATTAAGTTTATTGCTGTCGAGCTGACGCCGAACATTACATGAGGAAGCCGCCGCCTGGTGACGGATTGCCAGAGCCTGCTGCCGGGCGCGGGTTTCTGTTAGTTTATTTTCCAGTTCGTTAATTTCTAATTTCATTCGCGCCAGAGTGTCCTCAATCTGCGATACCTCCGCAGCCAGGGTACCTGAGAGCTTTACCAATTTTTGTTTCTCAATTAATGCGGCACGGGCCAAATCCTCTCGGTCCCTGCGCAACGCCAGTTCAGCTTTCTGCTGCCACTCGTCCTGCTGCGCATTACTAAGCTCAATACGGCGGAGTAATTGTTTTTGTTCTGCCAGTGTTCTCGCCGAATGAGAACGCACTTCCACAAGTGTTTCCTCCATCTCCTGTATCATAAGCCTGACCATTTTTTGCGGATCTTCTGCTTTGTCCAGGAGTGTATTGATATTGGCGTTTACAATATCAGTGAACCGCGAAAAAATTCCCATAATCATATCCTCATCGTAAAATCTGTTTACCGTTTTCCTTTAGTTACTAGCAATATACATGCCAATTATTTATTCATCTGAATGATAACGTTTTTTATAATTTGCCTTTTCAGAGAATGACTGTAAAGTGGTCAAAAAAACTAACTTTATGGTTATTTTAATCATGTCTCAATACAATGAAAACCTGCTGGGAGAATCACCACTATTTCTTGATGTTCTTGACCAGGTATCAAAAATTGCCAAACTGAATAAGCCCGTTCTGGTGACCGGAGAGCGTGGCACAGGTAAAGAGCTAATTGCACATCGCCTCCATTTTCTCTCCCCGCGCTGGCAGGGCCCTTTCATTTCACTCAACTGCGCCGCACTGAACAACAATTTGCTTGACTCTGAACTCTTTGGTCATGAGGCAGGTGCTTTTACCGGAGCTCAAAAGCGTCATCAAGGACGCTTCGAGCGTGCTGATAGTGGTACGCTGTTTCTTGATGAGCTGGCAACAGCGCCTATGCAGGTGCAGGAAAAACTACTCAGGGTAATCGAATATGGCCAGCTGGAACGTGTTGGTGGCAGCCAGTCGTTGCAAGTCAGTGTGCGTCTTATCTGTGCCACTAATGACAATTTGCCAGCACTGGCGCGTCAGGGGCGTTTTCGTGCCGATCTGCTCGACAGACTGGCATTTGACGTTGTACGGCTACCACCTTTACGACACCGGCAACATGATATTTTGCTGCTGGCTGAGCAGTTTGCTATGCAGATGTGCCGTGAACTGGGATTATCACTTTTCTCCGGCTTCACGCCTTCGGCCGAAAGCAAGTTGCTTAGTTATAACTGGCCCGGCAATATTCGTGAACTTAAAAACGTGGTTGAACGTTCAGTCTATCGTCATGGAGACAGTCTGCACCCCCTCGGGGAAATTATCATTGATCCTTTCTTTAGTGATAAGTGCGAAAGCGATGAATCCGGAGCTACAGCTCTGTCGGCTCCGACTTTGCCGCTTAATCTCCGCCACTGGCAAAGAGAGCAGGAAGCACAATTATTACAAAAAGCCTTGTCACTGGCAGGCAACCATCAGCACAAGGCAGCCGACCTTCTGGGGCTGACTTATTATCAGCTACGGGCAATGTTAAAAAAACATCAGGCAGAACCAGGCGTGAAGTTAACCAGATCATCCAGAGACGATGAGATATCTGATTAAGCAGGTCTGTGAGGCCTGCTTAATTGCTAATCCAGCCCATAAGTTGTCAGCCTGTTGTAACCTGTGTGAATCTGATAAGTTAGTAGTCAAATTTTGGACCAGAGGCCATGGTGCGGTACACTCTGGCGATTGCATAAATCAACTAAAATCCTATGCGCACATTACTACTGATTTTACTGGCAGGCTCTGTGCTGGCCGCCTCCGCGGCGCAACCAGCTGATAAAAATGATATTGGCCAAAGTGGCTTTGTCTATTGTGTTAATGGTGTATTAACTACTTTTAATCCTCAACTGGCGTCTGGCGGATTAGTGGTAGACACGCTGGCCTCTCAAATTTATGACCGGTTATTGCGTGTGGCGTCTAATGGCTTTCGTTTGCAGCCGGAACTGGCGCAACGCTGGGAGGTGTCTGGCAATAATATGATCTTTCGGTTTCATTTACGCCATGATGTCTCGTTTCAGAAAACCGCATGGTTTACCCCTTCCCGCACAATGAATGCTGATGATGTTGTTTTTAGTTTTCAACGAGTTTTTGACCGGAACAACCACTGGCATAACGTTCATGGTGGGCGTTATCCTTATTTCGACAGTCTTCAATTTACTCAAAAAGTCAAGAGTGTGCATAAAATCGATCCTTATACGGTTGAGATAACACTCAAAGAGCCGGACATTTCTTTTCTCTGGCATTTGGCGACTAATTATGCTCCTGTTCTCTCGGCTGAATATGCCGCTCAACTTGAAAAGCAGAGCCGCAAGCCAGCGCTTGATAACTTTCCTGTCGGCACCGGCCCGTTTCTGTTACAGGAGTATCGCCCCAGAAATTATATTCGTCTGGTGCGCAATCCCAGCTACTGGCAGCAGGGGTTGCCACGTATGGAGCAGGTAGTGATTGATATTGGTGTTAGTGGAACCGGGCGTATTTCTAAGCTACTAACCGGTGAATGCGACGTTCTGGCCTGGCCTTCCGCCAGTCAAATCTCGGTTTTGCGTGATGATCCGAGGCTGCGACTTACTTTGCGGCCAAGCATGAATATCGCTTATTTAGCATTTAATACCAGTAAAGCGCCACTCAACCGGTCAGAAGTACGTCATGCTCTGGCGCTTGCAATCAATAATGACCGTTTAATGGAATCCGTCTACTATGGCACTGCAGAGACGGCTGCCTCGATAATACCGCGCGCCTCCTGGGGTTATGATAATGAGGCCCGCATTACCCGATACAATCCCAAAAAAGCACGCGAAATACTAAAGTCTCTTGGTATTCGAAAATTGCGGCTGAGTTTATGGGTACCCCCGGCATCTGAGCCATGGAATCCTTCACCACAAAAAACTGCTGAGATTATCCAGTCTGATTTGGACGGCATCGGGGTGCACGTTACTATTCACAGACTTGAGGGCCATTTTCAGCAAGCTATGCTAATGGACAAAAATCATGATCTGACCCTTTCTGGATGGAACTCCGATAGTGATGATCCTAACAATTTTTTCCGTCCGCTGCTCAGTTGCGCAGCAATTAGCTCAGGCACTAATATCGCCCGCTGGTGTTATCCGCCATTTGATGCGCTGTTACAGCAAGGATCACCATCGCACAATCTGGCTTGCCGCCGCAGGAGTTATCATTATGCCCAGATGATTCTGACGCGGGAATTACCGGTATTGCCGCTAGCTTCATCATTGCATCTGCTGGCTTACCGACATGATATTCAGGTACTGGAGCTGAGTACTTTTGGGAGTGCCCTCTTCGCTGGCGTTTATCGTTGTCCTGCAAGGGAAACACCATGATTATTTACACGATTCACCGACTGCTGCTCTGGCTGACTACCCTATTTACGTTATCACTGATTGGTTTTGTCCTTAGTTATTATACTCCCCATGCTCCGCTACGAGATAAGTCCCTGCTGGACGCCTTACAGTCGTGGTTTTCGGGCATTTTGCAATATGACTTTGGTTTTTCATATATTACTGGCCAGTCTATTAATCTCCGGTTATATGAACTGTTTCCAGCCACACTGGAACTATGTTGCTTTGCTTTTTTGATTGCCTTACTGATTGGCGTTCCCTTAGGCATCACGGCTGGTGTGATGCGTGGCAGGTGGCAGGATAAACTGATTAGCGCCTTAGCACTGGTGGGTTTTTCATTGCCAGTATTCTGGTTGTCATTACTTTTAATGTTGCTCTTTTCGCTTTCGCTTGGATGGCTGCCAGTATCAGGTCGCATTAACTTGCTCTATCCAATGAATACTGTCACTGGTATTGGTCTGATTGATGCTCTGCTTGAAAATTCACAATGGAGACATGCCATAATTACGAGCGTACTGATTCATCTGATCTTGCCCGTGACTACAATCTCTGTCGCATCGATGACGGAGATAATACGCCTTACCCGATTTTTTACCTGTGAAGTCATGGCGCAGAACTATATAAAAGCGGCTACAATACGAGGCCTGTCACGTTTTACAGTAATACGCCGCCACGTATTACATAATGCCATCCCACCGGTTATTTCACGGCTCGGCCCACAATTTTCAACAATACTCACCCTGACCATGATCACTGAAATAGTATTTAACTGGCCAGGAATGGGACTTTGGTTACTGGCTGCCGGACGTCAGCAGGATTTTGCCGTGCTTTCGGCCGGGATTATGGTAATGGGAGGGCTGATTGTTACTGTCAATATCCTGACCGATATACTGAGTGCAGTATTGAATCCGCTAAAACGTGGGGGGGAGTAATATGGCCAATAGTAGTATTTATACCGATATACAGCTGCCCGGCCCGTTGCGACAAACCTGGCAATTGTTCAGCCGCGATACGATAGCAATGATCGCTCTCTATGCATTTATCGTCCTGCTGATTATTTGTCTTTTCGGTAATCAGCTGGCACCATACTCTACCAAGCAACAATTCCTTGGCTATCAACTGCTCCCCCCTTCTTGGTCACATTATGGCGATGTTTCCTTTTTTCTCGGCACCGATGACATCGGGCGTGATGTGCTCAGCCGTTTGTTGCGTGGTGCCAGGCCAACAGTGGGATCAGCCATAATAATCACCTTGCTTGCTTCAATCTTCGCCATGATTATTGGAGTAGTTGCGAGTATTACAGCCGGCTGGCGTTCTGTACTAGTTAAACATTTCTTCGATACTCTGCTTGCAATTCCTTCTCTGTTACTAGCCCTGATTGTGGTGGCCTGCCTTGGAGCCTGTATACACCATGCCATGCTGGCGGTTTTTCTGGCAACGCTGCCGCGACTGATTGATGCTATTTACATCTCAGTACAGACTGAGATGGAGAAGGGTTATGTTGTGGCTGCCAGGCTTGAAGGTACCAGTAACCTCAGTATTTTTCGTTTTAGCATTCTTCCTAATATTGCTCCACAGCTAGTGAGCGAATTTACCCGCGCGCTTTCCGTTGCAATTCTCGACATTGCTGCTTTCGGTTTTCTAAATCTGGGTGCAAGGCCCCCCTCATCCGAATGGGGGGCAATGCTGGATAACTCACTTGAACTTATCTATGTAGCTCCATGGGCCGTAATGCTGCCCGGCGCTGCCATCATGATAAGTGTGCTGATAGTAAACTTACTGGGAGACGGTATCAGGCGAGCCATTATGGCGGGAGTGGAATAATGATTTTGCTGGATATTCGCAATTTGACCATCGAATTCATCACTGCTGAAGGGGCAATGAAAGTAGTAGATCGTGTGAGCATTACCCTGAATGAAGGTGAAATTCGCGGCCTGGTGGGTGAATCAGGTTCAGGTAAAAGCCTGATCGCTAAGGCTATATGCGGTGTTACTACTGACAACTGGAGGGTGAGTGCAGATCGGATGCGTTTTGATGATATTGATTTGCTACACCTGAGCTTACGTGAAAGGCGTAAGATCGTAGGACATCATGTTTCTATGATTTTTCAGGAGCCGCAATCCTGTCTTGACCCCTCTGAACGCATTGGTCGCCAGCTGATTCAGTCAATCCCTTATTGGACATATAAAGGCCGCTGGTATCAGCGTTTTCGCTGGCGGTACCGCCGTGCTGTTGAACTTTTGCATCGTGTCGGCATCAGGAACCATCAGGAAATTATGCGCTGTTTCCCCCACGAACTAACACAGGGAGAGTGCCAGAAAGTAATGATTGCGATTGCACTGGCCAATCAACCGCGACTCTTGATTGCCGATGAACCCACTAACTCCATGGATCCTACCACTCAGGCTCAAATTTTTCGGCTGCTGACAGGGCTCAATCAAAATAACAGCACGACAATACTGCTGATAAGTCATGACTTGCAGATGATGAGTCAGTGGGCAGATCGCATAAATGTCATGTATTGTGGTCAGACAGTTGAATTTGCCAGTCGGGAAGATCTGATTGAAACGCCTCACCATCCTTACACCCAGGCATTAATCCGTTCTATGCCTGATTTTTGTCAGTCTTTGCCACATAAAAGCCGTTTGAACACCCTGCCAGGGGCTATTCCCCCCCTGGAGAGCCTGCCAATAGGTTGCAGGTTAGGCCCTCGTTGCCCTTATGCACAAAAAAAATGTATTGAGACGCCAAGATTGCGGGGGGCAAAGCATCATCAGTTTGCCTGCCACTTTCCTTTAAACAGTGAGGTGCCATAAATGGCCGAAACCTGGCTGGAGGTTCGTAATCTCTGTAAAACCTTTTACCATCGCACTGGCCTGTTTAGTTACGCCCCTGTAGAAACAGTGAAAAACATCAGTTTCACACTGCGTGAAGGGCAAACCCTTGCAATAATTGGCGAAAATGGCGCGGGTAAATCGACGCTGGCAAAGATGCTTAGTGGAATAATAGCGCCTAGTGCAGGTGAGATTATAATTAATGATCATCCACTGGAGTTTGGCGACTATCGTTATCGGAGCCAGCGTATTCGTATGGTTTTTCAGGATCCTAATACCTCGCTCAACCCCCGCAAACGGATTGGTCAGGTACTTGAATTTATTTTGCGCTCTAATAGTAATTTGACCGTTCAGGAGCGAGAAAAACGCGTTGACAAAACCTTAAAACAGGTTGGATTGCGCCACCATCACGCCACTTATTATCCACATATGCTTGCTCCCGGGCAGAAACAGCGTGTTGCGCTGGCGCGAGCGTTGATACTGCGACCGCAGGTAATCATTGCTGATGAAGCAATGGCATCGCTGGACATGACTATGCGATCACAACTAGTGAATCTCATGCTGGAATTGCAGGAAAAACATAATATTGCCTATATTTATGTCACTCAGGATCTGGGTATGATGAAACATATCAGTGATCAGGTGTTAGTCATGCATGAGGGAGAGGTGGTAGAACGTGGTGGCACGGCAGACGTGCTGGCGTCGCCGCTCCACGAACTCACCAAGCGGCTTATTTCCGGCCATTTCGGTGAATCTCTGACAGCAGAATCCTGGCGCAGAGATCGCTAACAAATCAATACAGCGGTTCTTCTGTTCCAAGGCAGGCTAACGGTGATTAATGACTTATGATAGAATCAACGGCTTAATTATCGTCGGCTATTGTTATTACATGCACGATAGCTGCCACAATAATAATGCGTTATAAGGATGACAGTTATGGGTTTTCTCTCCGGTAAGCGTATTCTGATTACTGGCGTTGCCAGTAAGCTCTCCATCGCCTTTGGTATTGCCCAGGCGATGCATAAACAGGGAGCTGAACTGGCCTTTACTTATCAAAATGACAAATTAAAACAAAGGGTTTCTGAATTTGCCCGTGATCTGGGTTCTGATATCATTTTGCCCTGTGATGTGGCGGAAGACGAAAGCATCAACTCGTTGTTTAGTGAACTTGCTAAATCGTGGCCGAAATTTGATGGTTTTGTCCACTCAATCGGTTTCGCCCCCGGCGATCAGCTGGATGGGGATTTTGTCAGCGCTGTCACTCGTGAAGGGTTCAAAATAGCGCATGACATTAGCGCATACAGCTTTGTCGCTCTGGCAAAAGCGTGTCGTGAGATGTTAAACCCCCGCTCAGGACTGCTTACTCTTACTTATCTGGGTGCTGAGCGCGCGATTCCTAACTATAACGTGATGGGGCTGGCGAAAGCGTCTTTGGAAGCTAATGTTCGCTACATGGCTAATGCAATGGGTCCACAAGATATTCGGGTAAACGCTATCTCTGCCGGCCCTATCCGTACTCTTGCAGCGTCCGGTATTAAAGACTTCCGTAAGATGCTGGCTCACTGTGAAGCTGTTACCCCTATTCGCCGTACTGTAACTATTGAGGACGTTGGTAATTCTGCTGCTTTCCTCTGTTCTGATCTGGCCGCCGGGATTACTGGTGAAGTGGTTCATGTTGATGGTGGTTTTAGCATTGCTGCCATGAATGAGCTGGAACTGAAGTAAACATTTTCTGGTGAGGCTTCAGGCCTCACCTCGTTTCTTCTTTTTTATTTCATATCTGGTGTTACCTGTTTACAAATGATGACATCGCGAACGCCTTTATTTTAAATGTTATCTATTTTGAGCTGAGGATCATCGGGCACGTACGTGTCAATCAATGCATCCACATCTCCTTTAACTATTAATGGCAGATAATGCGTAATTGTCTCTGCCGGCCAGTTCCACCATGCCAGTTTTTCCAGCCTGATAATAGTATCGGGCGGAAAACGAGTTTTGATCACTCTCGCGGGATTGCCTCCTGCAACACTATAGGCGGGTACATTCGCAGTAACAACTGCGTGGGATGCAATGACAGCACCGTTGCCAACTGTTATTCCCGGCATAATTAAGGCATCAAAACCTATCCATACATCATTCTCAATAACAGTGTCACCCTTGTAAGGGAGATCTTCAGGCGCTGGCATTACTTTTTCCCATCCGTTACCGAATATCTGGAACGGATAAGTTGAAATGCCTGATAACTTATGATTTGCCCCATTCATGATAAATTTAACGCCCCTGGAAATTGCGCAAAATTTGCCAATGATCAGTTTGTCTCCAATAAATGGAAAGTGGTACAGAACATGGCGTTCGAAATTTTCAGCATGATCCGGGCCATCATAATAACTGTAATCACCGACAATAATATTGGGATTTTTTACGATATTTTTGATGTAGCAAACCTGAGGAAAATCAGCCATAGGGTGCTTATTCTGAGGGCAGGACCATTCATATCAACTCCTTACTTATCTACAGTGTTTATCCAGAATGATTGCAAAGAAATACCTGTTTGCTGGTTACACTTCCTGATGTCTTCCGTTTTCAGCATTTAAAATTTTCCCAACTTATTCAGATAAATTTTTCTTACAAATTTGGCATCTACCGCAAAGATATTGTTTTTTTTATGTTGATAAAATGTCAGCAGATTTGTAACGAACAACATGTTAGCCAACAGACTGGTGACCCGGAGTGCGTTATTGCAGGTTTACTACACACCAGGAAATGGCTTATTATATTAAGAGTCGATCCCAGAGCGATTAGCATTTTCTGACGGTTTTCAACTAAACTTGACTGCCGTCATATAATATTAATCTTGCTGCCTGGGCAGTTATCGCGTAAAACTGTCACCCGCTCTCAGACCACATAAACGATAGACATTATGTTTCAAGATAATCCCCTGCTTGCACAGCTTAAAGAGAAACTCCACGCCCAGACACCGCGTGTTGAAGGTGTGGTCAAAAGTACCGATAAAGGGTTTGGTTTTCTGGAAGTTGATTCTCAAAAAAGTTACTTTATCCCACCGTCACAAATGAAGAAAGTGATGCATGGTGATCGCATTGTTGCTGTATTACAGACTGACAGAGAACGCGATGTTGCAGAACCAGAAAAACTGATTGAACCGTTTCTTAGCCGTTTCGTAGGGCGCATCCAGAAAAAAGAGGGGCGCTTTTGTATCATCCCAGATCACCCGCTGTTAAAAGAGTCAATACTCTGCCGGGCTGCGGGCGGGCTCAAACATAATTTTCAGGTCAATGACTGGGCGGTGGCAGAGATGCGCCGCCATCCGCTCAAGGGTGATCGCGGTTTCTATGCTGAACTTACTGAATACATTACCGCAGGCAATGATCCTTTCGCTCCATGGTGGGTGACACTGTCACATCATAATCTTGAGCGGCTCCCTCCTATGGAGGAACCTGGTGAAATACTGGACGAAGGCTTACAACGAGAGGATCTGACTGCCCTAGAGTTTGTTACTATCGACAGCGCCAGCACTGAAGATATCGACGATGCACTTTATGTTTGTGAAACACCAGAGGGTGAGTTGCAACTCACCATTGCTATTGCTGACCCCACCGCATGGATAGCCGAAGGCAGCACACTTGATCTGATTGCGGCCAGTCGAGCATTTACCAACTATCTGCCCGGCTTCAATATCCCAATGCTGCCTCGTGAATTATCAGATGACCGCTGTTCATTACGTTTACATCAGCGCCGTCCGGTTCTTGCCTGCCGTGTAACGGTGTCGAAAGAGGGTGAACTACGTGATGATATGCATTTCTTCACTGCGTGGATTGAATCTAAAGCCCGGCTAATTTATGACGACGTTTCAGATTGGCTGGAGAATACTGGCAGCTGGCAGCCACAGAGTGATGCTATTGCTAATCAGATTATGTTGCTTCATCGCCTGTGTCTGTCCCGAACTGCATGGCGCCAAACACATGCGCTGGTGTTTAAAGAACGTTCAGACTATGTTTTTCTGCTGGATGATAATGCTGAAGTCCTGGATATCATTGCTGAATCGCGACGCATCAGTAATCGTATTGTCGAAGAAGCGATGATTACCGCCAACATTTGTGCTGCTGAAGTGTTACAAAATAAGCTGGGTTTTGGTATCTACAATGTACATAGCGGGTTCGAGTATGTTAATGCCGATCAGGCTTGCAGTCTGCTGGCCAGTCACGGTATCCAGACGACCCCGGCAACACTGATGACTCTGGAGGGTTACTGCGCCCTGCGCCGCCAGCTGGATAGTCTGCCAACGTCATTTCTTGATAATCGCATTCGTCGTTTTCTCTCTTTTGGTGGTATGAGTACCCGCCCTGAACCCCATTTTGGTCTGGGTCTCAAAGCTTATGCCACCTGGACATCACCTATCCGTAAATATGGTGACATGGTTAATCATCGTCTGCTTAAAGCAATTATTTGTGGTAAAGATGCCCGACGGCCGTCTGAGGAGATAACTTTGAAAATGGCCGAACGTCGCCGTCTTTACCGTCTGGCTGAACGCGATGTCAGTAGCTGGCTTTATGCCCGATTTTTGCAAAAAATGGCAGGCGGTGATAAGCGTTTTAGCGGAGAAATTATTGATATTTCCCGTGGCGGCATGCGCCTTCGTCTGGCAGAAAATGGAGCGGTGGTATTCGTTCCTGCCTCATTCCTGCATGCGGTACGCGACGAGATGGTATGTAGCCCGGAGAATGGCACTATCGAGATAAAAGGCCAGTTAGCTTATCGAGTGAGCGATACCGTTGATGTTACGCTTGCAGAAGTACGGATGGAAACACGCAGCATTGTAGCACGGCCTGCCGCCTGATTATTACTGTGAGGCCATCAGGCCTCACATCCCCATCCCCGCCCCATTTATGCCTTGCGGTGCATGTCACACCCTGATTTACTCTTTGTATTATTGCCGCATATCATCACATACAATGTGACTGATTCACGGACATTATTAAATAATCTGACATATTAGTCGGCAATAATAAGGAGTTATGTTATGGAAAAGCTGCGATCCTGCATTGTCTGGATTTTGGTCTCAATAACGGGAGCGACTGCACTGGCAATGCTGGCACTTCGCCGTGGAGAAACAGTTAACGCACTTTGGCTGGTTATTGCCGCTATTGCCTGTTACTCCATCGCCTGGCGATTTTACAGTTTGTTTATCTCCCGCCGCATTTTCGAACTGGATGACAATCGACTGACACCCGCTGAGCGTCATAATGATGGCCTGGATTATGTTCCCACTAATAAATGGGTACTGTTTGGGCATCATTTTGCTGCAATTGCGGGTGCCGGACCACTTATAGGCCCTATTCTTGCTGCGCAGATGGGATTTCTTCCAGGCACTATCTGGATTCTGGCTGGTGTTGTGTTTGCTGGTGCTGTTCAGGATTTTTTAGTGCTATTCATTTCCACTCGTCGTGATGGCCGCTCACTCGGAGAAATCGCGTGTCAGGAATTAGGATCTTTTGCTGGCATAGTGACGATGCTGGGTGCTCTGGGCGTGATGATCATTATCCTTTCGGTGCTGGCCCTAGTGGTAGTGAAAGCACTGACTAACTCGCCCTGGGGAATGTTTACCATTGCGCTAACTCTTCCCATAGCTCTGCTGATGGGTATTTATATGCGTTTTATTCGCCCCGGCCGCATTCTGGAAATTTCAGTTGTTGGTTTTTTGCTAATGATTGGGGCTATTGTCTATGGTGAAAATGTAGCAAGGGACCCCTTCTGGGGGCCCTTTTTTACACTGGACGGGACTACCCTTACCTTTGTATTGGTTATCTACGGTTTTGTCGCTTCTGTTTTGCCCGTCTGGCTGATACTCGCTCCTCGTGATTATCTCTCTACCTTCCTTAAAATCGGTGTGATTGCCGGTCTGGCCGTAGGTATTCTGTTTGCAATGCCGGACCTGAAGATGCCTGCTGTAACTCATTTTATTGATGGCAGCGGTCCTGTCTTCTCCGGCAATATCTTTCCCTTCCTTTTTATCACCATCGCCTGTGGTGCAATCTCTGGTTTTCACGCACTGGTTTCCAGTGGGACGACGCCAAAGCTTATCGAGCGCGAGAGCCATATACGCGTCATAGACTATGGCGCAATGTTAATGGAGTCATTCGTGGCTATCATGGCACTTATTTGCGCTTCTGTTATCGATCCGGGAGTTTATTTTGCTATGAACTCCCCCGCTGCGTTGATAGGGAGTACTGCTGAAAGTGCCTCTCAGTTAATCAGCCAGTGGGGATTTGTTATCACACCGCAGAATCTGAGTCAGGTCGCTCAAAATGTTGGCGAACTCTCTGTGCTTTCGCGCACTGGTGGTGCGCCTACTTTTGCAGTAGGGATGGCTCGTATTATCACCGAAATATTCAACAGCCCTGCCCTGATGGCTTTCTGGTATCACTTTGCCATTCTGTTTGAAGCCCTTTTTATTTTGACAGCCGTCGATGCAGGAACTCGTGCCTGCCGGTTTATGGTGCAGGATCTTATTGGGGTGATGATTCCAGCGCTTGCCAGTAATCGCAACTGGTTTGGCAATATAATGGGCACTGCTGTCGCTGTTGCCGGATGGGGTTTTTTTGTCTGGCAGGGTGTGATTGACCCTCTCGGCGGAATAAACACACTCTGGCCATTATTCGGCATTGGTAACCAGATGCTCGCCTCTATGGCATTGATAGTCGGCACAGTTGTTCTGTTTAAAATGAAAAAAGAACGTTATGCATGGGTTACTCTGCTCCCTACTGGATGGCTTTTTATCACTTCGATATATGCGGGGTGGCAAAAAATCTTTGATCCCAAACCGTCCATTGGATTTCTGGCACAGGCCAGACGTTTTGATCAGGGTATTGACGAAGGAATAATTATTGCACCTGCTAAAACAGTGGCTGAGATGCAAACTATTGTTTTGGGTAATCAAATAAATGCTCTGCTTTGCGGTTTTTTCATGTTAGTAGCGGTCACGATGCTGATTGCTGCTGGTTTTGCCATTCGTAAAGCATTACATAGTACACAACCGAGCAGTCATGAATCAGCTCCGATATTACGCGAGGAAGTTTCTCATGTTTAACAAACTTTTGTCAGGCCTGGTCTGTAAAAATGGCCGGTTCTCATCGTCATTCTGCTATCATGATTTATTTTTTGCTTTAATTAAATTTAATTATTAAAAATATCTTTATTTTTT
>CAKZHC010000049.1 GCA_936920625.1 uncultured Enterobacteriaceae bacterium
ACATCTAAATTACTTGCTTTGATATTTAATCCTTCTGCTGAAAAACTCATTATTGCTTTCTCCATTTTTGATGCTCCTGTGATAATCCATAAATGTTGCAGGTGATTAATGCAATAATTAAATCATTACAGCACAGAGAATAATGTTGTTTTCCGTATCAGATCACACTTTGTTATTTTTGATATTAAGACGCCTGATTACTTTTTATGCGATAACGGGAAGGTCTTTTACTGCTGGCTGGCGGAACACATCACGAGCTTACACCGAGGGTATGAAATATTCCCTTCTGTTCACTGCTAATGCTCTTCCCCATTTAGCACAGAATGAGTATTGCAGCGTGTAATGCATAAACTGTGGTTGAAAGTATTAATCAGAATAAAAATAATATTTTACAGTATGTTATAAAAAAATTGCGATATCGGCGGTCTAGAAGTCTACTGCCATCAGGCAGCAAAATCATTCTGTATTCCACGGAATTAAATTATGTGAAATACGAGATTATCAGACCCTGCCTGTGACAGTTAAAATTGATCATCCGGAAACCATTACAAACATTACTGAAAATAACACGAGAGGCTTTGATAACGTCTGTTCTGTTATCTTCATTTCATGACGCAGATACGAATCATATTTAGCAGTGATACACTCTTCACTGTGAGTGTTAGATATATCGAAAAGCGGGTTTTATATAACACAATGCTATAAAAAGTATCTGCTGTACTGATCTCACCATAAACATGCCAGCCGCCATACATGCCTCCGTTATTAAATTGATTATTAATTATAACATATTAGTTTATCACTGACTGTTTATGTGATTTACTATACCAGACTCACGTTACTGCTCCATAAAATAGCTATGTGACTGCATCAGCAACCAATCATTCAGAATTAAAGTAAAGAGAGGTAAGAATGGAACAGGAAGAGTTACTCACACTGCTTGGGACTAAAACCCACTATGTGCAAACCTATTCACCAGATTTGCTTGAAAAATTTCCCCGCACTATTAAAAGAGAGGCAATTGGTATCCATCCCGGTTCGCTGCCGTTTCGGGGATATGATCTCTGGACTGCATGGGAAATATCATGGATTAACGGCAAAGGTAAACCTGTCGTGGCAATTGGCGAGTTTACCATTCCTGCAACCACTCCAGAACTCATTGAGTCTAAATCCTTTAAACTCTATCTTAACAGCTTTAATCAGTCATCATTTCAAACCGTGGAAGAGGTTAGCCGCATTATGGAGAACGATCTTTCACAGGCAGCAGGGCAGCAGATAAAAGTTACGCTCTATCCGGGGCTTCAGGGATACGACCCAGAAATTGGTCAGCCCGATGGTATTTGTCTGGATGAGATGGATATTGCTATTGATCAGTATAATTTTGACAGCTCTTTGCTGGAAGCCGCTGTGACACAGGATCAGGAAAAAACCTGCGAGGCACTCTATTCTAACCTGCTAAAATCAAACTGCCCGGTTACCAACCAGCCCGATTGGGGTACTATTTTTATTCGCTATCAGGGGTGCAAAATTGACCATGAAAAACTGTTGCGCTATCTCATCTCTTTCAGAACACGTAACGAATTTCATGAACAGTGTGTAGAGCGGGTGTACTGCAATATCATGCGTTACTGTCGGCCGGATAAACTGACGGTTTTTGCCCGCTATACACGACGTGGCGGGCTTGATATTAACCCCTTCAGAAGCAACTATGAAGATACTATTCCTTTGAAACGACTCATTCGGCAATAGCACAAACACTTAATTACACAGCCCTGCTATCAGGGTCGAAAAAGAAGACATCACCAGCCTGCCGGGCTGGTGTATTATTATTAGGGCGTTATTTTCTCTCAATTACTAAATCGGTGCAGACTGACTTTCATTACTCAGACAATCCTGCCCGGTTGACCTGGAGGCCTGATGCTTATTAATGTCATCGTCGTGTTACTCACCGTCATTATTATGGAGATGGTGGCCACGTTATCACATAAATACATCATGCATGGCTGGGGCTGGCACCGTTCACATCACTATCCGCACTCTGGCTGGTTTGAACAAAATGATCTCTACGCCGTCATGTTCGCTACCGTAGCAATTGCATTAATCGCTGCCGGCCATTCAGGCATCTGGCCATTGCAGTGGCTGGGGGCAGGAATAACAGTATATGGCGGGCTATATTTTGTAGTGCATGACGGACTGGTCCATCAGCGCTGGCCATTCAGTTATATTCCACGCAGAGGCTATCTGAAACGGCTTTACATGGCTCATCGACTACATCACGCAGTACGGAACAAAACGGGTTGTGTCTCTTTTGGCTTTCTTTACGCACAACCTCTGTCAGAATTGCAGACAGCTCTCAGTAAAAGTCATCGGCGTCATGTTGATGCGGACGCCGCCATAGATCAGGAGGACGTGATTGCGCCCTCGTGTAACATGTGCTCAAGGCATAAAACGCGCCGCTAAGCACAAACCAGATTTTCTCTGCCCTGCTGGTCTGTTGCCGCGCTTGCCAGGCGCAAACTCCGGCATCGCGTACCTTTATCCCGATTTGGCGATAGACACCGTGGGCAGTAGCAACCGCCCACGCCGAACGCAAAGGCAACATTGCGATACCTGCACGCGCTGAAGCATAATAGAACTCTGCTGTATCGATTAATTGTGCGGCAAGACGAGCCAGCGCCGGACGGTGGATCGGTTTTGTCAGGCTATGCCGGTCCAGCCCCTCTTTTGCCAACCAGCTGGTAGGCATATAACAGCGTTTGTGGAAAGCATCTTCCAGCAGGTCGCGGGCAATATTAGTGAGCTGAAATGCCAGCCCAAGATCACAAGCCCTGTCCAGCACACCTGCTTCCTTCACGCCCATGATCTGTGCCATCATCAATCCCACTACCCCGGCAACATGGTAACAATAACGCAGCGTATCATCAAAAGTGGTATATTGCGTATCAGACACATCCATCTCAAACCCTTTCAGATGATCGAATGCTAACTGCGGCGGAATCTGATGCTGTAGTGCTACCCGCTGGAACGCGGCAAAGGCAGGGTGAGACATGGGTAGCCCGGCATAGGCCTGACGAGTCTGAGACAGCAGTCCTTTCAGCCGCTGTTTGGGATCTTCACTCCAGGATTGAGCCGATCTGAACCCTAGCGTCTGTCCATCAATAACATCATCACAGTGCCGGCACCAAGCGTAGAGCATCAGCACACTACGACGGGTTGCCGGGTCAAAAAGTTTGGTCGCGTTATTGAAGCTTTTGGAACCACGGGCCATAATTTTAGTAATGTGGTCGAGCAGCATTAGATCAGTCACAACAGATCCCTTAGCATCAGCTGTGCGGTAGCCTGCGCTGAACCCAGAACGCCAGGCAAACCTGCTCCCGGATGGGTTCCGGCGCCAACCAGATAAAGGTTAGCTATCTGTGGGTCACGATTGTGCGGGCGAAACCAGCCGCTTTGGCTCAGGATGGGTTCCAGCGAGAAAGCGGAACCATGCCAGGCATTCAGCTGATGGCGAAAATCATAAGGCGTAAAAATACGCTGGGTGACCAGCTGCTGGCGCAATCCTGGCATATAACGCTCTTCGAGATAAGAGAGTATACGCTGACCCAGTTCGGGGCCAGCACGGTTCCAGTCCAATGGTGCAGTGCCCAGATGTGGTACCGGAGCCAGAACATAATAACTACCGCAACCTTCCGGAGCCAATGTTAGATCAGTTACACACGGGGCGTGCAGGTAGAGAGAAAAATCGTCGGAAAGCGTATTCCGTTTGAAAATATCGTCAATCAGTTCCCGGTAACGTGGACCGAAGCAGACCGTGTGATGCGCCAGCTGATGGTGCTGTTTGTTCAATCCAAAATAGACTATAAAAAGTGAGTTACTTATCTTTATTACGCTTAAGACGGCTGGCACGCGCGCGTCCTGTAGAGTGGTGGCCCAGCAGAGTATGGTAAGTGTGGATTACATCGGCGTTTGATGCCAGCGCCTGCACCGCTATCTGGCGCCCGTCAGATAACTGTACTGCATTAACAATGTCGTCATTCACCTCTATCCTGGTGACCCTGGTATTGAGCGCTATTTCTCCCCCCAGACTTCTAAAAAGATCAACCAACCCCTGTACCAGCGCCCCCGTGCCGCCACGAGCAAACCAGACCCCCCACTGCCGCTCAAGTGCATGGATAAGGGTATAGATAGCGGAGGTGGTAAAAGGATTGCCCCCCACCAGCAGAGAGTGGAAGGAAAAAGCCTGGCGCAGATGCTCATCTCTGATGTAGTGGGAAACTTTATCATAGACGGAACGCCATGCCTGTAAGCGAATGAGTTGCGGGCCAGCACGCAGCATGTCACGAAAAGAAAGGAATGGCACCGTACCCAGCCTAAGGTAACCCTCGTGGAAAACAGCACGTGAATAGGCCAGAAATCGTCGATAACCTGCAACATCAGAGGGGTTAAATTGATGAATCTGTTTCTCTAGCTGCACTTCGTCGTTGTGATAATCAAACACCCTCCCCGACTCCCAGCAAAGTCGATAAAATGGAGTGACAGGCAGCAACTCAACGTAATCCGACAACACTTTGCCCGCCAACGTAAACAGCTGCTCAAAGGCACCGGGATCCGTTATCACTGTTGGGCCGGCATCAAACGTAAAACCCTCTTGCTGCCAGACATAAGCGCATCCGCCTGGCTTATCGCGTTGTTCAACCAGCAGCGTCGA
Organism: uncultured Enterobacteriaceae bacterium; assembly: GCA_936920625.1. GTDB lineage: Bacteria > Pseudomonadota > Gammaproteobacteria > Enterobacterales > Enterobacteriaceae > Izhakiella. The sequence goes on from CAKZHC010000049.1 coordinate 4,709, forward strand.
TACACCGGCCGCCTGTAATCTTATGGCCAGTGCCAGACCACCAAAACCGGCCCCTATCACTATCGTTTTTTTCATAATCGGGGTATTCGCTTAACGAACTTGCGGGTAAATATGGCTTTTATTGCTTCTATTAGTGGCACCGGCGGATTTCCCATCAGTATGAGAACCTTATCTGATAGTCTGAGGTTACCGGCATAAAAGCGGGCAATTAATCCGTCATTTAGCTGGTAGAAACGCTGCATTATTCGCCAGCGCTGATTAGCTGGCCCTGCCTGGAATAGCAATCGGTTAAGCATCCGAAAAAAGCGCTGCCGCCGCCACTGCTGACAGGCATAATGATAAATTAATGAATAGAGATGGCTGGCATCCCAGTCTGAGCGGGCAGCGATAAGATCAGCCAGCGTTACTGCCTGAGGCAGGGAGTAGCCAGTAGTAACGTGAAACAAATTAGCCCGTAACCCGCTACAGGGCTGACCCGCTTTTTGTTGCCAGAACTTGATGATGGCAGCCACCAAGAGTGATAGGCAGGCAGCCCTGTTCCTCACGCTCCATGGCCATAAGTTGCCACTGGTTCGCGGCAGCATAACAAGCGATATTTTCCCGTGCCTGCCGGGAGTTGAACACAGTACCATTGATATAGTGAGTGTCTTCAATAAACAGCGTATGTTCCGACAACGGAAGCGTATAGACAAAATGATATCCGCCATGCTGTGTAACTGTTGCATCCATCAACACAGGCTGGCTCATGCCGTGGGGCTCGCGCAGTCGCCACGCCTGCCCCAGAAAAGCCTGGGATTCGGTGTGAAAAGGCGCGGCTGGCTGCCAGCCGCGCCCATCAATCACGACATCTGCCATGAGTCGCTGCCCATCTGCAAGCGTAACGCTTTGTGGAGTAAGGTGGCTGACAGCAGTCTGGGTCCAGAGCGCTTCTTTCAGAACCCCTCTCATTACCCGTGCAAGGCGTTCTGAGCTTATCATGTTGTAACCACCTGCCAGCGAACGTGTAAACGCGGGGAAGCGTACCTGGTAACCCTGCCAACAATGAGCCACCAGTGGCTTCAGCCAGTTATGCTGTGCTGGTGTTATATCGCTCTGGTGAAATGACCAGCAATGATTTCCTCCTGGTTGAGCTTCAGCTTCAAGCATCAGTATTCTCAGTCCAGGATGACACTGCTTCAGGCGCATGGCAATTAAGCTATTTGCTAACCCGGCACCCACCAATATGATCTGCCACCTGTGGTTCATATTACCTTTTTCGCTGGCACACCATCCGCCTCTCGCACCACAGCTGTTCGTGGACAAGCGGAGGCTGTGCTGTAGTTAGCCTGTTTTATCAACATAGGGGCAGGATTCTCTCTGTTGTGAATTCAACTGCAAGTATTCCATTGCTCCTCCGGGGGGAATGGTATCTGACTGGATAATCTCTGCCAGCCGAATATCTTTAGTTGTTGATTAAACCAGCTATGCATGAAACGCCGGGTGGTGGACCCGGGATGACTGGCAAAACATAAATACTCATCGGCGCAACACAGGTGGCGGCAAAAACGTTCCCGGACGACAGCGCTACCGAGTACCGCTACCAGCGTCACTTTATTGGCATCCTGATTCTGGTCTTTGCCGGTATTGTTCTGACTGTCACAGAGATCATCCAGTAACTGAAACGCCTGGCCTAATTCACGGGCGAAACAGTGGAGAGTTTCTCGTACTGCCGGTGCCGCCTCGCTGGCAACCGCTGCCATTTGTAGTGATGCATCAAATAATGTACTGGTTTTGAGTACGTTGGTCTCGAGAATAGAGGCGGGGGTACGCTCACGATTATTTCCTTCTGTAAGGTCACGGAACTGGCCCTGGACCAGCCCTTCGGCCCCAATCGCAGCAGAGAGTTCTGCCGCCGCCAGATTTTTGCAGTGCGCGGTCAGCGATTTCGCCTGCGCAATGACGCCAAAGGCCCGGCTCAACAGCGCTACTGCCGTTAAAATCGCAGTGCTTTCACCATACTGATGGTGGATAGTCGGCTGGCCCCTGCGCATCAGAGCATTATCCATGCTGGGAATGTCATCAAGAATAAGAGACGCTGCATGTACCATTTCTACGGAACAGGCCAGGTCCATTATTCCCGACTGACTGACATCGCAGCCAAAATCACGCGCCATGAGTAACAGCAGAAGCGGGCGAATACGTTTTCCTGATCTCAAGGTACCATCACGCATGGCATAGCAGATGCGGTCTGACACATGGCCAGAAGGAAGCAATATATCAAGCCGCTGATCCAAAGACTTCCGCAAAATATGCCACTCATTTTCATAGCTATCAGGGCTATCAACATCGGCTTTCATCATTGCTGTTCCTGATCTTTTGAGTAACATCGTGTCCTAAATCTATTGCGAGCATGATACTGGCAGAATGCATTTGTCCATGTGCAGTGCCTGTCTATAACGGGGAATAGCAGTTCCGTGCGAACATATTACAGATGGTAGCCTAAATATTGTGTCCTTCCCTTATAGTTGCCGGGCACATCGGAATAAAATTACCCTTCGTTCAACCTTTTACCACTCTTTTTTATTGTTAAAAGAGGGCATTAACAGAAAATCAGATTAATCTGCAAGCCCCCTCTGCCTGTTTATTCGGCACACCACACCTCGCGTGTCTTACAGCACATTGAATCACCACTGATACTGCCAGCCCCCTGGTGCCGCATCTGCACCGTTATGTATGGCCTGAGTGGCCATTGAGAGCTCCGGTACAATATATATTTGACTGATCCTTTATGAGGGTAGCCTAAAAACGAGGGCCTGACAGACAGGAGTGAAGTGCTACGGCAACCGGCTCTCGTTCACTGGCATGATTTCTGCGATGAATCAACAGGCTATATTTGTGGTTGTGGTGGCGTAACGCGGACCTGCTTTCTGTTTATTACGCTGAAACTTAACTAGCTGGGCATTTAACGCTGTTCCCTGCGGGATAAAATAAATTTCATCCGCAGCACGTAACATCGACGCTTTGGTAAATCCCCGCTTCTCAGCCATTATGCGCCGGGCTTCACGTACGCGTAACATACTAATGGCGTCATCTAAACTGTCACGGTAGAGCAGAATACGTCTGTGAGGAGAGTGAATGAGCTGACGCCAGATTAACTTCACGTCGTCATTGATATTAATGCCAATAATTCCACTACGCGGTACCATAACATCATCTGCCATGAGACGATCGAGCTTGATTACTAATAACAGCGTGTCCGGGTTACGTTATGACAACAGTAAACACGACTCATTTAGTCAGTTAGCTGGAAGTCAGAAAGTGTTGTAATACGCGACTGCCAAAATAAGCTACAGTCAATAGTAACGCCCCGCAGCAGTTAAACCATACCACCCGCAGGCCGCGCCAGCTACGATAGCGATGCCCCCAGAGCAGAATGCTATAAACCAGCCATGCGGAAAGGGTAAGTACGACTTTATTGATGTTTTCACGATTGAATAAATCGCCAGGATAAAACCATCCACTAAACAGCACCATTGTAAACAGCAGCATACCAATCTGAGTGATATGAAACATTTTGCGCTCAATACTCATCAGGGGTGGTATATCGTTGTTAAATGCAAGTTTTCTGCTTTTTAACCGATGATCAATCCATGCCAGTTGCAATGCATAAAGTGCGGCGATTATCAGGACAGAATAGGCGAATAGTGCCAGTCCAATGTGCACCATCATTGCCGGAGTGGTCCGCGGATGCGTAATAAAAACATCCGGTACAAAAGTTCCAAATATCAGATTGACGAGTGCAAAACCGTAAACAAACGGCAGCAATAACCAGCCGTGATTGCGCGAAGCAACAATAGTCATAATGGCACAAATAAGCAGGCTCACTAACGAGATGATGTTAAGTAAGCTCAGATTTTGCATCCCTCCCTGCGCCTGAAAACGTTGTTGCAACGTCATAATGTGAAAAATGAGCGCAATGACAGCAAAGAGTATAGCGAATCGTCGCCAGGCTCGCTCTTTGCGTAGCAGTAAAGTGGGAATAATAAGCGCAAGACTAATTGAGTAAGCAAATAAGGCTGCAATTGCAAACATAACCGATTGTCAGGTGTCCACAAGATGAGAAAGGTCAGTATACCCCCAGCACTGACTGGCTCCAAACGAATCTCTGTGCGATGGCTGAGAAGTATGCTTTAACATGCTACAATAGCCACCCCGAATCGCTATAGCGTCTGTTCTGAATAGCCTGAGCAAGAGACAATGTTTGAAAATTTAACTGACCGATTGTCGCGCACACTGCGCAATATTAGTGGCCGTGGTCGCCTGACTGAAGAGAATATTAAAGAGACCCTGCGCGAAGTGCGTATGGCACTACTGGAGGCAGATGTTGCACTGCCGGTCGTACGCGATTTTATCAATAATGTTAAAACCCGCGCGGTTGGTCATGAAGTGAACAAAAGTCTCACCCCCGGCCAAGAATTTATCAAAATTGTCCGCAGTGAGTTGGAAACGGCGATGGGTGAGGAAAATCACTCGCTGAATCTTAATGCTCAGCCGCCGGCAGTGGTTTTAATGGCCGGCCTGCAGGGAGCCGGAAAAACCACCAGCACAGGTAAACTAGCTAAATTTCTGCGTGAAAAACATAAAAAGAACGTACTGGTAGTATCAGCAGATGTTTATCGCCCGGCAGCTATTAAGCAGCTGGAAACGCTGGCGGAACAAGTCGGTGTTGATTTCTGGCCTTCTGATCCGAACCAAAAACCCGTTGATATCGCAGGCAGTGCCTTAAAGCAGGCCAGACTGAAGTTCTATGATGTGCTGCTGATAGATACCGCTGGTCGTCTGCACGTTGACGATGCGATGATGGATGAAATTAAAGCCGTTCACCAGGCGGTTAATCCGGTAGAAACACTTTTTGTTGTCGACGCCATGACCGGCCAGGATGCAGCTAATACTGCCAGTGCGTTTAATCAGGCACTACCACTAACGGGTATTATTCTGACCAAAACAGATGGCGATGCACGGGGCGGCGCAGCCCTTTCTATCCGTCATATTACCGGTAAGCCAATTAAATTTATCGGAACCGGAGAGAAAAACGACACACTGGAGCCTTTCTATCCGGATCGTATCGCCTCACGCATTCTTGGCATGGGTGATATGCTGTCGCTTATTGAAAATATCGAAAGCACAGTCGACCGTGCCAAAGCTGAAAAACTCGCCAGTAAACTAAAAAAAGGCAACGGTTTCGACCTTAATGACTTCCTTGATCAACTAAAACAGATGCGTAATATGGGTGGCCTGGCCAGTCTGATGGGCAAATTACCTGGGATGGGGCAGCTTCCTGATACTGTTAAATCACAGATGGATAACAGGGTACTGACGCATATGGAGGCGATGATTAACTCCATGACACAACATGAGCGTGAGAAACCAGAGATCATCAAAGGGTCACGTAAACGCCGTATTGCTGCTGGTTCTGGCAGACAAGTTCAGGATGTTAATCGCCTGTTAAAGCAGTTTGATGACATGCAGCGCATGATGAAAAGAATGAAAAAAGGCGGCATGGCAAAAATGATGCGTAATATGAAAGGAATGATGCCTCCTGGATTTCCTGGGCGATGATCACTCTACAACGCATCTGCATAAAATTTGAGCATTTATTGCGCATTGATTTTTGTACCGAAACGAGTAGAATTTTGGGGCTTTATTTATGGCATCCGGGTTCCGTTCCTCGACGGAGCCCGGATGTTTTATTCACTAAAGAGGATGTTATGGTAACAATTCGTTTGGCTCGTCACGGCGCAAAAAAGCGTCCGTTTTATCAGGTGGTGGTCACTGACAGCCGCAATCCGCGTGATGGCCGGTTCATTGAGCGCGTGGGTTTTTTCAATCCTATCGCAACCGGTCAGGCAGAAGGACTGCGTCTGGACCTGGATCGCATTGAGCACTGGGTTGGCCTGGGTGCCACGCTCTCTGAACGTGTTCAGTCGCTGATTAAACAAGCCAGGAAAGCAGCTTAATTTGTCATGGTGATGAGTATGAGCACACAACATTCCGTTCAGCTACCTGAAAAACCGATTGTTTTAGGCAAACTGGGGGCTGCATTTGGAATTCGTGGCTGGCTCAAGGTCTTTTCTTCCACTGAATATGCTGAAGGGATTTTTGATTATCGGCCCTGGTTTATCCAGTGTGCCGGTAAGTGGCAGCGTATTGAGCTGGAGGGCTGGAAACGTCACAATCAGGACCTAATTATCAAAGTAAGAAACATCGATGACCGCGACGCCGCTATGCGGCTGACTAATTGTCAAATTATCGTCGATGCTAACACTCTGCCTGAACTCCCGGAGGGCGACTATTACTGGAAAGATCTGATTGGTTGCCAGGTCGTCACCACCACAGGCTATGCACTGGGTAAAGTGACCGAGCTCATGGAGACCGGTTCAAATGATGTTCTGGTTGTTAAAGCAAATTTGCAGGATGCTTTTGGCATGAAAGAGCGGTTAATCCCGTTCCTTGATAAGCAGGTCATCAGTAAAGTTGATCTTGCGGCGGGTGTTATCGTAGTAAACTGGGACCCGGGATTTTGACCTGCGAATTCGAAACGGCGTAAACATGTGGATTGGCATTATTAGCCTTTTTCCAGAAATGTTTCACGCAGTTACTGGTTATGGAGTAACCGGCCGGGCAGTAAAAAACGGTCTGTTAACTGTTCAGAGCTGGAGCCCCCGTGATTTTACTCGGGACAGGCACCGGACTGTGGACGACCGTCCCTACGGTGGCGGGCCGGGAATGCTGATGATGGTTCAGCCACTACGTGACGCCATCGCAGCCGCCAGAGTGACTGCCGGAGAGGGCGCAAAAGTCATTTTTTTGTCGCCCCAAGGCCGCGGGCTGGACCACTCTGGTGTGCGTGAGCTAGCAGCTCATCAAAAGCTGATCCTGGTATGTGGCCGCTATGAAGGCGTTGATGAACGCGTAATCAGGACTGAAATCGATGAAGAGTGGTCAGTCGGTGATTATGTTCTCAGCGGGGGTGAACTCCCTGCAATGATTATGATTGATTCCGTATCCCGCTTTATTCCCGGGGTACTGGGCAAACAGGCATCGGCAGAAGAGGACTCCTTTTCTGACGGATTGCTGGATTATCCTCACTATACCCGCCCTGAAACACTGGAAGGTATGGAAGTTCCGTCAGTATTATTGTCAGGAAATCATCAGGATATCCGGCGCTGGCGCCTGAAGCAGTCGTTGGGCAGAACATGGCTTAGAAGGCCTGAACTTCTGGAAAGCCTGGCTCTGACTGAAGAGCAAGTAAGATTGTTGGATGAGTTCCGCGAGGAACAGCAGCAACAGCATAATGATGGGAGTGATCAGGCAGATTCTGGTCCCTCCTGAAAGATCAGTTTACCCAGGATATGAGATTGAATTTATGAGCAATATTATCAAACAACTTGAACAAGAGCAGATGAAACAGGAGATACCTTCCTTCCGTCCAGGCGATACTCTGGAGGTAAAGGTATGGGTTGTCGAAGGTAACAAGAGACGTCTGCAGGCATTCGAAGGCGTGGTTATTGCTATTCGTAACCGCGGCCTGCACTCTGCATTCACTGTTCGTAAAATTTCCAACGGCGAAGGTGTGGAACGTGTCTTTCAGACCCATTCACCTATCATTGATTCTATTACTGTGAAACGCCGTGGAGCCGTGCGCAAAGCCAAACTCTACTACCTGCGTGAACGCACTGGTAAAGCTGCTCGTATCAAAGAGCGTCTTAACTAATTTAGCCTTGCGCAACAACATCCGAAGAGTCGTGTTAACAGGAGCCAGCTATCAGCGGCTCCTGTTTTATTTCCTGCCTGTGCAGCACAAATAACCAGTCCGCACCATATAGTGGTCGTTTATCAGCAGTCACACCAAAACTGGGCCATGAGATTTTGGATATTTCTGTTAAAAATATATCTTTTGTAATGAACTTTACTACTCATAGCCAGTCATAATATGTGAAAGACGCGCAATTGTTATCATCCCTGTTTACAGAGATGTTTTTGGCCACATTAGCTGTGGCCTTTTTCTTTATCTGACTTAGCTTCTGGTCTGCAAAAAATCATCAAAACTTAGCTTGTCACTGGCTTCAATGTCTTTCTGTCTGAGCTGTGATTGTATTGCTTCCTGCTCGAACTGCTCAGAACTTAGCAGTTCAAACGGTTCATCTTTCAGCATCTGCCCATATTGCTCAGCAAGATTCAGAGCTGTACTGAGCATACCATTCTCCATCATTGCACGATGAAGACGTGCCGAAAAGGTTAACTCCGGATCATCAAAAGAAGCAGCCAGTTGCTCGCAAACCTGTTGGTAATGGCAGCAATTCTGCTGTATGTCCAATACTTCGGCAACACGGCGCAGATCGTCAAATAGCAACTTACCCACATCCACCAGCTGATGTTGAGCGTCTTCACAACCAACCGCTATCATTAGCCCTGGTTTACGCCCCTCAAGAATTACCCGATTCCAATTTTTACGGGCGCACAACAGCTCTTCATTACTCATCTTTGACGCATCAGCCAGCGTACACCAGATGAGGAAGAGATCGAGAAAACGGATTTGATCTGCATCAACACCAACAGGTGAGAAGGGATTGATATCCAGTGAACGCACTTCAATATATTCAATGCCACCACGCAGCAATGCATCTGAGGGAGCTTCTCCAGAGCGGGTTACACGTTTCGGTCTGATGGGCGCATAAAGTTCATTTTCGATCTGTAGAACATTAGTATTTAGCTGAACATAGTTGCCCTGCGAGTCTTTAATGCCCAGCGCGGCAAAATCTTCCGATGGCGTTTTGATTGCACGTTTGAGTCCCTCAACATACGTTTCCAGTGTGTTAAAGGTAATATTGAGACTGCTTTGTGATTTATTAGTATACCCCAAATCACTTAAACGCAGTGAAGTAGCGTAAGGCAAGCAGAGCATGTCAAGATGGCTTTCAAAAGGCAGCGAACTCTCTTTTCCCTGAAGGAATGACTGACACACAGCAGGCGATGCGCCGAACAGATAGGGGATCACCCAGCCAAAACGGTAATAATTACGGATAAGGCGCAGATAGCCATCTGAAATGGTATCCTGGTCACTTTTTCTCCCCTCAGTTTCCGACCAGGCTTGCCAGAAGCTCTCAGGCAATGAAAAATTATAATGTACACCGGCAATGAGTTGCATTAATGCGCCATAGCGGTTCTTTAGCCCCTTACGGTAGAGCGTTTTCATCCGGCCAATATTAGAGAGACCATATTGCGCCAGCTCAATCTCCTGCTCTGCCCCTACTATGCATGGCATACTTAACGGCCACATTCGTTCGTCGCCTATCCGGCGGGCAATATAGCGATGAATATCACGCATAAATGCCAGCAGCGTGTCGACGTCTTTGTTAACGGGCGTAATGAATTCTAAAAGTGCCTCGGCAAAATCGGTCGTGATCCATTGATGCGTTAGCGCCGACCCCATTGAGCCGGGATGACCTGTGGTAGCCAGATGCCCATTAGCCTGTACGCGTAACGTTTCGCGTTCAATGCCCCGCCCAATACCCTGTAGGGCGTAAGGGTGAGCCTGGAGCCAGCTAAGTGCCTGTGACACATCTGGGATCAACTTAACGCCTTCTTCTGCGAAAAACGTAGTTTTATTTAGCATATTATTAACCATAACATCGAACTCTGGAACCCTATTGAGATAAAACCACTACTCCATGCCGTCACGGATTATGGCTCGATCAGCTGGTGGACAATCTTATTTTCACAATCATCTGAATTACGGCGTGTACCCATCATCAGTTGTCTGTTACTGATAATCCGAACACAGCTGTCAGACTACCGTGACACTATTGCGCCGCTCTGACAGCCTTTTTCTGTATTTTGCGGATATCTGCCAGCCGCTGCCTGCATAGTGACCACGTTACGCAGACGGCCGGAAGAAGTCTGGTACAGCAGAAACATCCTCTGGCTGTCCTTGGCTGGGTAGTATTCCGTATCACCAACTTAGTTTTATGACAAAAAATACTGGTTTTCATGCGAGGTTGTCACCATACACAGTTTAGATGTTAAAGCCGCAACATGACTGCAAATACCTGTTACAGTTCATTCTTAATTTAATCTGCGTCTACTTTAACTTACCTGCATCAACTTGTCGCCTTTGCCTTCGAGCCACAAATACTTCATCACAAAGCAACACTTAATTAACTAAATCAATATGTCAGCCCGGTAAATGCAAAAAAAACTTTGCCTGACGTGCCCCCGGTACCCGTTAAATTAAGAATTAACCAGTCAGAAAAAAACCTGACAGCACTGTTCAGACTGGCAGGCAAACATTTAATTCTGCGTAATATAACAACAACTATTTTGTCGGTATATTGTATGACAACCTGTAAATATGATTAAGATTAATATGGTCCCCACCGGAATTTTGCAGGGTTTTCTTTAAATTCCGGTATCAGCATTACGATTTGAAAAGTATTGAGACAAATATGACAGAAGTTAAACCTGATACTACCTGCCAGATGACCAGACATTTCATCTGACTTAATACAGGAAGTATGATCTAATTCTACCGGGATCACTGATATTCTTTCTGAGGTAACGATGCGCCAGGCGGGGGGGGGGGGGTATTAATCAGGGGTAGAGTAATTTGATATTTTGCAATAGTGACGATATTACATAAAAATGGCGCATCCGGGAGGATTCGAACCTCCGACCGCCCGGTTCGTAGCCGGGTACTCTATCCAGCTGAGCTACGGATGCATCATGATGGCGGTGAGAGAGGGATTCGAACCCTCGATGCAGCTTTTGACCGCATACTCCCTTAGCAGGGGAGCGCCTTCAGCCGACTCGGCCATCTCACCATGCGCTTTGTAAAACAGGCTTTATATAGCTAAAAATCGTTCACTGACGCGCTACGTGGCGCTCATAATACTTTCCCGGCCTTATAAGTCAAACATTTTTTCCACTAGGCCATTCGATTGCGCAAAAGCCGGTCAATTCCAATAAGTTGATTCAAAAAAGATCATAAAAATCAATAAATAGTATTTTTCTGTTCCACTAAATTGCCTGCCTTGTGTCAGAACAGCATACAAAGCGATGTCCGCAGGGGGAATATTGATGAATTACTGCTAAAATCTGGTAAAAAATAATCGTACAAAAACAGTAACCTGTTTTGCCTGCAGGAGGATAGTTGGTGAAAAAAATAGCATAAGCAGACCAGATCAAAATCACACAAAAAATGCGCCTCGCCAGTGGTTATGCGAGGCGGAGGAATCGCTAAAAACTTGTTTGCTGGTTTTTCTCTGCCTGAATCCTTTGATAGATCTCTTCGCGATGGACAGAGACTTCCTTTGGCGCATTCACACCAATTCGTACCTGATTACCTTTGACACCTAACACCGTGACAGTTACTTCATCGCCAATCATGAGAGTTTCACCAATTCGACGAGTCAGAATAAGCATTCTTTGCTCCTTGAAAGATTTAGTTGAGTCGGGTTTATCGTCTCCCGGCATTATCCATCAAATGACACTTAATGTAGCTTATGACATATACACCAGAGGTGTATTTTCATACCAATACATTGCTGATAGTTAGTTTAGCCGAAATACGCTTTAATCACCTGACTTTTCGTTTACGAGTACGCATTTATCAGCATTTACCAGTTAAACAAATTAATACTGATAATCTGCGCCTTTTATTGTGTTACAGCTTTGCTTTAACCCATGGCTCGACGCTCGCGAGTGCGTCAGGCAATGACTTAACATCACTTCCTCCGGCCTGGGCCATATCTGGACGACCTCCGCCCTTACCATCCAACCGCCGAGCTAACTCAGTAACCAGCTCACCAGCGTGCATCCGTTCGGTAAGATCTTTTGTTACACCAGCAATAAGTGAAATTTTACCCTCAGACACGGTTGCCAGAACGATCACTGCTGACTGCAACTGATTCTTCAGGTCATCTACCATTGTCCGCATCATTTTCGGTTCAATATGATTTAACTGACGTACCAGCAACTTAATACCGTCTATCTCTATAGCTTCTCTGTTCAGTGATGCGCTTTGCTGAGCAATTTGTTGTTCTTTGTATTGCAGGCACTCTTTTTCTAACGCACCTGCCCGCTCAATCATAGCTTTGACTTTTTCTGTCAGGTTGCTGCTATTTGCCTTGAGCTGTTGAGCAATATCAGATAGCAGTTTATCCTGTGCCTGAACCTGTTTTATTGCACACTCACCCGTCATAGCTTCAATACGACGTACACCAGCTGAAATTCCCGACTCAGAGATAATACGAAACAGGCCTATATCTCCTGTACGCGAGGCATGAGTGCCGCCACAGAGTTCAATTGAGAAATCCCCCATCGTCAGAACGCGCACATCGTCATCATATTTTTCACCAAACAGCGCCATAGCTCCTTTTTCTTTTGCCTCCCGCAGCGCCATTATATTGGTTTTAACCTCATAGTTACGGCGAATGTGCTTGTTCACCATCTCTTCAACTGCACTTATTTCCTGCGATTTCATCGCACCACTATGGGAAAAATCAAAACGGAGATAGCTGTCATTCACCAGTGAACCTTTCTGAATGACATGTTCGCCGAGGATACAACGTAGGGCTGCATGTAACAGATGAGTTGCTGAGTGGTTTAAACGGATATTCGCCCGCCTGACCGCATCAACCCATGCTTCTACACTGTCACCCACCTTCAAAGAACCACGGCGTAGTTTACCTATGTGGCCAAGGGCACGACCATACTTTTGGGTATCACTAACGATAAAATGGGCTTCTTTAGCCCTGAGTTCTCCCGAGTCACCAACCTGACCGCCAGATTCTCCATAAAACGGCGTCTGTTCCAAAATAACAGTTCCCTTCTGGCCAGCTTCAAGGACTTTGACCTCAACGCCATCGATAAAGATCGCGCCGACAGAGGTACTACCATTCAGTTGATCATAGCCATTAAATTTAGTCGTCTGGTCAGTACGAATGACACTATTATAATCGGTAACAAAGCCGCTCGCTTCACGGGCACGCAGTCGCTGCTGTTCCATTGCCCGATCAAATCCTTCCTCATCGATTTTCAGATGACGTTCACGGCAAACATCTGCCGTTAAATCAGCCGGAAAACCAAAAGTATCATAGAGGCGAAAAACCGTTTCTCCAGGAAGCATATCTCCTTTTAACTTTTCCAGCTCTTCATCCAGCAGAGCCAGACCACGATCGAGCGTTTTAGCAAACTGCTCCTCTTCGCTTTTAAGAATCTGCTCCACTTGTGACTGATGGCCTTTAAGATCTGTCGCTGCATAACCCATGATCTCAATCAACGGTGCAACCAGCTTCCAAAAAAAGGGACTTCTGGCACCAAGTTTGTTTCCATGGCGGACCGCCCGGCGAATAATTCGACGCAGTACGTAGCCTCGATTTTCATTGGAAGGGGTAACCCCATCTGCGACGAGGAAAGCACAAGACCGGATATGATCAGCAATAACATACAATGACTTGTTTTGCATATCCGCAATGCCCACTGCTTTTGCAGTCGCTTTGATGAGTTTCTGGAACAAATCGATTTGATAATTAGAGTTAACATGTTGCAATATGGCGGAGATACGCTCGAGGCCCATACCCGTGTCTACCGAGGGTTTTGGTAGTGGCAACATAGTCCCATTTGACAGACGATTAAACTGCATAAAAACAATATTCCAAATCTCAATATAGCGGTCGCCATCTTCATCCGGACTCCCCGGCGGCCCCCCCCAGACATGTTCGCCATGATCATAGAATATTTCTGTACACGGGCCACAAGGCCCTGTATCACCCATCTGCCAGAAATTGTCTGAAGCATAAGCCCCGCCCCGGTTATCTCCAATCCGGATAATACGTTCGGCAGGTATACCAATCTCTGTTTTCCAGATGTTCCAGGCTTCATCGTCTGTTTTATAGACCGTCACCCACAGACGTTGCTCTGGCAGGTTGAACCACGCTGGGCTGGTCAGTAATTCCCAAGCGTACTTTATAGCGTCCCGTTTAAAGTAGTCACCAAAACTGAAATTACCTAACATTTCAAAAAAGGTATGATGGCGGGCAGTATATCCTACATTTTCAAGATCATTGTGTTTTCCACCAGCCCGCACACAGCGCTGAGCTGTCACAGCACGCGCATAATTCCGCTTATCCTGCCCGAGAAAAACATCTTTAAACTGGTTCATTCCTGCGTTAGTAAAAAGCAGCGTTGGATCATTTGCAGGTATCAGAGAACTACTGGATACCACCTGATGCCCTTTACTTTGAAAAAAATCGAGAAACGCCTGCCGAACCTCTGTGGTGCTCTTGATCATAATTTTCCTGAAATCACACTAACATCGTGTCCTTAAGCCATTTGGTCCTGTCACCATCTGTTCAGTCCAGTAACACCCACAAACGAAAAAGTGGTGAATAAGATAAATTTTCTTCAATGGGAAGTAAAATCCCGCAACGCTCAATTATTAAAATTTCTGAAAATGTACCGGATATTTTTCTCCCGGAAGCCCATTTCTGGTGTATTCCCGCTTTTTTTCATCTTATCTGGTAAGAGCAAGACTATCGATCATCCTAAAAATCCTGATTACTTTGTCAATTTCCCCACATCATGATTTCTTAAATCAGGCATCCTGAACATTCGTACATTTTATCACCAGTCAGATTCACTGTTACATTATCTCCGTAATAATGACTGAGATGGTATAGGTGTTGTAAATCTCCTGTCATCTAAAAAGTGCAGTTACCCATACCAGACTTTTACCAAATCAATTTCACTTTTCAGTAATCTGCCCGGATTTTTACCAGTCACACAACATCTGGGCAGATACCGGCAACTACTTTATATTATTGTGCTTCCAGCAGAAAATCTGTGCATTTTACAACCTGAATGCGACTATATTTCCATTTTAAACAACAGGTTATGTTGTGATGCTGTTTATCATTACTTATACCTGAGTCGTTATCAATCTGGCTAAATATTCTATAAATTTTATAATTCAGTTGATTTAATATTTATTTCATATCCTATTACAACATGTTTGTCTGTCGTCCTGAAGTCTGATAGCGTCAGAATGTCAAATAAACAGCCGCACCTTCACATTGTAATTCACGACCTCTGTTACTCGCAGCGGTTATGGTCATTGAATGAACAGGCTAACTGAAGACATAACAAAAGCGGGCAGAGATTGCTCTCCACCCGCATTTTATCTGTAAAAACTTTTCTGATATCGCGACTTACTCTGTCATTTACACAGACAAATCAAAATTCTTCATTAGCCTCGCTGGGTACATTTTCGCCAAGCACATCAGCCGCAGAATCTGGTTTTCTGCCTGAATTGTTTAATAAAAGCTCACGCAGTCTGCTTTCAATATCGGCTGCAACTGCCGGATTTTCACGCAGAAATTTAATCACATTAGCTTTACCCTGACCGATCTTATCGCCGTTATAGCTGTACCAAGCACCCGCTTTCTCAATAAACTTATGTTTAACGCCCAGATCAACTATTTCACCCATAACATTAATTCCTTCACCATACATGATCTGGAATTCTGCTTGTTTAAATGGCGCAGCTACTTTATTTTTGACTACTTTAACACGGGTATCACTGCCGATAATCTCGTCACCCTCTTTAATTGCGCCAATACGACGGATATCCAGGCGAACCGAAGCATAGAATTTAAGAGCATTCCCTCCGGTTGTGGTTTCCGGATTACCAAACATCACACCAATCTTCATCCGAATTTGATTGATAAATATTAGTAATGTGTTGGACTGCTTAAGGTTACCTGCCAGCTTCCGCATCGCCTGGCTCATCATACGCGCCGCCAGCCCCATATGAGAGTCACCAATTTCACCTTCAATTTCGGCTTTAGGTGTCAGTGCTGCTACTGAGTCGACGATGATGACATCTACTGCTCCTGAACGCGCCAGTGCGTCACAGATTTCCAGTGCCTGCTCACCCGTGTCTGGTTGAGAACAAAGCAGATTATCAATATCCACGCCCAGCTTTTTGGCATAAATAGGATCCAGCGCGTGCTCAGCATCAATGAAAGCACAGGTTTTACCCTTACGCTGTGCAGCGGCGATGACTTGTAGCGTTAGTGTGGTTTTTCCAGAAGCTTCAGGGCCATATATTTCAACAATACGCCCTATTGGCAGACCGCCTGCTCCCAGTGCAACATCCAGTGATAGCGAGCCGGTAGAAATAGTTTCGACATCCATGGAGCGATCTTCACCCAAGCGCATGATGGAACCTTTACCAAACTGTTTTTCAATTTGCCCTAGTGCCGCAGCCAGTGCTTTTTGCTTATTTTCGTCAATTGCCATTTTAACTCCTCATCATGCAGGGCGAAGCACGCATATCATGGTTTTACATCAATAAAACTGAAATTTATTATACTGTATGATTATACAGTATCAAAACTTTTTTCACTAATTTGTTCACGCAAAATCTGTAGCGCCCGGAATGTCGCCTGGCGCCGAATCTGTTGTCTGTCACCATTAAACCGTTGCAGCCAAGATTTCTGATAGCCTAAAGCAGCAGCAAAACCGAACCAGACAGTTCCTACGGGCTTCTGAGCTGTACCGCCGTCAGGCCCTGCA
Source organism: uncultured Enterobacteriaceae bacterium (assembly GCA_936920625.1). GTDB lineage: Bacteria > Pseudomonadota > Gammaproteobacteria > Enterobacterales > Enterobacteriaceae > Izhakiella. The sequence goes on from CAKZHC010000049.1 coordinate 21,323, forward strand.
ATCCCACTAACAGATATGGCATAATTTGCCTGAGCTGCGACCAACGCACCCTGTGCCATCTCCCGGACGCAGGCTTCACTGACGGCACCATGTTGTATCAACGTTGTTGCGCTAACACCCGTCAGTGCCTTTTTGGCTGCGTCGCTGTAAGTAATGAATCCGCGGTCAAACCAAGCTGAACTGCCGGCAGTATCGGTAATCACTTTGGCAATCCAGCCACCAGTGCAGGATTCTGCAGTGGTTATGCTCGTCCCCTCCTGTTTTAACAGCTGGCCTATCTCCGCACTCAAAACAGACAATTCTTCATCACTCATCGCGTTTTCCTCAGGCACAGAGCATATAAAATAACATATCTGACAAACGGGATAATGGCTGGCATTATGTTTTGCGAAACCCGCTGCATATTATGATAAAACAGCTGGCTGTATAGTCTGCCGGGCAGTTATACCATCATAAAAAGTCATGATTTGTCAGCAAACGGCTTTCGCCAGATAGTATGAACTAATATGCAGAATAGTATTCAGGGAACTACCCGCATTACTGCTCATCATGCCAGCTACAAAGAGCGCAGACTGCCAGCATCACCACAGAAGCTGTCTCGTGACAGTACATTATATGCCAGATATCTGTTAAACGACCGGCAGCCCGGTGTACTTTTTGTGGCACTCTGTGACGGATAAAATGTATTGCTGTCTGATTAAACACGTAAAAAAAGACGAGCCGTTACGCAGTATCTAATGAAATTAGGGTGTAATACATCTTAGTCATATTCTGCGGCAATGGGTTAGACGTAAACTCCTTAGAACAGGCCACGATATCAAAGGACTATCAGCAGATTGTCGCTGACGGACATACTAAGCCACTAAGGAGTACTGACGGTGAATAACACTATTTTTTTCTGGGTAGTATATAGCTTTCTGCCACTGAGTGCGGGAAGTTTTCTTACCGTCGTTACTTATCGTTTACCACAAATGATTTTATCACCGGCCTCAGCCTTAACGCTCTGTCAGCCGCGTTCCTGCTGCCCTTGCTGCCTGACCCCTCTTAAAGCTGTCGACCTCATACCATTGTTTAGCTGGCTGATGCAATGTGGGCGCTGCCGTTACTGCTTCTCTCCCATATCAGCTCGTTATCCTGTAACAGAGGTTCTCGTCTGGGTGGGTGGCGTTGCGCTGGCAGGGCTGTTTATCAATTGTAATACGCTCTTTTGCGCACTGCTGTTTTATTTATTATTACTGCCCTTAGTGATGATCGACATCAGACATCTGTTGCTGCCAGATGCACTGACCCTGCCACTACTCTGGAGCGGTCTTGTCATTGCGTCTCTGTCGTCAGATTCCGGGATGGCTGCCTGCCATGCCATACTGGGTGCTGTAGTGGGTTATACCTTACTAAGACTACTGGCCACTTTTGGGAAATACCTGAAAAAAAGAGAAGTTTTAGGGCGGGGGGATGCCAAATTAACTGCTGCATTAGGCGCCTGGGTAGGAGTATATTCGTTATCGTATGTTCTCATCATCGCTTCGCTGGGTGCACTCAGCGGAGTGATTCTGGCCAAATTATGCTGGCAACGGCCACTTTCACGCCCCCTGCCCTTTGGGCCATGGCTGGCTCTGGGCGGGGGTATAGTGTTTATCTCGCAGCAACTGTAGCGGGACAGCGTTCAGAGATGTGTTATAATTCTTTTTATCAGTGACGGCCCTTGATAAATAAAGCCGGAGTATATTTGAATCAGCGTCGCACCAGCTGCTATTTTTTCCCGTGCAGATACCAGCGAATCAATACCACCAACCCCTATCACTGGCAGGCGCCCCCGGAGCTCCCGGCTCAAAAAGCGGATTACCTCCGTTGATCGTGACTGTAAGGGTCGTCCACTCAGTCCACCCACTTCATTCGCATACTTCAGCCCATGAACCAGACCACGATCGAGCGTAGTATTAGTAGCAATGACACCATCAATGCCATGACGCACAAGACTGTCGGCAATTTGCACCAGTTCTTCCCCAATAAGATCTGGCGCAATCTTGACTGCAACCGGCACGTATTTGTGGTACTTTTCAGTCAGTGCCTGCTGTTTGCTCTTTATTGCTGTTAATAAATCATCCAGCGCTTCGCCATACTGTAACGTACGCAGGTCTGGTGTATTAGGAGAGGATATATTGACAGCAATGTAACCTGCCGAAGAGTATATTTTATCCATGCAGATTAAATAATCATCTTTGCCTTTTTCGACTGGTGTGTCTTTATTCTTACCGATATTAATACCCAGTATGCCATCAAAATGCGCATTTTTAATATTTTCAACCAGCTGATCGACCCCGGCATTATTGAATCCCATACGGTTGATCACTCCTTCTTCTTCCACCAGCCGGAACAGACGGGGTTTATCATTACCTCGCTGCGGGCGCGGTGTGACAGTTCCTGCTTCAATAAAACCGAACCCCATCAATGAGAGCGCGTCAATGCAAAGACCATCTTTATCAAGTCCGGCAGCAAGACCCAGTGGATTTTTGAAACTGAGCCCCATACAGCTGACGGGTTTGTCCGGTAGCTGCTGCTTTATCAACGAAGCCAGAGGAGAACCAGAAATAAAACGCAACGAGTTCAACGTTAAATGGTGCGAGCGCTCTGGATCGAGCTGAAACAGCAGCTGCCGGACAAGAGAGTAGAGCATCTGTTTTCCTGTAAGACCAAATACCAATCGGAATGCTATTATCCTGTATTCATCCACAAAAAGAAAACAGCCGGAGATAAAAACGGCTAGTCATGTAGTCATTTACATTCTAGTAGGTTACAGATTTCGTGCTAAACTGATATCGCCTGTCCGACCGTTGTTTTTAGATGATTTTTTCTGAAATATTTTTTGTCTGATATCATCAACAGGGTTTCTCGTTGTGACCAGACAAATTCTACGCTGTTTTACATTGTGACAAGACCGATTCAGTATTTCAGATTTTTTATTTGTTGCAACATTAGATTACTTTGATAAAAGACTAATAGTTTTAGATTATCAGTGAGCTCATCGCTATACAGACTATAATAACGCACTGCATTCGGTGACTAATTCAGAACACCGAATTGATATTTTTACTGTAGAAGTAAACCTTATATGTCAATAACAATATTATCATAAATTTTTTCAGTGTTATTTATTTTTACCTGCGTTGATTATTTTAAATACCTTGCTTACAGAAAGAATAAAATGGAATAAGCCTAGTCTGACTGAACTGCATGGATCTTCATTTACTTCTTTTTAACAATACCAGAAAATTTAAAACCATTGCATCATCTAATTATCTGCTGTTCGATTATAATATTATACTGTACTATTCATCAAAATTTTTAATTGAATTATTATCCTTTTTAATTAAAGAGAGACGGTTCTGATAAGGGTAAGAAAATAATTAACACTACGTCTAAAAGATTCAGGATAAAAGTAACTTACACTAATATTCTTAGAGATAAAGGATAAATCTCTAAGATTTTTTACCACCTGTCCATGATTTTCCTGCTTATTATTTTCGAGCGATAATTTTTCGATACTTTCTGACTTAACATTCAGAATGTCCGCAGCTGCAACCACTCTGTTGATTAATTCGATAGTAGTGTCTCTTTATTTTTTCTCTATACACTCTCTTTTTTCTCGCTGACTATTTTTTTCTCCTCTATCCTGATCCACTTAATATAAAAAATATATCTCATCATATTCATAACCATAATCCAGCAATACTTTTTCCTCTGCTTATTTACTTTTTACGGCACAGTATACATGCTTTAGTAAACATCATCAGTGCTTTCTATTTAGCATAATACTTAGCATATTTACCGGATTTAATATCTATAAGTAATTTTATAACCAGCAATCTTAGCTAAAAAAATGACACAAATTATAAAACGTTGTCAGCAAGTTACCTCATTAGATTATAATATATGACTTATGATATTTATTATTTGAAAGCCAGTCAGAAGATAATTGCAACGAAAGCTGAAAACTAAGTGGTACAGATTAGACCGTTGACTAATGGTGCCTGCTGTCTTATCTGATGAAAATTTGCTAATGGATTGTCCTCTGGAAGTCGTGGCGGCCGCTTTTACTGTTATGGGAAAAGCGGAATGCTGATCTTAAGAGCTTTAATAGAATGGGCACTGCCTTGTCAGAGATTCCACCACAGATATCTGAAGGTTAGCAATCAGGCAGTGCCCACAATTTTCATCAGGTGTTTAACGCCCGGCTGATTTTCTCATAAAGATCACCTGAAAGGTTCTGGAGGTTTTGCAGTTGCTCCAGTACCTGACGCATCAGCCCCTGACGAATATTATCATAACGTTTTAACCGGATAAGTGGCTCAACAATACGTGCTGCAACCTGAGGATTGCGAGTGTTGAGATCAATCAGAACCTCCAGCAAAAACTGATAGCCACTACCATCGCGGCGATGAAATGCGGCCGGGTTAGCACTGGCAAACGCACCAATTAACGAACGGATTCGATTTGGATTGCTTAGCGAAAAAGTCCGATGCATCATCAACTGTCGCACCTGCGCCAGTACATTTGCCGCCGGGCTGGTTGCCTGCAATGTAAACCACTTATCCATTACCAGCCCATCCTGATGCCAGCGTTCTTCGAACGCCGACATTAAAGAGTCACGGCAGGGTAGCTCTGCACAAACGGCAGCGGCCAGCGCTGCCATTGTATCGGTCATATTATCGGCCTGCTGAAATTGCCTGCTCACTTTGGTATCTGCCTCAGCTTTATTGCCAAAAGCCAGATAGTTCAGACAGATATTTTTAAGTGCCCGTTTACCAATATCCTCATGAATAATACGATACTCCTGTAGCTGACTGGCGTCATAAACTGCCAGCCACTCATCCTCCAGCTCAGTCGCCAGCGTGCACTGCATAGCACGGCGAACCGCTGCTATAGCCTCCGGGTCGATAGTAGTAAATAGTTCAGCTATCTCATTTTCACTGGGCATCGTCAGGATCTGCGCTATCAGAGCAGGGGCGCTTTTATCATCCAGAAGCACGGTGCGAAAAGCCTCTGTCACATGAGATGGCACAGAGATAGACTGCTGTTGCTGATAGCGGGCAACATTAAGCCTTATATGTGTTGCCAGTAAACTCTGCGCTGCATCCCAGCGCGAAAAGTCATTACGGGCATGACGCATCAGGAAAATGAGTTGTGCATCGCTCCAGTGGTAGTCTAGTCTGACAGGTGCCGAAAACTCACGTAATAGTGACGGTACAGGCTGAGAATAGACTTCATCAAAGACAAAATGCTGGCTTTCCTCAGTGACATTCAGTACATGGTGCAGCCTATGGCCACAGTGCTGTAGCGGAATAATCTCGCCCTCGTTGTTGTATAATTCTATATCCAGCGGGATATGCAGCGGCAGCTTTTCAGTTTGTGCAGCCCCCGGCGGTGTCATTTGCTGAACATGCAGTGTGTATTGTTTCCGTTCAGGATCATAGCTATCACAGATAGTCAGTACGGGAGTGCCGGATTGACTGTACCAGCGGCGGAACTGAGAAAGGTCTACATTTGAGGCATCCTCCATCGCCGAAACAAAATCGTCGCAAGTAGCTGCACTGCCATCGTGACGTTCGAAATAGAGGGCCATACCCTGCTGAAAGCGCTCCTCGCCTAACAGCGTGTGCATCATGCGAATAACTTCCGCACCTTTTTCATACACTGTCAGCGTATAGAAATTATTCATTTCAATCACCTGTTCAGGACGAACAGGATGCGACATAGGGCTGGCATCTTCTGCAAACTGAGCACTGCGCAGCACACGCACATTGTTAATGCGATTAACAGCCCGTGAACCGCGATCGGAACTAAACTCCTGGTCACGAAACACCGTCAGCCCCTCTTTCAGACTGAGCTGAAACCAGTCACGGCAGGTTACCCGATTACCAGTCCAGTTATGAAAATATTCATGGCCAATAACCGCTTCAATATTCAGATAATCTGTGTCGCTGGCTGTTTCTGCCTTTGCCAGTACATATTTGGAGTTGAAAACGCTGAGCCCCTTATTCTCCATTGCTCCCATGTTGAAAAAGTCAACTGCAACAATCATATAGATGTCGAGGTCATACTCGAGATTAAAGCGGGTCTCATCCCATGCCATGCTATTTTTAAGCGAGGCCATCGCCCAGCCTGCACGATCAAGATTGCCCCGATCGACAAAAATCTCAAGCGCAACATCACGCCCGGAACGGGTACGGAAGCTATCTTTCAATACATCAAAATCACCCGCCACCAGCGCAAACAGATAACAGGGTTTAGGAAAGGGATCGTGCCATTTAGCCCAGTGGCGCCCGTGCTCCAGAAGACCACCGTCAATGCGATTGCCATTTGAAAGCAGGTAAGGGTAGCGATCCTTATCGGCATAAAGCACAGTGGTAAAGCGTGCCAGGATATCGGGGCGGTCAGGATAATAAGTAATATGGCGGAAACCCTCCGCTTCGCATTGAGTACAGAGCGCATCCCCGGACTGATAAAGGCCTTCAAGCGCACTGTTCTGGTCAGGATGCATAGTGTTGACAATTTTTAACGTGAAGTTTTCCGGTACCCCGTGCACCAGCATTCCACCATCCTTCAATTGATAATCCTGCCATAGCTTCCCATTAATGTGCAGTGACAACAACGTTAAAGCTTCACCATCGAGCCATAACGCCGTGCTGTCAGCATTCAGGCGTTTGACCTTGCTGATTGCTGTAACCTGCGTCATTTGAGGGGCCAAATCAAAGGTGAGCTCAATGTCAGTTATAGTATAATCGGGTGCGCGATAAGCATGACGATGCTTTACATCGGGCAGTTGCGTCATAATTCCATCTCGTGTGTTAATTATTTTCTTTTAATTAGTCTATTTTGGTTGCTAAAAAGTTGCCACGACAAAGTCAATATTCATGTCATAATGCGCGATTAACTGATAAACTTTCCAAAGGCACAGAATGTTCTCGACCTGAATTACAGATTTTGCTGTATTGAGTGTGTTTTTTGAAGCATCGGTTCACACTTCAACATTTTTATATCAACTCAGGACTACGCCTTTCATAGAAAGATAGCTTAACACGCATTATGATAAGATACGCTCACTTGGCATGTTCTTCACTGTTAGATACCGATGCTTATAAATTCTTTATGCAGCAGGCGGTATTTCGTCACTACTCTCAAGTAACGGTAACGGCTGAATTTCGCTGCCGTAGTAATGAATTGCTGGGTTCATATGCTGATGAGATAACTGATGCTGTCTCTGCCATGCAGTATCTGACCCTGAGCGATGAAGAGTATGAATATCTGGCCTCACTCCCATTTTTCCAGTCAGATTATCTTCACTGGCTACGTAATTTCCGCTATAACCCTCATCAGGTAAACGTGCGCAATCACCTCGGAGAATTACTTATCCGTATCAGTGGCCCCTGGTTGGAAGTCATCCTCTGGGAGGTACCTCTGCTAGCGCTCATCAGTGAACTGGTTCATCGCTATCGCTCGCCAGATATCACTACTATCCAGGCCGTTGAGAGGGTGCAGGAGAAAATATACGCTTTCAAAAAGCAGACGAATGGCGAGGATATGAGCGGTTTTAAACTCGTTGATTTTGGTACACGCCGCCGTTTCGCGCGCGAAATGCAGTTCGCCATTGTCAGTACTCTGAAACAAGATTTTCCCTGGCTGGCCGGTACCAGCAATTGTGATATCGCTCGCAGACTCCACCTCTCTCCGGTAGGGACCCAAGCCCACGAATGGTTTCAGGCACATCAGCAAATAAGCCCCGTTTTGGCAAACAGTCAGCGCGCTGCTCTTAGTGCCTGGCTGGATGTGTACCCTGAACAACTGGGTATCGCCCTGACCGATTGTATCGCGATGGATGCTTTCCTTCGCGATTTTGATGAGACGTTAGCTACTGCTTATCAGGGGCTGCGCCATGATTCAGGTGATCCAGTGCAATGGGGTGAAAAAGCGATTGCCCACTATCGCAGACTAGGTATTGATCCTCGCAATAAAACATTAGTATTTTCCGACAACCTCGATCTGGACAAAGCACTTGCACTTTATCGCTATTTTAGTACGCGAATTAATGTAGTATTCGGTATTGGCACCCGCCTGACCTGTGATATTCCTCAGGTGAATCCACTAAACATAGTGATAAAGCTTACCGAATGTAATGGTAAACCCGTCGCAAAAATCTCCGACAGCCCAGGTAAAATCACTTGTCATGACGAAGACTTTGTACTGGCTCTGCAAATGGCTTTCAAACTACCGCTGATAAAAATAACCAACAGCGCTGCCACATCATCCCGCATTGCTAATCAATCTGCTGAACACAGATGATTCAGCAGTGTCACCCAGTCCATGTGCGACTACCTGCCACTCTGTCTTTGTGGGATAAACAATAAAGGTAGCCGTGTACTGATAACAACCCTGATTAGGCACGGATAACACCAGCACAATTCTTTTTTGAATACCAAATCTGCTTGTATGCCGTGGCTGGTCGGGTACCATAATAATACTCTCAAATATGAGATTTATTTCGATTCAGCTGATTAAAAAGTGAGTAAATTTATGAACGTAGTACCTGTCAGGGACGTACTACAGGGTCGTGTTGCGGTGGACATGGAAATTACCGTGCGCGGCTGGGTACGTACCAGAAGAGATTCCAAAGCGGGTATCTCTTTCATCGCTGTCTATGACGGCTCCTGCTTAGATCCCGTCCAGGCGGTTGTTAATAATACGCTCAGCAATTATCAGAATGACGTACTGCATCTGACTACAGGATGCTCAGTTTCTGTCAGTGGTAAAGTAGTAAAATCTCCGGGTCAGGGGCAATCGTATGAGTTGCAAACGACGGCTATCGAGGTAATTGGATGGGTTGAAGATCCCGAGACCTACCCTATGGCTGCAAAACGTCATACTGTAGAATATCTGCGCGAGTTTGCGCATCTGCGCCCGCGCACTAACCTGATGGGGGCAGTTTCCAGGGTACGTCATACCCTCATCCAGTCCCTGCACCGATTTTTCGATCAGCAGGGTTATTTCTGGGTTCCCACCCCTCTGATCACCGCCTCAGATACAGAAGGCGCGGGTGAAATGTTTCGTGTTTCTACACTGGATCTGGAAAACCTGCCACGCACTCCGCAAGGTAACGTAGACTATAATCAGGACTTTTTTGGCAGAGAGTCTTTTCTGACCGTGTCTGGTCAACTTAACGGCGAGGCCTACGCCTGTGCAATCAGTAAAATTTATACTTTTGGTCCTACCTTTCGTGCGGAAAATTCAAACACCAGCCGCCATCTGGCTGAATTTTGGATGCTTGAGCCCGAGATTGCCTTTGCCGATCTTAACGATGCCGCTGCACTGGCTGAAGCGATGCTGAAATATGTTTTCAAAGCGGTTCTGAACGAACGTGCTGATGACATGGCTCTTTTTGCTGAACATATTGATAAAGGAGCCATCAAACGGCTGGAACATCTTATTGATACGCCTTTTATTCAGCTCAACTATACTGATGCCATCGATATCTTACTCAGCTGCAAAGAAACCTTTGAAAACCCGGTATTTTGGGGAGTAGATCTGGCTACTGAGCATGAACGTTATCTGGCTGAAAAACATTTTAAAGCACCGGTAGTAGTAAAAAATTATCCTAAAGATATTAAAGCATTCTATATGCGTCTCAATGATGATGGTAAAACCGTCGCCGCCATGGACGTACTGGCACCGGGTATCGGTGAAATTATCGGGGGCTCTCAGCGCGAAGAACGCCTGGACATGCTTGACAGGCGTATTGAAGAAATGGGACTTAATAAAGAAGATTACTGGTGGTATCGCGATTTACGACGGTACGGCACGGTGCCCCATTCTGGATTTGGATTAGGTTTTGAGCGATTAATTGTATATGTGACTGGGTTACAAAATGTAAGAGATGTTATCCCTTTTCCACGTACTCCCCGCAATGCTAGTTTCTGATAACTGCCTCATTCTCGAAAACACCTGCCATTATACAAGGTCGTACCCTACGACCTTGTGTCACATTGTCATAAGAAAGTTCCCTGGTATTTACATTTAATAACAATTTATTAAATTTAGAATCATTGATGATATATTTGTAACATTTATTTACTAGAACAAGACTCCTCTGGATGGAAAGATGCCTCTGACCGGGGGAGAAGCTCATATTTTATTTATGAATTTTTATCACCCTGAAAGCATGGCAGGGCAAGGTCTCCTTTGCCCTTAATATTCTAAAAAAGGTAATAGGTTAATGATAAATCGCAATACTTTTAGTTTTATTATCTCTGTTCTGCTAACAACCGGAACCACCAGTGCAGCCGAGATTTACAATAAAGACAGTAATAAAATTGACCTTTATGGAAAAGTTCTTGGACTACACTACTTCTCGGCAAATAAATACGCTGACGGCGACAAAAGTTATGGTCGTATGGGTTTAAAAGGCCAGACGCAAATTAACGAGCTAGTAACAGGTTATGGTCAGTGGGAACAACAATTTGCATTTAACAAATCTGAAAATGACAACTCTCCGTTCGGCTCCATGATCCGCCTTGGTTTTGCAGGGCTTAAGTTTAATCAATATGGCTCCATCGACTTTGGTCGCAATTACAGTGTGATGTACGACGCACTCGGCTGGACTGATATGCTGCCAGAGTTTAGTGGACCCACTGCTAATGCCGACAGAGGCATCATGGGTGGTCGTACTACCGGTGTTATAACTTACCGCAACAATGACTTTTTCGGTCTGGCAGAGGGCTGGCGCTTTGCTCTGCAATACGAGGGTAGAAATGAGCGGCCCAGAGTAGACTCTACTAATGGTGAAGGATGGGGTGCATCTGCCAGCTACACTTCCCCGATCGGTCTTGCTATAGTTGGCGCCTATACCACTAACAACCGCACCCTTCTGCAAAACGATCCCGATAAAACATCAGGTATTTTTGGTCATCGTGCTGAACGCTGGGCAACTGGTGTGAAATATGATGCTGATAATCTCTACCTGGCAGCAATATATAGTGAAGGTCGCTTCACTTCAGCAAAGTATGAGATAAAAGATGGCAAGAAACTCACAGGGTTTGATAAAAACTCCAGAACAATGGAGCTGGTTGCTCAGTATCAGTTCGACTCTGGCCTGCGCCCATCGCTAGCTTATATTGAGACTAAAGCCCAGAGAGGGGATAACAGCAGCTATTTCAATACTGTCAAATATGTTGATATAGGAACGACTTACTACTTCAATAAGAACATGGCAGCTTATATTGATTACGCTATTAATATGGTGCACAAGAATAATGAGCAGCTCGTCCCTGTTGATGACAGAGTAGCAGTTGGTATCTTTTATCAGTTTTAACTGGAGTTAGATCACAGCCTGCCACATTGGGTGTCACGCTGACTGGCGTCAGTGACAGCCCTATTTATAACCACAATCTGTAATCCTGCCTGGGATTACGGATTGTCTGTTTTAATCATGGAATAACTTTCCAATATCCACCTCACCCGTCAGAAAACCAAAAGTGCCGAGTACCGCCATAGCATAACTATTCACCACAAACACCCACTGTTTGCCAGATATCCAGAGCATCGATGAGTATTCAGGCTGTTAATTGTTTGCTTATTGTAGACGGTGTCAGCGTTTCCTAATGGTAATTTGTACTTTTTTTTCCCCGTACAGTTGGCATTTTCCAGCGCTGGCGGTAACCTGAACGCCCTTTCTGGAATAAAACTTTGCTACGGATGATCTCCTAATGTTTGAAAATATTACCGCTGCATCACCAGACCCTATTCTTGGCCTTACCGACCTGTTTATTATGGATCAACGCCCAGAGAAAATTAATCTGGGCATTGGCGTCTATACAGATGAAACCGGGCAGACGCCCGTTCTCGCCTGTGTAAAAAAGGCAGAACACTACCTCCTGGAAAATGAGGCCAGCAAAAATTACCTCAGCATAGAAGGCCTGGCTGATTTTGCCAGACACACTCAGACGCTGCTGTTCGGAATCGAGAGCGAGATTATCACGAGTAAACGCGCCCGCACAGCACAAACCACTGGAGGCACTGGCGCATTGCGCGTTGCTGCCGACTTCCTCGCCAGCCAGTTCGGCAGTAAACGTATCTGGATAAGCGATCCCAGCTGGCCCAACCATAAAAACATTTTCGAGTCGGCAGGCCACGATGTATGTCAATATACCTATTACGATGCTGCTACGCATACACTCGATTTTGATGGGATGCTTAACAGTTTACGGCAGGCACAATCGGGGGACATCGTATTATTTCACGGCTGCTGTCACAACCCTACCGGGACTGACCCGGATAAGGAGCAGTGGCGTCAGCTGGCTGAACTATCGCAATCACGAGGCCTGATACCATTATTTGACTTCGCCTATCAGGGTTTTGCCCGTGGATTAGAAGAAGACGCAGAAGGATTACGCATTTTCAGCAGCAATCACGATGAAATGCTGATTGCGAGCTCTTTTTCGAAAAACTTTGGTCTGTATAATGAGCGGGTTGGTTCGCTGACTCTCATTGCCCCTGATGCTAAAATTGCAGACACTGCCTTCAGCCAGATAAAACAAACTATTCGTATCACCTGGTCTAATCCCCCTGCACACGGTGCAACCACAGTTGCCACTATTCTTGGCAATGAAGCGCTGTATGCACTATGGATTCGAGAGCTTACAGATATGCGCCAGCGTATTCAGCGGATGCGTCAGTTTTTTGTTAATACACTCGCAGAGAAAAAAGCAAGCCGTGATTTTACTTTCATTACCCGTCAGAACGGTATGTTCTCATTTAGCGGTCTTACAAAGGAGCAGGTTACCTGTCTGCGGGAAGATTTTGCTGTTTATGCGGTGAACTCCGGACGCATTAATATTGCAGGAATGACGCCCGACAACATGTCATCCCTCTGCGAAGCCATCACTGCCGTGCTCTGAATATCACCATCTCTCAAGAATCACCTCAGACGTGATTCTTGAAAGCGTGTCAGCTTAAAAAAGGGTTATTAATGCGCTCCTGACCAAGCGTAGACATGGGCCCGTGCCCCGGCAGAAAAGAAACATCATCACCCAACGGGAGCAGCCGGGTTTTAATAGCCGCTATTAAGTCCTGATGGCTGCTCTTGGGGAAATCTGTTCTGCCAACCCCCCCATTAAATATTACATCGCCGGAAATGAGCAGACGTATTGACCGCTCAAAGAAGACAACGTGACCAGGTGTGTGACCGGGGCAATGCAGCACTTCAAGCTGCAATTTTCCTAACTCAATTCTGTCGCCATCGCTAAGCCAGCGGTCTGGCGTGAAAGCAGCGCAGTGTTGCAGGCCAAACATTTGGCTCTGGGTCGGTAATGCCTGTAACCAGAAGTCGTCAGCCTGATGAGGCCCCACCACCGGCACCCGGTAAAACCTGGCAAGAGGGGAGGCAGCCCCCACATGATCAACATGCCCATGCGTCAGCAAAATCTGTTTAACTGTCACTGCCTGCGAATCGACAGCCGACTGGATGCAGGCTGCATCTCCACCAGGATCGACAATAGCGGCTTCTCGGGTGACAGGGCACCATATCAGCGAACAGTTTTGCTGAAAAGTAGTGACCGTGATTATCTGATAATTCATAACACCCCATAACAAACTCATCCTGACGGGGCTGCCAGTACAGCAAGCGGCAACCGTAGTGAGCTGTCAGGGTATCATAGCCCGCTGGCAGCCTGGCACTATTTTATCGCAGACGGAGCATAGCTTATAGCGTGATGAGCGCGATTACATTAATAATTTCCCTGCTGAATAAATCGCCCGCATACCCACCCGTACGGATGAATCGTAATTATAGATGTCTGTGCGAAACTGTAATTTGCCATCCGCATTAACCCAGGCTGTTAAATAATAGAGACTAACGGGAACAAGCTGGCGCACAGCAACATAGCGGGTATCACCCGCCTTAAGGGCAGTTGCGATACGGGACGCATTCCATCCAGCACGCTGCAATAACAGGTTAGCCAGTTGGGGGGCTTTATTGACCCGAACACAACCAGAGCTTAGTGCACGACTGTCTCTCAGAAACAAACGGTGATTGGGCGTGTCATGTAAATAAATCGCGTCTGAATTGGGCATATTGAATTTATAATTTCCGAGAGAATTGGTCGACCCCGGTATCTGGCGGATACGGTAGGGGAAGTTTGCTGCCGAGACCAAACTCCAGTCAATCATTGCAGGGTCAACAAGCTGTGCATCAGGGCCCCAGCTTGATAGCAACTGGTAATTATGTCTTGAAAGATAAGCAGGATCATTCTTAACTTTGGGAAGAATATCCTGATGTACCAGTGTGACAGGTACGTTCCACGGGGGATTTAGTACTACATTATCTAACGCGCTATGCATCAGAGGGGTTTTACGGTCAACACGTCCGACAATGACGCGTGATGCCAGGATTGGGTTACCATTGTCATAATACACTAATGAGTAGTTGGGAATATTGACCATAATCCCATTACGCATATCATTCGGCAATAAACGCAACCGCTGAATGTTGAGAGCCAATAGCGCGACCCGCATATGGGGTGATGCATTAAGCCACTGGCGAGTGAGCGGTCCAATCAAGCCATCACTCTGAAGTCCCTGCCAGCGCTGGAACCGTTTAACTGCATCTGCCAGTTCGCTAGTGTAGATATTCTCTGCCACTGGCGTGTCTGTAGCATAAGGTTTTGTAACCAGCGAACCATCTGCCGGAGCACTTTGCTTTGCCGGTGAGGAAGAAGAGACAGCATGCGCCATAGGGCCATCAGTTACTCTCTGTGCCTTCACCACAGTATTCTGAGAAGTGCTATGAAAAGCGGGAGTATCAATTAGTACATTGATGCGCTGTAAGATTTCCCGTAAAGCCGGAACATCCTGACTCATTTTTCCTGGGCGCAGCGTAGTTGTATCTTTGAGTTGTGGCCAGAGAGGCTCATGGGCCAGAAGTCTTTTCAGAGCGTTATGCATTGACTGATAGCATGGATGCCGGGGTGCCAGACCTGCTATAAAATTATCAGGTTTACCCTCAGCAATAGCCCGTTGCCACTGGTTAATGACTGAAATCGAGGGCAAAGCCAGCTTGTAAGGCCGTGCCCCATACAACCACTGTTCACCATGGGCCGGAACTTCCGATGTGAACTGCAAATAACCCCGCATCGCATCTGACAGTACAATATCCCGCGCCATACTGGTCATTTTAGGATCAGTTATCCACTCTGCCCACTGCGCAAATTGCGGCTGAACACCGGAAATAGCTACTTCCGCCAGCTGTTGCTGAAACTGCTGGCTTGCCTGCTTATTCTGCCACATTGGTTGCATATTATTATTGTGGTAGAGTGAAGCCAGCTCAGTAATAAAATGGGGTTTGATCCCGGCAGGCAATTCAGACTGAAGCCGGGCCATAATAGATGTGGCAGCAGAAGCAGATATGTCTGTCTGCAACATATCTTCTGTGGCACGGGCAGGCAAGATTGCCAGCAAACCGATGATAACACATCCTGCCGCTGTCGTTTTTTTTAACAACCTTCGGGTAAGCATCATCCTTTGCCCCTGTTTTAGACCAATTCACCTGATGTATGATGGCTACTCAGGACCGTTATTCACTATAGTAATTATACGAAGAGAAAACGGCCTTTGCCGCATCAGCAAATACCGTTTTATAAGTCAATAGTAGTGAATTACGTTGTGAAAAGACTATTTTACCGACTTTCAAACTGGAGCTGCCCCAGAGGGTCTGTGTTAGCTGCATCGTCAGGCTCTGAAGAAAATCCCCGGAGTCCTACCACATGTACATGCTCGCTATTATTGATAACTTTACGTACCAGCTTGTAAGTCGTTCCCTTTTCCGGACTAATGTTTTCAGGCGCGGCAATGATTAGCTGCATCTCCAAACGTTCGCACAACTCAAAGAGCGTGTTTATAGACCGGGCATCCAGCCGGGCAGCTTCATCCAGGAACAGCAGACGACAGGGAGAAATGTCTTTTCCACGCAGCCGGCGTGACTCCTCTTCCCAGCTTTGCACGACCATAACCAGAATCGACATTCCGGTTCCTATCGCTTCACCAGTTGACAGCGCTCCACTTTCCGCACGAAGCCAGCCATCTGAGCCACGATTAACCTCAACCTCCATCTCCAGATAGTTGCGGTAGTCCAGTAACGCTTCACCAATAGTTTGTGGGGTGCGTTGCCCCATGTCAATCTGCGGATTCAGCCGCTGATAGAGCCTTGCAAGTGCTTCTGAAAAAGTCAGTCGATTACTGGTAAAGAGGTCCTGATGCTGTTCATGCTGTTGTGAGAGAACATCAAGCAGTAAACTGTGACTTTCACGCACATTAACATTAAGTCGTACACTATTTACCTGACCAAAACTGACGCTTCGCAGCCCCTGATTGAGCTGGCGGATACGTAGCTGTTCGCGCTGGATGGTTTTACGGATGATATTAGCTACACTGTGCGAACTTATTGCCAGGGTCTGTTCGCGTGCGGTCAGCTCTTCAGTGAGGCGGCTTAGCTCTATCTCCATCTGCTCAATCGCATCAACCGGATCATCTGTGGCGATGATATCCTGACGAATACGTTCACGCAGGTGCTGATATACTGCAATAAAAAACTGAATCTTGCGTTCCGGACGTTTAGCATCTTCAGAGCCGCGTAATAGATCGCGCAAATGTTCGTTATCCGCAACAGCAAGTCGCAACGCACCTAACGCTTTATCAGACATTGAGCGCAATTCATCACTGCCAAGATAGGCAAGCTCACGCTTATGCAGGCGCCGCTCCATGCCATGCTCTTTCACCAGACACATTACAGCGCACCAGCCCGCTTTCGCAGTGACGACCTGCTCACGCATCACCAGATAATCACGGTTAACCCGTTTGAGTTTTTTCTGTAATCCATCTATCTCCGCTTCACAGAGTGTGAGCTGCTTTTCCAGTTGATTACGACGTGCCCGGTTGTGGCTGAGTCCGCTATAAATTTCATCCCGCTGCTGCCGGGCACGCGCTTCGGCACTGGCATCTGCTTTCACACCGATATCGTGCATCTCCTGCAACAACTCTTTATACATATCCTCTTTGGCATCGTAAGCACTCTTCAGTGAAGCCAGCGTCTGATTCTGTTGTGCCAGATTTTGCTGATGCTGGCGTAACTGCTCACGGGCATGGCGGCGTTGACCCTCTGCCTGTTCAAGACGACGGCGGAGTTGCTCATTAAGAGAGCCGGTATTATCCAACATCGCCGCCGCATCCTGATAACTCAGGTGTGCCCGGCGCTGTACTACCTCGGCCAAAGCAAATGCCTGCTCACGGGTTTTTCGCTGTATTTCAAGTGCAAGCTGATAATCACGCTTCAGCTGATCATGCTGTTTGGGATCATTTTGCAGCACAGAAATAACAGATTCCAGTGCCACCAGCTGCGCATCATGCTGCTGAAGATAGTGCGCCGCTTCCTGAGCTTCTTCGAGACAGGCAACTATTTCGTCATAGCGATCTTGCAGCGTGTCATCGCCTAGCAAACTGCTACGCGGCAGCAGCTGATTCAGCCAGCCAGTACTCTCTTTTACCTGATCATATTGCTGGCGCTCTCGTTGATTTTCACTTTCATGCTGACTTAATGCCCTTTCCAGCTCGCTACGTTGGCTGTTGAGCTGCCGGATTTGTGCTTCCGGGTCTGGGTCAAAGGCAACGGTAATATGGCTGCCGATAAAACGACTAACGGATTGATGAAGGCGTTGTGTTTTTTGTACATCAAAAGAGAACGTCGCAAAACGCTCATTCAGCATGCTACGTTCAGCACGCAGCCGTTCCAGTTGATTTTCCCGTGCCGCACGCCCAAATAAGGGGACTTTTGGAAAACGCGAGTAGCGCCACTGGCGCTCAGCCACTTTAACCACCACGGCACCTTCCAGCTCTTCTGCATTGAAGACACTCTCATCGAAAGCCTGAGGATCGCCCTCAATCAGATAGAGATCTTCGGGACAATCCTGTAACTCATTAAGCTGATCGCGGATTAATGACAGGTCGGGAACCACAATGGCATGACGTGCAGGCCCGTACAGGGCCGAAAACCAGGGCGCATCATCAAGCGTGACATCATCATAGATTTCACTGAGCAGTACACCGCCAAAGCGATCTGCTAATTGATTAAGGCGGCTATCTTCGGCACCTCCGGGCTGGCTCAGGCGCTCTATCTGCCGCTCAGCTTCTCGTTTTTGTACAGCAATGTTGTCACGCTCTACAATGAGCCCTCGCTCCTGCTCCAGCAAATGCTGCAAATATTCCGTCATCTGCTGGCTGTCAGCCAGAGCCATACCGCTCTGCTCACGCAACTGCAACAACAACTCCTGAGCCATCAGCCATTGTGGTGCACGGGTGGTCAATAGTGTCAGCTGTGATGAGAGCTGTTCCCGCTGCTGACCCATCGCCAGTTGACGTTCAGTTGCCTTTGAAACTCTCTCGCTGAGCTGTTCAGTTAGTTCGTCGAGCTGATGCGCTACGTCAGGAAGCTCCTGCACATCATATTCTCTCCCCTGACGGGTGCAGAATTGATTCAGCAAATGCTTTGCTTCCTGCTGCTCCAGCAGACGCTGTTCAAGTTCAGCAAGACGTGCCCGCAGACTGGTCAGCTGCTCACGCCGATGGCGCTGATTGATAGCATCGCGCAGTAGATCCCGGCCTATTTGCCAGGCATCGCTGCGACTAACCGGACCGCCAATTTTGCACACGAGGGCAAACGCCTGCTCAAACTGGCTGTGCGCAGCCTCAGCCATACTCAGCTTCTGTTCAAGCCCCAGCAGGGTATCTGTAGCTTCACGTTCCCGCTGATGAAACGCATTTTGCCACTCCATTGCATTTTCAATATTGAGATCAGGCAACTGACAAATATCGCGGGCCCGCTCCAGCGCATGTTGTGCCTGCTGATATTGAATAGCACGCGTCTGCTGCACATCAAGTGCCTGCTGATAATCTGCAAGCTGGTTTTTGAGTTCGTCCACTTCGAGTTCAGCGGCTTCACTGCGTGCAGCGTTTTCGAACTCGGTTTCACGTGCTTCTTCTGCTATCTCACTCTGTACCTCCAGCCGTTCGCGCAGCTCATCCAGATCAGCTTCATAACGGGTGATTTTTTCCTGCTGGCGTACCGCCGTCTGCACCAGATTGAGGTGATCACTGGCACGCTGATATTCACTTTCCAGGACAGCCTCATCTGCTGTATGTTTGGCCAGTTCACTGGCCATTTCAACATGGCGTTCCTGTTCTGCTGCCTGCTGTTTTTGTGTCAGAGCTAACTCCTGACGCAACTGCAGAGCACCATCAAGATGCTGACGCCGCTCATTAGCATGGCGCATATAATCTGCTGCAACATAGCTGGTTGCCTCAGAAATCAGATGTTTGAACATCTCACGATCAGACTGCGTGACACGAATGGCCTCCAGCGTCATACGGTTTTCACGTAGCGCTGCTTCCATATCCTGAAAAGCTTTACGTACTCCACTGTTTTCCGGCAGCAGATAATCGCGTAGCGAGCGGGTGATAGCGCTGGAGATACCGCCATAAAGCGATGCTTCCATCAGACGGTAATATTTACTGCGATCCGCGCTTGTCTTCATGCGGCGGGCCACCATACCCAGATCAAACATCAGCGCATGGTAGTCGGTGATAGCGTTGTACTGCCGAAACTGAACACACTGACTGTCTTCAAACTTGTCCTTCAGCTCTGTTAGCGGCAGCACACGTGCCTGACGTCCATCGACCGTTTCGGTCAGCAGTTCGGCCGGGTGAATACTGGCTGGCAGATCCTGAATACTAAATGGTTTGATGTCCACTTTACGGTTACGCCCTGCCACCTGTTGCAAACGTACCCCTGCAAGCACCCGCTGCCCCAGAGAGTTCTCAACATCCAGTACTGCATAGCAGACACCCGGACGCAATTTTCCATATAATCCTTTATCACGTGATCCACTGGTGGCGCCCGCCTCTGTGGTATTGCGAAAGTGTAACAGTGTTAAATCTGGGATCAGCGCGGTGATAAATGCAGCCATCGTCGTAGATTTTCCGGCACCGTTGCCCCCGGAAAGCGTTGTCACCAACTGATCCAGATCAAATGTTCTGGCAAAAAAGCCGTTCCAGTTAATCAACGTCAGAGAGCAAAATTTACCACGTCCAGTCATGATAGTGTGTCCTCTCTGTTTTCCTGTTCTGCCGCTGACAAATTGTCATTGTCATCGCTGTCATCACGGGGAACTTCGTAACCTTCCAGCAATACTGCCTCACCATCACGGATCATTCGCAACTGAGTCTCACGCAAACAATCGCCAGCCCGCGCATCAGCGCCAAAACGAAAAACCGACTCAGTAATGCGAAATTTACTGCTGTCATTACCCTCAAACCAAACCATACCGAGACGGCGCAGGCGGTAAACTGACGCGCGGATCTTCTCCTGAAGTTTCTGACGGTCCAAATCAGAACCGGTTGCACGCTGATTGATCAGTTTTAGCAACCTGCTTTCATCCACCAGACTTAACAACTCTTCGTAGAGCTCCTGTTGGGTAAAAACGCCTTCATTCACCAGCCTCTCAGGGCTGAGCCAGAGATAACAGAGAACCTTACCCACCATCATATCAAGCTCAGAGAGAACCGAACGGGGGATCAGTGTGGTTGAACGGGGGCGCAGATAAAAAAATCCCTCCGGAGCACGCACTAATTCCACGTTATAACGCAGGTAAAAAGCTTCCAGATGCTCCTGATAATCCATCAGAAATGCATGATTATCTAACTCTTCAATCCCAATATGCCTGCCCGCACGCAGGCTACTGTCCAGCGCCGGGAAAAGAGAGTTTGCCAGTGCCTGAGCCAGTTTAACCGGTATCACTTGTTCAATATTTGTCGATGACATGTGCCTGAACCTTGGCTCCGTAATCATTGATATGTTGCCACTCTGCGGGCAACCCGGAAAAATCAGCTTCTGCTATACCTAAACGCACTGCCTGATCTACCACAATGCGAGCCAGGTCAAAATGGCGTGCACGAGGATAGCGCGCCAGATAATCACGCATCACTACGCCAAGATTCAGCGGCTTTTGCTGCTCTTTATAAATGTTTAGTGCACTTTCTATCATAATGATGAGCTGCTGACGAATTTCGCTGAACTCTTCATATTCCAGTTCACTGGGCAGCTCTCCTGTGACCTCTTCGTTACGCAGCATTAATGCTTCATCGCGCAGATCCATCAGACGTTCACCACTGGCACAGGTCAGACCCCATGGGGCATCAGCCCAGGTTTGTATTGACTGACGTAACCGCCGGGCAAACACCCGATTTTTATCCATATCAATTGCCGTACGAATGAATTTATGGACATGGCGATCATAACCTATCCACAGATCAATCGCCTGTTGCCCCCAGCTGATAATACGGTCCAGTTTGTTTTGCAGGTCAAACACTAATTTGTCTATTAGCGCCAGATCAGGGGCATGAGCAATGGCATCCTGAATACGCAGTAGCGTAGCCTGGAGCTTATCACCTGCTGCTTCGAGCGTATCCTGTAGTTCCCGTAGTGTAGCTGAAGTTTCACAGAGCAACTTTTCACAACTGGAAATGGCCGCCTGCCACTCGTGGTTTAACAACTGAGCGATGTTCTCCTTTACCTGTTGTTGTTGTTCATCCATAAGCCGCTGAGAGTGGTCGATGCTGTCGAAAATCTCAGCAACTGAGTATTTTAGCGGTGCAAACACATGCCTGTGCCAGTGAAACCGGTCACCCCGTTCTTCAGCTGCATTGGCTGCCCGTTCAAGCTCCCCTGCAACAATCGACAGTTGAGTTGAAAGGCGCAGAGTGGAAAATTCGCGCTGACGGATATAATAGTCAGTGATGCCCATCGCCAGGGGCGTCAGGCGATAGATAGCATGGCCTTCATGGAGCTCGCTAATAAAGCGGTGGAGCAGGCGCTGGCGCACCATATCATTGATTGCGTTGTTAGCACGAATTTGCACGCTTTCACCAGTCTGCCCGAATCCTTCGGCAACAATACGGAAAATATCGACGAGGTCGCCTTCACGCATTTCACAATCCAGTTGCTCGCCATTGAGGGTAGCAATAACCAGCAAAAAGGTCAGGCGTTCACTGGGCAAAGAAACGGAAAATTCACTCTTTCGTGCCCAGGCAACCAGTTCTGGCACTGACTGCGGAAAGTTACTCATCGTTCGTCTTCTCGCACAGGCTTATACACAGCAACACGGATATAGCGCCCAAGATCTAAAAACGGTCTCTGGCAACTATACTGGGTTTCCAGCGCAAGTAGCTGGTCGAATTGTTCAGTTTGTAGATTCTTATCGCGCAGATAGTCATGAAATACCCGAATACCTGTCTTTTCACCTGCCTCAAAGCCACAGGCAGCCAGCCAGCGATACACCTCTTCAGGATCGCGGGGATAGTCAGGTAGCAGGCTTCGCTGTTTTCGCTTAATCATATCAGCCTGCAACCAGTCAAAATTGCCCGAGATCAGGTTGCCCATGCGTAATCCATTAATGTTATAAAACATCAGCGACATGGCCCCTCCCGGCTTCAACACGTTATAATAGTGTGCATAATATCGTTTCCGGTTCCGCTACCCATTCAAGCACTGCGTGAAACAATACCAAATCAACGGGTTTATCCAAATGCCTCGTGATACTTTGTATCGGAACCTGCTCGAACTGCATATTATCACTCACTCCGAGCTTTTCTGCACGATGCCTGGCACGAGAGATCATCTCTGCGGAAAGGTCACATAACAAAACCTTATGGCCACGGGCCGCCATATCACAGCTGATCTGACCTTCTCCACCCCCTGCATCCAGCACACGCAATGGTACTTCTGGCAAATTTAGGAGCAGACGTTCTAGCGCCTGCCATAATATGGCCTTCCGCAAGCGTCCTTTGGTTGTGCCATAGATATTTTGGGAGAGTTTTTCTGCAATATCATCAAAATTGCGATCCTGTGCTCCTGACATGTTTTAACGCACTATTTTGGCATACACTGGAGATTAGTGGAGCTTTACATCGTCAGCTGCACTTTTTAGATGATATTTTTCAATAAAATAGTGAGTTACCATGATGTTTACCCTGAAAAAAATAGCGGGATGTCTTCTGCTTCCGTTGCCACTACTTCTGTTACTGATGGCAACAGGACTTCTTTTGCTGTGGTCCGGCCGCTGGCAAAAAAGCGGAAAAATAATCATTTCACTAAGCTGGCTGATACTATTACTGCTCAGCCTACAGCCCGTTGCCGACTCGCTCTTAGCACCACTTGAGCAGCGCTACCCCACCTGGCACCAGAGCAGACCAGTTCGCTATGTGGTCGTACTTGGTGGCAGCTACACCTGGAATCCAGCATGGGCACCAGGCTCTAACCTTTACAATAATAGCCTGGCCAGAGTGATAGAAGGGATACGTTTATGGCGTAATAATAACGGAACGAAACTAATTTTTACAGGAGCTGCATTCAAGAACAATTCCAAAAGTTCTGCCGCAGTGGCCGCCGTAGTTGCGGAATCACTAGGCGTACCTGCCAGCGATATCATCACCCTCGATACCCCACGGGATACCAATGAAGAAGCAACCGCCGTTGCAGAGCATATTGGCCGGGCACCCTTCCTGCTTGTCACTTCCGCCAGCCACTTACCACGGGCGATGATTTTCTTTAAAAAAAAGGGACTCACTCCAATCCCTGCCCCTGCCAATCAGTTGGCAATGAGCACCCCGCTTCATCCCTGGCAGCGACTAATACCATCATCAGCCTGGCTAACTCATAGCACACAGGCCTGGTATGAAATAGCAGGCCTGCTATGGCAACAAATAATCATCAGAGATTCTAACACAACACCCCCAGCACAAAAATAAGAAGCTGGCCTGAACAACAAACATATATACTCAGGCAGCGATCGGACCACCTTAGTCATACTTGCTATCAGAAAATAAATTAGTCTGTCAGAGAGATGATTAACTGAAATTATACACGAGTGCTTTTTATCCACTCATTATAAACATCTGGTGCTCTGCCCTGAACCAAAGAGCAGTTGTTAAAAACATTTCGCCGCAAGAAAAAGAGTAAGACTATAGAATTCAGCAGCCGCGCTGACAACCCGCTAACTAATAATTGCCGGGTCATTCAACACTATCTGTACTTTTGCAGAAACAGCAGGAAAGATACTTCACTCAGACGGTAACAATGCTCAGATACTCACTGACTATAAAATAACAACATGTAATTCCAGACATTAAAATAAGCCCTCCGGGAAGCATGGCAGAAGTGTACTATAAAATGCGTAAATACATCTATGCTCTAATCCCTGATCAAAAAGGGCAAAAAAAAACCACCTGAAAAAGTGGGTTTAAATTAAATATAATTCGTTGATTTAATGAGCACTAATAAACCATCAGAATCTGATATATCAGCGCCACTATATCTACAAATTGTTGGTTTTCATAACTCACCGGCAGCCACTGAGATCAGCCTAACCGTCAACAAATAAACATTACCAAAAACACCTCACATCTTCATTTTAGAAAACGGATTACAAGATATACTTTGGTAAAAAATAAATCCCTAGCGTTAAAATAATTTTAGAGTTGTTATGATAATTTTAATAATTTTTTAGATTTGTTACTTTATAAGACAGATAATATTTCTTTTCCCCGCTATTTTATTATTCTGCATACTCTTGATAAGAGTAAAAAATACTCAATTATTAAGTTCAGAAAATTTATATTTAAATGCGTGTTTTGTCAGATCTTCTGAGAAACAGATATCATCTGAAATTCTGCGGCCAGTGTTTTATTACGACATGCCATAAACAAGAGAATATGCTAACCAGACAAAAATAATATTACAGACAACAAAATGGTACATATGTGTCATTCCACGTATTTTGTATTTTATCTGTTTTAAGTGAAAATAGTAAATATTTTTAATTTAAATTTTCTGACTTGTTATATCTGGTTAACAAAAATAGTCAATTTATAAGGTCATTAACATAAATATTATTAATACTAGATGACTTTTATCTTTCAAGCTTCCTAATGTACTAATCAATTCCCTTTGACAGTTTTTCGACCCTGATATCCGGATTGCATACCTTGCAGACAGGTGTGTCCAAACCTGCCTGCAACAAAACTTACTGCCATTAGCAACGGTAAACATCACAGCTATAACTCAGAAAAGGATAGTTGTAATCAAATTCGGCTTCCCAGTTCAACGAGGCTGGCTACTAATCAGAGCACGAACGCGCACAAGATCTTCCGTAGTATCGACACCAGCAACAGGAGCTTCTTTAGCTACATCAACATGAATCTTCTCTCCGTACCATAACACCCTCAGCTGTTCAAGCAATTCTACCTGTTCCAGCTGACTCGCGGGCCAGCTAACATACCGGCGGATAAACTCAGCACGATAAGCATAAATACCAATATGGCGTAAAAAAGGATAACCTGTTATGTCTTTAGTCGTTGAAAATCGTTCCCTGTCCCAGGGAATAGTTGCCCGTGAAAAATAAAGTGCAAAGTGCCGGGCATCACGTACTACCTTCACGACATTGGGATTAAAAGCGTCAGCCGGTTCATCCAGCGGCACAGCAAGCGTAGCCATACCCACCGAGCAAGCATTAATATTTTCTGCCAACTGCTGAATAATAACCGGCGGAATCAGTGGCTCATCACCTTGAATATTAACGATAATTTCATCATCAGGAAAATGATAACGCTCAATCACTTCTGCAATGCGTTCAGTACCAGAGTGATGATCAGAACGCGTAATGCAAACTTCCCCTCCTGCCTGTTCCACCACCTTTGCAACATCAGGATGCTCGGTGGCGACGATAACCCGCGCCGCGCCTGACTCACGGGCTCTGGTCATAACATGGATAATCATCGGCTTGCCATCAATATCAACCAGTGGTTTTCCCGGCAGCCGGGTCGAGGCAAAACGTGCGGGAATAATGGCAGTAAAACGCATTAAGGACTCTCTTCTGGCATGAGTGTTCGTGCTTCGTTTTCCAACAACACCAGAATGCCATCACGCACCGGATAAGCCAGCCCATCAGATCTGCAAATCAGCTCCTGTTGCCCTTTATTAAAATGAAGCTTACCGTTGCATAGTGGACAAGCGATAATTTGCATTAAACGGTGATCCATGAATCCCCCATCGAGAATGATACTGATACCAAGCTTATCACAGCGCAGTCGGGTTAATAATAGCAACAAACCGATAAAAATCGCCCGTAAAACCTTATGTGTTGAAAATCCAATCAGTGTAAACGCCGCAGCGCCAGAACAGCCTCCACCAGCTCATGACCACCTCCAGTCAGTTCTGCCTCTACCGGTAAATACCACCAGTTCTCTGTGGCGTAATCCCGGACTTTTACCGCATCTTTTTCCGTCATCAATAGCGTTTCCTGTGCTGTGATAAGTGAATGCAATGTAGTGGCATCATACGCATAATGATCAGCAAAAGGTACTTCGCGACACACACAAACATTAAGCTTATTTAGCAGATTAAAAAAGCGCGCTGGATAACCAATACCTGCTATGGCCACTACATTAGTCAATTCAGAGGGAGGTTTGCATGCGCCAGTTATAATGTTGATTGCCTGTCCCGGTTTTAGTGCCATAGCTATTTCACCCATTCCTGGTTTACCGCCGTTGTTCACTATAGCACTGACATGATTCAGACGTGATTTACGTTCGCGCATTGGACCGGCAGGTAGCCACCAGCCGTTACCAAAACGCCGTTCACCATCAATCACTACAATTTCAAAATCACGGGCCAGCGCATAATGTTGCAAGCCATCATCAGTAACAATAATATCAATCCTGCCACACTGAATCAGCGCCTCTGCCGCTTCACGGCGTCTGGGTGATACGGCTACCATTGCTCCTGTGCGCTCTCTTATGAGTACAGGCTCATCACCTGCTTCCCCTGGAGGAGTATTGTTAGTCAGAATAAGGGGATATTTTTCTGCTTTACCACCATAGCCGCGTGAAACTACGCCAACATTTAATCCGGCCTGCTGGAGCTGATTAACCAGCCAGATGACCAAAGGCGTTTTACCGTTACCACCAACCGTAAGATTACCCACCACCACCACCGGCACGGGCGCTCTCCAGACTCTGAACCAGCCCCGTCGATAGCAGAAATGGATGAGCCAGCTAACTGCGCCATAGAGCAGACTTATTGGCAACAAGAGTAAATAGAGCCGGGAGCGTCCGCTCCATATACGCTCTATCATTGCCCAAACTGCATTTCATGTAACTGCGCGTAGGCCCCGCGTTTTTCCAGCAGCGCTTTGTGCGTACCACGTTCAACGATACACCCATCTTCAACTACCACAATTTCATCCGCTTTTTCAATGGTGGAAAGACGGTGAGCGATGATTAGTGACGTGCGATTTTTTTGCAATTCATCCAGTGCCGCCTGGATTATCCGCTCTGACTCTGTATCAAGTGCTGAAGTGGCTTCATCCAGTATCAGAATTGGGCAATCACGTAACAGTGCTCTGGCAATCGCAATACGCTGACGCTGCCCCCCAGAGAGCAGCACTCCATTTTCACCAATAATGGTGTCCAGTCCATTTTCCATTGTATCAATAAAGTCCATTGCATGGGCCATGCGTGCTGCCTGCTCTATCTGGGCCCGGCTATATTGGCTGGCGCGCGCATAGGCAATATTATTGGCAATGGTATCGTTGAATAAATGTACATTTTGTGAGACGAGTGCAACCTGACTACGTAACGAAGCCAGCGTGTAATCGCGCAAATCGTGGCCATCTATCAAAATCTGACCCTGCTTAATATCATAAAAACGTGTCAGTAAGCTCGCTATAGTCGATTTACCTGATCCTGAGCGGCCAACCAGAGCAACTGTTTTTCCTGTAGGTATCGTCAAACTAATATTGCTTAGTGCAGGAACATCACGCCCCGGATAGCAGAAAGTGACATTGCGCAATTCCACTTCACCTTCTACCCTTTCAGCCACCCAAGTGCCCTCATCTTTTTCCTGTTCACTATCCAGAATAGAAAACAATGTCTGGCAGGCAGCCATTCCTCTCTGGAACTGGGCATTGACATTTGTCAAAGATTTCAGGGGGCGCATCAGAGCGATCATTGAGGAAAACACGACGGTGATACTTCCTGCTGTCAGTGTATCCATGACTGAAGGGAAACTGGCTGCATAAAGTATAAAAGCCAGAGCCAGAGAAGCAATTAACTGAATGACAGGATCGGATATCGAAGAAGCGGATACCAGCTTCATTCCCTGCTGACGCATAAGGTTACTGACTTTTCCGAAACGATGATTTTCTATCTCTTGCCCCCCGAAAATTAGCACTTCTTTATGACCTTTTAGCATCTGTTCGGCACTGGTTGTCATCTGTCCCATTGTATTTTGCATACCCTTGCTGATAGTACGGAAGCGCCGGGATACAAAACGAATAACCAGCGAAACAACAGGAGCCAGTAGTAGCAAAATTAAAGATAGCTGCCAGCTGTAATAGAACATCAGGATAAACAATCCCATAATCGATGCCCCTTCGCGAACGACCGTCACCAAAGTTCCAGAGGAAGAGGAGGCAACCTGCTCCGAATCATAAGTAATACGTGACAACAATGTTCCCGTAGACTGTTGATCAAAAAAAGCTACCGGCATCCCCATCATATGGTGGAAAAGGCGACGACGCATCTCCATTACAACATTTCCGGATACCCAAGAAAGACAATAGGTGGAAATGTAACTGGAAATCCCGCGCATTGACATCAGCCCAATTACTGCCAGTGGCATCCAGGCCAGCACCGATTTATCTGCTTTGCCAAATCCATCATCAAGCAGTGGTTTGAGTAGTGACAGCATCAGCGTGTCTGATGAGGCATTTAATACCAATGCCACAGCAGAGATGATGAGCCCCTTTTTATAAGGCTCGATTGCAGGCCAGAGTCGACGAAAGGTTTGCCAGGTAGTGGAGTCTTTATCCTGATGCATTAGTTAACCAGTAATAATTGAAATAGCCAGGTATTCTATCTGGAATCACGCATAGCGCCAAACCACTGATTATACCAGCGAGGCAGAATTTGTTCTCTGTATCCCTTAATCACCCAACTTTTTCGATAAAACAGCACACTAATTTGCCCTGATCTGGCCGTTTCCAGCCATTGATAATTTGCCTCGTAAAAGCGTTTTCTCACCGTATCAGCGGGCAGACGCCAAGGGTTATAGCGAGCAGCAGAAACCAAGGCAACCTGACCATTAACTGCCCGTAACTAGGGGAATGAAGATGAGGTTCGGCTGCCATGATGCCCCACCTGAAGCACAGTTGATGAAAGCTGCGCTCGATTTTGCGTAATCAGAGCATACTCCTTAGCCGCTTCAAGATCCCCGCTGAGTAATAGCTGTCTGTGCCCATCGCTGACCTGAATCACGCAAGAATGATTGTTGTCCCTGCCGCTGTTGCCTTCAGGCGGCCATAAAACAGTGAAATTCAGTTTCTGCCACCGCCATTGCGTTCCCCTATAACATGGGAGATGCCCCCGCTCGCCCAGTGCGCTACGAACTGGCACATCAGGCCATCGCTCCAACAATCCGGGTAATCCCCCGCTATGATCAAGATGACCGTGACTAAGAATGATCTGTTGTAAACTAAGACCATGCCAGCGTAGCCAGGGTTCTATGATACTTTCTCCTGCGTTTCCACCGGGCCATCTGCCCCCCGTATCGTAGAGCAGCGCCTGATTATTGCGCGAAATAACCACAGCAAGCCCATGTCCGACATCCAGCATATCAGCGCGCCATTCTGGTTCATTTATTTGAAAACGCCAGAGCAGCATCGCCACAACAAACGATAGTAACGCAGCAGCTCTGCGCCAGAGCGCAAATCGCCACGCCAGCAGCGCAAGCCAGACCATGAGTGATAACCAGCACTGGTTTTCACTCATGAAAATCCATCCCTTGGGGATATTCTGAAGCGGCCAAAAAACAGATGGATAAGCTCTGATCTGCCAGCCACCATATTTTTTCTGCCAGCATTGTGCTGAAGGAG
This sequence comes from uncultured Enterobacteriaceae bacterium, assembly GCA_936920625.1. Lineage (GTDB taxonomy): Bacteria > Pseudomonadota > Gammaproteobacteria > Enterobacterales > Enterobacteriaceae > Izhakiella. The sequence goes on from CAKZHC010000049.1 coordinate 51,400, forward strand.
AGACAAATGGCCACCAGTATTAATGGTACTGTTACCATGGAGACCACCGGAACAGCCCAGAGATTAGCCACCATACTGCTAACACTGAAGCCATGGAACAGCACTGCCTGTAATGGCAGCATCATTAACATTATACCGAACTGCAAATGGAGCAGACGTAACCATCCCCACCGCCATTTTACATAAAAACTGGCCGGTAAGGGTGCCAGCCGGTACCACAGCAGCAGTCCGCCTGTCGCTGCTGCCGAAAGCAGCAGACTGTCTGAAAGGATACTCACCGGATCCGTAAACAACAACGCCGCTATACAAAACAGCCAGACCTGAAGACCACGACACTGCCACCCGGCCAGCCGCAATGAATTCCATATGGTAATTGCCAGTATTGCTCGCATCGCAGGGGGATTACCACCCGACAACCAGCTATAAACCAGCGCCAGCAATAGCCCCGTGCCAAGAGGCAGCCTGTAACCTATCCATATGGCGGGAAGGAGCAGCTGTATCCCTCTGCCGACTATCCAACCTAACGCCGCGGCCAGACCTATGTGTAATCCGGATATAGCCATCAGGTGAGCGGTACCCGTTTCCCGCATTAACTGATTAGTTTTTTTATCAACTCTGCTGCGATCACCAAATGCTAAAGCAGACAGTACGCCCGACCAGCGTAATTGCGACATTTGCTTACCCGCAAGCTGTTTTATCTGCCAGCGGTAGTTGCAGTTTATCTGCCGTGACTCTGCCTGCAACACTGTTCCCTGTAACGGTGTTGCATTTGCCAGTGCATAGCGCTGGCTATCAAATCCCCCCTCATTCAGCCGTGAATGAACGGGCCGCAAATGTAATCTCATTTGCCAGCGCTGACCCGGGCATATCCTTTTAAGATCGACAGGCAGGCGATACAGATGTGCATATAAGGGGGGATAAATCAGCTTATCATTGACCCTAAGCAGCCGCACCTGCACCCTTTCTCTGTCTGATTGCACATCTGTAATAGTGACCGCAGCGTTAACATTCTTCGCCGACAGCGCATTGATGCGTGCAGTCAGCTGATTGCCATGTAATGCCGTCCAGATAAAAAACAATAATGATAGTGCGACATACCACAATGTACGCCACGGCATCATGAGTGCCAGTAAAACCAGACCAGATGCTATCATCAACAGGGTGGCTGATGGCAGAGAAGGTAATAACGCCAGCGGTATTGTTGCCAGCACGACCATGCCAGCCAGATGAGTGAGTGATACAGGCATAGGCTCCCTCCAGACAGTGTCCGCAGTATCTCCTGTATCCTGACGCTTTTCTCACTATGGTTTAACAGATGTCGGCCTGTCGCGCAAAATACGTGAGTGAGTTGCGAAAGACTAATGTCCCTTGCAAACTAACTCGTATCCTGAGCCGGATGGGCTGGTATATAACATGTAGCTGCCTCCTTTGATCAGATCTGACTGTGGGCAACAACTGAAGGGCGCTTACAATTTATAAAATATTACGTAGAAATGAGGTGTTTCTGGGGAAATTGTTCGCACGCAGGCTCTGGGCGGGCTTAACGAAAAAACAGCACCGAAGTGCCGTTCAGATAATCTTAAAATCAGCCATGGATATTTGCGCGATCACGCAGTTCTTTGCCTGGCTTAAAGTGAGGAACATATTTACCTTCCAGTTCCACTCTGTCTCCCGTTTTAGGATTACGTCCAGTACGGGGAGCGCGATAGCGTAAAGAAAAACTGCCAAATCCCCGGATTTCAATGCGTTCGCCTTGTGACAATGTGGCTGTCATATGCTCCAGCATCTCTTTTACAGCGTCCTCAACAACTTTTGGCGTAATATGAGACTGCTGGTCTGCAAGTCTTTCAATCAATTCTGACTTGGTCATAAATCCTCCGGTTATTCCCTTCTGGAAAAACGGGCTGGCAATTTCTGACAGCATTAGTAGGAACGGCAAATTACCGTTCCAAAATACTGTAATTATTCACCCTTTGCCGCTTTAAATGCCTCAGTCATAGCGTTAGAGAAGCTACTCTCTTCCTGCTTGTTGTTTACTGCTGCAATAGCAGCTTTTTCGTCTGCTTCGTCTTTTGCACGAACAGAGAGTGTGATAATCCGGTTTTTACGATCAATACCAGTAAACTTAATTTCAACCATGTCACCAACGTTCAGGATCTGAGTAGCATCCTCAACACGATTACGTGACGCTTCAGAAGCACGCAGGTAACCCTCTACTCCATCAGCCAGTTCTACTGTAGCACCTTTTGCGTCAACTGCCGTAACTTTACCCGTAACAATTGCACCTTTCTTGTTCAGAGAAATATAGCTGTTGAAAGGATCTTCTGCCAGTTGCTTAACGCCAAGGGAAATACGCTCACGTTCTGCATCGACCTGCAATACAACCGCTGCAATTTCATCACCCTTCTTGTACTCACGCACCGCTTCTTCTCCGGTCGTGTTCCAGGAGATATCAGACAAGTGAACCAGACCATCGATACCGCCGTCAAGACCAATGAAAATACCGAAGTCAGTAATAGACTTGATCTTGCCTTCAACACGATCACCTTTGTTGTGTGTCTCAGCAAACTGCTGCCATGGATTAGCTTTACACTGCTTGAGGCCCAAGGAAATACGACGACGCTCTTCATCAATATCGAGCACCATAACCTCAACCACATCGCCTACGTTAACTACCTTGGAAGGGTGAATATTTTTATTCGTCCAGTCCATCTCAGATACGTGTACCAGCCCTTCAACACCCTCTTCAATCTCAACAAAACAACCATAGTCTGTCAGATTAGTTACACGGCCAGTTAGCCTGGTGCTTTCAGGGTAACGCTTAGCAATAGCAACCCAAGGATCTTCGCCCAGTTGTTTCAGGCCCAGAGATACACGCGTTCTTTCGCGATCGAATTTTAATACTTTAACAGTGATTTCATCGCCTACATTGACGATTTCGCTTGGGTGCTTAACACGTTTCCATGCCATATCAGTGATATGCAGCAGGCCATCAACACCACCTAAGTCTACAAACGCACCGTAGTCAGTAAGGTTCTTAACAATACCTTTGACTTCCATACCTTCCAGCAGATTATCTAGCAGCTGATCGCGCTCTGCGCTGTTTTCAGATTCGATAACCGTACGACGGGAAACGACAACGTTATTACGTTTTTGATCAAGTTTAATAACTTTGAATTCAAGCTCTCTGCCTTCCAGATGTAGCGTGTCGCGTACCGGACGAACATCCACCAAAGAGCCCGGCAAAAAGGCACGAATACCATTCAGCTCAACGGTGAAACCACCTTTGACTTTGCCATTGATGATGCCAGTAACCGTTGCTGCCTCTTCATAAGCTTTTTCGAGAGTCAGCCACGCCTCATGACGTTTCGCTTTCTCACGCGAAAGCAGAGTTTCTCCAAAGCCATCTTCTATAGCGTCCAGTGCAACGTCAACTTCGTCACCGACGCTAATTTCTATTTCGCCCTGGACATTTTTAAACTGTTCAACTGGAATGGCAGATTCAGATTTCAGACCCGCATCAACCAGCACGACATCTTTGTCGATGGCAACAACAACACCGCGGACGATGGAACCAAGACGAGTTTCGATTTCTTTCAGAGACTCTTCAAAGAGTTGAGCAAAAGATTCAGTCATATTGATAATCTTACAAATTGTTTACGTTACCGTCCACCTGACTTCCTGCCGGGTGGGGTTGTTTCACATACCTGTTAGTATCCTGCTAACAAGAAAATTACATATTACTTAAAATATTCAGCTTACCCCGCGCATAATTAAGCGCATTTACCACTACCTGTTCAATACTCATATCGGTTGAATCGAGCATCAGTGCATCCACGGCAGGTTTGAGGGGCGCTGTAGCACGATGGCGATCACGATCATCACGCTGTTTCACCTCGGCTAAAAGGTGAACAAAGTTAACATCAACGCCCTGTTTTTGCAACTGCAACATCCGCCGTCTGGCGCGGACTTCAATGCTGGCATCGAGAAAAATTTTTACCGGCGCGTCAGGAAAAACTACGGTGCCCATATCCCGCCCGTCGGCAACAAGCCCCGGAGCCTGACGAAAATCTCGCTGCCGTTTTAGTAGCGCTTCACGCACACGAGGGAAAACCGCTACTATGGAAGCTGTATCACTTACCTCCGGCGCGCGTATTTCTCCGGTCACATCTTCGCTCTCGAGAGTTACAATCATATTGCGATTACCGTCGCAGAAAACAAAACAGACATCCAGATTCGCGGCAACAGGGACTAGCGCTGCTTCAGAGGTCAAATCAATTTGGTGGTGCAACGCAGCCAGCGCGAGCACACGATAAATCGCACCGGAATCCAGCAGATGCCAGGACAACGCCTGGGCCATCGCTTTACATAGCGTTCCTTTACCAACGCCTCCGGGACCATCAATAGTAATCACCGGAGCTGTTACTGACATTATTTTCTCCCGGCGATAATCTCGCCTGTGACTAAAATCAGAATATATTATACCGTGATATGAATAGCGATCCAAAAAACACAGGATTTAAATAGTGAATATTTCGAGCCTGAAGCAATTCATCCAGAAAAAAATCATTTTTATCAGGATATTAACAGGCCAGATCTCAGGCAAAATGGCTAATATGCGCCAGCTGAGCAAAGTAGCCAGGAAACGTTTTCGCTGTACAACCGGGGTCAAGAAGGGTGACCGCACTATCTGATAACGCGACAAGTGAGAAACACATTGCCATACGATGATCGTTATAGGTACCGATTTCAGCCGGTTTTAATTTATCCGGGGGAGTAATAGAAATATAGTCGTACCCTTCTTCAACTACCGCACCTGTTTTACGTAATTCTGTCGCCATGGCAGCCAGACGATCTGTCTCTTTTACACGCCAGTTATAAATATTACGTAAGGTGGTCGTTCCCCGTGCAAACAGGGCTGTCGTCGCGAGAGTCATCGCCGCATCAGGAATAGCATTCATATCCATGTCAATAGCTGTGAGATCGCCACGAGTACAGGCAATATAATCATCCGCCCAGGTTATATTTGCCCCCATTTTTTCCAAAACGTCAGCAAAGTGAATATCTCCCTGTACGCTGCCGCGTCCGATACCTGTTACTTTGACACACCCACCTTTTATTGCCGCGGCAGCTAAAAAATAAGAAGCTGAAGAGGCATCTCCCTCAACAAGATAGTGGCCGGGTGACTGATAATGCTGCCGCCCTTTCACATAAAATACCTGATAATTATCGTTCACAACATTGACATTAAAGATTTTCATCAGGTGAAGTGTGATGGCAATATAAGGTTTTGAGACCAGCTCACCTTTAATTTTGATGGTAGTATCCCTGCATGCCAATGGGGCAGCCATAAGAAGCGCAGTCAGAAACTGGCTTGATACCGTACCATCAACTTCAATATCGCCTCCAGTGAACCCCCCCTGCAAACGCACCGGCGGATAGTTTTGCAGCTCAGGGTAGCTTATCTGTGCTCCTCCCTGACACAGCGCGTCCACCAGATGACCGATAGGGCGCTCTTTCATGCGTGGCTCTCCGGTCAATGTGATATCGTTGCTACTCAGGCAGAGTGCGGCAGCCAGAGGCCGCATTGCTGTGCCAGCATTGCCCAAAAAAAGCGTTAATGCTGTGTCATGGTGTAATGGTCCGGCTACGCCAGTGATGTCACAGCTGCGGCGATCATCTGACAATATATACTTCACTCCCAGCGAAGCGAGGGCATTCAGCATATGGCGCACGTCGTCACTGTCCAGCAGATTAGTAAGGCAGGTGGTGCCTGATGCCATTGCGGCAAGGAGCAATGCACGATTTGAAAGGCTTTTGGAGCCCGGCAGATTAATAGTCCCTTCGACCCTGGCAATGGGCTGTAGCGTTAAGGAGTCCTGCATTAAAAACTTATTCTCCATTGAAGAGTATTCAATCTGTCAGGCACAGAAAGGATGGCCGTTCTGGATACAGGCAGTAAATCAACCATAACGACGGGCAAAATCTGTCATAAAATCCGTTAGTACGACTACTCCCTCCAGAGGCATTGCATTATAAAGAGAAGCACGCATACCACCAACAGCCCGATGCCCTTTCAGCGCATATAGCCCGACCTTAACGGATTCATCCAGGAAACGCTGGTTAAGATCTGCTTCAGCGAGCTGGAATGGTATGTTAATTCTTGAGCGACTGGCAACAGCAACATCATTGCAGTAAAAATCATTATTATCAATGACACGATATAATAAATCTGCTTTAGCCTGATTATGTTTATCCAGTTCAGCCACCCCTCCCTGAGCTTTCAGCCATTTGAACACCAGGCCTGCAAGATACCAGGAAAATGTTGCGGGAGTATTAAACATCGAGTCGTACTCACTTAGAATCTGATAATCTAAAATAGAAGGTAATGCCTGATTCGCCCTGCCCAGCAGATCCTCACGAACAATGACCAGTGTCAGTCCAGCGGGTCCGATATTTTTTTGTGCTCCTGCGTAGATAACACCATAGCGACTGATATCTAACGGACGTGAAAGGATGCAGGAAGAGAAATCTGCAGCTACAATCTTGTCGCCAAAATCTGGTTCATCATCAATTGCAATACCATCAATAGTCTCATTCGGACAGTAATGAAGATAAGCAGAATCATCTTTGAGCATCCATTCACTCATTGGCAGAATCGCTCGTTTGCCATTCACCGTAGTTCGGGCTGCAATGACGTTAGGGACGCAGTATTTGCTAGCCTCTTTAATTGCACTTGCTGACCAGTAGCCGCCGTCAACATAATCAGCACTTTTATATTCACCCAGCAGGTTCATCGGAACTGCTGCAAACTGACCGCGGGCACCGCCATGGCAGAATAAGACCTTGTAGTTAGCTGGAATTTTTAGCAGGTCACGAAAATCTTTTTCAGCTTCTTCTGCAACATCAATGAATTCCACACTGCGATGACTAATTTCCATCACCGAGGTACCCAACCCATGCCAGTTACAAAGTTCCTGTTCTGCACGCCGCAACACTTCTGGCGGCAGCATTGCCGGACCAGCACTAAAATTGTATATCGGGTTCATTTCCCCTCACTATCTTTTTATCAACCAATTATGTTACTGATACTGGGTTTTATCATTGCTTTCTGTACACTGCAATGCTCTCCTGATGAGCCGGAATGCTTTTCTGGCTTAAACTCGCAAGGATCTTAGAGCAAAATTGGCATCCGCGGTTAAAACTTCGTATCATTGCGTGCTTTTCACAGAGTAAAAGCGAATTGCACCAATGACGCAAACTTATATTCCCGGCAAAGATGCCGCGCTGGAAGTCTCTATTGCCCGTTTCCAGCAAAAACTTCAGCAACTGGGTTTTAATCTCGAAGAGGTTTCCTGGCTGAATCCTGTACCGCATGTCTGGTCAGTTCATTTGCGTGATCGTGACTGTTCACTCTGTTTTAGCAATGGTAAGGGGGCCAGTAAAAAAGCCGCTCTGGCTTCCGCGCTGGGTGAGTATTTTGAGCGCCTTGCTACCAACTATTTTTTTGCCGATTTCTGGCTGGGAGAAACCGTGGCCAGTGGAGATTTCGTTCACTATCCCAACGAAAAATGGTTCCCCCTGCCCGAGGATAACAGCCTTCCCGGAGACATTCTCGACCCGGTATTGCGTACATTCTATGATCCCGCTCATCAGCTAACCGCAAATCAACTGATTGATCTTCAGTCGGATAACAGTCAGAGGGGTATCTGCGCCCTGCCTTTTGTCCGGCAGTCAGACCAGCAGACGATTTTTATTCCTGTCAATATTATTGGTAACTTATACGTCTCTAATGGAATGTCAGCTGGAAATACCCGTGATGAAGCCCTTGTGCAGGGATTATCGGAAATAGTAGAACGTTTTGTAAAAAACCGCGTTATCGCTGAAGCTATTAGTCTGCCAATTGTGCCTGATTCTGTACTGGATCGCTATCCTGGCGCGAGAGAGGCAATTACCTCTCTCGTGACGGAGGGGTTCCCAATATTTGTTTATGATGCCTCACTGGGGGGGCGTTATCCGGTTATTTGTGTGGTGCTCTTCAACCCGGATAATGGCACAGCTTTTGCCTCCTTTGGTGCTCATCCTGATTTTGGAGTGGCTCTTGAGCGGACCGTGACTGAACTACTACAGGGGCGCAGCCTGAAAGATTTAGACGTGTTTACTTCACCCACCTTCGATAATGAAGCCGTTGCTGACCATGCTAATCTCGAAACGCATTTTATCGACTCAAGCGGACTTATCTCGTGGGACCTGTTCAAAGAGGAGGCAGACTATCCTTTCGTAGACTGGGGGTTTAATGGCTCAACAGAGGAAGAATATGTTAATCTGATGGCCATTTTTAATGCCGACGGTCGGGAAGTTTATATTGCTGATTATCAGCATCTGGGTGTTTACACCTGTCGTATTCTGGTACCAGGGATGTCCGACATCTATCCGGCGGAAGATTTACTGCTGGCAAACAACAATATGGGAAGTGTTTTGCGTCCGGCACTGCTTTCCTTACCAGCAGCCCGGTGGTCGCCTGAGGCCTATCTGGCGCTGTTCCGGCAATTAGATGATGAAGGCTATGACGACATGACGCGGGTGCGTGAACTGCTCGGTCTGGCGACGGGAAAAGATAACGGCTGGTTTACTTTACGTATTGGCGAACTTAAAGCAATGCTGGCCCTGGCAGGCGGCGATCTTCCGCTGGCTTTAACCTGGACTGAATGGACGATTGAGTTTAATCAGTCGGTTTTCAACCCAGAACGTGCCAGATATTATCGCTGTCTGCATACACTGCTGTTACTGGCAGTGGAAGAGCAGCGTGACACCGGACAGTACTACCACGCGTTTGTACGTATGTATGGTGAAAGCACTGTTGCCGCTGCTACAGACGCTATTAATGGCCGGATGCCATTTTACGGACTGGAATCAGTGGACGCAGACCTCAGGGCATTTCCTGCGCATCGAGCGTTACTTGAAGCTTATCAGAAACTCCAAACGGCTAAACGCCATTTCTGGAAATAAACTCTAGCTGGCACTGGCGGGTATTTTCAAGAATCGCCCGCAGAAGTGCCACAATATAGAGAACCGCATAATGTCGTATATTATCAGGCGTGTGCCATTGGCGTTGCAGGCCGATCAGCTTTACGTAGCAGCATCACCAGATAGACCAGTGCCACTGATGCAACTACCACAAATAGCATTTTATCAAAATAGTTCTGCATAAGCATTGCTGTCATGCCTAGCCCAATCAGGCTGCCTGTGGTAAAACTCAGCAACAGCGCCTGATTCATTGTAATAAGTTGGTGATGCCTTACGCTCTCACATGCCCATGACATTGCAACCGGGTAGAGCGTAAAACTGGCGCACCCCAGGATAAACAACGCAGGCATCATTGGCACATTGTTGCACATGGCTATTGCACCAAGGATAATCATAAAGAGCTGAATACGTAATACCATCAGACGGCCAAAACGATCAGCAAGGCGTCCGACAGGCCACTGCCCGATAATGCCAGCGCTTACCAGTAGTGCCATCCAATAACCCACGCTGGCGTCACTCATCCCCTGATGCGCAAGATAAACTGGCATCAGCCCAAAAAGTGAACCCAGCACCATGCCAGAAATTATACAACCATTCAGGGCCAGCCGGGAGTAGCGCAACCGCAACATCGGCCACAGACGTTCTGGCAGCTCCTCGGTTTCCTCACTGAAGGTGGTGACTTTGACAAATACCATTGGCAGGGTTCCTGCCACAATCACTGCAAGCACCCATGGTAATACACTAAACAGTCCTGTAGAAACCTTGCCCAGAAGGAGCTGGCCGACAACCGTACCAAGATAATATATTATCATATATACCGCCAGCAGCTGGCCGCGATTGCGTAAAGTCCCACTATAAAGTAATGCACTTTCAACGATAACCCAGATTAATGCACATCCCAGCCCGGCCATGAAACGCCAGAGCGACCAGATGTAAACACCCTGGGTAACACCCAGTGCAGTCGTTGCCAGAGCGAAAATTAATGTAGCAATATAATAACTGTGATTAAAGCCAGTGCGTTTTATCAACCAGCCAGCCAGCAAAGTTCCTGCCAGATTTCCAGTATAATATGCAGAACTAACCACACCTGCCTGCCAGGTAGCAAGATGATCGTGGCTGAGCCACAATGGAACCAGGGTATTTAATACCGCAATCGATACCGTCAGTAACATCATACCGCACAGCAGCGGAATAACAGAACGTGGCCAGATGGAAGTGGGCATGAAGACTTTAACCAGCGAATGTGAAAATGCCCGCGCATATTGACATCACTATTAATAATGTCAATCCCGATAAATCTTCATCGCACATTTTGTTTTAAGATGATTTATTGTTTTTTATAATTCACTATATAACCATGTGAGTTTTAGTTTTTACTGTCTTTTTATGTCATTGATAATAATCAATATAGTGATAGTTATGCCAGATTCACCAATAAATTTCTTTTATTGTAATAGGCCATGATAACTCAGTGGGGTTCCGAATGTCAGACGACTAATTGATAGCTCAGAACTTATTTTTATAAACTAGCACACTATTCCCTGCTATTTTTTAATCACAGACAGGGGTGAGTGCCACAACTTTTCCCGAAAGGCTGGAGAAAATTTATCTGTAAATTGTATATGCTGATATGCAAAATCATAATGTGGAGCCAATGCCACAGCCTGTACTACAAAAACCACTTTGAAGCAGACTGCCAGCAAATCACATTCCTGACGATAACTGCTTGCCGTGTTTTGTTTTAGAGCCTGCCGGAGCATGCATAACAGAATTTATTAAGCCACGGCATGACAGAATTCTGTTTATCACGCGAGTGCTCAATTTAATTTATCCCGTATCAGAGTCATACCCTTATCAACCTCTGACTGAACTGAATTATTAAAATGGCCGTTATTGACCTTTATTAGCATCACTCGTTTCTTTGTTAAAACCTTTACCACTCTTTCAGATAAAGCATTAAAACTCATTAGTCAAATCACCTGTACAGCAGGGAGTTAATTTAGTGAAACTAATGTTGAATTCCGGATGGCTGTTCGCCAATACACTGATACTCAACAATAACCTTTACAAGAGCACAACCAGCCAGTCCACCTAACCGGACACATTTTTCTAGCTAGCCGCCAAATGGTTCTGCTCTCTGCTGGTAACCCCCAGCCTGACAACGTGAAGCAGCCGAAATTTGTGCCTGGTGCATATCCACTTTAGGTACCTCGAATCCACCATAAACATACCCCATACGAATAACTCCATCAGCTTTACTTCCATCGATGGGTACTATGTTCTTAAGGGCTACAAAGCGCGGTTTTACTGCATATGAAAAATATCGCTATATTTATACTAGCTATTTGAGCAGAACTTTTTACCTTCTGCTTGCGTGAATTTAGCTTTCTGAAGTGAATGCAGGCCGCCTGAAAAATAAGACCAGAGAATATTTACTGAAGAATCAATCTCAAATCAGCCAGCCATTTCATTCCGGTGATTTAATAATGCCTTCACACTATGACAATATGCGGATGGCAGGCTGGTTCTGTTGCAGCGATAAAGTGCATAACTATCATCCACTTCAACAAACCTGCCATCATCTTGCGATTTCCTAATTTCAAGCGAGCGAACCTGTAACAGAAGCCTCTCATGACTAATAAGGGCATAACCACAAGTGCAGGCTATGGCTGGAGTTATCCGTTACTGTCACAATAAACAAAATAACAGGGAGCTTTGGTATCAATCATTATCTGCAACACGGGGATGTGATAAATTGTGATTTTTTATAAAAAACAACTAGTTTCTTTCAACGCAGTGATCCGACGTACTGGCAACCTTTCATATAAGGCCGCAGCACTTCCGGAATTTTGATGCGCCCGTCCGCCTGTTGATAATTTTCCATTACCGCAACCAGTGTGCGCCCGACAGCCAGACCAGAACCGTTAAGCGTGTGTAGTAGCTGTGTTTTTTTCTCACCTTTCACACGGTAGCGAGTCTGCATACGACGCGCCTGAAATTCTCCCATATTGGAGCAGGAAGAGATCTCACGGTAACTATTTTGCCCCGGCAGCCACACCTCAAGATCATAAGTTTTATGCGCGCTGGCACCCATATCCCCGGTACACAACAACATCTTTCTGTAAGGCAACTGTAGTAGTTCCAGAACCTTTTCTGCATGGCCTGTCAGCTCTTCCAGCGCTTCCATGGATCTCTCGGGGTGAACTATTTGTACCAGCTCAACTTTATCAAACTGATGCATGCGTATTAATCCGCGCGTATCCCGACCATACGCACCCGCCTCAGAGCGAAAACAAGGAGTATGCGCTACCAGTTTGACCGGCAGTGATGATGCATCAAGAATTTCATTACGAACCAAGTTAGTCAGAGGTACTTCAGCCGTTGGAATGAGTGCGTAATTGCTGTCAGCGCCCTCTTCCAGCGGCTGGGTGTGAAACAGATCCTGCCCAAATTTAGGCAACTGACCTGTACCAAATAAACTGGCATGATTGACCATATAAGGAAGATATGCCTCAACATAACCATGTTCACTGGTATGCAGGTCTAACATGAACTGGCCCAACGCACGGTGCAATCGGGCAATCTCACCCCGCATCACCACAAAGCGGGAGCCTGTCAGTTTCGCCGCAGCGGCAAAATCCAGCCCCATTAACATCTCACCCAGTTCAACATGGTCGCGCACCTCGAAATCGAAGCTGCGTGGCTCACCCCAACGGCTGATTTGCTGATTTTCCGTCTCGTCTTTACCCACAGGTACTTCATCGGCTGGAATATTAGGCAAGGTCAGAGCAACATCACGAATCTGTTGTTGCAGGTTATCAAGCTCCGTTTCAAGCACATCGAGCCGCTCATTCAGTGAATCGAGCCCATCGCGTAGTGGTGCAATATCTTCTCCACGCGCTTTCGCCTGTCCAATTAATCTGGAACGTGAATTACGTTCGGCTTGCAGATTTTCAGTTTCTACCTGTAGCGTCTTACGGCGGACTTCGAATGATTGTAGCAGGGCAACGTCCAGTATAAAGCCCCGGCGTGCCAGTTTTTCAGCAACCAGAGCTGGCTCATAACGCAGCAGATTAGGATCGAGCATTATTATCCTATATTAAATATCAATGTAATTATGCGGGTGTTTTTACTAACGTCCCGTGCCTAAAATAGTGAATAACCCTACCGTAATCTGTAGATTAAGGATAGCGTTTTATCGGGCTATTTTTATCTTGCTCTGCCAGCCAAGTGAGCTTTTCAGCAATTTTACTCTCCAGCCCTCGCGAAGTTGGGTGATAGTAACGTGTCTTGGCCATTTCTACAGGAAAATAGTTCTCACCTGCGGCGTAAGCATTAAATTCATCATGTGCATAACGATATTCTGCGGCCAGCCCCATCTCTTTCATCAGTTTTGTGGGCGCATTGCGTAGATGATCTGGCACATCATAATCAGGTTTTTCACCCGCATCATGCATTGCTGCCTTAAAAGCGAGATAGACAGCATTGCTTTTCGGTGCACAGGCCAGATAAACGATTGCCTGAGCAATGGCACGTTCTCCCTCCGCTGGTCCTACACGTGTAAAACAGTCCCAGGCATTAATAGCCACCTGCATAGCACGCGGGTCAGCATTCCCCACATCCTCAGATGCAATCGCCAGTAACCGCCGGGCAACATAGAGCGGATCGCCTCCGGCAGTAATGATGCGTGCATACCAGTAGAGTGCTGCATCAGGCGCAGAACCTCGTACTGATTTATGTAATGCTGAAATCAGGTCATAATAGCGATCACCTTTGTTATCAAAACGAGCGCTACGTTCGCCAGCAACTGCTTTCAATAATTCAGGTGTCAGTTCACGTCTCCCCTGATCATTGACCTCTGCCATATCAGCCATCATTTCAAGTGTATTGAGCGCCCTGCGGGCATCGCCATTTACAAGTTGTGCGATCATTGCGCAGGTCTGGTCAGACAAAAACAAATCTTCAGCACCGAATCCCCGCACCTGGTCAGCCATCGCTTGTTTTAGTACCTGCTCAATTTCATTACCGGTTAACAGCTTGAGCAAATAGACTCGGGCACGGGAAAGCAGTGCCGAATTGAGTTCAAAAGAGGGATTTTCGGTGGTAGCGCCAATAAAAGCAATAGTGCCATTTTCGATATGCGGCAAAAATGCGTCCTGCTGACTCTTATTGAAACGGTGTACTTCGTCAACAAACATAATAGTCTGACAACCAGCTTCACGATTATGGCGAGCCCGACCAATAGCTTCGCGAATATCTTTAACGCCGCAGGTAACCGCTGAAATACGTTCTACCGTTGCCTGCCCATAATGACCGATAATCTCTGCTAACGTGGTTTTTCCAGTGCCGGGCGGCCCCCAGAGAATCATAGAGTGGAGATGCCCGGCTTCAATCGCCCGAAACAACGGCTTACCCGGCATCAGCAGATGCTGCTGACCAATATACTCGTCCAACGTACGCGGGCGCATACGAGCCGCCAGCGGCTGGAATGCATGCCCGGAAAAATCCAGCGGGGTGGTGCTCACGGGTGCCTCTGGGTACGCTGATCATCTACTGTTACTCCCTCCGGTAGAGTAAAAGTAAATTTATCGGCGCTAATCGCACTGTTTTGCTGGTTTTGAAGCACGTAACTACTGCGCTGTCCATCCCGCTCAACTGCACTGAACTGACTGATAGTACCAGAGGGCGTGACTTTTATCGTAAACTGTTTCAGACTGCCATTGCTATCTTTCGGTGTCAGTTTAAAATTATCACCCTGCTGAGTAATATTGTACTTAGCCCAGTCGCTGGTCTGGTTACGAGCTATCAGCATAAAAGGCGTATTGCTGGTAGCATTTTCGAGCCATGTGGCGGTAACCTGCTCTACAAAAGGGGTATAAAACCATAAGGTTTTGCCATCTGAGATCAGAACACTTTCGTCTGGTTTGGTCATGTGCCAGTTGAACAGATCAGGACGCCTGACCCATAACTGACCTTCACCCTGTTGTACTAATGAACCACCACTATCCGTAACCGCCTGAGTAAAGCTGGCATGAAAACTGCTGACGTTAGCCAGCCGGTGCTGTAAATTTGTAGCAGCTCCCGCTCTGGCAATAACAGGAATAAAAAACATCAATAACCAACTAATAATAAATGTTTTTTTCATCTGATTCTTCATCCGGAAATTCTTATATAATTTTGATAACTATGCATGCCGCCGCCAAATCACTATCTGATTGCTTCTTCTGAGAAAAGATTATATCCACATATGTTAGCGATGATTCAGAAGAGCTCAAAAACCAGACTCACTATCACACAACCTGTGTTTGATATGATTACATTTGGTGTGGCGGTAATGACAATACATCACGGTTGCCATTATGGCCTGGTGAAGAAACGATACCCTGAACCTCCATCTGCTCAACGATACGCGCTGCACGGTTGTAACCAATGCGAAACTGCCTCTGAACACCCGAAATAGAAGCGCGGCGTTTTTCCACCACAAAGGCAACTGCCTGATCAAATAATGGGTCCAGTTCATCAACCCCATCAAGACCAGCCCCCCCGCCTTCATTCTCATCGCCGGCAGTAATACTATCGATATAGTTCGGCCGGCCGCGCGCCTTCCAGTCTTGCACCACGGCATGGACTTCCTGATCACGTACGAAAGCGCCATGCACACGTAACGGAATGGAGGAGTTAGGAGGCATGTATAGCATATCCCCCATTCCCAATAGCGATTCTGCCCCCCCTTGATCGAGGATGGTTCGCGAGTCAATTTTACTTGATACAGTAAATGCAATACGAGTTGGGATATTCGCTTTTATCAAGCCGGTAATAACATCAACAGAAGGGCGCTGCGTTGCCAGCACCAGGTGAATACCTGCTGCACGGGCTTTCTGGGCCAGTCGGGCAATTAATTCTTCAACTTTTTTACCTACCGCCATCATTAAGTCGGCGAACTCATCCACCATCACTACAATGTAAGGTAACTTTTCTAATGCTGGCGGTACGGTTTCCATACTTTCACCTGGTTTCCAGAAAGGATCGGGAACAGGACGACCCATCGCATCCGCTTCAGCAACGCGGTCATTGTACCCTGCCAGATTACGTACACCCAGAGCTGACATAAGTTTGTAGCGACGCTCCATCTCCCCAACACTCCAGCGTAACGCGTTCGCAGCATCTTTCATATCTGTTACTACTTCGGTGAGAAGATGGGGGATCCCCTCGTAAACAGAAAGCTCAAGCATCTTCGGATCGATCATGATAAAGCGCACCTCTTCAGGTGTAGCCCTGTATAACATACTGATGATCATGGTATTAACGCCTACAGATTTACCAGACCCGGTTGTTCCGGCAACCAGTAAATGAGGCATTTTAGCCAGATCGGCTACCACTGGCTGACCTGCAATATCTTTTCCCAGAACGACAGATAACGGTGAGTCATTCTCGCGAAATTTGGCACAACTGAGAACCTCCCGCAAATAGACAGTCTGGCGGTGTTTGTTTGGCAGCTCCAGACCAACGTAAGGTTTACCTGGAATAACCTCCACCACTCGCACCGCAACCGCAGAAAGTGAACGGGCCAGATCGCGAGCCAGATTGGAGATTCGTGCCGCTTTTACCCCAGGCGCTAAATCCAGCTCAAAACGTGTAATCACCGGGCCCGGTGAAATGCCGACAACTTCCGCTTTTACCCTATAATCAGCCAGACGTGCTTCCACCAGCCGGGCAGTCTGCTCGAGCGCAAACATGTCGACTGGCGTCGCTCCTGACGGGGGTGGGGTCAGCAGGTCCAATGTAGGAAGTGGTGTAGCTGGCCTTTCAGGTAACTGCTCATGCCGGACCAAGAAGGGATGAAACAGCGTATCCCGGAAGGCTGATTGATCTGATTCCTGAGAGGAAACGGGCATTTCTGACACTGACCCATCATTCTGATCTGTGGCAGCATCACCGGGCGGGCGGGACATTTCATCTTCAGGTTGTAGAGTTGATATGACCGTCTGAACTGCGCTTTGCTGCTGCCAGTGAGCCTGTGCTGCCAGTTGCTCTACTTCCCGCATCGATGAGCCTTCACGTGCGGCGACTAAATTCGCAACAGATGCTGAAGCAGGCGGACAGTTATCCGTATCAGCGCTGATATTCCCATTTAAATTGTCACTATCGCTATCTGGCAGGTTACCAGATAGCACAGCGTAGGACTGATTGAGATGTTCGATAGTGTGCTGTGCATCTGATCGTACAATGTTTATTGTATTTTCAACTGGCTGCTGGTCAAAACGCTGCTGCTGATCAACAGCAGTGATGTCTAGCGGGATTTCACGTTCTGTTGCTCCAGCCACGGACGGGTCACCCTGTGAACAATTCTGATCAGTCTGATGATTGATTTTTTCCTGCAGGCGTTGTGAGGGCAGCCTGATGCCATACGAAGCCAGCTCCCGGCGTGTGGGAATTTTTACTTTATTTGGCCGGGGTAGCTGAGGACCCGTATCCCACTTAACCTGCCGGTTAAATTCATTATCGTTTTTGGAGGGCAAGTTTACACCCTCAGTAACTACAGCAGTTTTGTCATTCACTGCGCCCGGCCCGACTGGCGCAGCATGGGAGAATTCAGCAGGAGATAAAGCTGGAGCTTCCCCAGAGCAAGGCGGTGATGCCTGCCGACCGTTGCTCTTATCAAAGCAGGAAGCGGTCGGCCCCGCTGTCGGTATTTCAAAATGGTATAATGGAGTATCAGATGGGCTGTTTTGTTGCAAAGAGGTCCTGAAATCCGGCGTATTTTGCTGGCCTTCGGGTACCTCATGGACGGTATGTGATGCAACATTACAGGCTTCAGACGTCAGAGGATCGTTTTCATTTCTATAAGCGTTCTGTTCATCTCCCTCATTCCTTCGACGCGCAGGAGGCGCCAGTAAAACATCATCGTCATCCTCCGGCAGGACTGCACGTGCAATAGTTTTATCGAACTCACAGCGCGCTTTTTCTTCATCCCACTGATCTTTATCACTGCGGATGTTATTTCTGGCGAAGGCCAATATGCCCATTGCCGTCGCACCCAGTTTTTCTGCGATGGATAACCAGGACCAGCCAGTATATAGCGTAACTCCAGCAGCCCAGACACTAAGTAACGTTAATGTGCTGCCGGTCGGGCTGAACCAGGGAGCCATAACCGTACTAACAAGACTGCCCGTTACTCCACCTGAAGTAAAATACCAGATATCATTGATATTGAGTGCGGCCAGACCACAGATTGAGAAAACCAGCGCAACTGCACCTATCAGCCGTACTCCAATAGCAAAGTAGTCAGGGCCAGACTGACGGTTCCGTCGGGTGAAAACAATCAGGCACAGACTAAACATAATGACAGGAATCGCATAAGCCATGATGCCAAACATAAACAACAACATGTCGGCAAGACACGCACCGATACTCCCCCCCAGATTATGGATAGGCTCATGCCAGGAAGTCTGTGACCAGCTCGGATCAGAAGGATTGAAACTTATCAGCGCTACCATCAGGTAAAGGCTAAAAAGCATAACCAGTATAAGCAGTGATTCGGACAAACGCCGCCAGCCACTCATAGCATGCAGGGTAACTTCTTTATCTTCGGTGTATTCCTGGCTCAAGTGGACTCTCCAGGTTCCTGTGAACTAAATATATATTACAGCATCGAAAAGCCATCGATGATACAACTGTACGAATACACAGCAGTGTATCTTAAATTATGGTTTTTTGCACCTGCCCTCTGTTATCTGGTTTTGATAACAAGGTAATTGTTCTGCTTGACTTCTTCCATAACCACATAAGTACGGGTATCGTTAACACCTAGCAGGCGCAGCAGAGTTTCGCCCAGCAATTTACGATAAGCTGACATATCTGGAACACGCGTTTTTAGTAAATAATCAAAATCTCCTGAGACCAGGTGGCATTCCTGTGTTTCATCAAGTTTTTGCACAGCAGCATTGAATTGCTCAAATACATCTGGTGCACCCCGGTTAAGCGTGATTTCTACGAATACCAATAGTGAGGCATCAAGATAATGAGGATTGAGCAACGCCGTATAACCCAGAATAAAACCCTGACGCTCCAGCCGGCGAACACGCTCAAGGCATGGTGTTGTGGCGATAATCCAACACGCTTGGAAAGCTCAACATTTGAGATACGGCCATCCTTCTGTAACTCATTTAGTATCTTTCTGTCTATACGATCAATATCTTTGCCTGGGCGTTTTTTGTTATCTACCATTACTATTGTCTCTCCGCATTCTTCCTTTAGAGCCTGACATATCAGGACTATGTAACCTGCCTTATGCAAGCGGGCAGTACCTAATATTAGCCAATCTGATGATTGTTGCGGCTCATGTCCATTGTGCATGTTTACAATGCGTGCCAATAACAGTATGACATCCAAAACCGTTAATCTGCCCTGCCAGTAGGTGCAGTATTAGGGGTGTGAATTTTTCCTGAACAGGAGATGTAAAACCTGACACTATCGGAGCATCTATCCCTTAGTCTGTGCGGGGGGTTGTCCACTATATATTCCCTAAAGCAGAAGAATTAATTTGTTGTGATCTGTTTTGCTTTGACACTCATTTGCTCACTATACTGTTTTCGCAAAACAACGGGGAATTGTCAAAACAAAAAGAATCAATACTAATGCATGACAGTTGAGTTATTTTTAGCAATGATTTTTACCTGATATTCAATTATAAGGTAAACCAGATATCAGTTAAGTGGCTCTCATCTAGTCCGGTGCTGGATAGCCATTTAACCCTTCACGTAACATCAGTAAAACGTTATTCTTTTTTTGCCGACGATAATTACCTACAATTTCCCTCTGTGATAGTCAATCAATATAATCGAGGACCCCATGAACACCGTCAGCTACAGTAAACTTCTAATCTTGGGTTCAGGACCAGCAGGATATACTGCTGCCGTCTATGCGGCACGAGCCAACCTCAATCCTGTCTTGATTACCGGGCTGGAAACAGGGGGGCAGTTAACCACAACAACTGAGGTCGAAAACTGGCCGGGTGACCCCCACGATTTGACCGGCCCAGTGTTGATGGAACGAATGAATCAACATGCGGCGAAATTTAATACTAAAATAATATCCGATTATATTCATACCGCCGACTTACATCAGAAGCCGTTTCGCCTGACTGGAGAGAAAGGCGAGTACACTACCGATGCATTGATCATCGCTACAGGCGCTTCTGCACGCTATCTCGGGTTGCCCTCTGAAGAGGCATTCAAAGGCCGGGGAATTTCCGCTTGCGCTACCTGTGACGGTTTTTTCTATCGTCAGCAACGGGTTGCAGTAGTAGGTGGTGGAAATACCGCAGTAGAAGAGGCCCTTTATCTCTCTAACATCGCTTCTGAGGTTCACCTGATTCACCGCCGTGATACTTTCCGCGCTGAAAAAATCCTTATCAGTCGTCTGATGGAAAAAGTTAATCATGGTAACATTGTGCTCCACACTGACAGAACGCTGGAAGAAGTGCTGGGTGATGGAATGGGTGTCAATGCAATACGTATCCGCGCGGCAGCAAAAAGAGATGTGACTGAAATAATTGATGTAACAGGTTGTTTCATTGCGATTGGCCACAGCCCGAATACATCGATTTTTGCAGGTCAGCTTGAGCTGGAGAATGGATATATCAGAGTAAATTCAGGCAGCGAGGGCAATGCTACTCAGACCAGTATTCCCGGCGTATTTGCTGCTGGAGATGTGATGGATCATGTTTACCGCCAGGCAATAACTTCAGCGGGTAGCGGTTGTATGGCCGCACTGGATGCAGAGCACTATCTCGATGGTTTGATCAAAAATTCGTAACAGATCCGTGGCAGCTTCCTGATGCCAGCCTTTAGCTATCCACATGAACGTGCCCAATGATAATCTCCTGCATTAGCAGAGCCTGCTCTGCAAAACTTATATTTAATTCCCATGGATAAAAAACGACAACAGGAACTGAGCCGCTGGCTACGCCAGCAAGCAGCTCCTGCCAGAATGTGGCTCCGTATCTCATCAATCTTAGGTCTTATCACTGCCTTAATAATGGTTGTTCAGGCCTGGACGCTGGCCACATTGCTTGAAGCATTGATTACACAACATCAGCCCCGCGATACGTTGCTCGCCTGGTTTTTTATTTTGCTAATGTGTTTCACATTGCGAGCTTTTTTGATATTGACCCGCGAGCGTGCTGGCTTTCGGTGTGGCCAGTCTGTACGGCAGGCATTACGTAATCGTTTGTTAAATCACCTTACTGAAGCGGGTCCGGCCTGGATACAAGGTAAACCAGCGGGCAGCTGGGGAACACTGGTTCTGGAACAAATTGAAGATATGCAGGAGTATTATTCCCGTTATCTGCCTCAGATGACGCTCGCTGTCTTAATCCCCTGCTCCATTCTGCTGGCTATTTTCCCCATAAACTGGGCGGCCGGGATTATCCTGTTAACAACTGCACCATTAATCCCCCTGTTTATGGTTCTGACGGGTCTGGGGGCAGCTGATGCCAATCGCCGTAATTTTGTCGCACTTGAACGTCTGAGCGGCCAGTTTCTGGATCGCCTGCGTGGCCTTGACACATTACGCCTTTTCAATCGTGGCAAAGCAGAAGTCAACACAATCAGTCAGTCAACTGATGAGTTTCGCCGGCGGACAATGGATGTGTTACGTCTCGCTTTTCTCTCTTCTGCTGTGCTGGAATTTTTCGCTTCTGTCTCTATAGCCGTTGCAGCAGTCTATTTTGGTTTTTCCTATTTGGGTGAACTCAACTTTGGGAGCTATGGCACAGGAGTTACGCTGTTTGCAGGATTTCTGACACTTATACTCGCCCCTGAATTTTTCCAGCCCCTTCGCGATCTTGGTACTTTTTACCATGCTAAAGCCCAGGCAATGGGCAGTGCTGAGATGCTTGAGCGTCTCCTCAGGCAGCCTCTGGTAAATCAACAGATTTCCAGTAAAAAAACACTCCCGCCCGAGTCCTTATTGACACTTATTGCCAAAGATTTACTCATCACTACCCCGACTGGCGATGTACTGGCAGGACCGCTTAATTTTCAGCTCAAGCCGGGTGATCGCGTTGCGATTATCGGCCTGAGTGGTTCAGGTAAAACCACACTTTTCAACGCATTGATGGGATTTTTGCCCTACCGCGGGTCACTGACTGTTAACGACCTGGAGCTATCTGCACTGGATAAACAGGACTGGATGCAAAGGCTGGTCTGGGTGGGACAAAATCCACATCTGCCCGCTAAAACACTCCGCGAAAATCTTTTGCAGGCACAGCATCCTGATGAACAAAGACTGGAATCCGTACTGACAGAGGCTGGTATCAGGGAATTCATGGATACTCTCCCCAATGGACTGGAGACCATTATCGATGAACAGGCAAGTGGCCTTTCTGTTGGCCAGGCGCAACGTGTCGCGCTGGCGCGGGCACTGCTTAAACCTGCACAGCTAATGTTACTGGATGAGCCCACTGCCAGTCTTGATACATTTAGTGAGGGGCTAATAACAACATGCCTGCTTGCGGCCTCGCAAATGCAAACAACTTTGCTTATTACCCATCAACTGGAAAAACTAGCAGAATGGCAGCACGTCTGGGTGATGCACGAGGGACAAATCGTTCAACAAGGCACGTTGCAGACGCTGAAAGACGAGAACGGATTTTTTACTGATTTATTCGGCCATCGCCTAAAGGATGCTAATCAATGAAAGCCCTGCTTCCCTATCTGGCTGTCTTTAAACTCCATCGCCTGCGTCTGGCATTTGGTATCCTGCTGGCCGTTGTCACGCTATTAGCCAGCATTGGTTTACTGACGCTCTCGGGATGGTTTCTTGCCGCTTCTTCACTGGCAGGATTCTATGGCCTTTATAGTTTTAATTATATGCTACCCGCTGCCGGTGTTCGCGGTGCGGCAATTATCCGGACTACCGCCCGATACTTTGAACGGCTGGTTAGCCATGATGGTACCTTTCGTGTGTTGCAGCATCTGCGTGTGACAACTTTTACTCGTCTGCTTCCCCTGACTCCGGGTGGTCTGACGCGTTTCCAACAGGGCGATCTTCTGACCAGACTGGTCTCCGATGTAGAAAATCTTGATCACCTCTATCTGCGGGTGATTTCTCCTCTGATTAGCTCAGCCTGCGTCATTGTGGTGATCACCGTTGGATTGAGCTGTCTCGATATCTCATTTGCACTACTCCTTGGATTTATTTTATTTGCCACGCTTATACTACTCCCATCGCTGTTTTACCGATGGGGATATCCGTCAGGACGAACATTGACACAGCTTCGCAGTGATTACCGCAGTTTATTAATGCGCTGGCTTTCTGGGATGGCGGAGCTGAAAATTTATGGTACTGAACCAGATTACCGGCACCAGCTGAACAGCCTGGAACAGCGATGGCAGGAGACTCAGAGATATCAGAGCGTATTACAGGGATGCGCGCAAGCACTGCTGCTATTAATTAGTGGTATTACTGTAACATTAATGCTGTGGTTAAGTGCCGATGGCGTTGGCACTTATCCCCGCCCGGAGGCGCTGATAGCGCTCATTCTCTTCCTTAGTATGGCAGCTTTTGAGGCGCTGGCTCCCGTAAGTATCGCCTTTCAGCATTTAGGACAAGTCATCGCGGCGGCAGAACGCATCACACAGATTACTCGTCAGGAGCCCGCTGTTACTTTTGATGGGGCTTTTCAACCAGAAACTGACCATATCACTTTGACATTAACCGATGTCAGCTTCAGCTATGAGACTGCCATGTTTCCGGCACTTCAAAATATTACATTGCATCTGGGCGCTGGTGAGAAGCTGGCGCTGATTGGCCAGACGGGCTGCGGCAAGTCAACCCTGCTGCAACTGCTCACTCGTGCCTGGGATCCACAGCAGGGCACTATTGTTTTGAATCGGCGCCCCATATCTGAATGGCGGGAAACAGCACTACGAAAGATGATCACCGTAGTAAGTCAGCGCGTCCATCTGTTCAGCGATACATTACGCAACAACTTACTCATCGCACTGCCTCAGGCAACAGACGATCAATTGAATACTGCACTCCAGCAAACAGGGCTCGGCAAACTCCTGGAGGGAGAAGGATTAAATTGCTGGCTGGGCGAAGGTGGCCGCCAGCTTTCTGGCGGAGAACGCCGCAGGCTTGGTATTGCCCGTGCGTTGCTACATGATGGTTCTCTGTGGCTGCTGGATGAACCAACAGAAGGGCTGGACGCTCAGACAGAACAACAAATTTTACTGTTATTAAAGCAGGTTACCCGCAACAAAAGCGTGATTATGGTGACCCATCGTTTGCAATGCATTGAAGAAATGGACTATATAGGCGTGCTTGATGGCGGCCTTTTGGTCGAGTGGGGCACCCATGAGGAACTTATCACAAAACGCGGTCATTATTACTTTTTTCGGCAGTGGGATGCGCTATAGTTGATCATGCAGCTTTTTCAGATTGTGAGTCTTTCATGCGCCTGATTCAACTCTCCAGTAATTTAATTCATTTCCCTCCACCCGAAACGGCATTGAGGGAACCAAACGGCTTACTGGCTATGGGCGGTGATCTTAGCCCAAAACGATTGTTAACAGCCTATCATCAGGGTATTTTCCCGTGGTTTACGCGTGGAGATCCTATTTTGTGGTGGTCTCCTGATCCGCGCGCCATTTTACTACCAGAAGAATTTCATTTGAGCCGGAGTATGAAACGATTCCACAAAAACTCCCCCTATCGGGTGACGCTCAATCAGGCATTTGTTGGTGTCATTGAAGGATGTGCCAGTAAACGCGATGAGGGTACGTGGATTACTAATGAAGTCAGACAGGCATGGATTGAGCTCTGGCGTCTTGGGCATGCCCACTCCGTTGATGTCTGGCTGGGGGATACGCTGGTAGGGGGCATATATGGACTGGCGCTGGGCCAGATTTTTTGTGGTGAATCAATGTTCAGTCATCAGATCAACAGCTCTAAAACTGCGCTGCTGGTCTTCTGTAACTATTTTCACCAGCAGGGAGGAAAACTCATTGACTGTCAGATACTCAACCCTCACACCCTTTCGCTGGGTGCAAAAGAAATTTCCCGCCGCCACTATCTTAAAGAGATAGATAAATATGCAGACCTGCCACTATCGGCACATTGCTGGCAGCCGAAGCAACTGTCATAAATCATAGCTTTGATATAATGATGATAGTCTTAGCGATGATCACACCTGATGAATGGTAAAGCAGGTTATGATGTAACAAGCATACATTTAGAACTATTTTTCCAGCCCGAAGGGTCATATCTTCGCTACTGGCATCTCTGGCGCGGAGAAATCGCAGGTTTTATTATCAATTGTTCACCTGAACTCATCTGTAGCAGAGCGCTGAAATTAACATCAGTTAAACTTTACATGGATGGGGAAATTCGGCATTATCTTGCCGGTTCAAATCACGGTTGTCATATTCAGAGGACTCGATGGCAAAAGAAGACAATATTGAAATGCAGGGTACCGTGCTAGAAACGCTACCAAACACCATGTTCCGCGTCCAGCTGGAGAACAATCATGTCGTTACTGCTCATATTTCCGGTAAAATGCGCAAGAACTATATCCGTATTCTGAAAGGCGATAAAGTTACCGTTGAGCTTACCCCCTACGACCTGAGCAAAGGCCGCATTATCTTCCGCAGTCGTTGATTATTCCACTAGCAGACAATTGTATAGCACATGTCGGCAGCACGATAAGAAAGGCTGCGTGTATTAACACGTAAAGTAAGCCCCCCGTAAATAAGATTGTATCGCTACAACCGGATAGTCGGTTCTAGCGATAAGCAGTCATCATAGCCCGCAGATTAATAGAATATGAAACTAAGGCTGCGCAGATCTATAGCTGCTTTGCTGAGTCAGGCAGAGCCCCAGGGGTTGTCTTGATTTAGAGCAGGGCGGGTTGTCAGTAACAGCAGATTTGACCTTCAGGAGAAAATAATAGCAGTTTCTTCACACAACTAAGTACTCTGCTCTCCAGCCATACACAGCGATAAATCTGACAAAATGTATGGCACGGCCAGAAATAGCACTATGATTCCGTCTGATTCATGTTCGGGCAAAACCCTGCCAGTCCATGAAGCAGTTAATAACAGCAATAACAGGCTACCGGACCAGAAATTTCGCGAAATTACTTATCAGCTCAGTAGCTGTCCCTTTCGTGATAAGGGAAACCGCAGTAACGTTTTTAATACAACACGCTTCATGCAGCAACCGTTTCCAATTGATGACAGCGTAACTTACAGAATGCACCTGACCTTATACAGTGCACTCTGGGGCGTTGCACAGAATAATCAGTGTACTGTACCTTCTGCTTTGTGCTTCTCTGCGCTTACATAATGGTAAGTCAGTTTATTTTGCTCCTTATCAAGGCCAACAAAGACGGATCCGCCCTCTACCAGCTCACCAAACAGTAATTCATTGGCCAGCGGTTTTTTGAGATTTTCCTGAACAGCTCGTGCCATTGGTCGAGCTCCCATTGTTCTGTCATAACCTTTAGTTACCAGCCAGTCACGAGCTTCATCGTTTACTTCCAGTGAAACCCCTTTTGCATCCAGTTGTACCTGTAACTCAACAATGAATTTATCAACCACCAAGTGAATGATTTCGTTGGAGAGATGGCTAAACCAGATGATATTATCCAGACGGTTACGAAACTCAGGCGTAAACACTTTTTTAATCTCTTCCAGAGCATCTGAGCTGTTGTCCTGATGTATTAACCCTATTGACTTACGCTCTGTTTCCCGTACACCAGCATTAGTTGTCATTACTATTACAACGTTACGGAAATCAGCTTTGCGACCGTTGTTATCGGTTAATGTGCCATTATCCATGACCTGCAAAAGCAAATTAAACACGTCCGGATGTGCTTTTTCAATCTCATCAAGCAGCAAAACGGCATACGGATGCTTGATAACAGCATCAGTCAGCAAGCCACCCTGATCAAAACCGACATATCCCGGAGGCGCGCCGATGAGACGACTGACCGTATGGCGCTCTAAATATTCAGACATATCAAAACGGAGCAGTTCGACTCCCAGCACTTTGGCTAACTGTAACGTAACCTCTGTTTTACCCACTCCCGTCGGCCCGGCAAACAGAAACGAACCGATAGGCTTACGTTCGTGCCCCAGCCCTGCCCGGCTCATTTTGATAGCTTCAGTAAGAGCCTCTATTGCTGCATCCTGACCAAATACCAACATCTTCAGACGGTCGCTGAGATTTTTCAGTGTGTTGCGATCAGAAACAGAAACACTCTTCTCCGGGACACGTGCAATGCGTGCTACCACCAGTTCAATATCATTAACATTAACCGTTTTTTTACGCTTACTGGCTGGCAACAGCCGCGCACGAGCGCCTGCTTCATCGATTACATCAATAGCTTTATCGGGCAGATGTCGATCATTGATGTATTTAACCGCCAGTTCTACAGCAGCACGTAACGCTTTTGCGGTATAGCGCACATCGTGGTGAGCCTGATATTTGGATTTCAGGCCATTGAGAATTTCTATGGTCTCGCTGACAGAGGGTTCAATAATATCAATCTTCTGAAAGCGTCGCGCCAAAGCCCGATCTTTCTCAAAAATATTGCTGAATTCCTGATAAGTTGTTGAACCCATCACCCGGATTTTACCATTGGAGAGTAAGGGTTTTATCAGATTAGCGGCATCTACCTGCCCGCCCGATGCCGCTCCGGCGCCAATAATAGTGTGAATTTCATCTATAAACAGAATGCTGCGATTATCCTGTTCAAGCTGTTTTAGCAGTGCTTTGAAACGCTTCTCAAAATCTCCACGATATTTGGTTCCTGCCAGTAGTGCGCCTATATCCAACGAGTAGATAGTACATGCATTCATCACCTCCGGGACGTCGCCCTTTACAATGCGCCATGCAAGACCCTCAGCTATAGCCGTTTTACCTACCCCTGACTCACCCACCAGCAGAGGATTATTTTTACGACGGCGGCATAATACTTGCGCAGATCGTTCCAGCTCCTTTTCACGACCAATTAACGGGTCAATACCGCCAATGCGGGCAAGCTGATTAAGATTCGTGGTAAAGCTTTCCATACGCTCTTCCCCCCTGACTTGCTCCTCGCCAGTCGGGTTGTCGGCAGCCTGTGGCTGGCCTGGTTCATCCTTTCGCGTGCCGTGTGAGATGAAATTGACCACGTCAAGCCGGTTAACATCATGTTTGCGTAGCAGGTAAGCGGCCTGGGACTCTTGCTCGCTGAAAATAGCGACCAGGACATTTGCTCCTGCTACTTCATTATGGCCCGAAGACTGAACATGAAAAACTGCACGCTGGAGCACACGCTGAAAACTTAATGTCGGTTGTGTATCCCGCTCTTCGTCACCTGAAGGCAGTAGTGGTGTAGTCTGTTCAATAAAGGCTTCGAGCTCCTGACGCAGAGCAACAATATCTACCGTACAAGCCTCCAGTACCTCCCTGGCCGAAGGATTGCTGAGCAATGCCAGTAACAAATGCTCAACAGTCATAAATTCATGCCGGTGCTCGCGCGCTCTGGCGAAAGCCATATTTAAACTGATTTCCAGTTCTTGATTGAGCATAAGCACCTCCCCATATAGAACGCCTTAGTGGCTGGCCTGTCAGGACTGTCTCCGTGCCATTTTACAACTCAACAGTATCCAAATCCTGACAAATGTCACTGTACAATACACTATCAACGCTATCGATGTTGGGCAGACCCAACGCCGAATGATGAAACAAATTCACTAAATCAGGCTTTTTCCAGGGTACAAAGTAACGGATGCTCGTTCTCCCTGGCATAATTGTTAACATGCACTACTTTAGTTTCTGCCACTTCTGCGGTAAAAATGCCGCAAATTGCTTTCCCCTGAAAATGCACCTTGAGCATCAGTTGCGTTGCACGCTCAATGTCATAAGAAAAAAACTTTTGCAAAACGTCAATAACAAATTCCATCGGCGTGTAGTTATCATTGTTGAGCACCACTTTATACATTGAGGGAGGCTTGAGTTCCTGACTCCGCGTTTCCTCTCTCACATGTCCTAAGTCAGGCCAGTCGTTGGTATTTCCCATATCACACCCAATAATGTCAATTGTTAACTCCTGCTCCATCGCGCCTTACTATTTAGTTTAACACGTCTCAACCCGGTTTCTGACAGTATTGATAAGATACATTTAATACCCTTAACAATGTGCATTACCTAAGAGCGCCTGACATCAATTTCCTAAATTTTAACAATGGCCATCTAATGAAAACACTCCCGATCTCCGGTTCCTTTCTGTATGGCATCCAGCACAGATTAAAGAAGTTCAACTCAACACAGAAATAACTGAACCTGTCACCTGATCCGAGAATTACTGTGATACCATTCCTCCCGGATTTTGGAAAAAATGTTAATAAATAGTCTGATAGCATTAATGCCTTTAAATTCATCTATCCGCTGGAGAAGGTGATGATATGTTGCCCATGGTTTTGCTCCTAACCAGATGATTTATCAGGAATGAAAACCAGAAAACACGTTCATTTTAATCCAGAAAAAAACGTGCAAAATAATCTCTTATCCTTCTGCCTCCGGGCAAATATCAGGTGCATCTGCTGCTTTCCTACCATTCTGTACAATCCCTGATAAAAATACCAGTAGCACTAACTGGCATTTTGCATTACTTCTGCCACCGCAAATTTAGCGTATTGATGGAAAGCTTCCACAGAATAATGACATCAATTCACTTACCAGACATCTATAGATGTTCAGATATGCAGAGGAAAAATGAGAATCAGAAACATACCCATCGGCAGGAGTACTGATGCTTAATCACCGCTAGTCTGTAAACTGTATCCGGGACGGGTTTGCAGGCATTTCAGAAAACACAATGTCAATAATTTCGCTGATCAACCGGAAACAAACAAATAGATACCCTGATATTGCATGCACATCATACTACCTGTCACCAGATCCAATCTTATGATTTTATTAATCTTTTAGTAAAATATCGTTAGGTTTTTTAATACTATTTTTCTTCTGTGTGATGAACAGCACATTAGTTTTTCACAACCCCGCCTTTTGATGTTATGCCGTTTTGAGCAAAACCAGTGAGGGAGGACTTAGCTATCAAATTTTTAATGGCATATCTCCGTGCATATCTCCGTATAGTAGCAATACCCGGCAGGTTCACAATAAACCTTCTCACTCAACTTACTTTATGTGAAATTCCGTGTAACTATTTTTGTATAACTTTCCTGTTTAACCGGGTAGAATTGCTATTATTTAAAAAGAATGGCGTCAATCAGTTTCAATAAACGCGTCTTTATGTTGCCGGCAGCCAGTGGAGTCCACAATTTGCATAGCTGATGTACATGGTATGTGCAACTGGCTTTATTTATTTTTTACGTACTAAATATATATGGACACTGTGTGATTTAGTTACTGGGCGTAAGCCTTTTTACTCCCGCATGCTCCAATTATTTTCCCAAAATTGTCATTATTATTGGAAATATTTAATGTTTTTTGGCTTGCTCATCATATTACTGCCACTAATAACAGGCTATCTGCTACCACTTAATCAGTCTGTTCTAAAAATAATTGTAAATAAACTTCTGACCTGGATGATATACGTTATTTTGTTTTTTATGGGCGTGAGTCTTGCTTTTCTCGATAACCTAGGTAACAACCTGCTAACGATTGTTCATATCTCTTTAGTCACCGCCTGCGCAATCACATCCTGTAATATGATTGCGTTATCGCTACTGGCCAGGCTGTATCCATGGCCCCATGTGCATCAACACGAAAGTCGGCTGCCCTCTCGTTTACACATGATATTTGAACCACTGAAACTGTGCGGCGTTGTTCTCAGCGGATTTATTGTCGGCCTGACATGCTGGCCGCCTCTGCGTCATGCACACACATTCAGTGAATATGCCCTGATGCTGTTACTCTTACTGGTGGGGTTACAGCTGCGAAATAGCAGCATGACATTACGCCAGATTGTTCTGAACCCCCGCGGATTGGTAGTTGCTCTTATAGTCTGCGTGAGCGCATTAGTCGGTGGAGTGCTGGCAGCATTGATTATTAATATTCCTGTCAGGACGGGGCTGGCACTAAGTTCAGGCTTTGGCTGGTATTCGCTTTCGGGGATTATGTTAACAAAAGCTTTTGGCCCGGTTACTGGCAGTGCTGCATTTTTTAATGATCTTGTCCGTGAGTTACTGGCAATTATTTTTATTCCCTCGCTGATTACTCGTCATCGAACTAGCGCACTGGGCATATGTGGTTCTACCTCGATGGATTTTGCTCTTCCGGTACTGCAACGCAGTGGGGGTAATGAAATTGTTCCGGCTGCCATCATTCATGGTTTTTTACTGAGCCTGCTGGCCCCATTGCTGATGGCATTTTTTTCGGCCTGATAACTTCAGTTCACTGCTATCATAGTGCTGCTATGTCTGGTTTCGGCTTTTGGTGAGAGTGCTGTTAACAAGATAAATTATCATTTCTTGTGCGGAAAAAACGTGTGCATAAAGGGATTCAAGTGTATATCTGTCAATCCGCCCCAGCCAGGCAATCCAGGTTATACCCGGCACCAACGACGCTAACACGCACCGGAAGACTGTTATGCAAAAACAGATGGCAGAAGGGTAATGTAGATCAATTCTGTAGCACTCTGCTATTTTTTAGCAGTCAGAGTAATCACTAATTTATAATTAGCCTGATTGAATTATCATAACTAAATATTCATTCACCATAGTTTATCTGTCTGTATATA
>CAKZHC010000050.1 GCA_936920625.1 uncultured Enterobacteriaceae bacterium
CCTGAGGTAGTGTGGGGTCTCCCCATGCGAGAGCAGGGCACCGCCAGGCACTATACTGCCGCACTCCGGCTCCCTGCGCGGGGCCGGAAGCGCGAAACAAAACCGAAAAGCAGAAGTAAAAAAACAAAGCAAAAGCAGCAAACAGATCCAGAACTCAGGCCCCCTGCCGGACAGGGGGCTTTTTTATTGCGCGCCACATTCCATGTGCTGTGAAATACTGCCTGTAAAACAGCAGCCCGGATGAAGATGTCCTGGAAATAACTCTCAGGAGGTCTTATCGTAATAAAGTTTATCGGTTAGAACAGTCTGATAGCTCAGTAAAACTGGCAAAATACAGAGACACCACCTGAAAAGGTGGTGCTAATATGAAAGGTCAGTTGATTTTCTCCCAGTCAGGCCTCAATTGCCAGTCGCAGTTTTTTTATAGCATTTTTTTCAAGCTGACGAACCCGTTCTGCAGAAACACCGTAATGATCGGCCAGTTCTTGCAGAGTTATTTTGTTATCTTCATCCAGCCAGCGGGCTCGAATGATATGCTGACTACGCTTGTCAAGGCCTTGTATAGCATGAGAGAGTTTGTCAGTGGCATGGCCTTCCCAGTTATCTTCTTCGATACTGTCAGCAAAATCAGAGGATTTATCCTGGAGATAGAGCACTGGTGCCGTGGATTTGCCTTCACCGCTGTCATCGTCAGCGCTCATATCGAAGGTCATATCCTGCGCGGCCATTCGGGATTCCATTTCACGTACATCCTGGTCCGACACACCAAGTTCACGTGCAACCATTTCAACTTCATCTTGGTTAAACCAGCCGAGGCGCTGTTTAGCTCTGCGCAGATTAAAGAATAATTTACGCTGTGCTTTGGTTGTCGCCACTTTTACAATGCGCCAGTTACGCAGTACATATTCATGAATTTCTGCTTTAATCCAGTGAACAGCGAAGGAAACCAGACGTACCCCAACTTCAGGGTTAAAACGACGAACTGCTTTCATCAGGCCGATATTACCTTCCTGAATCAGATCGGCTTGTGGCAGACCGTAACCTGCGTAGTTACGTGCAATATGAATAACAAAACGCAGATGGGAAAGAATCAGTGTCTTAGCTGCATCCAGTTCGCCTTTGTAATGAAGTCGCTCAGCTAGTGCTTTCTCTTCTTCAGCTGATAACACAGGCCAGGCGTTGGCCGCCCGGATGTAAGCATCTAAATTACCTAAAGGCGCAATAGCTAAGGTTTGCATCTCTTTAGTCATTCAGGTCCTCGCAGTAGTCAGTCATGGCGCTACGTCCTTTTCACAGAATTCAGATAACATCACTCAAACAGACAACTATCTGAAACAAGTAATGTATGGGACACTCAAACGATCGATAAGTTCAATTTTGCCCGGACGTGGTCATAGATTTTTCAATTTAATAAGGATGGTAAAACATCTGTCATCCTCTTCCGCCTGAACACAATCATACAGTTAATTAAAAAGTATTTCAAAAAAAGTGGTATGAGTCAGCCTGGGGTAAATTGGCGCAGATGCTGAACTGTGGCCAGCCAGGCTGAAATCCAGCCAATTATAGTTGCGATCAGTATTAGCAGTAAGGCTTCTTCCCAACCCATCCCATGCAAAAAATAGGCAGAGCCAAATACGGCGGCGACTTGTGTGACCATAAAATCGAGTTGCGATACGACAAGTTCAGAAAGCAGTAATGACAAAAGTGCCCCGGCTAACCCCAAAAATGCGCCGCCATAAAGAAAAGGTCGCAGTATGAAGCCATCAGTGGCGCCAATTAGTTTTTGCACGTTTATTGTATCGCGTCGGGAAAAGATGGTGAGCCGTATGCTGTTGCCTGTTATTAGAAGAACAGCAATACCCATTAGCATGCCGATTATGATTGCAACTTGTCCGGCCAGCCTCGTAAGGGCGGACAAGCGAGTATACCAGCTGTCAACCATCTTTACTTCATCTACACCTTGTGTTTTTGCAACCCGATCACGAAGATTTGTCATTGCATCTGTGCTCTGAAAATCTGGTGCAGGAGTGAGAATAACGACGGCTGGTAATGGATTTTCATCCAGCATGTCAAGTGCATTACTAAAACCAGACCAGTTACGAAACTCGCGTTGTACCTTATTACGTGACAAATAATTTGCTGTTGCTACTCCTTGTTCCCTTTTAAGTTTGACGACGACCTTCTCAGCAATAGCGTCATTGAGAGTTTTATCAAGATAGACGGTTAACTGAGGGGCGGGATACCACTGAGTCGCGGCCTGATGTACATTCTTCCAGACAATATAACAGATGCTGGGTAGTGCCAGGGAGATAGCGATTACCATTACAGTGAGTAAGGTTGTCAGTGGCTGGCGCCACATATCAGACAATGCAATCCTCCAGGCGTAGCGCCACTGTTCACGCCAGCCGCCCTTAAGCAACTTACTTTTAGTGATTCGCGTTTGATTTTTTGCTGACGGGGGGCGTTTGCCCTGTTTATACACTTAGGCTGTCTCCCTGTAATCGGCCCTGCTCTAATGCCATAACACGAAAGTGATGACGGGCAATTAACTCCATATTATGAGTAGCCATGAGTACTGTCACTCCAACACGATTGAACTCTTTAAATAAATGAAGAATATCTTCAGATAAGGTGTTATCGAGGTTACCTGTTGGTTCGTCGGCTAATAGTACCGCTGGTTTATTGACTACTGCGCGGGCAATTCCAACACGCTGTTGTTCACCCCCAGAGAGCTGTATAGGTAAGTTTTTCGCTTTGTCATGCAGGCCGACTTTATCTAGTGCGGCGGAAACCCGACGACGAATATCTGCGCGGGTGGCTCCTGAGATGATCAGTGGGATCGCCACGTTGTCATAGACAGACCGATCCATCAACAAATGATGATCCTGGAAAATCATACCAATCTGACGACGCAGGAAAGGAATTTCGCTACGCTTGAGGCGACTGATGTTATGGCCAGAGAACCAGATATTTCCGGCACCAGGGCGTTCAATGCCACAAATCAATTTGAGTAGTGTGCTCTTACCAGCCCCGGAACGACCAGTAAGAAATGCCATTTCACCCGGCTGTAAATGAAAACTGACTCCCTGCAGGGCCTGTTTGCCACCAAGATAAGCTTTACTGACCTCTTCAAAGCAAATCATGCTAATCAATCCTCACGGGCGAAAAGTGCCTCAATAAAATTATCAGCTCTAAATGGACGCAGATCATCAATAGCTTCTCCAACACCAATGAAACGGATTGGTATAGCAAACTGATCTGCAATGGAAAAAATGACCCCTCCTTTCGCTGTGCCATCGAGTTTTGTCAGAGTGATTCCTGTCAGGTTAACCGCTTCATTAAAGAGTCTGGCTTGGCTTATCGCGTTTTGCCCGGTAGTGGCATCAATAGTTAACATCACTTCATGCGGGGCATCGCAATCCAGCTTCTGCATTACCCGTGTGATCTTTTTTAACTCTTCCATTAAATGTGTTTTATTCTGTAAGCGGCCAGCGGTATCGGCTATTAATAGATCAGCCCCACGGGCTTTGGCCGCCTGGATGGCATCAAAAATGACTGATGCAGAATCTGCGTTTTTATGTTGTGCGATTACCGGAATGTTATTGCGTTGCCCCCACACTTGGAGCTGCTCTACTGCAGCAGCACGGAAGGTGTCACCTGCCGCCAGCATAACTGATTTACCCTGGGACTGATATTGTCGCGCTAGTTTTCCAATAGTTGTTGTTTTACCGACGCCATTGACTCCAACCATTAGGATCACAAAAGGCTTTTTTTCATTAATCGTAAGTGGTGTATCCACTTTTGAAAGAATTGAAGCCATTTCGATTTTCAAAAGGCTATATAGTGCTTCTGCATCGCGTAATTGTTTGCGGCTGGCCTGAAGAGTCAAAGCGTCAATGATACGGCGGGTAGTGACGATCCCAACATCAGCAATTAAAAGTTGTTCCTCAAGTTCTTCAAACAGATCATCATCAATTTTTTTACCGCGAAGCAGAGCAAGCCCGGTGACTCCGAATCCAAAATTCTCACGAGTTCCGACTAGGCTTCGCCTGAGTCGATTAAGAAAACTCTCACTACCAAAATCCGACTGGTCAGCCGGTGGGTCTATCGCTGATTCACGGACTGTTGCCGAAGAATCTCCATCATTCAGGCAAATATCACTTTTATGATGATGGGTGCCAGCGATGGTTTTTTTTGCTGTATCTTGCAATTCGCAGGCAGGCTGGCTGTGATGATCCCCGGTAGCGGTATGTTCGTCTGCCAGTGAGGTTTGTCCGTGATGTTCGTCTTGCAATGCTGGTGCGGTACGATCAGAAGTCACGGGCTGCTGGGAGGTGCAGAGGCTCTTTTTTGGCTGCTGCTGTTGCAGATGATCCGCATCTTGCCGGTCTTTACTCTGGCTGGATTTTAAACCCAGCCAGGAAAAAAAACCACGTTTTTTCTCTTCTGCCATTGTATTACAGCACTCCTTGATGGCTAACTTGGCATAGCTCGCCTGGTGTTACGGTTGGGATAATTGATTTGCCAGTAGTTTAGTTTAACATTGTTCAGCACCACGCAACACAATCCCCTTTTGTTGTTTCAGGCAGGATGGCAGGCCTATTATACTAAACAAAAAATTATGGCACATTGTGAATATGAAAAAACCACCACACCGGGCAGAAGGTCAGATTCGTATTATTGGTGGCAAATGGCGTGGTCGAAAACTGCCTGTTCCGCATAGTATCGGGCTGCGGCCCACTACAGACAGGGTTCGTGAAACATTATTCAACTGGTTGGCTCCCGTGATAGAGAACGCGCGTTGTCTGGATTGCTTTGCGGGTAGCGGAGCATTGGGGTTTGAGGCGCTTTCGCGCCATGCTGGGCACGTTACGCTGCTGGAACTGGAACCTGCTGTTGCCCGTCTACTTGAAAGTAACCGTCTGAAATTGAATGCCAGCGAGGCGCATATCATCAATGCTGACACACTGAACTGGTTACGGCAATACGGCAAACCCTATGATGTGATTTTTATCGACCCCCCTTTTCGCAAAGGATTATTGGAACAAGCGCTGCCCTTGCTGGAAGAGTACGGCTGGTTAGCAGCAGAGGCTACGATCTATATTGAAAGCGCAGCAGAAAGTGATGCTCCGGTGGTGCCAGCCAACTGGCATCTTTGCCGCCAAAAAAAAGCTGGGCAGATAGCATACCGGCTCTATCAGCGCCAACCTGTAAAAGAGGAATGAATTATGTTGATCAACTCCGGACGACTGTTAATGACAGGTGTCTGGTTGTTTTTATTATGGAATGTGTTGAACCCTTTTCCAAAGCCATTACGTTATTTTCTGGATATTGTCCTTTTTTTCATGATTATTATGCATGGATTGCAGCTCAGGATGATAAATATCGCACCTTTCAGAAGCGAAACGCCACTTAAATGGCAGGATAAACTCAGAGTATTTCTTTTTGGTGTATTCGAACTGCTGGCATGGCGCAAAAACGCGTCTCTGAAGCGAAAAAAATAACTAATACTGGCTCCT
This sequence comes from uncultured Enterobacteriaceae bacterium, assembly GCA_936920625.1. GTDB lineage: Bacteria > Pseudomonadota > Gammaproteobacteria > Enterobacterales > Enterobacteriaceae > Izhakiella. The sequence goes on from CAKZHC010000050.1 coordinate 5,520, forward strand.
TGTGATAATACAGGAAAGAATGGTATCAATATATTTCTTTTCAGGTCAGAGATAAATATCATTGTAATAATTTATTTACCGATAAGATCATCATAATAGTAGTTTTCAGCCTGTTTGCCGGACTTGCTTTTTGATTACAATAAAATAATCATCATCATTACAAACTAAATAATCTGACTCAAAAGCGTCAGAACACAGCCATCAAAAATTGGACAGAATAATGCAGACTATCTGGCCCTATCCCAAGATTATTGCGCATCGAGGTGGTGGTCTGCTGGCACCAGAAAATACACTCGCTGCAATTGATAAAGGTGTCAGCCTTGGGCATAAAATGGTTGAATTCGATGTCAAATTATCGAACGACGGAGCCATCTTTTTGCTACATGATGACATTCTCGATCGTACCAGCAATGGCTCGGGTAATGCAGGGCAGTTGTTGTGGGAGCAGCTGATGCTGCTGGATGCGGGTAGCTGGTTTGGTGAGAAATACAGGCATGAACGTTTGCCGCTGCTGGCACAGGTTGCAGAAAGTTGCCGTGCTTTTAAAACGATGGCGAATATCGAAATCAAACCTACAGCCGGGCGTAGTAAAGAGACTGGCCAGATTGTAGCGCTGGCAGCCCAAACACTCTGGCAGGACATGATTCCACCATTACTCTCTTCGTTTGACTATGATGCGCTGAATGAAGCGGCTATAGCTGCGCCAGAGTTACCACGGGGGTATCTGTTACATAAATGGGCAGATGACTGGCGGCAGAAGGCCGCTACATTAACCTGCACATCACTCCACTTCAATCACAACATTCTAACCAAAGAGCGGGTCGCAATAGTGAAACAGGCTGGATTACGTATTTTGGCTTATACCGTAAACCAGCCTGAACGGGCAAGAATCTTGCTGGAGTGGGGGGTCGATGCTATCTGTACGGATCGTATCGACCTTATTGGCCCCAGCTTTAGCCAGCACCTAACAAAGGTATAGCTAACAAAACCCAGCATAAAGTATGCACCGAAATCAGGTGGACGTGCATCAAATCAGCAAAACAGACTGTATCTGTTTACAGGTGAACTCACTAATTATTGTCACGAGGCATAGCTGAATTGCCGGGCTGGGATTGATTAAGATCGCGTTCTGCCTGATTGCGCTGTTCCTGCATATTACGCTGAAGTTCCTCGTTTTGGCGCTGTTGATCCTGTTGTAGTTTGAGTTGCAGGTTTTGCTGCTGATTTTGTATTTGGTTTTGCAAATGTTCAGTGCTGGGGTTATACCCTTCGATTTCCGGGTTGGTTTGTCTGCTGTATAAAAATTTTCTGATCTGCCAGAGTGGTGAGGGGTAACAAAGCTGTGAGATAGAGCACCAATTTCATCAAATTATCCTCCGATTTTTAATCTTAAGTATAGTTCACTGTCAGAGTAAAAAAGTTCCGTGATATTTTTGCTGCAGTGAAAAATTATTTTTTCAGCTCCAGGTCCACACCTGATTTCTGTATTGCACTAATGAAAATACAGAAATTTCGTGATGGGATAATTGATTAGTAAATTAAGAAATAATTATGAGAACAAAAAAGCGAATTTTCATAACATGGCTAGTTATTAGTTTTATTGTAGGATGGCAGAATACCTGCCTGGCAGTTGTCGCCACCCCCGTAGTTTCCTATGATGTTAAAACAGATATTTTCTCTCCGGTAGCAACACAGCACGGCATGGTGGCTTCAGCTGACGCGATTGCAACTAACGTCGGTGTGCAGATACTTGAACAAGGAGGAAATGCTGTTGATGCGGCTGTAGCTGTTGGTTTTGCGTTAGCGGTGACGTACCCCAAAGCAGGAAACTTGGGGGGCGGTGGATTTATGCTATTGCGCAGGGCGAATGGCCAGACGACTGCGATCGATTTTCGCGAAATCGCACCTAAAGCGGCCTGGCGGAATATGTTCCTGGATGAAGAGGGCAATGCAGATAGTAAAAAATCCTTAACTTCTCATCTGGCGGCGGGTGTTCCGGGTACTGTGGCTGGTTTTGCACTGGCCAATAAAAATTATGGCACGATGCCGTTAAGTCGTCTGATTCAGCCTGCAATACGTTTGGCGCGCAATGGTATCATTGTTAATGACAGCCTCGCCAGCGACCTCAGAATTTACGGAAAAGAGGTGCTGCTTAGTCATCCCAATAGTCGCGCTATCTTCTTCAAGTCTGACGACAAACCATTTCAGAAAGGTGAACGCCTGATACAACGCAATTTGGCGCACTCGCTTGAATTGATAGCCAGTAAAGGACCTCAGGTGTTTTACAAAGGCTGGATTGCTAATCAGATCGTAAAAGAGATGTCTGAAAACGGAGGCCTTATTACCAAAGCCGATCTAGCTGCGTATAAAGCAATAGAACGGCAGCCAATTTCAGGCAGTTATCGTGGTTATCAGATTTTTTCTATGCCTCCGCCATCTTCAGGTGGGATCCATATTGTGCAGATCCTGAATATTCTGGAAAACTTTGATCTGGCGAAAATGGGCTTTGGCAGTGCAGATGCTATTCAGGTTATTGCAGAAGCCGAGAAATACGCCTATGCCGATCGCTCAAAGTATCTGGGAGATCCAAGCTTTGTTAAGGTTCCATGGCAGGCGCTCACCAATAAAGCATATGCTAAATTTCTTGCCAGCAAGATTGATCTGACCCGTGCGCGCCCCTCATCTGAGATTAAACCGGGCAATCTGGCGCTTTATGAAAGCGATCAAACAACGCATTTTTCAGTGGTGGATAAACAGGGTAACGCTGTTGCGGTGACGTATTCGCTAAATACCAACTTTGGTAGCGGAATTGTAGCGGGTAACAGTGGTATTTTGTTGAATAACCAGATGGATGACTTTGCTGTCAAACCCGGTGCACCCAACATATATGGATTAACAGGAGGAGAAGCCAATGCTGTTGCTCCTTTTAAAAGGCCGCTTTCTTCTATGTCCCCAACGATTGTGGTTAAAGACGGTAAACCCTGGCTGGTAACTGGCACACCGGGCGGCAGCAGAATTATTACGACAGTGCTGCAACTCATTGTTAACAGCATTGATTTTGGGATGAACATTGCGGAAGCCACTAATGCTCCGCGTTTCCATCATCAGTGGCAGCCTGATCAATTGCGAGTGGAGAAGGGATTTAGTCCTGACACACTGAAATTATTGGAGAAAAAAGGGCAACATATTAAGGTGTTGCCCACTATGGGCAGCACTCAGAGTATCATAATTAGCCCGAATGGTTCACTCTACGGGGCTGCTGATCCACGAACACCCAATGATCTGGTTGCCGGCTATTGATTGTCGTTTCAGTTCTGGTCTTGATTATCGTATAGCTAACTTGATGTTCTGTTGCAGGCATCGGAGGGACTGCTAAAGGACATCTACTTTTAGCCGAACATAACAGGCGAATTGTCGTTATGCCAGCCGCCTGTTACTCCATGCGTCAAGCTGTTGACAAAACCACTCAGGTTGCCATTTTTCATCCAGTGCCAGCCTGAGTAACTGTTGTTGCGTTTGTGACGCCAGCCCATCCAGCGGGGGGTCTCTATCCAGATTAGTTGGAAAAGGATAACCTTCTGCTACAGAAGCAATCAGCGCATTCAGGTTCTCTTCTGGCAAGTTGCGGTGCAAAAGCACAGGGTAGATCTGCTTCAGAAGTCCCTGGTGATCTACCTGTTCCATTGGCTTACCAAAGGCTGAAGAGATCTGTAACAGATTGGCGGTGCGTACATGGCTGTCAGTCCTGTTTGCGCCGGCAGCATGAAACAGCGCGGGGTTGAAAAACAGGCCATCACCTTTGCTGAGCGGTAGCTGCACGGCATGACGATTGAAGTAATGAATAAAATGTTCATTCCGCCAGGCCAGGTAACCAGGCTGATACTGCTGAGACCATGGCAACAACAGAGTTGGGCCGGATTCGACTGGCATATCACTGTGTGCTACTGCTCCCTGAAGCGTCATATATTGTGAAAGAATCTGTAATGGCAAGGGGAAACGTGTTACGACATCGTCGGGCTGGAAGCCCAGATGGTAATCGCGATGGGGATGCTGTGCTTTCCCTCCGGGGCGGACCTGATTCACCTGTGCGGTGATCTGATATCCCGGCCCCAGCCAGGATTCACATATAAGCTTAAGTAGAGGGCTAGCGTAATAGTCAATGAAATCATTGGCATTCCGTTGTGCTACTTTCTGGAATGCATTCCAGATACGGCCATTGTTACCTGCCATAGCGAAGTGATCAGCGGCGGTATGGGTTTTGGCTTCGTCTGCCAGAATAGCTTCAAACTGGGCGCTGTTACGATCAATAATGCTGAGATCGGAGTAGAACCCCCGAACGACGAATACCCCAGGCCCACTGGCAAGCAGGTGATGTAGTTCACAAAGCACTTTACAGCGATCAAAAGTCGCAGCATGGAGCAGCGTGGAAGCCCGGTAAATCACCACATTTTTTTCCACACCCTCAGCTAGTGTGTAGTCGTGAGCTAAGGTCTGCCGGGCACATAATGTGGCGAATTCATCCAGTGAGAGTGAATGTTCATCGAGGTAAATTGCTGTCATAGCAGAATCCTCAGAGTGAAAGTGGGGAGGGTGGTTGCGGAGTACCATTGTCACCGCAACCTGCCACTCCCTGATCAAAATCAATAACCGAGCCAGTCATCATGCCGGACTCGTCAGAGAGCAGGAAAGCTACTGCTTTCGCTACTTCCAGTGGTTTTAGCAGGCGGCCAAAAGGTTGCAGGCGCTCTGCATCCGCCAGCCAGCCTGAAGTGGCGTGGTGATAGCGTTTTTGAATCTGATCTTCATGTGGCGTATCCATCCAGCCAATATTCAGACCGTTGACCCGAATACGGTTGCGCATGGCGCTAAAGGCAGCATTTTTTGTCAATGTTACTAGTGCGCCCTTAGAGGCAGCATAAGGAGCAAGAAAGCTCTGACCACCATGTGATGCCATGGTGATAATATTCACGATGCTACCGGCAACGGAGGTTTTTATCATCAGACGCATCGTCTCCTGCATCAGGAAAAATGGTGCTCTGATGTTGACAGCGAAGATGGCATCAAACAGCTCTGGTGAGGTGTCAAGAATGGTGCCCCGGTCTGACATTCCCGCACAGTTGACCAGGCCATGCAGTGTACCAAAATGTTGTTCTGCACTGGAGATTACTCGGGTACAGGCAGCGGGGTCGCTTATGTCTGCTTCGACAAATAGCGCTTCACAGCCATGCTGGTGGAGGATATCGGCCTGAGCAGCTCCGGCCTCCTTGTTACGTCCACAAATTATTAAACCTGCTGCATTACGCTTGGCTAGCAGTTGTGCCACTGCTGCGCCCAGCCCCTGAGTGCCGCCCGTTACCGCATAGTAACGACCTCGAAAGTCATCATTGTCAGGCGTATTCATTAGTGCTTCCTTTTCCATTATTTCAGTGAGGAGTTACAAAAAATATCTGCTTGCCGGAGTATTAACCCGGCATTGACATTATCCTCACAGCCAGGCGATACAACCTCAAAAAGACCTTAAAGTGATAGTGGTGATGTTTCTCATCAAACGGATTATGGGCCTGATCGGAGTTAGTAAGCTCACTGCGTTGTCAGAACGCTGTATAAGCGAGGTCATTCCCATTCTTTGACTGAGTGGCGCATTAATCAGGCTGTGTGTGATTTGTGTGGCAGCAGCATGTTACTCTGGTACAGATGAGTACATCACCTTTCGATGTAGTAATACACGTGTCTGGGTGTTTTAGCCAGCAAGTGAAAGGAGGCATTACTTAGCCAGATCGTTAATTTTGTACATTTCAGACTAATGCCCTGTTTTCATCTTTTTGAGTAAACAGCCACGGCAGAGTTACCACGGCTACTCAGACATTACGCCAGCTATAGTTGCGGGATAAATGGTGCCAGATGGTGGTGCTCATGGCCCGTTAACCACCACCCTTATTCAACTAATAAAGATAGATTTTGTTGTTTTGATTTGTGAGATATCTGTCCCAGATATTGATTTTCTTTCTGTTAATTAGTTAGCCATACTCAGGGGCGGTAAAATTCGAGACAATCTCACGCATATGATTAACAATATGTTCCACCATCAGGCCGCGGGTATTTTTTAGAGGGAATATTGCCAGCCATGAGACTTCTATCGCTGGTTCGATTGGTTTTACGATAATTCTGGCTGAGCTGGTCATTGCCGTTATCAGATCTACTATTCCAATACCAAGTCCGTTTGCTGCCATAGCGCAACATTTCGATAGCGAGGTTTCAATGAGGCTGTGAAACTTGTAGTTGTGCTGGATAAGCTGTTGTGAGAGCTGTTCGCGCATTACTGTTTTAAGGCAGGGTAATATGGCACGATATTGAGTGAGATTTGCCAGTGTGAGAACTGTTGTGTCTGCCAGCGGGTGATTAGGAGAAAGGACGGCAACACTTTTAGCGACTCCCAATAAATCCGCTTTTAATCCTCCAAGCTGTGGCCGGCCATGAATAAAACCCACGTCATATTGATTACTTAGTACCATGTCAATAATAGTTGTAGTATTCTCAACTTCCATAAATAGCGAGAGCTCAGAATTGGTTCGTAACAGAGGCGGTAAAATTGTCTCGGTACAGAGTGTTGCAAGTGCTGATACCGCCCCAATTCGTAAAACTCTGCTTTTTGACTGGCGGATTTCTTCTGCCGTGCGTGCAATGTGATCCAGACCAAAATATAGACGACCAACTTCGCAAAAAAGCCTTAGCGCTTCTTCGCGGGGTTCTAAGCTGCGACCTTCACGCTTGAAGAGTTTGAGGTTAAGTGCATATTCAAAATCTTTGATCAGACGACTTACGGCTGGCTGGGTGATATTCATAATACTGGCTGCCTGCGTAATTCCTCCGGTGAGGATAACCTTGTGAAAAGCCTCGACTTGTCGAGGATTTATCCGACTTATCATTATGGTAACCAACCGTAGTGTCTATTTATGAATGGTTTATAAAATACAATTTTTCATTCATTTTTTCATCTTCGAATCAGTTGTTACTTAAAATAATCATATCTGCCAGCTTTCCTGGCAGAGGTACGGTTCTATGTAATTTGGTCTAAATCATGTGCTGCTCACTTTCAGCCAGTCAATAGGTTAATATTATGTTCATTGTTACTTTGATTTGGTGAGGTAATAATCGTATCAGATACCTGTTATCGCTGGCACTGAAACTGCATTGATTAAAATTTTACAATTTATCCGGATGTCTGAGGCGATCAGACCTGAAATGCCTGTAGCAGGTACCCATTTATTTCATCAGCCGGAAAGATTATTCGGGGTATACCTATTTAACATCGCAACCCGCATTTCTCTGTTGACTAGTAATAGAGTTGTAATATGGATCGATGATCACTTTTGTAGTGGTAATCGAAACTATATATGTGTGAGGGCCTTGCTGGATAGATGAACGGGTAAGCAATAGCTTTATTTCATCTGGATACAGAACCATCCGATTATTCTGAGTGTCTTAGTGATGATTATGAAGATGTTGCTTCTGAACAATTGCTATTCTGTACTTCGGTTAATCCGCACATGGGTCTGTGCGTGTTGCAATAGCCGGTTTTTTTATATATTTCGGGGAAGTAAATAAATCCATACTATCTGTAATGACATCTTATCAGTTACTGTTCAGAATGGTTCTTTACAATGGCGATTCATCCTGCTTATCGTTTTTTTTATGAAAATAGCCAGGATCATCTATTGCTTATGCTGCCTTTCAGGACAAAATTGATCACCAATGATAACACTGTATTAGCATCAGATGTTATGTTGCAGGCAGAGTGATAAATTGGGTTTTGGCATTGCACCATGACTCAGGTTGAGTTTATTTTTACGGGCATAGATGCCGTGAAAAAAATCCATTACTGTATAGCCATTTTGTTGCAAGGAGAGATTTCTGAGACAGAGGGCTGGATGAATATTCCCGGAAGTCAGCGATATTCTTGTTGGTTACCGTATCCGACGCTAATGCTACACTACCATAACTATTGCTATGGGTAGATTGTCTGGCTTTTCAGGTAGCCATATAGACCACGGTGTATCAGAGAATATTGTCATATCAGATCCCATGGCTAAGTGCAGACCACAGAGTGAATAAACATCTGACAAATATTATCTGGGTAAATTAAAAGATCTATCGAAAAAGATATTGTTAACACTACCTGTTAATGAGGTCTGAAAGGATAATGTATAAATAGATAATCAGAAAAGGATTTCACTCCGCTTTAAGGATTAAAGCAGACTACGTTAAATAGCCGAAACGTGATGTTAGTGACAGGTTGGGGCGTTACCCGATGCGTTTTTATCGCAGTATTCGGATTCGCACCCGCCTGTTGATTTTTATTGATTAAATCAGGAAATCATCCAGCACTTTACCTGCATCCAGCGCTTGTTTGATTACCGCTGGTGTGCGGCCCTGGCCTGTCCAGGATTTGTCTTCACCGTTTTCATCGGTATATTTGTATTTAGCCGGACGTGGAGCACGCTTTGCACGAGGTTTAGATGAACCAGCATCACTGACAGTCAGTTCATTAGGATCAATACCGTCATCTAATAGCATTTGACGATATTTAGCCAGTTTTTCTTCTTTCTGACGACTTTCTTCAGCAATTGCAGCTTCTGCTTCACGGCGTTCGCTTACAACAGATTCGAATTTTCCCAGCATTTCTTCAAGTTCTGGCAAAGTGTGTTCTCGAGCCAGGGCGCGGAGAGTTCTAATGTTAGTAAAGCATTTCAGAGATTCGCTCATAAAATAGTCCGTAGAGTTATGTTGTTAAATCAATAAGTGAGTTACAAAAGCTTAGTGTACATAAAAAAGCCTCACTAAAAAATAGTAAATTTAAATAAATTTGTCTACGTAATAAGTGATATGTTACTGGGCATTAACATTATCAATTAAATAGTTTTTAATGAGATGATTCCTGGTGTAAAGTTACATTAAGGGATTATTTACAGGGAGAGTTGAGTACTGCCAGACACATTATTGCCATCGTCAGACTATTGACAATCTTCTTACTCCAGTTTCCCCAGCGGTAATAAATGATTTTCAGAACATATGGACACAGGGTGTTCGAACCTGTTTTTTGAGGATATCGACTATAAATGATGATGAGACTGTCAAGCAAATAGCAACATGATGACAATTAAAACTCTTTTTTGCGATGGCTGTTTGGTGCATCTCTGTATCTTACATATAAGTATTATTACCATTTTTGTAAATGAAGGTTATTTTACTTGTTTTTTTAGCTAAATCATATCTGGCTTTTCATGCTGAGGACATGACATATGTTCTGACATTATAGGTACATGTTATCAATAAGAGTTAAAAGAAAAAGTTTAATTAAATATGCTATACATCATCTTTACAGTGAGGATGCTTTACTGATTTTGACAAACTGATTGATTTATCATCGCAATTTTGTTTGAGATTTATCCTGGAGTTTTGTCAGATAATGAAGCAGGATGCTGAGCGGTTACATTCGATTACTGTAGTTAGCACAGTATGATTAACACTTGTTAACGGGTTAATGCCGTTCAGTTTCGATACTCCGTACGACGTTTCTATACTAAATTTAGTGCTGCTTTGGCTTCTTCTATATAGTTCCATTTTGTTAGATTGACAAATTCCCGAGTTATCACTTATCCCGACTGCGCTTGCTTCTATCATGAAGCAGAAAGCTACAGCAGTATTAATCTATTATCTTGTTCGGTTGCTCTGGGTAAAAGATATTTTTTATACTTATTTAAAATGTTTCAATGTTGTCAAGGTGTGTATTGAGGATGTTCCCGATAACTTTTTACTACATATAACAACCAGATATTAGATGAGTACTGGAACAGAGTTGCTACACTTATTAGCTATGCCATTTATCACTATCCTCAGAATAGAAACGATCCACTCTGAAGTAAAGTATTAAAGTTACCGTACTATATAAGTTGTTAAGTTACAGTACGCAATAGCCTGCGTTTTAATGATATTGCTCATGATATGCAATGAATTTTGTCTCTCAAAAAGGTATTAGCATCTCATTTGAACTTGCAAGTGGCGCAAGTTATATCTTCGCACACACATTATATTTTCTAATGTTTTTTATTGGTTATATAGGATTAATCTTACAATAAAAATTCCCTGGTGAAGGCATATAATAAATAAGAAAACAGTTGAAAAATGATTCAGATGGAACGTGACGAACGTTTTATCCAGCCACGGCCAAAAACTATTTTGCAAATTTCATCATGTTGTTTATTTAACCACTTAATCAATGTATCTACTTTACTTTTTTCTGGTAGCTGGTACTACAAAATTGATTCTGATAATAGAATTTTCAGAAAAAACCATTATCGATCATATAATATAATCCTTATTAATCACATGGTTATTTCAAAAAAGCAGAAGTGTAGTACTTCAGTATTTTCTCGTCTAGGGGCAAAAAATAAGATGGTAAGTTTAGTCTGCCGGGGTGTTTTGGCTGGTCCGATATCCAATAAAATTCATTAAATCTGCTATTACCGCTCTCCAAAAGCTCCGCCTTACGAGTAATACAGTATTATTTATGTAAATCTGTCTGATTTGGAAGGGCTGGGAGTCAGACTAAATCTGATATAACAATCAGAAAATATTGTTCTCCACAAATCACAGTTAGCGGCGATAAGAGCACTATAAACAGTATCATTCTTACTTAGCGCGGATACGACCTGTGTTAAGCCAGTCCACATACTATTACATTGGGTACGGACAGCCAGCTCAGGAACATCAAGACGCGTGCAATCGGCAGGTTAACTAAAATAGTGAAATGTCATGGCTGGCCGGAAACCAGGGTAGACAGGGTCGCTAATGGAGATGAAAATGCTGCTGGCTCTGCTTTGCTGTTGTTTTGATTAGTACCGATTAATAATATAGTTGATAGTAAGTGACTATGTTTGAAAGGTTACGTTTGCTCAGCTCTAATGCATACAGACTGACAATACCCATTTTAATCCACCAAAACATGGACTCGGTAATAAAAACATAACATACTGAAATTAAACAATATTATGCATAATTTTCATCATCACACTCCTTGATAAATGCGCCCATAATTTTCCAGATTAATTACCAATTAAAATAAGTGTAAAGATTGCTGTAACCTGCCCCGCAGACTCTACATTTGGTCACCTTAATTTACTACAATGAACAATTCCCCTTAACTAAATGATTATAAAATGGAACGTTTAATTGAAAATCTTATGTATGCTGCGCGCTGGCTGATGGCACCGGTTTATTTTGGTCTTTCGATCGGTCTTTTGGCATTAATGATTAAATTCTTTCAGGAAATATCCCACATGTTGTTGCATATCCTGACAATTCCAGAATTCAATCTTATCTTGCTTTTGCTCTCGCTGGTGGATATGACCATGGTGGGCGGACTATTGGTGATGGTGATGTTTTCAGGTTATGAAAATTTCGTCTCATCCCTGAACATTTCTGAGGGCAAGGAAAAACTCAACTGGCTGGGGAAGATGGATTCAACATCGCTTAAGAACAAAGTCGCCGCTTCCATCGTTGCTATCTCTTCTATCCATTTACTACGAGTTTTTATGAATGCCAATAATGTTGATAATACTAAGATGATGTGGTTTGTAATTATCCACTTGACTTTTGTGATATCTGCTTTTCTTATGGGCTGCCTGGATAAAATGTCGCGTAAAGACTATGCTTGAAGTGATTATGCCCCCCTTCAGGGGCAATTTTATCTAGCAAAATATTTTGCTTAACTTCTTTAAAAGAATGCAATATGTTAGCGGGTTGAAGGTTAACGGCGTGCTGTGGCAGGAATTATACCAAAAAGTTTGATTCACTCCCTTATTTAATAAAAACGCTATTATCCAGAGCATGGGGGAGGGTTATTTATGTGATGCCTGACCTGACGAGTTATTAATAAACATTGATGATGGCAGTGCAGGTTTCTTCCATCATGCCTGGCTGACTATACACCAGTTACTGCTAATTTGGCTGAGGATTGTTTCGTTTTCTCATTGTTCATCGTTGAATAAGCCTAATTGTAGGGATTTTTCATGACTTATTTGTATCTTTTTATAGCAATTGTCGCTGAAGTTATAGCTACTAGTACTCTCAAGGCTTCGGAATCTTTTACGCGCCTGTGGCCAAGTATCGCAACGGCTATAAGTTATGCCATCGCTTTTTATTTTCTAACTCTGGTCCTGCGAACCATGGCCACAGGCGTTGCTTATGCTATCTGGACTGGTGTAGGGGTTGTGCTTATTTCTCTAGTGGGTTGGTTAGTATTTGGGCAGAAACTGGATTTGCCTGCTATGGTGGGACTGGGTCTAATCATTGCTGGTGTACTTGTGGTTAACCTTCTTTCCACCACTGTTGGACATTAGAAAGGAAAAGTTTTATGGCAACTGAATGCGCCGTGCTAGCTGGAGGGTGTTTCTGGTGTACTGAAGCCGTATTTAACCAAATTCGCGGGGTTTTAAATGTTGAAAGTGGTTATACCGGCGGGCAGACACAAAACCCTACGTATCGTCAGGTGTGTGACGGGAACACGGGGCATGCAGAAGCTGTCCGAATTATGTTTGATAACGAACAAATAGCTTTCAGTGACCTGCTAAAGATTTTTTTCGCGATTCATGATCCAACACAACTCAACCGCCAGGGCAATGATATTGGCAGCCAGTATCGGTCGGCGATTTTTCCGCAAAATCCCAGACAGGAACGTGAGGCTGAGCATAGCATCCAGCTTGCAGGCCACAATTACCCTAATAAGATTGTTACTACTATTGAACCTGTAAGTACCTGGTACCCTGCGGAGGATTATCACCAGGATTACTGGGATGGGGAGGGAAGAAAAAGCCCCTATTGTATGGCTGTTATTCCCCCTAAACTACAAAAGTTGAAAAAATAAACTACAAAAGTTGAAAAAACAGTTTGCTGACAGCATCGCTGATATGTGAGGCGTATATTAATACCATTTATGAGATCGCCGGATGAAAATTAACCGGCATCAGATCTGGCTGCAATAGGCTGCTGATTACAGATTGAATATGTATTCAGGAGGCTGACGACAATAACAATTTATCACGATTTTCCACCAGCCATTCTGTAATTCGGGCCTTTTCAGCATCATTTAGCCACATTCCTAGTTTGGTGCGTCGCCAGATAGCATCATCCAGTTCACGTACCCATTCATGAATCACCAGATAGCGCAGTTCGGCCTCGAATAACTGATGTCCAAAGTTTTCACCCAGCTCTTCAAGAGAGCACGCATTTCCTAACAACAACTCGCTATTGCTACCGTAAGTGTAAGCATAATGTTTAGCCATAGCCGCCGAGATATACGGATAGCGGCGGCGAAGAGTGACAGTATAATCGTCACGGCTGCCGTTGAAATATCCCCCGGGCAAAATAGTGTTTTTGGTCCAGGCCGGACCAGCTTCGGGATAATATTTTGACAATTTTCCCAGCGCGTGTTCTGCAAGTTTTCGATAAGTAGTCAGCTTACCTCCAAAGACTGAGAGTAGCGGGGCAGTACCGTTATCGTCCTGTACATTGAGTGTGTAGTCGCGGGTAATAGCTTGGGGTGAGTCTGATTCATCATTGCAAAGAGGTCGTACGCCCGAATAACTCCAGACGATGTCTTTTGAGGTTAGTTTTTTTACGAAGTGTGCATTATAGACTTCAAGCAGATAGCTGATTTCTTGTTCTTCGATAATAGCCTGGTTCGGGTCACCTTTATATTCCACGTCGGTGGTGCCAATAATTGAGAATTCATCCATCCATGGGATTACAAAGACGATGCGGTTGTCTTCATTTTGCAGAATATAAGCCTGTGGCTGGTCATGAACACGAGGTACCACAATATGACTGCCTTTGATCAGTCGGATATTATAGGGAGAGTGTAATTTAAGATTATTGTTAAACAGTTCACTCACCCACGGACCGGTTGCATTGACCAGACCTCTGGCGCGCCAGGTATAGATTTTATTAGTATCTATGTCACAGGCTTCGACTATCCATATGCCTGCTTCCCGATAAGCGCGGGTTACCCGGGTGCGGGTGCGAACTTCGCTTCCCCGTCTGACGACCTCCTGAGCGTTGAGTACCACCAGGCGTGCGTCATCAACCCAACAGTCAGAATATTCGAATCCGCTCACGATTCCGGGAATTAGCAGAGAATCTGCGCCAAAACGCAACCTTTTGCTGGCAGGCAGGCTGGTGCGTTTGCCCAAGTAATCGTACATAAATAAGCCAGCCCTTATCATCCATGCAGGTCGCAGATGTGGACGATGCGGCAGACGAAACCGCAATGGGAAAGTAATATGAGGAGCAATCCTGAGCAACACTTCACGTTCGGCCAGCGCTTCACTTACCATTCGAAATTCATAGTGTTCGAGGTAACGCAGGCCGCCATGAATAAGCTTGGAACTGGCAGAGGAAGTGGCACATGCCAGATCGCGCGCTTCAAGCATCAGTACGGAAAGCCCGCGTCCGGATGCATCCGCCGCGATACCTGCGCCATTAATACCACCGCCAATGATTATTAGATCTTTTATTTCCACACGATCTCCCCCAACTATCAAAGTTAATATTCGAATTCGAGCATATATATACTCGAAAAACAACATTCATGTCATCCATAACATGATAAAAAATGGTGAACGTGATCCCCAGATATTTAAAATAACACACTCGTTTTTATGAGATCAGCCTGAAGCTTTCCCTTTATTATTATTGGCGACCGGAAATATGCAGTTAACGGTCTGATTTGCCAAATGGATCACAATGTGAAAACATAACTCCCTTAAAACGGATGTGTTAAAGATGTTTTTTGGAAACGTTGAGCGGGCATTAATGTCTGAGATAAAAATTTTTGGCCGATATTTTACAGGATATCTGGCGGAGTGACAGAGCAATGCAGGCTATATCGGACTGCAATTATTCGTTCAGCGGAGACATGGTTAGTCGGGTAAGAAGATGCTGGTGCAAGGGGCCTGATATAGTTACATAATGGTGATAACTGGAATTTTGATGATTTTAGCAAAATGATCATGCTGAAATGTGTCAATGTCTCTCAAATTACATAACTATCATAGTGTTAATTAAAGAGATAGCGTCAGATGGTTACAAATGATACAAACTACACAAAAGATCTTGATCTGAAAGGGCTGGTTTTATGAAAGAATATGGCAATATTAGTGTACAGCAGGCGCAGGGAAAACTGGCTGGGGGGAATGTGCAACTAATTGATATTCGTGATGATACTAGTTTCAAAAAGTCGCATGTCATCGGTGCTATTAATCTGCCGGGTGCCTGTTTAAATAGCTATATTGAGATTGAGCAGCAGGATCCTACAATTCCGGTATTGGTTATGTGCTATCACGGCATTAGCAGCAAAGTGGCCGCGCACTATCTGCTATCACATGGATTTGATGAGGTACACAGTGTAGAGGGGGGATTTGCCGCCTGGAGCACACACTTTCCGCAACTGACAGAAGGTGAGCCTTTCTGAAAATGAGGGCTGGATGAATGATAAAAACGTTGTAGTCAGAAAGTAACCAAATCGCTATTGATATCTGATAGTTATTCAGCGCGTAAGCCAGTTCCCGGGCAATGTTTGATTCCTGAATACGCATTGGTTGTGTATCCGGAGACCAGGACCAAAGGTTCATCACGATATAATATAATGGTTTACTCAGATTTAGATTTTTCGCACATTGCTAAAACGCGTTTTTGAGTACTGTCTGTGGAACATATTGTAATGTAATACATTTCATTAAACTGCTGGCTGATTTTATTGCCACTAAGAATATAACAAGAAAATTTACCGGTAACACCGCCTTTGCAACATAGTAAATACAATAGTTCCGATTGATTGGGTACTACATCGGCAATTGTTTGCAGGCGGGGTATAATCGATTTTTGCCGAAATTAACAGGGAAGCTACATGATCCGTATTGTACATTTCACTAACCCACGCCTAGCTCAGGCGTTTATTGATTATATGAACACCTGTGGAGTAAAACTGAGCTCTGTACAGGAGGAAGGTATCACACTGTGGCTTGAGGATGCCACGCACTATAAAATAGTTGAACAGGAACTTGAGCGGTTTGTGCGTGATCCTAATCATCCGCGCTACCAGATTGCCAGCTGGCAGAGTGGCGATATTTCCAGCAAATTGCAATATCAGACATCTTCATTATTACCTGTCTTACGGGATCGCACCGGGCCGTTAACGTTGACGGTGATAATCGCCGCTATTATTGTTTATGTTTTGATGCAACTATCAGAAAACTACGCGGTATTACATTTGCTTGCCTGGCCTGCCGAAAATCAAAAGTTCCAGTTATGGCGCTGGTTTTCTCATATTCTGTTGCATTTCACATTCTGGCATATTCTCTTTAATTTGTTTTGGTGGTGGTACGTTGGTGGTTTGATTGAGAAACAGCTTGGAAGCGGAAAACTTTTTGTTTTAACGGTAGTAGCTGCACTGTTAAGTGGCTGGATGCAGGCATCTGTCAGTGGTGTGATGTTTGGTGGGTTGTCGGGAGTAGTCTACGCACTGATAGGTTATGCGTGGTTACGAGGTGAACGGGATGTGGAGAGCGGAATTTATCTTGAGCGAGGCTTGATGAGTTTCGCTGTTTTATGGCTTATTATCGGCTATTTGGATGTGTTTGCAATGGGTATAGCTAACGCCGCACATCTGACGGGCCTGCTCCTTGGTCTGGCAATGGCTTTTGTCGATATTTACTCTGCGCGGCGCTAATTCCAATTACTGTATCCAGCATAAATAAAAGCAGCAGGAGAATGTAGTGAAGCAAGCTCAACGTCATGGCTCTATAATTGATTTGGTACGTCGTCAGGGCTATGTCAGTACTGAGGAGCTGGTAGAGCACTTTGCGGTGAGCCCGCAAACTATCAGGCGTGATCTTAATGAACTGGCGGAACAAAATAAGATACAGCGCCATCATGGCGGTGCAGCCCCACACTCAAGTTCGGAAAATACTGCATGGCAGGACCGCAAAATGATATTGTCAAAGGAGAAAGCGCGGATTGCCCAACGGGTCGCCAGCCATATCCGCGATGGGTCAACGCTTTTCATTGACATTGGCACTACGCCGGAGGCTGTTGCTCATGCGTTGCTGAATCATCGCAACCTGCGCATTGTTACTAATAATCTTAATGTTGCCACGTTATTAATGGGTAAATCGGATTTTCATCTGATACTGGCTGGCGGTGAGGTACGCGCCCGGGATGGCGGCATTATAGGTGAAGTGACTATCGATTTTATCTCTCAGTTCCGCCTTGATTACGGTATTCTGGGCATAAGTGGTATTGATGTAGATGGGTCGCTGCTCGAGTTTGATTATCACGAGGTTCGTATAAAGCGAGCTATTATTGAAAACTCACGGTGCGTGATGCTGGTTACCGATCACTCTAAATTTGGTCGTAATGCTATGGTGAATTTGGGTAATATGAATTTGATAGATTATCTTTTCACTGATCAAATGCCATCGGAGGAGTTGATGAGGGTACTGGAACGTCATGAGGTTCATCTTGAAATTTGTTGATTAAATGAGCTGACAACGAGCCCCTGTATATTCGATGGCAAAACAGTGTAACTGATTATCGTAAGGTCAGAAATAGGAACAGGCCTGCAATTATCTCTACTATTTGACAGCATTCAGACCAACACAGAATGAATTAAATTCGCTCAATACGTCAGTTTCCGCCATCAATTAGCAGCGATATAAGATCAGGTGTATGAGAGAAGAATTGCTCTGGCCCGGCTGTATGAGAAATTAGTAGTAGGAGTGTTCACCATGCTGATGTTCGGTCAGATCACGCACACCTTTGAGTTCCGGAAAAGCTTTTAAAAGTTCTTTCTCAATACCCTCTTTTAGTGTGATATCAACCATTGAACAGCCATTACAGCCACCGCCGAATTGCAGCACCGCATATCCATCATCGGTTATCTCCATTAACGAGACGCGCCCGCCGTGTGAAGCCAGTTGCGGATTGATTTGTGCCTGTAAAAGGTATTCAACACGCTCAATCAAAGGGGCATCATCCGCTACTTTACGTGCTTTGGCATTAGGTGCTTTTAGGGTTAGCTGCGAGCCGAGGTTGTCAGTAACAAAGTCAATTTCAGCCTCTTCGAGATAGGGAACACTTAGCTGATCGACATAAGCGCAGAGTTTGTCAAATTTAAGCTCAATATCTGAAGACTCTACTGCATCAGGAGGGCAGTATGAAACACCACATTCGGCTGTTGGAGTGCCCGGATTAATGACGAAAACGCGAATTTGGGTACCCTCTTCCTGTTTCAAGAGTAATTTAGAGAAATGTTCTTGTGCTGCATCAGTAATTCGGATCATGGTGATGGCTCAATAGTTGACTGCATATATAATTATAATATGCCCATCCTGCTCTCTTCACAAGGTACACAAAGGCGCCCCTTGGATAAAAATAATATAATGATTTATATAGTAAAAAATTCTTCTGCAAAACTAGCGATAGAACACACTCAATTTATACGGCGATGATAAGCCATTTTTCCTCCTGCCTGAGCGAGCCGTGTGTCGCCTTCCAGATTAACAGATGTTTCGGCTGCCATCTTAGGCGGCCTGCTACTTTAACGCAGGTATACCCTCTTGTGCAGGTTCTTTCGGAACCCGCAGGCAGGGTAGTGGGCATGGTACCGCCTTTTCTGAAGGAGCAATTGTTTCTTTATTATGGGGCCTTTAATACCGGCATTGAACGGAATATTACCCTTTTCAAAACGTTCTGTTCTGCCAGTTTTCAGCCCCAGATTGCTGTGAAAGTTTGTACATCTTTTTTTGTTTTTTGGCAGTTAAACTGTTTATTAATGTCGCAGTTAATTCTCCGGCGGGGAGCAGAAATGATCATGCATCCACGCCTTCATTTCAGATGTGTAAATAAACATTATTTAACCTCAGGGCTGACCTCAGGAAATTTACCGATGTGCTCCCGCTTAATCTCACTGTCGGAAACCGAGTGCTGCACGTCAAAAGCAAGTCTGCCATTGCTGATTACCTGTTCAGTCAGCGGCTGAGGGCAGACTCAGGGCTGTATATTGATGGGGCCAGTAACGGGGCGGATGGCAGATGAGTTAAAACAACCGGGTGGGTCAGCCCCGGCAGTTCCGGTAACTGAAGTAATGGCTGATTACACTGATCAGACTTGAAATATCCGGTACTTCAGGCGGCTCATATGTTGCCCTCTGATAATCGTGGGGAAGTTACTATAATGACCTTTGAGGGGTGACGGTTTGATAAACACGGCCCCTCTGTTCATATAAGCGGTAACTGTATTATCCAGCCCGGCACAGGCACAGCGCGCAGTAACGCTTTTGACAAAGCGGAGGCGAAATCCCCACCCGTCAGAATATTTCTGCGGCTCTGTTGGGTATCTTTGATTGCGTCAAAAAGAAGACCGTCAATACTGCTGGCCCCTGCGATAAGATTACTCGTGGGGAGTACTCCTGTTGAAATTAATTATCGGGACAGAGCCAGTAAAACCCCAGTTAATACCGGGGCAGGGAATTGATTCAGGAGTTTCTTCGTCAGGTCACCTTTTTACTTAGAGACAGACAATAGTGGATCTGTATATCAGAAGATTTTTTTGTATTTACGAAAAGGAATAATGTTTGGATCCTGAGGCTCAACAGGTCTGTTAATAGAAAAAAAATTTTCAACGAGCCGGGGTTTTAGCATGGATTTTTTCAAAACTTCAGCCCATGTAAATCTGTCCAGCATATGAACAGCCTGGTTAATAACGCCTGGCTCCTCTGGTGGAATACGGTCATCTCCTTTTTCATGATGAACATAACCTTTAGAATTGAGATGGATAAAGCCTGTCCTCATTTTGTCAGGTGTTATCAGCCCTAAAACTGTAGCCCGGTATAAGCACATCCTTAAGCTTATCCGCCAGCGGACTTTGAACTCTTCGAGGGCAATCCAGTTAAAATGGTTTCCTCGCATTCTGGGAAATTCATTTACAAAAGATACTCTCGGAACCATAAAGGCACTGGAAAAATGGTCAGCCTGATGCTCTGTCAGCTTGTCTCCGGTAACAATTCCCTCATGCAAAATAAGATGTCCTAATTCATGGCCGATGTCAGAACGAAACCGACAAACGCTGGATTTTGCGCTATTTCGGATCATGAGCGGACGTGCATTATTCACTGTAAATGCATCTACCTTGTCATCAACGTCCGAAACATGTGCAATTACAATTCCAATACTTTCAACAAAGTTAACCATAGATGAAATGGGGCCGAGTCCCATACCCCAATAAAATCGGCATTTTTCAGCAATATGCTCAATGTCATCGTCATTGTTTACCGGAGATTGATGATTATCTGGCAGGTTCAATGGTGGAAAAATAACTTCCTGCTCAAGCATGCCAATAAACTCATCTAAAATCTCTGCACGAGCCAGAATACAATTCGTCAGCGCCTGCGTTCGTGAACGTCTGCTCCTGAAATGGCAGTTATCACTATCCATAGGCTGGCTGCGGGGAGTGAAAAAGAAATCCTCTTCTACGTCTAAAATTTTAGCAAGCTGGGATATGTTACTGTCACCGGGAGGGTACCCTTTTTCTGATTTACTGATGAATTGTCTGGTGACGTTTAAAGCGGAAGCAACTTCCTCGCCTGACATACCATGAGCCAGACGAGCCAGTTTCAATCTGTCGCCACGATATTGTTTATCTGAATCAAACAGGCCCATTTCCTTCATCATTTTGGTTCTTATCGTCTTTGGTACGGCGTTGTAATTCAGTTGCCGGTGTTTTAACAGGTGCCGGCCGATATGCCGTATCAACAGGCTGAATTGGCGTGGTAACACTTGGTTGTAGTTCGTACCTGCTCACCAGCTGGTGGGCAGGGTCAAAACCAGCCAGTGTCAAAATCCATGTTGGTGGTTGTTCATTGATATCGCCAGCAGGATAAAACTTATGAGCACATATTCTCCAAACGATAGTTGTAGCTGGAGTGCTGTTTTCCTGTTCAAACATTAAATTCAGCTGTCCTGAATCAGTACCACTCTGTGACAGACGGTGAGTTTTTTTCAGCTTATCAGGATTATCCGTTACAAATTTCATAGCAATACCATTTAACGTGAAAACGAAATCCATCTCATTCTTGATCATGTTAAGTCTAGGAATCTCTTTTTCATGCTGAATTAAATAATTTCTCACCCATCCATAAGCCCGACATCCTGTAGACCAACCGTCGTCAAGTTTATGTCTGTTCTGCCAAAGGTCATCCAACACATCAGAGATAGCCTGTAGCAACTTATTTACAGAGGGCTTATCAAGCGCTGGCTCAATATCATAACAAGGTTTTAAAGTTGAAGGTTCCTTCACTGTCTTTTCGTCCATTTGACAACTGAGTAACCCTATCTTTTCGCTTTTATTTTATTTTGTCAACCTGAAGCGACGGATTTGTTTACATTTTACTCATTTTTGCCAGCCTGATCAGATGCTCAGTATAAAGTGCTGTAAGTGGGTAATGTTTCGGAACTCAGATGAAGGTTGATCATGGCGAGTGGAACACAAGTGCGCCGGGGGTGAATTGAGTAGTCTTCACCTGCCGCTGCTTCACAGCCACAGGTAAAAACATTTGATTTTTTTAGGTGTGAATGCCTGATTTTAGCCACATCATGCAAGGTGGATCCTGCTATTCCCCAACAGTCAGGAATCATAAAGACAGCTCCGATTATTGTTTTCACCCTGAGCCTGCAAAATACACAGGAGTGCAGACAACCCTATTAGTGGTGTTCTGTCTGGCAACAGCAGGGCTCAGAATGAAATAACTCCTGCTGACGCAGATTTTCCTGCGCCAGAAGTTCGATAAGACGCCAGAATTTTACTGGTGACATATTTTTCATAACGGTTACTCCAATTATGAAAATGATTTTTGGCAGAGAATGTAAGAGTTGCACAAAGAATTTTGATATGGATCAACTAGTTGTGTGAAAAATTTTTATATATTCACTTCATTTTATGATATTTAAAGTGTCCATATGGAAAGAAGCATATAGAAAGGGAAAGCATGATATTTTTGTTAAAAGATTATGACAGCAACGAAATTATTGAAATTTCAGACTGGGATCAAGTGACCTCAAGACCCAACTTTATGAAAGATGTTGATTTGAAAGATCAGCATCTCCAAAAAATAATCGGTAGTTATAACTTAAAAGATGCACGTACCTGCGGAATAAAAAGTTGCCATACAGGGCACAATAAAGGATATATTGTAGTCACAGAATGTGGTATGGAAACAAACATAGGTAATTGTTGTGGTAAAAAATACTTTAAAATTAAATTCGAGGATTTAACCAAAATATTTTCAAAAAACTTAGATCATGAAAAAAGAAAACTTTCGCTGCATAATGCCAAGTCTAAAATTCCAGAGTGGCGACAAAAAGCTGACATTCTCAAATCAGGAGAACAAAATATTAACTGGGCAATAGAACTAATCCGGGGCATAAAAGATCAGTCAGTAGTAGGTCATTTTGCCAGTACAGAACTGAAACGTATGGCAGCGGTACCAACTAATATTGTGACTACTGCTCGACATGCAACTCAAAGAGAATCCGATATACAAGAGCTGTTTGATAAAAGATACCCCGTGGCAGAAAGGACAGAAATTGATATTATCGGGATAATTGAACATATTGATTGCCTTCTTCCGCAAAATGATCTCCGCCAGATATTTTATGTGTCGGTAACTCGTGTACTGAAAGCACTTGCTAAAAGTGAGCCAGCATTAATGTCAAGCCCTAAAATGATAAATCTGTTATCTAAGGTAAATAATATTGAATCGAATCTTGAATATGCTTCAGAGCGTTTAGATATTGCTCGTAAATTTTTGGTGAAGGAAAACCTCAAGCCTCTCTATAATAAAATGAAAGACATGGATACTGTCAGCTCCGCAGACTTAGAACGATATTTATTTTTCATTAATTCTCTTCAATGATTTTTATTTCATCAAAAAGCTTTGCCCACACGGCAAAAATTCTCAGGGAAGTAAGATATCAATCCAGCGCTAAAAGTACTCAAATTTGTCAGTATCGTCCCAGATTCCATGAATGAGACTATAGCCTTGTCAGAATTTGTATTAGATTAATTTAACTGTATATAGTAGTTGATGTAGATCTGGTCTTCAGGTATTTCCTTTGGAATTGATTAGGGCCTGTTAGCATCCAGAATAGTGTCTTTGGTATCACTCTTATCGGTATCTTTAATAACATCCTGATCAGTCATTACTGAATATCCTTGTTCTGACGTTTTATAAATTCTTATTCTATCCTGTCACACATCAGATCATTACTGGTGACATCACCTTCTTTTTTGTCTTGTACCACGCCGTACAGGGTTCGTGGGTCATATAGGAAAGTTGTGTAGTTTTCGGATGACTATGGACTGAACGGATTTTATCAATCATATGTCTTTTGTCAGAAGGAGGCACTTTGGGGCTAACAATATGGCGAGAATCTTTTATTTTTACTATTTCATTGATTAGTGATGTTATTGGGTATTATCCATAGCTTATGACTTTACGATAGACCGACGAAAAAGTAGGCCCGTATTTTCATGTTAAAAAAACCATTAACGATAAGCGGAGAATCGTAGAGTTTCAGATGCCATGATTGTGCATAGAAACATCAGTTTTTTGCAGCTTAATGGGCGTCAGGTCTGGCAGACCGCCACTTACAAAGTTTTCAATAAAAGCATTCACTATTGCAATATCTGAATAGGCCACCGTGACCCTGCCTCAAAGTGGTCTATTGCACCCTGAGCCACACCCATCTGCGAGGCGAGTTCTTGCTGGGTCCACCCCCGAAGTTTGAGCGCTGCTTTCATCCGCTGCTGGAAGGGATCGGAAAATGATGGTTTATCAGACATAAATTTTCCCTGTTGAAATTTGATGATTACGAAGGGTGACAGATGAGTATGAATGGAAGAACGTTAAGTGAATAAGAAACTTCATATTGAAGTTTCTTATTTCTAGAAAACAAACAAATGTTGTCTGATTTATAATGATATTTTTGAACATAATATAAGTATATTATTTGACCTGTAATTAATAATTAATTCAATAAAATTAGCATGCTATATCAAAGATTATAAGGTACGACACAAGCACCAGATTTGTATGCTGGCCGCACCTGCCTGCATGATAAGACGGCTTAATTCGGTGATGGTGCTGCCGGTTGTTACCACATCATCGAAAAGCGCGATATGACAACCTCTCACATCGATATCGAGGCGGAAGGCACCACGCAGGTTACGTCGCCTTGCAGCCGCATTTTGCAGATGCTGCACTTTGCCCGCCCGGATACGTCGTATTCCGCCAGAATGCCAGTCAGCCCCAGTCCATCTGGAGAGTATTTTGGCCATTGTATTGAGCTGATTGTACCCCCGTTGCCACGCACGCCAGCGATGGAGAGGAACAGTCAGCAAAAGATCGGGCTGGCACAGATATTGTTCACGGCGTGCTGTCAGCCAGGCTAACAGCATTAACCTCGCCAGCATTCTGGCACGTGCTGTACTCCGGGCAAATTTAAGCCGCAGTACCTGATCCCGCAAAGGAGCAAGGTAGCCGGTCACAAATATCAGCCGCTGCCATGGAGGGTCTTGTTTCAGGCAACGGCCACAATCCTGTTTGGTGTTATAAGCCGGCAAGCCGCATCGCGGGCATATCTTGCGCGCCCTGGGGAGCAGTTTTATACAGGCGCTACAGATGCCATGTTGTGGCAGTCGTAGCGGCATGTGGCATAGACAGCAGCAAACAGGGATTGTCAGCATCATCCGGTCTCACACAAGAAATTACATCGGGGTCTGATAATACCTTTCATAACGCATGGTTAAGTGGAGGTTTTCCAGAATTTGCGGCGTTGTACGACTGCCGGGTGAGATATGAAAGTGTGGTCCGGCATTTCTTTACGATTGGGGATCGCATTCTGGTTTACATCTGGTTGGTTTGGATCACGCGAGTCATCGAGCGTTGTAATGTCTTTATTTAGGAAAGATTTATTCAGAAAATGTGTGGTAAAGTAAAAAATGTGATGTAAAGTAAATTTTTGTTTAGATTGTATTGAAATAGTTGGTAACGCTTTCCGTTATAGTGACTCTTGTAACCGGAACGATATGGGTGCCGGGGCGGCGGGGTTGGTGTGTTTTTTATCGTATCTCGAGGATCTTTTACGCGAGATATCAGGCTACTCCGCATGGAGATTACTCTTTATCAGGAGCATCGTGTTATGAAACTATTTAAAACCATTACCCTCACTGCAATAGCAAGTGCCATATCTTTTAGTGCGTTAGCAGCCAAAGAGATAACCAGTGAGCAGGCTGAATCAATGGATTTAGTTCTAATCGGCATTATTGACACAAATTCAGCTTTAAACTTATTAGATACAAAACTCCAGCTCTCGAAGAAAGTGGATGCGGAAGGTGGGAGATATTACGTTATTAATGGGGCATGGGAAAAAAGAGCTAACCATGTCACAGCCGAGGTATACAAATAATTGAATGTTCCGGCGCTTTGCCTTTGACTGGCCGGTTTCCCATTTGATTACTAAATTATTGTTTAACACCAGCATTGCTGGCGTTTTTTGATGTTCCTCTCATTAGCGCTTTCTGCTCAGTGCAGCAGTTAGCGCGTCGCTCATCACGCTATTCCCGGTTGACGTCTTATGCGGCTTTTCATGAGGCTTATTGATTGATTTTTGCTGAGTTTTGGGGCGTTGCGCGTGGTCACTAGGGTGGCAGCCCTTTTGATTCGGTTGTTCGTCAAGACGACGAGTCAGGGCAATTCGCTTACGTTGTAAATCAATACTCAGCACTTTAACCTGAACGATATCACCTGCTTTAACCACTTTGTGGGGATCGTCGACAAATTTGTCTGCCAGAGAAGAGATATGGACTAGGCCATCTTGGTGTACCCCAATATCGACAAATGCCCCGAAATTGGTAACGTTAGTGATAGTACCTTCAAGAATCATGCCCGGCTCAAGATCACTTATTGTGTCGATGCCATCAGTAAAACGTGCAGTTTTGAACTCCGGACGCGGATCGCGCCTTGGCTTTTCTAATGCCTTGATAATGTCACTGATTGTTGGCAGGCCGAAGCGATCATCGGTAAAGTGAGCGGCATTCAGATTGCGCAGTGCACTGCCATTTCCCATGAGTTCTTTAAGTGTTTTGTGCGTAGCATGAAGAATGCGTTCAACAACCGGATAGGCTTCAGGATGAACTGTCGAGGCGTCCAGTGGATTGCTTCCACCGGAGATACGCAGAAAACCGGCACATTGTTCAAATGCTTTTATCCCCAGACGACTTACTTCCAGTAGCTGCTGGCGATGCTGGAAACGGCCATTTTGATCACGCCAGCTGACGATATTCTGAGCAATCATTTTGCTTAGGCCAGCCACTCGTGTCAGTAGCGCTACTGATGCAGTATTCAGATCAACTCCGACGGTATTGACACAATCTTCAACCACTGCATCTAATCGCTTCGTCAGCTGGCTCTGACTGACATCATGCTGATACTGGCCTACACCAATCGACTTTGGATCAATTTTTACCAGTTCCGCAAGAGGATCCTGCAGACGACGGGCAATAGAAACTGCGCCACGAAGAGAAACATCGAGATCCGGAAACTCCAGCGCTGCCAGTTCAGAAGCAGAATAAACAGAAGCGCCTGCCTCGCTAATGATTACCTTTTGTGCCAGAACTTGTGGAAATTGTTTTTGTACATCAAGAAAAAAACGTTCAGTTTCCCGCGAAGCCGTGCCGTTACCTATTGCAACCAGCTCTACGCTATATTTTGTGCATAAATCGGCAACAATTCTGGCTGCTTTTGCTACCTGACCGGTATGAGGGTAGATAGTATCTGTTGCGACGACTTTACCAGTGGGATCCGCCACCGCCACTTTGACACCTGTGCGCAGACCAGGGTCAAGACCCATCGTAGCGCGTTGCCCTGCTGGGGCTGCCATAAGCAGATTATGCAAATTACGGGCGAAGACGTTAATGGCTTCATCTTCAGCACGCTCCCGCACCTTTGATATCATCTCGGTTTCCAAATGAAGCAGCACTTTAATACGCCATGTCCAGCTAACTACGGCCAGACGCCATTTATCAGTCGGAGCGTCATTAAAATGCAGCTGGAGATGATTAATAATTATCAGTTCTCCCTGGCTTTGATGTGGTGGCTCGTCTAATTGGGGATCGGGATTAAGTGAGAGTTGCAATACACCCTCGTTGCGTCCGCGTAACATTGCAAGTGCACGGTGCGAGGGGACGCGGGAAAGGGGTTCATGATGATCAAAATAGTCGCGAAATTTCTCGCCATCCTGCTCTTTACCCGGTATGACTTTTGCGACCAGATGAGCGTTTGCCCAAAGATAGCTTCGCACTTTCGCTAACAGCGCCGCATCTTCAGCAAACCGTTCCATAAGAATATAGCGTGCACCATCCAGTGCGGCTTTGCTGTCTGGAAATCCTTTATCAGCATCAACATAGTGTTGCGCCAGTTGTTCTGGCTGTTCCCCAGGATTCTGCCAGAGCTGAGTAGCAAGAGGTTCCAAACCAGCAGCAATTGCAATCTGCCCCCGTGTCCGGCGTTTTGGTTTATAGGGTAAATACAGATCTTCCAACTCAGTTTTACTGAGTGTAGTGTTGATAGCGTGAGCCAGCTCATCACTCATTTTACCCTGTGCTTCAATAGCGCTGAGTATGGTTTGACGACGTTCGGACAGTTCGCGCAGATAGCACAGACGTGACTCAAGTTGCCGGAGCTGAGTATCATCCAGCCCTCCAGTCGCTTCTTTACGATAGCGTGCCACAAATGGCACAGTACTTCCCTCATTAAGCAGTCGGACGGCAGCCTCAACCTGCTCTGCTCTGACCTGTAATTCACCTGCAATTATACGGTTTAGTGACTCTGACATGGTAGATGCTATGTTTCCTAAAAATAAGGTGATTATTTTATACGGATTAGAGAGGAAAAATACCAGCCGTGTCTCTGATTTACTGACATTTTATTCTGTCACAGCCGATGGTCCTGTTTTCATCTGGAACGGATATGCTGTCAGTGTATTGACTTAGTAGTGTAAATGTAGAGGCTGCGTGCGATTCTGTGTGGATAATTATTTGTACAAATTGGCGCGAGGGAGGGTATCTGGCAAGGGTACAATCAGCATCATCTGGTAAATGCATGTGGAGGTTTTTTTGCCCGTTGTTTAGCTGGGAAGGCTTCTCAGAGGGGGAGGAACAGTCGTATTGATATAACTACCCATTCATAGGTAAATAAGCATACTCACTTAATAATATTACGAAGCAGGGGATATTTTTTACTTCTAGTATAGAAGTATATGAATATGAGATATATCATTTCTATACAGTTATTTATATTTTTTATAGCAATATGCTATTGAACTTAGCACGAATTGAAACGATTATTTTATTATGTATTTTTTATTGTTATTATAAGCCCAGCGTTCAAAGAATATTTAATTTATCATCTGGTGTTTAAGAAGGTAATTATTGCTTGTTGCTTAGTCCAAAATTAATTGTTGAAAACAAAAATTGTATATACTATATTGTTAGTCATTAAGAAAATTATGACTTTTAATAAGTGGCATATCATAAGGCTGTTGCCCTTATATTTGTTTTGATACGGCGTGTTATCTTCTGACAATGAATATTAATAAGTAAGTTAATAGTGAGGCTGATGAAGAGTCACTATAGTTGCGCGAGCAGTATTAATATCACTGTGTTTTATGGAAAAATATATTGTAATTGTTACCAAATAAATAAATAAATAAAAATATGATGTAAATTTTCAAATAAAACATATTTAATAATATTTTTTTGGCCGGAGTAACTTATGCAATTAACCCCCCGAGAAATTGAGAAGCTGATGATTCATACATTAGCTGATGTCGCATTAAAGCGTAAATTAAAAGGAATTAAACTTAATTATCCTGAAGCAGTAGCCATTATCTCTTCTGTAGCTCTTGAGGGTGCCAGGGAGGGGAAAACTCTCGAGGAGGTAATGAATGATGCGCGGCAGGTATTATGCCGCGATGATGTTATGGAGGGGGTTGCTGAGCTTATTCCACACGTGCAGATTGAAGCTATTTTTACCGACGGAAGTCGTTTGGTGACAGTTTATGATCCTGTTCAGTAATATTTAGGAAAAATATAAAAGATTATTGTTAATAAAGGAATTTATAATGGATAAAAATCAGCAAGAAAGTATGATCCCTCTGGGTGGCTATATTTTGTCAGAGGCCCCAATTACATTTAATGAAGAACGTCCAGTAACAACATTAAAAGTACGCAATACGGGCGATCGCCCAATTCAAATAGGTTCCCATTTCCATTTTTTTGAAGCCAACAAGGCATTAAAATTCAACCGTGGTGCAGCTTATGGTAAACGTCTTAATATTACGTCTACTACAGAAGTTCGTTTCGAACCCGGTGATGAAATTAAGGTTAATTTGATTCCCTTTGAGGGAAAACAGACTATCTACGGTTTTAATAATCTGGTTGATGGCTGGGTTGGTAATAGTCCTGTGGCATCAGATGAAAGAGTGCAAAAGAAGTTGGCTATTAAGCAGGCAATAGAGCTGGGTTACAAAACGCTCGATTAATATCGGTGCTATAACAATATAAAGGGATACATAATGCCAACAATTTCCCGGCGTGAATATGCCGAATTTTTTGGCCCGACAACCGGTGATAAAATTCGTCTGGGTGATACTCAATTATTTATTGAAATAGAAAAAGATCTGCGCGGTTACGGTGAAGAGGCAGTTTATGGCGGTGGTAAATCACTGCGGGATGGTATGGGGGCGGACAACCGGCAAACCAGTAGTCATGTACTCGATTTGGTTATTACCAATGTCACTATTGTAGATGCTTTTCAGGGGGTGATTAAAGCTGATGTCGGCATCAAGGCTGGGAAAATTTTCGATATCGGTAAAAGTGGCAACCCGGATGTAATGAACGGCGTAACACCGGGTATGGTGGTAGGGGTCAGCACAGATGTCATTTCTGGAGAGCATCTGATTTTAACGGCTGGTGGTATTGACACACATGTGCATTTTATCTCACCTCAGCAGGCTGAGCATGCACTTTCCAGCGGTATAACCACTTTCTTCGGTGGTGGAGTTGGTCCTACAGATGGCTCTAACGATACTACGATCACTGCTGGTCCATGGCATATAAATCGTATGTTACAGGCTATTGAAGAGCTGCCGGTCAATGTTGGTATATTAGGAAAAGGCCATGCCTCTCATCCCGTACCACTTATCGAACAGGTTACTGCCGGGGTTGCAGGTTTCAAGGTACATGAAGATTGGGGAGCAACCAATTCGGCACTGCGCAACTCGTTGCGGGTGGCGGATGACATGGATATTCAGGTAGCGGTACATACCGATAGTCTGAATGAGGGGGGTTATGTTGAAGACACCATCGAAGCATTCGAGGGTCGCACCATTCATACCTTTCATACAGAAGGTGCTGGCGGAGGACATGCACCAGATATTATCAAAGTAGCCTCTCAAATGAATGTGCTACCCAGTTCGACAAATCCCACCTTGCCTTTTGGCATTAATACTCAGGCTGAGTTGTTCGACATGATAATGGTCTGTCACAACCTTAATCCACGCATACCCGCTGATGTGGCTTTTTCAGAAAGCCGCGTTCGCCCGGAAACTATTGCGGCGGAAAATGTTTTGCACGATATGGGCGTACTATCCATGTTTTCCAGCGATTCTCAGGCAATGGGGCGGGTTGGGGAAAACTGGCAGCGTATCATGCAAACGGCCCATGCAATGAAGATGGCACGAGGTAAATTACCAGAAGATTCAGGGCATAACGACAATTTCCGCGTGCTGCGTTATATAGCAAAAATCACCATCAATCCAGCCATCACGCAAGGCATAAGTCATATATTGGGCTCGGTGGAAGCTGGCAAAATGGCTGATCTGGTACTGTGGGAACCCCGTTTCTTTGGTGCTAAACCAAAGCTCGTTATCAAAGGTGGCATGATCAACTGGGCAAGGATGGGTGATCCCAATGCATCGTTGCCCTCCCCGCAACCCGTTTTCTATCGCCCCATGTTTGGGTCAATGGGTAAATTGTTGCAGGAGACCTGTATCACCTTTGTCTCTGGTGCTGCTCTGGCTGATGGGATTAAGGAAAAGCTAGCGCTTGAACGTCATGTCATGGCGGTACGTAACTGTAGGACCATCTCTAAAGAGGATATGGTACTCAACGCGCTGACACCACGCATTGATGTCGATACTGAAACTTTCGCCGTTAAAGTCAATGGACAGTATGCCACAGTCGATCCGATCAACACCGCAGTGCTCAACCAGCTCTATTTCTTTGGTTAGTGGTTAGGAGTTACAACAGATGATTGTGATTGAAAAAATACTCGGCAATATTAAAAAAGAGCCACTCTGGCAGCAGCGGTTATCAAAAGCGCATACAGATATCGTAGAACTTCATTCATGGGAAGCGCACAAAAGTCGTTGCAGGAAAATCACGCGTGATGGCCTGGAATTAGGTATTGCACTTGAACGTCATCAGACGTTAGTTGATGGCGATATCCTGCAATGGGATCAGCAACAGCATCGTGCTGTGATAGTGCAAATAACGTTGCGCGATGTGATGGTCATTGATGTTAAGCCACTGCTGGCTACTGACACGCCAATGGTGCTCAGGACGGCTTTTGAGCTAGGACATGCTCTGGGTAATCAACACTGGAAAGCCGTCATAACAGACCACCAAATTTACATTCCACTCACAGTATCAGCCAGCATCATAATAGAGTCAGTGATAAAAACTCATGATTTTCAATCACTAAGATATAATATTGTGAATGGTGAAAGCATTCTGCCTCATTTGACACAGCGTGAAGCCCGCTTGTTGTTTGGCGGAGCAGAAGAGGACAACACCCATGTTCATGTTGATACCACACTCGCAGGTCAGCCAGTGAAACATCAGCAATGAACTCGCTGCAATTAATCAGAATACTACAGTTCGCCGATTCAGTATTGCCAGTGGGGGCTTTTGCTTTTTCCAACGGGGTAGAGTCGGCGGTGCAGGCTGGCATTGTGCATGATGCCGCCAGTTTGCAGGCATTTACCCACACAGTTCTTCAGCAGGCAGCGGTTAGTGACGGGCGCGCAGTAGTGGCCGCTTGTCTGGCGCTTCGGGCAGGTAAACGTGAGGTATCGCGTGCCTGCGACTGGGCGTTATTCAATCGTAAGTTAAACGAAGAAAGCCGCATGATGGTCGTGCGGATGGGCAAGAAACTGGCTGAACTGGCGGTAGCAACAACTGGTGACCCACTAACAAACTGGTGGCTTGAGCAAATCAACAGTCAGCAAACTCCGGGCACCTATCCAGTAACGCAAGCTATTGTAATGACTGCCTTAGGGATTAGTCCACGTGATGTGATGGTGATGCATCAATATGGTGTGGCAATGACGATCCTCAGTGCCGCAATGCGCCTGATGCGCATCACCCATATTGAAACTCAGCATATTTTGTTTCAGCTCAGCCAGGAAATTGATGTTTTTTGCGATGAGGCCGAATGCGGTATCGGACAGATGGCTTCTTATGCCCCCATCATTGATGTGCTGGCCGCGCTACACGTTAGTGCTTTTACCCGTTTATTCAGCAATTAATGGTGCAAGGAATCACACAAGTGAAAAAAATTACCCGAATAGGCATCGGTGGCCCGGTTGGCTCGGGCAAGACGGCGATCATTGAAGTGATTACGCCGCTCCTGATTCAGTATGGAATAAACCCGCTCATCATCACTAATGACATTGTGACAATAGAAGATGCTATGCAGGTAAAACGCACGCTGAAAGGTATTCTGGACGCGGAAAAAATCCTTGGCGTTGAAACCGGGGCCTGTCCGCACACCGCAGTACGTGAGGATCCTAGCATGAATATTGCTGCGGTAGAGGAAATGGAAGCACGATTTCCAGAAAGTGATGTAGCGCTGATTGAAAGCGGCGGAGACAATCTTACGCTAACCTTTAGTCCGGCACTGGCAGATTTCTATATCTATGTTATTGATGTTGCCGAAGGTGAGAAAATACCCCGCAAGAATGGCCCCGGGCTGGTACAGGCCGATATTCTGCTAATCAATAAGATCGATCTGGCTCCATATGTAGGCGCCAGCCTGGAGGTAATGGAGCGCGACACCCGACTGGTCCGCGGCCAGCGACCTTATATTCTTACCAATTGCAAAACTGGTGAAGGCATAGCATCACTGGTGGAGATGATCATGCATGATTTCTTGTTTATCCGTCCGCAGCAGCCGGTGATATGACACGAGGAGATGAAGCGATAAAGCGCACCAACGAGCTGGGTGTGACCGCGCCTGAACTGGCTAACTGCCAGGATGAGCCACCGCAAATGGCTAGTGGTGTGGTAGGGAAAAGTGGCTATCTGGCACTGGAATTTATCCGCAGCGGGCAACGCAGCATTGTCAAGCAGATTGAGCGGCGAGCTCCTTTACTGATTCAGCGTGCACTTTATTGGGATGAGATGCTGCCGCATATGCCGTGTGTATTCATCATTATGACATCAGGCTGTGTTGTACAAGGGGATCGATTGGCAGTCGATGTACATATTGCCCCAGATGCATCTGGGCATCTGACGACTCAGTCGGCGACTAAAATCCATGGAATGAAGCACAACTATGCTGTGCAGACACAGATGCTGGCCCTTGAGAAGGGCAGCTATCTGGAGTTCATACCTGATCCTGTAATACCACACTGCGGTTCACGGTTTTTAACCGATACGCAAATCATTATCCACCCCACAGCCACGCTGCTTTATTCTGAAATTGTGATGTCAGGGCGTAAGCACCACCAAAACGATGGGGGATTCAGGTTTGATATCTATTCTTCATCTGTCAGCGCCAGCTCTTCCAATGGGCAATCGTTATTTATTGAACGCTACGTGCTGACACCCGCATCGCAGCCGCTAAATCGCGTTGGCGTAATGGGGCCATTCGATGTGCTTGGTAATGTAGTCTTACTAACACCGGCTGAGCACCACCAGAGAATTGCAGAACGCATAGTTCCTCGTTATGACGAAGTCTCAGGGGTGGCCTGGGGTGTCAACTGGTTACCGAATAAATGTGGCCTGATATTTAAAGTGCTGGGGCGGGAATCCTGGCAGGTCAAAGAGGCAATCCGCCTATTCTGGCGCGTGGCGCGCGAGGAGATCCTGAATGTAACGCTGCCACCGCCATTTATCTGGCGCTAATGGGCAGGCAGGAGGCAGTAAACAGCAACTGCGCTGAAATTGTATGAGCTAAAACACAGAGTGGTTAATAAGCAGTAGATTTTTTTAGAGCCATATTTTAGTGTTAACAGATCGGAGGTCAGAGGTCTGATAGCTTTAAACAACATTTAGCTGTTCATCAGGCACCAATTTTCCAACCCACGATCCATTAAGCGATTGCGATTGATAAGCGGCAGTGATGTACCTGCTAGTTATTTTTATCTTCAAATTTATCAATATGGAGGGATGATATGGGTGCAATTCTGGAAAAATTTAGTGGTAAAACAGGAAAAAGGACAGTCTGGCTGTTGTCGGGATTAGTGCTGGTGAATGCTGCTATATGGGGGGTGACATTTATGATCTTCAGAGACAATACCACCCTGATGACTACAGCGCTGCTAGCTTATAGTTTTGGCCTGAGACATGCGGTAGATGCAGATCATATTGCTACTATCGATAACGTAACACGCAAACTAATGGAACAGGGGAAAATGCCACTAACGGTGGGAACCTTTTTTTCGCTTGGTCACTCCACTATTGTGGTGCTGGCATCGATGACCATTGCGGCTACGGTAGCGAAGTTTAGCAATCAGATGGAATGGTTTCAGAAAAATGGTAATTTGATAGGGACGTTGACTTCCTCACTGTTTTTGTTGATTGTGGCGTTTGTTAATCTGATTGTACTGGTTTCCGTGAGGTCTACCTTCCGTCAAATCAAAGCAGGTAAACTGCCACGGGAACAACAATTAGATAAATTGATTGGTAATGGGGGTTTTCTGGCACGATTTTTACGCCCGCTATTTAATCTGGCAAATAAAAGATGGCATATATATTTGCTGGGCTTTCTGTTTGGACTTGGGTTTGATACTGCTACTGAAGTCGGATTATTGGGAATATCAGCTGCCAGTGGTCTTCAGGAAATAAATCTCTGGTACATTATGTTGTTTCCAGCATTATTTTCAGCTGGAATGGTGTTGGTTGATACTATTGATAATCTAATCATGGTTGGTGCCTACGGCTGGGCATTCTCAAGACCAATTCGTAAACTATATTATAATATGGTGATCACTGCTTTGTCGGTTATCATTGCTCTGTTTATTGGCGGTTTGGAAGCGCTGGGACTTATTGTGAATAAACTAAACCTTTCAGGCGGGATGTGGGATAAAATAAATCATCTCAATGAACATTTTAGCGAGATGGGGTTCTGGATTATTGGTATATTCATTGTCTTCTGGGTGATCTCTTTAATGAATTATCGCTTACAGAAATATGATAAATTAAGAATAAAAATATAAAAGACTGTTGTATTTTAAAATTAAATTTCAATAACAGATATAATATTATTTATAGAGGTTTATTTATGTTACATTTAACAAAATTAAATTATAATCAAATAATATATTGAAGCTGATTGAGCTAAATTTGTTTAGCAAACAGGTATTGAATTGAAAAGGTCAACCAGCACCAGCCGGCCGACGATTCTACACTTTCAGGAGGTTTACTGGCGGTTTTTCATCGGTGGATGGTAGCAGGAGAACAGCACTACACCATTCTGCATGATTGGGTAGGGCAACTACTTACGGTAAAACGATAAGGAAATTTACGGTGAAAATGTGGCTATTTTTTATACTCAATAGAAACTACTTCCCAGCATTTTATGCCCTCTGGTGTTTTAACTTTTGCCTCATCGCCTACACACTTCTTAAGCAAAGCACGTGCCATAGGAGAATCTACTGATATATAATCTCTGTTTTCACCATATATTTCTTCCGGCCCAGCAATTCGGAAATGCTTTTCATTCCCATTGTCATTCTTTATGGTAACCCACGCGCCAAAGAAAATACGTCCTTCCTGCTCTTTAGCATAATCCACAACCTGCCATTCTGACATTACTTTGCGCAAAAAATGTATTCTTTTGTCTATCTGACGTAATACTCTTTTATTATAAGTATAATCTGCATTTTCTGATCGGTCACCAAGACTGGCTGCCCATGAAACAATTTTAGTTATCTCAGGTCGTTTATGGTTCCATAAATAGTCATGCTCATTTTTAAGCCTGTCATAGCCCTCTCGTGTGATAATTTTAGTTGGCATAACAAAGCCTCTTCATCAAAAATAAATATTATAGTGACAAACTTCTTAGTGTCAATGTCACTGAGACAGAATAACAGCATAAATATTATCAACATTAAGTACTAACAGGGGGTATATATTACATTCTATGAGAATTAATTGATTATAATTAACAGGTTTCTTATTAAATAAATATAATTATCGCAGGCAAACTTGTTTAATTATTAATGCTAACAGATAAATCTATCACCAGGGCTTTTTCTTCCTGATTATCATAAAAAACATTAATGAAATTTAATTAAAATTTTAGTTATAATCCTTCCTGATAAGCTACGTGCGGCTGCGGGTACGTGGAATCGCTTGTTAGAACAGTAACAATGCAGTTAAAGGCGCCCTGTTACTAGCTTGAGCGGGGGGCGTATTTTTTTGTCATAATCAGGGCCATTTAATTATTAGATAACATCAGCAATTTTACAGAGCACAACGGGCATCAGGTTTGTTAATATGCACAATGGGTGGTACTGCTACAGAAGCTAACGCTGAGGTGGTGAATCCCAGTCATGGGATAACTCCTTGTTTAATATGCTTTGTAACAATTTCACCCGGAATGTAAACCATTATCAATTGTAACGATGACATGGATATTTTAAAAATTAGGAATTCAGGTAATAGAGCTCATTAAGAGGTTAATTAGATGCAAGAGAATTACAAAGTTCTGGTTGTGGATGATGATATGCGTTTACGCGCATTGCTGGAACGATATTTAACCGAACAGGGCTTTCAGGTGCGTAGCGTGGCTAATGCAGAGCAGATGGATCGTTTGTTGACCCGTGAATCCTTTCATTTGATGGTGCTGGATCTGATGTTACCGGGCGAAGATGGTCTTTCAATTTGTCGTCGGCTGCGTAGTCAGAGCAATTCTATGCCTATCATTATGGTAACGGCAAAGGGCGAAGAAGTGGATCGCATTGTCGGTCTGGAAATTGGTGCTGACGATTATATACCCAAACCCTTCAATCCACGTGAACTGTTAGCTCGTATCCGTGCCGTGCTACGCCGACAGGCCAGTGAATTGCCGGGAGCTCCATCTCAGGAAGAGGCTGTTATTGCTTTTGGCCGTTTCAAACTTAACCTTGGTACGCGTGAAATGTTTCGTGAAGATGAGCCAATGCCTCTTACCAGCGGTGAATTTGCTGTTTTAAAAGCGTTAGTCAGCCATCCCCGCGAACCGCTTTCCCGTGATAAGTTAATGAATCTTGCGCGCGGACGTGAATATAGTGCCATGGAACGCTCAATTGACGTTCAGATCTCTCGTTTGCGGCGCATGATAGAAGAAGATCCGGCACATCCCCGTTATATTCAGACTGTCTGGGGGCTGGGTTACGTATTTGTTCCAGATGGCAGTAAAGCATGAGGCGAATTCGCTTCTCTCCCCGCAGCTCTTTTGCTAGAACGTTGTTGTTAATTGTTACCTTACTGTTTGTCAGCCTGGTAACGACATACTTGGTTGTGCTTAATTTTGCCATCCTGCCCAGTTTACAACAATTTAATAAGGTGCTGGCTTACGAAGTACGTATGCTGATGACCAGTAAATTACAGCTGGAAGATGGCACACAACTTGACGTGCCCGATGAGTTTCGACGGGAAATTTACCGTGAACTGGGCATATCTCTCTATAATAATGCCGCTGCTGAGGAGAGCGGACTGCGTTGGGCACAGCACTATGAGTTTCTGAGTCAGCAAATGGGTCGGCAATTAGGCGGACCTACCGATGTGCGGGTAGAAGTTGATAAAAACTCGTCTGTTGTATGGTTACAAACTTGGCTACAGCCTGATATTTGGGTACGGGTTCCTCTGACGGAAATTCATCAGGGGGACTTTTCACCTCTGTTTCGTTATACCCTGGCGATTATGTTACTGGCGATAGGTGGGGCATGGTTATTCATTCGTATCCAGAACCGCCCACTGGTTGAACTGGAGTATGCGGCATTACAGGTTGGCAAAGGAATCATTCCGCCTCCATTAAGAGAGTATGGTGCCTCTGAGGTACGTTCGGTCACACGTGCCTTTAACCAGATGGCAGATGGGGTAAAGCAGCTGTCAGATGACCGGACGTTACTGATGGCAGGGGTGAGCCATGATTTACGTACACCACTCACGCGCATTCGTCTGGCAACTGAGATGATGGACAAGGAGGATAATTATCTTGCTGAGTCTATCAATAAAGATATTGAAGAGTGTAACGCGATCATTGAGCAGTTCATTGATTACCTGCGTACCGGGCAGGAAATTCAGACTGAACTGGCCGACCTCAATAGCGTGCTGAACGAAGTGATAGCAGCCCAAAGTGGTTATGAACGAGTTATTGAAAGCGGAATTATGCCGGGTGAACTGATGCTAAATATTCATCCACTCTCTATCAAGCGAGCTGCCGACAATTTAGTAGTGAATGCTGCGCGTTATGGTAATGGCTGGATAAAGGTAAGTTCGGGCATAGAGTCAGACTATGGCTGGTTTCAGGTTGAGGATAATGGACCAGGAATTGAATCCAACCAGATTAAACATCTGTTTCAGCCATTTGTTCGCGGTGACAGTGCACGCAGCACGAGTGGCACCGGGCTGGGTCTGGCGATAGTACAGCGTATTGTTGATGCCCATCAGGGATGGCTTGATATAGGAACCAGCGAAAAGGGAGGCTTGTGTGTGCGTGCGTGGTTGCCACTACCCAATACAACAGAGGAAGAGCGCTAAAAGAAAGCTATGCTTATGAAAAAAGCAGGCGGCCAGACCGTCTGTCCAGAACATAGTTTCATCAGCCTGAGTCAGTCTGGCACTGTCACGGTGCTGGGCGCTGCCGCGAACTCCGTCAATTTCTGGAGGGCAGTATTAATATATTTATGGCGTCAGGTGAACGCTTATGCTGTCCAGCTGGTTAGTGGTGTAATGCTGCAATATCAGCAATATCATAAACGTAATGGCTGCCGCAATAATGACAATCTATATCGATCTTGTTGTTTTCAGCCAACAGCTGATTCAGCTCATGGGCCGGGAGTGTTTTTAGCACTTCTTTATAACGTTCACTGCAGCAGTCGCAATGAAAACTCACTGGCTGTGGGTCGAAAACAGTCACTTCCTCCTGATGATACAATCGCCACAACACCTCACGAACGGGCAAATCGAGCAGTTCGTCGGTATTCAGTGTGGCAGTGAGGGCTGCCAGATGTTCTAATTGCGAGGCCCCACTGGCCGCCGGAAGTGTTTGTAACAATATACCCGCTGCGCCTGGCTTTGCTTCATCGAAACGCGTGTGTATAAAAAGCCGGGTGGGCAGCTGCTCGGAACATTTAAAGTACTCCTCCAGGCAGGTTGTGAGTGTTGCTCCCGTCAGGCTAACAACACCCTGATAACGTTCACCCTGAGCGGGGGTAATAGTGATAGCGAGGACACCATTACCTGTCATTTCACGAAAGCTACAGCCAGTGGCAATATCGCCACTCAGACGAGCAATGCCACGGATCTGCTGGTGCTGATTGCCATGAATGACGGCCAGTTTTAATGGGCCATCTCCCTGAATCTGTAGCGTGATCGCACCCTCAAACTTTAATGTTGCGCTAAGCAGGCTGGTGGCTGTCATCAACTCGCCCAATAATTGCTGGACGGGTTGTGGGTAGTTACGGCCTTTAATGATTTCACACTAGGTATTACTGACAATAGCCAGTTCCCCACGAACGTTGTGATCATTAAAAAGATAGCGGTGGATATGATCGTGATGCGACATACTTTTATCTCTTTATACGTTTCAGGCTGGTTTATGCCTAAAAAGTTGCTTTGAATATGGCAGGACTGCGCTGTTGTTTGCTGTCCAAGCGTTGTTTCAGCAGAATATAATACCATCAAAATGGCTATTATAGTTTTATCATCAGTAATATTTTGTGGCCGGGGACCAGTATCTGGGCCATACAGACTAGATAATATATTTACTTGATGCCTGGCGGCTGTGCTGAGAAGCTTACAGAAGAATGCTTTTTACAATAACGGATGTTTATTTATGTTTTAAAAAAAGCAAAACATAATGGTTAATTTGTTGTAAAGTCGTTATCTGAATCTTGTTCCAGCCCAGCATTTTCTGAGTATAAATAATAATATAGAAAATCCGATATTTCGTCGGGCTTCCTTTCAATAAATAACCTCGTGAGCTGCTGCCTGGCTAGGGCCTTTTTAGCTGGGCATCTGTTAATTACTGTAAGTTATCAAAACCGGATGGCAATTAATCTGTGGGAAGATAAACGGGAGACAGTTTATTTCATGGCCTGCGCGCTGAATATTTCCTTTTTCTTTATTAATTTTCTATTTTTGTGATCGCTGACATTTGACAGCGAACCTGCATACCTTAATGTCAATCGCAGCCGGTACAATACTCACCACGGCCCGGCTGTCTTCCAAGGAAAATACCAGAGGGATAACTATATGAAACAGACTATTCAGACTTACAGCGGGCTTTCTGACATGATGACGCGTTTTTTTGATCGCTGCTCTGATCCGGTTGTTATATCAAGTACAGATTCCAGAATTTTGTATACCAATATGATAGCTGCAAAGCTGGCCAGAGTCAGAAGCCCAAAGGATTTAATCGAAAAGTATTATAAAGAGGTCAACTCCCCTCTTTTCGAGAATGAATTCGTAACAGAAAAGTGGCAGCATCAAGACCAAAGAATTGCTAACAAACAGGTTGAAGAACTTAAAATGCTAGAAATTCATCCAAGAGCGACAGCCTGCCCTTATATCATCAAAAAAATGCCCCTTTACAATGAGAATAAAGAGATTTCAGGAGTAGTTAACTATATGAAGTACCTTGAAATATTTCGCCCGAATGATTTTATTATGGGCAGATTGCCTGGCTCGCTGCTGCTCAACCGCCCGGATGATTTTTTTACTGAAAGGGAGTGTGAAATTATCTTCTTAAAATTACAGAGGATGACGAATAAAACGATTGCCAGAATACTCAATCGCGCTCCCCGCACCATCGATAACATGATGCAGCGAATGTACCAAAAAGCAGAAGTCAATAATGCCACCGACTTTGAGGAGTTCTGTGAAAAACGTGAACTGCATCTCTATCTGCCGGCTCGTTTTATCGATGCACAGCATTTTAAATTTGGTTATGGGTGCGGTTCTACAGAGCTGTAAATGGCCAGTGAGCGGAAAAGGTAAATGACATCATCAATCAGATGAGTTGTAGGCCGACGTCCGCCACAGATTTGACTGAAACGGGCTGTTGTTAAGGAACATAAGGAATGGACAATGAAAAATGATATTCAGACATACACCGGGCTTTCGCAGATGATGACCCGGACTTTTGATCAGCTTAGTGATCCGGTTGCGATAGTCAGCCCCGATTCACGCTACCTCTATATGAATATGGCCTCCGTAAAACTTTGCAGGCTGAAGTCACCAGCGGAGGCAACGGGTAAATATTATCCGGAGGTTAAGGTGCCGCTTTTTGAAAATGAACAGGCCGTTGCGCAGTGGCAGCAACAGGACAGGCGTATTGCTGCTAATCCCCTTAATGAACTCATGATGCTTGAGGTACATCGGGGAGCAACAGATTCTCCATTTATACTGAAGAAAATATCGCTTTATAATGAAGATAATCAGTTTGTCGGAATAGTCCATCATATGAAATATCTGGATATCTTCCGCCCGAATGATTTTATTATGGGCAAACTGCCCGGCTCATTGCTGCTTAACCGCCCGGATGATTTTTTTACTGAGAAAGAGTGTGAGATTATTTTCTTAAAATTACAGAGGATGACGAGTAAAGCGATAGCTGAAATACTCAACCGGTCTCCGGGCACAATAGACAATATGGTACAGGAGTTATACAGCAAAGCCGGGGTGAATAATATTACTGACTTTGCAGAGTTCTGTGAAAAGCGTGACTTACATTTGTATCTGCCACACCGGTTTATTGACCCG
This sequence comes from uncultured Enterobacteriaceae bacterium, assembly GCA_936920625.1. GTDB lineage: Bacteria > Pseudomonadota > Gammaproteobacteria > Enterobacterales > Enterobacteriaceae > Izhakiella. Next base: position 47,946 of record CAKZHC010000050.1, read on the forward strand.
CAGCGTTTCAGCTTTGACAATGGGTGCGGTTCAATAGAATTGTAACGGACGTGTGAAGATTAAATTATAATTCAAATATCATAACATTAAACCTGCTCACCACCGGCATAGTGATGTTATGATATATATTTATTAAATATATTCTGGCACTTAATTCAAAGTTGCTAAAATTTTTATCTCTTCTGAATAGCATTTACAATATTATATTCTATAACTTATTAGTCAATCAGATAAATAAACTATATCCTGTATTTTTTCTTAAATGAGACAAGCGCTCTTATTTTTAAGCTATAGCTGTACGTAATAAGGCGACAAAAAATCAGAATAATAGACACAAAATAAAAGGCTGAAAATAATATCTGTATCTCTCTTTTTTAACCAGATAAATAATTTCTACTTAGTACCCATGGCTATTATCTGTGGGAGAGGATTTTTTAAAGAGACAACTGTAGGTTGTGATGAGCTGGTGATAACAATAGCCAGCATAATCAACGCCAGGGAAAATTCCAGCTCATTACAACACCAGAGGTGTTTCATAAAAAATTAATATCTCAAAAAATAAGGAAATTTAATATGAAAAAATATAAAATCGTTGACAAATTGATGAAAATAATCGGGGATAAAAAAATATATCGAATCAGAGCGCTTAAATCGTTTGGTGACGTGCAAAAAGGTGACCTCGGCGGCTGGATTGAAAAGGAGACTAACCTGAGCTATCAGGACGATGCCTGGATTTATGATGATGCCTGTATATCAGAAAATGCCATCGTCTATGGAAAAGCGCGTGTTTTTGGTAATGCACGGGTAGCAGATTACGCCTGTATATCGGGTAACGTATCTGTGTATGGCAATGCCAGCGTGTCTGGTAATGCTAAAATATCAGGCTATGCAGTAAGATACGATAATGTGAAAATAGGCGACTGTACCAGAATAACAGGGCAGGCTAGAATATCCGCTAACGGGGATAAATACAAACGTTAGTTAATAGAAATAGAATTATATTTTTTTGAGCTCCTGCAAACACAAAGCTATTTTAATGCTGATACCGCAGCTAACAACAGGATGTCATGCCAAATGGGAATATATGAAATTATTCCTCCCGGACTAAAAGAGGGAATAAGATATCCCCCCGTGTGAAATAAGATCGTCTTTACCATTCGCGTTATCTGGTAAAAATCTATTTAATTACAGGCTACTAAATCACCAGTCATTATTATTTCTCTTGACTATATGATGATCATAATACCTTTTAATTTTTAACATACGTATACGGTTGTGATGAATACGGCGCATTACTAACAGACTGTTTATCACCATGAACAGTATTAGCACGTACAACAGTATGCAGATACCAAGATCGCGCCATAGCATGACAGCATCAGGTTCACTATGGATATAAATCTGGCGAACACCACTGGCGTCGGTATGAATGTCGGTAACGATACCAGATGTAGTGAAAGGGGTATGTAATAAAATACCGGCCCGATGCTGGAGTTCAGGCCATTGATTCACAGCGTTGTATCTAAAAAGCGGAACTGGAGGTGCAGGCTTATCTACCATAATATGGTTTTCATCACTGATGAACAGAAATCCCCCGTGAGGTAGCCTGCTTAGTTTTTTTGCTGTGTGGCAGGTTCCATGATAGACAAAATCAGAGGTTGTTTTGTTCACCAGTTTCTCTAATATTTCTGCACTAACGGGCCTGAGTAAGACATTCTTACCGTTAAAGTAGCCAGAATCAGCTTGCCGAAGCAGCCCCTTCCAGTTGGGAGCATTCACAAGATTGACTAATGCATTTTTTAGTTTGAAACATTTTGGGGACTGCTCACACAGAGCATCAGTTTTTTGCACAGTATCGGCAAAATCATACAATAAAATCATTCCAGGCTGTCTAAAGGGGCCACGACGCCCCGGATAAGTGGTAGTTTGCTGGTTTAATTTTTGCACGATGCTTTTCTGTAATGCTATCGCCCTATCAATAGTTCCTGAATGAGGCAGAGGTGGGGGGGGCGTATTATTCCAGTAAATAGCTGTGCAATCAAAAGGTATAAAAACACCGCGTTGTCTTTTCAGGCAGTTTTTAGATACTGAGCACATGCCTCTGCCAGTGATGTGCAATTTGTCGCCTGTATGCAGGGAGATATTATTTAATTGATTAACATCAGTTATTTGATAACTATGTTTATTCTTAAGCCATGCTACGCTCAGTTTGAATGGCATCTTTAGTGGAACCCAGCTCACCAGTAGCGTTAAGATCAATAAGGAACAAATAGCCATCACCAGATTTTTACGCCAGCGCTTAATAGGGGAGTGATACATTTCATCATGCAGAGAAAGAAAATTTCCCTGCCGGATAACCTGGCGATTTTGATAAATTTCTACATCAGTAGTTTTGCAGAAATCATAGGCAATATAAGCATTCCAGTGAGAGGGGTAGATTAAATCAACACTCCCCAGCGAAACATTACTTAACTGACTTTGACTGGCTTCACTAAACAGTCCCCAGTGTTTTAGGATGCCGCGCAGGCAGTAAACATCCCGTAATATTTTTTTTGGACGAGGTTGCCAAAAAAACCATACTCCAGCTGCCATGATGATGCCGCTTATGGCGGCTATCCACGGTGTTAGTAATGCCGGGCTTATCATGCTGATAAAAAGCAGAAAAAATGCAAAGCTTACTGTCAGTGCTTCACCGATATTATCGGTCTGGCACAGCTCAGACTCTAACGGTGTTTCCTTACGTACTTTGAATAGTTCAAGATTCTCACTCTTTTCCTTGCGGATAGAGGCTTTTTTATTAACAGATTGCCACAATGCGGCGGCGGGTTTCTGATAAGGTTCATTGATTAAACTGTGCCCATTAAGTGAAATAACCAGTGGAACTGGTTGTGTCCTGACGAGCTCAACATTATTGATATCGGTGATGTATTGTCCCCAATGTGGAGGAAGATGAACTTCAACATCATCAATGTAGTAACTCCATCGTCTGATTGCATCGGCAGAAAAACTGTAGCGTGTGATGGCGCGGGTTGCAGGGTAGACCAGATGATAACGTGCAGGCAATATTAACGGGTCTTCAATAATGTTGTTGTTAGTCGCCAGAACCATTTCCTGATGGTAGTTTTTGCATGTCTGAATATACTGCTCAACTGCGTTCTGCTCCTCGTCAGTCAATTTTCGGTAAAAGAGCGCAAGGAGAAAAGAAGGAAGGGATGGGGGAAAGAGGTATTGCATTCTGTAACGCAGAAAAACTGCTATTACGAGAGAACTTATAAGTGCGATCAATACGATAAAAGCGATCGTTTTCATGCTCCCCTCATTGCTGGTGGGGTTAACCTCGATATAGCTTCGCCCACACAAGTGTTAATCATAGTGAATAGTTTTAAACGAGTTAAGGAGTCAACAGAGTTATTAACAGTATACGTGCAGAAAATAGTATGTAAGATCATAATATTGAGGTAGTTATATCCTATTCCTTAACAGAATGCTATTAACTGCTCATGTAAAACAACCTTCTGTTTGAACTGGAGATAGCTTGTTTACTGCGGCGGGCTGTAATGTAGTATCAAGATAGCACAATGTCAGATGAAGATTGGTTTATTAAGCTAACTATTGCACAATGTGTCAGAACAACGTAGTAGAATATTAACTGATGCACGAACGCTATTTTCATCATTAGCTCAGGGGTCATAATGACCAAAAAACGACAAAAACCCATTATTCATCATATTGAAGTTATCGCAAAGTCGCATCTGTTCACTGTTGAAGCTGTAGATCTGGAGTTTAGCAACGGGGTCAGGAGGGTATTTGAGCGTATGCGCCCTTTAGGCAGAGATTCAGTGATGATTGTGCCGATTGTCGATAATAATCTTGTGTTAATCGAAGAGTATGCTGTTGGCGTCGAGTCCTATCAAATTGGTTTTCCTAAAGGACTGATTGATGGGGATGAAGCTATCCTGATGGCTGCAAACCGCGAGCTGAAAGAAGAGACGGGATTTGGTGCAAAAAAAATGGAGATACTAAGTAAACTGACGATGTCCCCCGCTTATTTTTCAGGTGTGATGAATATTGTGGTTGCTGAGGGACTTTATCAGGAAAAGTTGCAGGGAGACGAACCGGAACCGCTTATCGTCCGTTACTGGCCAGTCAATGATATGATGGCGCTGCTAAATAAGCCTGGTTTTGATGAGGCTCGCAACGTCAGTGCACTTTTTCTGGTAAGAGAATGGCTGCGGAAGCACGAACGTATTATTGCCTGATAAGGTAGTGTATGCATAAACAGCCTACAAGGTCAGCACTGATACTCTAGCACAAAAACATAAGTCCGTTATATCAGATTTCAGGCGTCCAAGTTTTATCTGTCTCCTGACACACATCGAATCTGAAAGCAGGAGTTCATCTTATCGTTGCCCGCCAGCGGCCAGTGTTCACAAATAAACTAATTAGCTAAAACAGCTCCTGTCTGTGGCCATTCTCTTCGAACACTGTTCCAATATTGGGCACGGAATACTCATGAGGCTGTGTGCCCTGAATAAAATATTCCTGGCAGGCATTAGTGTGACCCCGAGCCAACTTGCCGGTTGAGCGATCAATTGAGACCGATACAACGCCCTCCGGCGGAACTAATGGTTGAACAGGCACGTCTGCGAGGACGGCCGCCATAAATTGATCCCATGCAGGTTGTGCACTTTTAGCTCCCCCTTCGTGCCCGGATATCTGGTCTTTGATAACGCCTGACAAGGTAGTACTTCCCAGATCACGCCGGTGATCGTCGAAGCCAATCCACACTGTTGTTACAACCCCCGGGCCGTAACCAGAAAACCAGGCATCTTTTGAGCTGTTAGTGGTACCGGTTTTGCCGCCGATATCTCTGCGCCTGAGATCACGACTGGCGCGCCAGCCAGTCCCCATCCAGAATCCTGGGTCACCAAAAATATTGGAGTTAAGTGCACTTTTAATGAGGAATGCCAGCTGAGTGTTTATCACATGCGGTGCATAACTTTGCTGATAGTCCTGCGCTATCTGATTGGGAGTCGCTTGATCAGGTTGAGGAACAGGCGTTGTATTATTACTCGTGCCGGGGCTGGCAATGTCCTCTAAATGCTCTTTATTTAGTGTGACTGCCTTGCTAGTTTCACCATAAATCACAGGTAAATTACACTTAGGGCAGGCAATTTTTGGCCCGGCGCTAAATAGTGTTTTATCCTGCTCATTATTAATTCTGGCAATGAAGTAAGGATTAACAAGGAACCCACCATTGGCCATGACCGCATAACCCCGCACCAATTGCATAGGGGTAAAAGAGGCTGAACCGAGCGCCAGTGATTCGGTGGCAACAATGTTCTGCGCCGGGAAGCCGAAACGCTGTAAATAGGCGGCAGCATAATCAACACCCATTGCCCGCATTGCCCGAACCATCACAACGTTTTTTGACTCTCCCAGCCCTTGACGCAAGCGGATAGGCCCGAAATACTTTTCTGGAGAGTTTTTCGGGCGCCATTCCACACCGGCACCTGCATCCCAGCGAGTAATGGGCGCATCATTGATAATTGAAGCCAGTGTCAGACCCCGGTCCATTGCGGCGGTGTAAAGGAAAGGCTTAATATTTGATCCCACCTGACGTAACGATTGTGTAACCCGATTAAATTTACTCAAATTAAAATCAAAACCACCCACCAGAGCTAGCACTGCGCCATCTTCAGGGTCAATTGACACCATAGCTGAGTTGACATCCGGCATTTGAGCCAGCCACCAGCCATTATCCACTTTTCGCACCCATATCTGCTGGCCCGGCTGAAGCACATCGCTGATGGAACGGGGGGCAGTTCCCTGTAATTTGTCAGTTTTATAGGGACGAGCCCAGCGCACGGCATCAATACCCAGCACGACGGTATTGCCATTACGCAGTAGCACGATTGCTTTATTATTATCCGCAGAAAGTACAGCAGCCGGATTTAATGGTCCATGGGTGGTCAATGACTGGAGGCTTTCCAAAATCTTTTCCCGTTGCCAGGGCCCCTCTCCCGCTTTCCATAATACGGCAGCGGGGCCACGATAGCCGTGGCGCATGTCATAGTTAATGACGTTATCTTCCATTGCTTGTTGTGCAGCAACCTGGGTTTTTTTGGTAATAGTGGTATACACTTTATAACCATCTGTATAAGCATCCTCACCATAATTTCTTACCATTTCCTGTCTCACCATCTCGGTCAGATAAGGGGCGGGAAAGTCAATTTTAGGTGCATGATACGTTGCAACCAACGGTTTAACGAGCGCATCAAGATATTGCGATTCCGTTATGTAGTGTTGGTTGAGCATCCGTGCCAGTACCAGGTTACGACGCTGCAAAGCACGGGTATGGGAGTAGAGTGGGTTAGATGTTGAAGGTGCTTTAGGCAGGCCGGCAATCGTTGCCATTTCGCTAAGCGAAAGCTGATTTGGTGTTTTTCCAAAGTAAACCTGTGCAGCAGCACCCACGCCATAAGCACGATTTCCCAAATAGATTTTGTTGAGATAAAGCTCAAGAATTTCATTTTTTGTCAGCATCTGCTCAATACGAATCGCCAGAACAGCTTCTTTAATTTTTCGTATCAGTGTTCGTTCAGACGACAGGAAGAAATTACGCGCCAGCTGTTGTGTAATAGTACTTGCCCCTTGGGTGGCATGCCCGGAGGTTACAGCGACGCTGACCGCGCGAAAAATACCAATCGGATCAACGCCATGGTGTTCGTAAAAACGATTATCTTCTGTGGCGATGAAGGCGTTAATTAACATTTCTGGCATTTGATTCAATGCCATGGGAATGCGCCGTTTTTCCCCATACTGACCAATAAGCTGATTATCAGCACTATAAATCTGCATCGGTATTTGCAGACGGACATCTTTTAGCATGTTCACATCAGGTAACTGATGCTCGACAGATTTATATAAGCCATAAACTGCAGCCGCTCCCAACAACATGAAACAGATGACAAGAACCAAAAAATACTTTACGAACTTCACCTGATAACTCTCACTTAACGTTGTCTGGGCAGTTTATAAACATTTGAGCGGTAGTATAAAGGTAAGCCAGTGATTTTGATACGTTCATTTGAAACCTCTGGATTGGAGAGCAGGCTCTCATGGCTTACCGACAATGGCAAATTGGTTTGGATATCCAAAATGGTCAGTTATATGCTCTGGCCACTCAATATCATCGCCGTTACGGCTGGCAATTGCGTTACTGGTGGCAACAGCAACTGCCTCCAGATACTCTGATTAACGGGGTGCTGCAATCCTCTGAACATCTTATTGGTAAACTCAGAGCGTTGCGAAGGCGGTTACCACGATCAATCTCGCTACGCGTAGGGATTCATCCCCAGTTAGCATTGCACCATCAGCTCACGATACCCAAATCACTGGCAACATTACGTGAACCTGAACGTGATAAGTATATCATTGCTTCAGCAGAACGACTTTTTCCACTAAATATCAATGAACTAATGCTGGATTACCGTGAAGATACAAATAAAAGCGTAGTCCATCTTACGGTAGCACGTAAAGTCGCGTTGAACAGTTGGCTGACTTGCCTCGATGCCGCAGGTTTTTCACCAGATATTCTGGAACAGACACCAGCAGCTCTCTGCTCACTTGCTCTGGCACTTAATTTGAGCAGAGATGCCACGCTTATTCATGGCCTGAACGATCACTGGCTCTGGTATGCCCCAAGCCTACCAGATGTTACTGGTTGGTGCCAGCGCAGTGAAGTAGCGGACATAACCATGCTGATTAACAGCTATCTGCCAGTCACTGGACAGCTCTATCTCAGCGATGTAGCAGATAACAGCATTAATCCGTTGGTTTCGCCTCTTTTGCCATTTTCTGCTTTTCGTGTTCAGGCTCCACCGCTGCCAGTGAACCAGCAAGGCTTTGCACTGGCAACAGGATTAGCGCTACGGCCAGAGGATAAAGCATGGTCTGGGTAAATCTGCTGCCTTGGCGCGAACGCTGGTTAAAACAACAACGAACACGATGGCTAAGAAGTCACAGCTTACTGCCACTACTATTGATAGCAGGATTAGTGGGGGGCGCTTTTGCAGATGGGCTTAACCATCAGCGCAAGCAGCAGTTGATTATCTGGCAGCAGGCAACAGCGGTTTTGCAGCAGAAAACAGACAGAAAAATATATCAGCAAAAAATACTCGACGATCGGGAGAAGGCGCTCAATATTCTGATTCTGCACCATCGGCTTAATCTTTATTGGCAACAGCTGATTGCTACGCTGGATCAAGGCATTCCTGATTCACTTTGGTTAACCAGACTGGAAAGTTCCGGACACAAGTTAAAATTTAATGGGCGCTGTTCACAAGTGAGTGATGCTGACTATTTTCTCAACTGGCTAAAAAATCAACCACAGTTTGCTGCGGTTCATTTTATACAGCTGGCGCGTACGTCAGAGGGGAAACTGGCATTCACTGTACAGGCTGAATGGGTTAGGGGGGCACAGGAATGATTGAGGGCTGGCTATGGCATGCATTAATGGCACCGCCCACAATTCGCTGGTTTAGCGTAACTGTGTGTGCAGCCTTTTTTACAGTGGGGTTCTGGCTGGTTAGTGGGCAGCAATACTGGCGAACACATCGCAAACTTGAAGTCGGGCAAAAGCAGGCTATGGCAGCATATGAGTCGCAGCTGAAAATGTTTGCAAAGATGCTTGCGCGGATGATGTGTAAGCAGCGTATGCAGCAACAAAACCAACGCACTGATGATCGGGTGCCGTGCTGAATGAGTGGCAGCCGGAATTTAATGGCAATTTGCTCAGGTTCACACTCCACTGGTACGGTATGAGCCCGCTATTTAAGGCGTTAATAGAGCAATCTCCGGCTGTGAGCATCAAAAGGCTGGTTTTGCAGCCCGAAAATAATGGAACGTTGGCTGTTGAGTTGCTGCTTGAGGATCCTGGTGAAACGATTACTGGTGTTGATGTTGTTAAGTAGCATGGCTATAGCACGTGATCCCTTTTTTCCGATGGAAAATGCCTGTTCGTCTCATGCTGCTATCCCTGATGACTGGCATCTGTTAGGCGTGTTGGGCAGGGAGGGAGAGTGGGCTAGCCGCTGGCGCTCTCCGGCCGGGCGTGGCATTACGCTATCGGTGCAGGCATATCTGGGAGAGTCTTTGTGGCAAATACACACCATGGATTTAAATGGTGTTTTGATCTCCAGAACGCTGGCCTGTAAACCAGCACACTATCACTATGCTTTGAAAAAAGGACGTTCAGATGCGCTCATGTCTTCTCCTCGGGCTGTTGCTACTGGTATCAGCCAGCCGGGCAACTGACTCCATTATCTCAATGAATTTTAACAATGCGCCGGTAAATGAAATATTTGAGGCGCTGGCAGAGTACGAGCAGCTCAACCTGGTGATTGCTCCTGAGGTTGAAGGGGCATTAACTTTGCATCTGCGAGAGGTACCATGGCCCCAGGCATGGCAGCTTGTTAGCCAAATGGCCAGGGTCAATAGTGAGAAACAGGGTAATGTTCTGTTAGTATACCCTCGCGCCTGGCAGGAAGAACAGGAACGCCAGATTGCTCTTCGCAAGGAAAAGCAATTACTGATGCTACCACTTAAGAATCAGATGGTGAAACTGCTTCATGCAGATGCTAGTGCCATTTCAGCCAGTTTGCATAAAGAGGGTGTATCACTAATTTCGCCAAGGGGTAGTGTTACGGTAGATACCCGCACCAATAGCTTGTTGCTGCGTGATACCGAAAGTTCATTACGAGGGATGGTACGTTGGATCAGGACGCTGGATGTTCCTGTAGAGCAGGTTGAGCTGGTGGCCCATATTGTAACTATTGGTCAGGATAAGCTGCGTGAGCTGGGTGTGCGATGGGGGTATCAGGCAGAAGAACAAATCAACAACGCGCTGCGAGCCAGTCAGTTTCACGTTGATCTTGCCGTCTCTGAACCAGTAGTAACCGCAGGATTCACACTGGCACGAATGGATGGGCATTTACTGGATTTAGAGTTGAGTGCCCTTGAACAGGAAAAGCAAGTTGAAATTATTGCTAGCCCTCACCTCTACACCACTCATCAGCAGTCTGCCAGCATAAAACAGGGGACTGAAATTCCCTATGAAGTTTCCAGCGGTAGTAATGGTGGCACGGCGATGGAGTTCAGAGAAGCGGTACTGGGAATGGAGGTCACTCCGGTTATTCAGGGTAATGGCCGTATTCTGCTCAAATTGCATATCAGTCAGAATGTGCCGGGAAGACTCATACAAGCTGGCCGAAAAGAGATTGTCACCATCGATAAGCAGGAAATTGAAACTCAGGTAAGTGTCCGTGATGGTCAGACGCTGGCATTGGGCGGAATTTTTCAACAGCATCGGGATCGTGGACGGAGTCAGGTTCCTGTACTTGGGAGCATTCCGATAATAGGCGGGTTGTTTCGCCATGAAACTACACAGCAAAAAAACCGTGAGCTCGTGATTTTTATTACTCCCCGGCTCATCGGCGAATAGTGGTGATTTATGCCAAACTTGCAAAAAAAATAATATCGTCCCAGCAGGACTTCCATAATGGAATTGACGCAGAGAATGAATTAGCTTACAACGTTAGCAATTTTTCCTACATTAGGTCAGGAAAATCATCTTGTAGCCGTGTTACTGGCTTCGGGCTGTTGTTCGATCTAAGATGTAATGCCTGTTAACTTTCAGTCGGGCTTTATCAGCGTTAACCGCAGGCTATTGGGCCATTAAAAGCTGTGTTTTTAAGTAGTTCATCACATTTTGATTACGGCCCAACGTGGAATAGCAATGATTACAGTCCTGAAAGATTGATGTCCTGTCCTCATAAAAGTATTCGCAACCAGAGGAAGTCTGCTGTTGCCAAAACACGATGAGTATTGAGATAATTTTAGTCTGACTCTCGACTATCACTTATAAGGTTTCAGTACATGTCCTGCCCGCATGGGTGGGGTATCATTAACGAATTGTCTTAGTAATACCTAAAAAATGGCAGAGAAACGCAATATTTTTTTGGTCGGACCTATGGGTGCTGGCAAAAGCACTGTTGGTCGCCAATTAGCTCAGCAACTTAGTATGGAATTTTATGATTCTGATCAAGAGCTTGAGCGCCGCACCGGAGCAGATTTAGGCTGGATATTTGACGTCGAAGGTGAAGTGGGTTTTCGTGATCGTGAAGAGAAAATCATCAATGAACTCACAGAAAAACAGGGTATTGTACTGGCTACTGGTGGGGGCGCTGTCAAATCACGAGAAACTCGTAAGCGTCTCTCTGCCCGTGGTGTAGTTGTTTACCTTGAAACTACGATAGAAAAACAGTTATCACGTACCCAGCGTGATAAAAGACGCCCACTTCTTCAGGTGGATTCTCCACCACGCGAAGTGCTGGAGGCGCTGGCTGATGAACGTAATCCACTCTATGAAGAGATTGCAGATATGACGATTCGCACTAACGAACAGAGTGCGAAGATGGTCGCAAATCTCATTATCAGTATGCTTGATGAGCGTTAACTCGCTCATCCGGCAAAATTTACTGTAATTTATTCAGAGGCATAATATGGAGAGGATCACCGTTTCGTTAGGGGAACGAAGTTACCCTATTACTATTGCGTCGGGTCTATTGGGTGATTCGGCTTCTTTCTGGCCACTGAAGGCAGGTGACCAGGCGATGTTAGTGACTAACGATACGCTGGCGCCTGTCTATCTTGATAAAGTATGCACGGTGCTGGAACGTGCTGGTATCCGGGTTGATACAGTTATTCTGCCCGATGGAGAACAATATAAAACACTGGCAACGTTGGAAACTGTTTTCAGCGCATTACTCCAGAAACCCCATGGCCGTGATACGACTATAATCGCGCTGGGTGGGGGAGTAATTGGTGATTTAACGGGTTTTGCGGCAGCCAGTTACCAGCGAGGTGTGCGTTTTATTCAGCTCCCAACAACGCTGCTGGCGCAAGTTGATTCTTCTGTTGGCGGAAAAACGGCGGTCAATCATCTGTTAGGTAAAAATATGATTGGCGCATACTATCAGCCTGCTGCGGTAGTAATCGATTTGGATTGTCTACAGACGATGCCACCGCGTCAAATTGCTACAGGCCTGGCAGAAGTCATCAAATATGGAATTATTCTGAGTGCAGATTTTTTCAACTGGCTGGAAGCAAACATGGATGCATTACTGGCCCTGGATGGTGATGCTATGGCATGGTGCATTCGCCGCTGTTGTGAGCTTAAAGCACAAGTTGTCGCAGAGGACGAACGCGAGAGAGGCCTGCGCGCGCTATTAAATCTTGGTCATACCTTTGGTCACGCTATTGAAACGCATATGCAATACCAGAACTGGCTGCATGGCGAGGCAGTGGCCGCAGGCATGGTCATGGCGGCACGTACTGCAGAAAATCTGGGGCAGTTTAGTTCAGAACAAACTGCACGCATCATCGCGTTGTTAAAGAGAGCAGGGTTGCCAGTTTGTGGCCCGGATAGCATGTCAGCAAGTGACTACCTGCCGCACATGATGCGAGATAAGAAGGTGCTTGCAGGAAAGTTACGCCTTGTATTGCCGTTAGAAATTGGCAAGGCTGAAGTTCGGTCAAGTGTTGCGAGTGATCATGTTCTGGCTGCTATAGAAGCCTGTATTAATTCCTCTGATTGCAAAACTGCTAATCAGTGAGAAGCAGGTAAAAAATTACCGCTGGTATCGGGGAGTTCAGGAGCAATCTGCCTGATATCAGTGAAGGTAAATAAATCAGCTCAATTTATGCAATGTTAAATGCCGGAGGCGGCGCTAAGTCGGATATGTTATAAATAGACCGATATAGTGCAACGTAATCGACGTCAATCATTCCCGGTTAAAGATTAGGAGGTTTAATGGATGAGTTTAAACCACAGGATGAGTTAAAGCCCGATGCCAGTGACCGCCACCCAGTGCACCCTAAGAAATCCATAGCTAATGTGGCTATATCCCGGCAGCAGATAATAATGGGAGCAGCTGTGCTGATACTGCTGTTACTGGTTTTCATGATTGCATCAACTTTTACGGGGTCTGAGAATCGTCCTGCGGAGAGTAAAACTGCATCGCAATCAATGGTAAACAGTACTGTTACCTCTGATAGCACGGGAAAGCCTGGCCTCTCTTCAGCTAATAATCAGAGTAATGGCGCGCCTCAATCCCTGACAGATGCTGGCAGTCATGATGTATCCTCTGCCAGTGATGCACCTGAGGAGTTAAGTGTGCCGCCGATATCATCTGCCCCAACAGTGGCAGAGCAGCAACCTGTGCCTGAATCTCAGCATCGTATAGAGTTATCCGGTGATCTTAATAGTGCGTTGAGCAACCAGCAGAATCAGGTTGATAACGTGGCAGAAGGTGCGCAGGAGCAGGTCAACTCTGATTTGCCAACGGCACCAGCAACTGTCAGACCTCAGGCAGATGTTCCCTCAAAGGATAGTACTCACTCAGCCAGACAATCTGGCATTACTACTCCGGAGCATACTCAGCCTGTAAAAACCGATAGTATGCATGGCAAAGCTGGGGCCAGTGGTGTTCAGCACTCGGGTCACAATAAAGCGGTTTCATTACCCAAAAGTGGTTACACTTTGCAACTCAGTGGTGCTTCGCACTCAGATTCGCTAACGTCGTGGGCTAAAAAGCAAAAGCTGAGCAATTATCATATCTATGAAACCAGACGTGGCAACAAACCCTGGTATGTTTTGGTGAGTGGTTCTTATGCTACTTCAGCAGAAGCGAAGCAGGCGATAGCCGCATTACCCCCAGATGTCCGTGCACAAAACCCTTGGGTAAAACCATTGCGACAAGTCAGGAAAGAAGCAAAATGACAGTCAGAGTAATTTGTCTTTGCTGCTTCATATAGCGGAATTATGTTTGTCCGAAAAAAGTATCAGATGTATATAATGCCGCAGCCTGAAGAGTGTAAATTGTACTCTGCATGAAGAAAAAACGTGCTTTTCTTAAATGGGCAGGGGGTAAATTCCTGTTAGTGGATACGATTCAGCGCCATTTACCTGAGGGTGAGTGTCTTATTGAGCCTTTCGTTGGTGCTGGGTCAGTATTTCTCAACACTAATTATTCCCGCTATATTCTGGCAGATATTAATTGTGATTTGATCAATCTTTATAATATCGTCAAGAATCGAGCCAGCCAGTTTGTGTCTGATGCTCAGCAGCTGTTCAATGATGGAAGTAATTCAGCTAATGTTTTTTATGCCCACCGGCGGCGCTTTAATCAAAGTAGCGACGATTACGAGAAGGCATTGCTATTCCTTTATCTGAACAGATTCTGTTTCAATGGATTGTGTCGTTATAATCTGCGAGGCCAGTTTAATGTACCCTTTGGCCGTTATCTACGGCCCTATTTTCCCCATGATGAGCTTTTTTATTTTGCTGAACGCGCTCAAAATGCAACTTTTGTCTGTGAGTCATACGATGTAACGTTAAGTAAAGCTGAACCTGGGGCTGTTGTTTATTGTGATCCGCCCTATGCTCCGCTTACGGCTACCGCTAACTTTACCTCTTACCATACCAATAGTTTTACTCAGTATGAACAGCAACATCTGGCAATGCTTGCGACAAAACTCTCAGCAGAGAGTCAAATACCAGTACTGATATCTAACCATGACACTCCTCTAATCAGAGAGTGGTATCAGGCAGCGTACAGACTGATAAAAATTCAGGCACGGCGCTCTATCAGCAGCCAGAGTAATGGACGTGTAAAAGTTGACGAAATACTAGCGATTTACTGCTGAGTACACAGGGGAATCAGAGAGATAAGCTAACTGCCATACATCAGGCACAGAACCGGGAGAAATGGATGAAAAACTATTTGATTGCACCGTCAATTTTATCTGCAGATTTTGCTCGATTAGGTGAGGACACTGCCAAAGTGTTGGCCGCAGGGGGAGACGTTGTTCATTTTGATGTTATGGATAACCACTATGTGCCGAATCTTACCATGGGGCCAATGGCGTTAAAAGCACTTCGGGATTACGGTATTACAGCACCAATCGATGTTCATTTGATGGTAAAGCCCGTTGATCGGCTGGTTTCAGATTTTGCGCAAGCTGGGGCAAGTTATATCACTTTTCACCCTGAGGCATCGGAACACGTTGATCGCACGCTGGAGTTAATAAGAGATCATGGTTGTAAGGCGGGGCTGGCATTTAACCCGGCAACACCACTCAATTATCTTGATTTTGTGATGGATAAGCTGGATACAATTTTGCTGATGTCTGTTAATCCTGGGTTTGGTGGTCAGTCGTTTATCCCATCAACACTGGCAAAATTGCGTCAGGGGCGCCAGCGGATCAACGAGAGTGGTTTTACCATAAAACTTGAGGTAGATGGCGGTGTCAGGATAGAGAATATCGCAGAAATTGCTGCGGCGGGAGCGGATATGTTTGTGGCTGGCTCAGCTATTTTTGGCCAGTCAGATTATAAAGTTGTCATTGACGCAATGCGCGCTGAACTTGAAAAGACTCGTCATGGTTCGTTTCACTAGCATTCGGGCGGTGGCATTCGATCTTGATGGCACGCTGGTAGATAGTGCTCCTGAGCTGGCGGATGCGGTAATACAGGTATTTAGTGATCTCAAACTGCCCGCACCCAAAGCTGAGGATATTGTCAGCTGAGGATATTGTCGGCTGGATTGGTAATGGTGCCGATGCGATGATAACTGAAGCATTGCGTTTTGTGCTAAATCACGAACCACTGCCCAAACAGATCCATGATGCCAGGGGGCTATTTGACAGGCACTATGCCAGTGCCATTAAAGGCAGCCAGCTGTACGCGGGAGTGATTGAAACGTTAAGAGTACTTGCAGAACACGCTTTCCCGCTCGCAGTAGTAACTAATAAACCCACACAGTTTGTTGCACCACTGCTTGAGGCTACTGGAATCTCTGGCTATTTTTCATTAATCGTCGGTGGCGATGATGTGATAGCAAAAAAACCTGACCCGGCTTCACTGCTTCTGGTACTGGATAATTTTGGTCTGCCTTCATGCAACCTGTTGTTCGTCGGCGACTCGCGGAATGATATTCTCGCAGCGCAGGCGGCCGGATGCCCTTGTGCAGGGCTCATATACGGCTATAACTTTGGTCAGCCGATAGAAAGCAGTCACCCTGACGTTGTACTGACACATTTTAATCAGCTTCTGCCCATACTTGGGCTATAAATCAGGATATAGAGTTATGAGTAAACCCATCGTATTTAGTGGTGCACAACCCTCTGGTGAACTGACTTTAGGCAACTATCTGGGGGCGCTACGCCAGTGGGCCCAGATGCAGGATGAATATCAGTGCATATATTGCATTGTAGATCTTCATGCCATTACTGTACGTCAGGAACCGGAAGCCTTGCGCAGAGCTACACTCGATACGCTGGCACTCTACCTAGCGTGCGGTATTGATCCGGCCAGAAGTATAATATTTGTTCAATCCCATGTACCTCAGCATACTCAGCTAAGCTGGGTGCTCAACTGTTACAGTTATTTTGGTGAATTGAGCCGTATGACACAGTTCAAGGATAAATCCTCGCGCTACCAGGAAAATATCAATGCTGGTTTATTTGACTACCCGGTACTGATGGCTGCGGATATTTTGCTCTATCAGAGCTGTCAGGTACCCGTAGGGGAGGATCAAAAACAGCATCTGGAATTAAGTCGTGATGTCGCTTTACGCTTCAACGCTCTGTATGGCGATGTGTTCACTATTCCTGAACCGTTTATCCCTGCATCAGGTGCCCGCATTATGTCTCTGCTGGAGCCAACTAAAAAGATGTCTAAGTCGGATGATAATTTTAACAATGTCATAGGATTGCTTGAAGATCCTAAATCGGTTGCCAAAAAGATCAGCCGTGCGGTTACTGATTCAGATCAGCCACCGATGGTACGCTATGATCCCGTGAGTAAAGCAGGTGTATCTAACTTACTGGATATTCTCTCAGGTGTTACAGGGAGGGGCATTGCAGAGCTGGAAGCGGAATTCACTGGCAAAATGTATGGGCATCTGAAGCAGGCAGTAGCAGAAGCACTCTCCGGGATGCTCGGTGAGTTGCAGGAGCGTTACCATCGCTACCGTAACGATGAGGCTCTGCTCAATACTGTAATGCGGGAGGGTGCGGAACGCGCGCGAGTTATGGCTCAGCAAACATTAGAAAAAGTTTATGATGCAATAGGGCTGGTGGCTCAATCATGATCACATCAGACTGACAGGGCTGCCCGCCCTGTTTTCATAACGATTACTTAACTATTCTGCCAGTAACACATATCAGAGCAGGCCGATCATCACAGCTACAGGAGACAGCTATGTATATTTTGCCGTTGAAAAGGATCACCCACTTACGCTTGCCAGGGCAGGAAGGGTTATGGCAACTCGATATCAGTGATGGTCAGATTGCACGGGTTGGCCCACAATTAAAAGATTGTCCCCAGGATGAGCATACACTAAACGGCGAGGGTGGTCTGGCATTGCCGCCTTTGGTTGAACCGCATATTCATCTGGATACCACGCAGACTGCCGGGGAACCAGCCTGGAACGAATCGGGCACACTTTTTGAAGGGATTGAGCGCTGGTCAGAACGTAAAGCATTGCTGAGCCATGAGGATGTTAAAATCCGGGCAAAGCAGACCCTGAAGTGGCAAATTGCCCAGGGAATCCAATATGTGCGCACACATGTGGATGTTTCAGACCCTTCTCTAACCGCACTCAAAGCAATGCTTGACGTGAAACAGGAGTTAGCACCCTGGATAGATATTCAGATAGTAGCGTTTCCTCAGGAGGGGATCCTCTCTTATCCTGATGGTGAAAGTTTACTGGAGAAGGCGCTCATACTGGGTGCTGATGTGGTAGGCGCTATCCCGCATTATGAGTTTACTCGTGAGTGTGGCGTTGAGTCCCTTTACATTGCCTTCAGGCTGGCTCAGAAGTATCAGCGGCAGGTGGATATTCATTGTGATGAGACTGATGATGATCAGTCGCGTTTCGTTGAAACTGTCGCCGCTCTGGCGCATCGTGAAAAAATGGGGCCACGCGTCACAGCCAGCCATACAACCGCCATGCACTCCTACAACGGCGCTTATGTATCACGGTTGTTTCGGTTGCTTAAATTGTCGGGTATCAATTTCGTAGCTAACCCGCTGGTTAACATTCATCTGCAAGGGCGTTGCGATGATTATCCAAAACGACGAGGAGTCACACGGGTTAAAGAGATGCTGGCAGCGGGGATTAATGTTTGCTTTGGCCACGATAACATATTCGATCCGTGGTATCCGCTTGGTACTGCTAGCATGTTACAGGTATTGCACATGGGTCTGCATGTCTGTCAGCTAATGGGTTTTGACCAGATTATTTCCGGGCTTGATTTGGTTACTTATAATAGTGCTCGTACTTTACAGCTGCCGCAGTACGGCATTCAGACGGGTAATCAGGCTAATCTGATTATCCTGCCTGCTGAGAATGGATTCGATGCAGTACGACGTCAGGTATCGGTGCGTTATTCAATTCGGGCAGGAAAGATCATTGCTGCCACTCAGCCTGTTACAACGCATATTTATATCGGGGAACAGGAATCAGTCAGTTTTATTTAATAGTGAAACTGTTGCCCCTTCATTGCTAAGGGGCTGAGTGAGCTATTAATGTCCATAGTAGTTATGGTTGCGATGTTTTGTGACAAAACCGAGTAGCAGACACATTATAAATACAATCGCGTAGAGTCCTGTTGCTGTCATTAGCGCAGCATGGGCCCCCGCTTTTTTCACAATGGGTCCGGTAATGACAAAAGTTAACATCGTGCCAACGGTACCGCAGGTGAGAATAAAATTGATTAGTTTAGGTGACGGGACTTTGGTTTGTAGTGAGCCGAGCGTGATAATAGAGGTATAAATCGCGCTGGAGAAGAAACCCAGTGCCACAATTATCAACCTGAGCCAGGCTGGATCACTGTAGCTGATAAATAGATACATCAGTGATGTTGCCAGCAGCGCAAGCGTAGTGACGATGTGCTGGAGATCAAAAAAACGTAAGATAGCGCTAAAAGTCCACATACCAATCATATATGCGGTCCAGAAACTGCCCACCAGATTACCAGCCTGAAGCAGGTCCATATTCAGATCTCTTTTGACATGTTCCGGTACCCAGGCAATAAAGCTCAGTTGGCCAAGAATGTAGCAGAGCGCTGCAATCGCGAGTAACAACACGCCAGCCCCCCATTTTTCATTTTGTTGTGGTGCGGAATTATCAACGGCTTTTTTACTCAGCGCGGGAAAATCAACGTTGAGCGTCAGTACAAATATCGCCAGATAGATAATTCCTATGCAGATATAAACCCAGTACCAGGGCAGGGAGTGGGCCAGCAAAAAAGCAGCTAACAGAGGGAACACCATACCTGCCATGCTAAAGAATGAGTCGGTGAATAGCAGTCGTGAGCCGCGCTGACGGCCTTCGTAAAGGTGAGTGATTAGAAAAGTTCCTATCGACATAGTAATACCACTAACCACCCCCATAGTGAACATACTTGCAGAGAAAACGGCCAGATTCCCGGAGGCAACAAGCCCCCATATGGCCAGGACTATCAGCACGAAACCGAATATTAACTGGCGTCTTAGCGGAATGATCTCCATAAGCCAGGCGTTTAGAATAATGGCGACTAAAATCCCACTGTTAAGAAATGTGAATGTATTACTCATTTCCGAAATGGATAAATGAAAATGATTAGCAATATTATCCATCACCACACCGGTGATAATAATGAGTGCGCCAGTCAAAGCATAGGATAAATAACCAATCCACGTTAATCCAATACGATTAAATCTCGTCATAAATCAAACCTAGTGAATTTTATATAGATATTTTTATTAAACGGCGGGATTGTAGCCAGAGTGAAGATTTACATAAATGATTATTAGAGTAATAAGCTCCACATAGAGCGAAAGTATGATTACGATCACCATTTCAACGTTAATTTGCCATCATGGATGATCGTTGTCGTGGTGGTTGTTTTGCGAGTGTTGATGGTCAGTATTTGATTTATTCATATAAAAAATAAAAGGCTGGAATGGCTTATCATCCCCCTTTAAAATCAGCGGCAAAACTTGTCTGTTATCAGATTTGAAGGAAAGCAACGTGCTCAAATATCTTCTGGCAGCCGCAGCCCTGTTACTCACAACATCAGCACTGGCTGCAACAAACGGTACTTTCGTTTTGTTCACAACATCGGCCGGTAATATCGAACTTGAACTCAATGACCGGCAGGCACCGCTGACGGTCAGAAATTTTGTCAATTATGTCAATCAGGGGTTTTACAATGGCACACTCTTTCATCGTGTTATACCGGGTTTTATGATCCAGGGGGGTGGCTTCACTGATGCAATGCAGCAAAAGCTCGCGGGTGCGCCAGTAAAGAATGAGGCGGATAACGGTCTGCTAAACAGACGCGGTGGTATCGCGATGGCGCGGACGGAAGATAAAGACAGCGCAACCAGCCAGTTTTTCATCAATGTTGCTGATAATGCTTTTCTGGATCACAACCAGAAGCAGGCTGGTTATGCCGTTTTTGGCCGGGTCATTAGGGGTATGGAAGTGGCCGACCAGATTTTTCATAAGCCGACCCATCAGGTCGGGCCATATCAAAATGTTCCAGAGCAGCCGATTGTGTTGTTGTCGGCAAAAATCATTACGGGCTGACCTTTTCGAATGCGACCTGATGGCTGCCTGGCGGTGAACAGCAAAACAAAATATTGCCAGTTATACTTACTGCATACACCGTTGCAGAGGGGGCGGTATGACTTATTTCACCGACAGTAAAAAACAGCTTTTATGGCAGAGAAGACGGGCTGAGAATCTGCTGGCCAGTTTGCAGCTGACTGGGACAGAGCTGGAACTTGGCACACCTAATCCTGGATTGTCTCACCTCTGTTCGTTGCATAAAGCACTTTACGGGGAAGCGCTCGATGATGCTGGAAAATTGCGCCAGGTGAATATTGAGCTCAATGACGTTCCCTGCTGCCACTATGAGTACCTCGAGCAACAGGGAAATGAGTTAATGAACTTACTGGAGGAGGAACCACTGGGGCAACTCCCCAAGAATAAACTTATTAAATGGCTTAGCTGGTTTTATACAGAGTTAAGTGTGCTTTCCCCATTCCGCTGTGGTAATGCCCGTACCCTTCGTCTTTTTTTTGAACAACTAATCATTCATGCGGGCTTTGATGTCCGATGGGGGAAAGTCAGTGCTCAGCACTGGAACCGGGCGCTGGCTAACAGTGTGTCAGGGCAGTCTGAAGAGATGGAAGTTGTGTTTGGCAAAGTGGTGAGTGTTCCCAAATAAAATGAGTAGAATAGGTGGGATGCTCTATCTGGCCGGGAGGACTTGTGCTGCTACTCATTGATAACTACGATTCATTTACTTGGAATCTTCATCAGTACTTTTGTCAGCTGGGGTGTGATGTAGAGGTATATCGCAATGATGCAATCACTCTTGCAGAAATTGATGCACGCAAACCTAGTCATCTGGTGATATCGCCTGGTCCCCGAACCCCTGATAAAGCGGGTATATCACTGGCCGCTGTTCGTCATTTCGCCGGTGTTCTGCCGATACTGGGTGTTTGCCTGGGTCATCAGACTCTGGCCCAGGCTTTTGGCGGGCGGATTGTACCGGCGCATCGGGTGATGCATGGCAAAATTTCCAAAATTACACATCAGCAACAGGGCATCTTTCGCGGGCTTAACCAGCCTTTGACCGTGACACGTTATCATTCTCTCATCGTTGATGCAGAGACTTTGCCGCCCTGTTTTGAGGTTACCGCCTGGAGTAAGCAGGCTGGGGAACAGGATGAAATAATGGCAATCCGGCATCGGGATTTACCGCTGGAGGGGGTGCAGTTTCACCCTGAAAGTATCATGAGCGAGCAGGGCCATCAACTGCTCGATAATTTTCTCCAGTTATAGTCAGGTTGCCTTTGCACAGCTTTCGCGGCATAGTCATTGGCTACTATTTTCATTTTGGTCTGGATCGAAACGATGAGGTCAGATATATCAGAAGAATCAGCGGTAATACGGTCCACATTTGATGATGTTATTCTGCCTGTTTATGCCCCAGCGCAATTTGTTCCCGTCAGAGGTCAGGGGAGCAGGGTTTGGGATCAGCAGGGTAAAGGGTACATCGATTTTTCAGGTGGTATAGCGGTAACCGCACTGGGCCATTGCCATCCACAGCTGGTTGATGCACTAAAAAAGCAGGGTGAAATCTTATGGCACATCAGTAACGTCTATACTAATGAACCCTCGCTTCGTCTGGCCCGTAAACTAATAGCCGCTACTTTTGCCGAGAGAGTATTCTTTGCTAATTCTGGTGCGGAAGCCAACGAGGCGGCATTTAAGCTCGCGCGTTATTACGCTGGAAAAACATACAGCCCAGACAAAACTAAAATTATCTCATTTCACAATGCGTTTCATGGCAGGACACTTTTCACTGTCACGGTTGGCGGGCAGCGAAAATATTCAGAAGGCTTTGGCCCAACCCCCACTGACATTGTTCATGTTCCTTTTAATGATCTGCTCGCAGTAAAAGCGGAGATTGACGATAACACTTGTGCCATCGTTGTTGAGCCGATTCAGGGGGAGGGAGGCGTTATTGCTGCCAGCCCCTCTTTTCTGGCTGGGCTACGGGAATTATGCGATCAACACAACGCATTACTAATTTTCGATGAGGTGCAGAGTGGCATGGGGCGAAGCGGGAAACTGTTCGCTTATGAGCATTATCACGTTGTGCCCGATATTCTCACAACGGCAAAAGCGTTAGGAGGAGGGTTTCCAATAAGCGCTATGCTGACCACTAATAAGATTGCCTCGGTAATGGCCCCTGGCGTACATGGTACAACTTATGGGGGTAATCCATTGGCTTGTGCAATTGCAGAGGTAGCGTTGGATATCATCAATACTCCCGCGATACTGGAAGGCGTAGACGTCCGCCGCGACCTTTTTGTAACGGCCCTGAACATCATCAATGTACGGTTATCTCTTTTCAGCGATATTCGGGGTATGGGGCTGCTCATTGGTGCAGCGCTTAAAGCCCCTTATGTCGATAAAATTAATGACATCATCGATACGGCTATCACTGAGGGTGTCATGGTTCTGACTGCGGGCAGTGGTGTTCTCCGTTTCACGCCGTCACTAATTATTGATACGGCCGATATTGAAGAGGGGATGAGGCGTTTTGCGGTGGCGCTGGAGAAAGTGTTTAACACGTAATCAATCTCTGCCACTGGTCTGGCTTAGTCCTTGCCTGATTTACGTGTCAGCCAGCCTCCGTGATGGGGGCGTTGCGCCCAGGCTAGCGATGAAATGGTATACATAATCTGCAGATGATTAAGAATATGGCGCACATGGCGCTCCATAACAGTTAATGGCACCTGGTGGACATTTTCTCTGTCCTCCATCACATTAATGTCCGTTATCGGAGCATCATACTCCAGGCGCTGCTGGCAGCGTTGCAGTGCAATCTCGCTGGATTGTAAATAGCGCTCTGCCAGTGCTGACGTTAACATTGTGTGTTCTCGTGCCAGAATTGTCATCGCGTTAATATGCTCAACAATAAACTGGCTGTGTATTATCCAAAGTCGCATATCGGCCAGATAGCTAGTATTAAATCCGGGCTCACGCATTGCCTGATCAAGAGAATTGAACAGCGCGTTATTAGCCTGATTAACCCGGATGCGCTGATAGGCCAGTCTCTCTGGCTGGTGTTCATTACCAAGCAGTAGCTGCAAGGCCTGCTGGTAGGTATCCAGCGCGTCATGGGCATTCTTTTTTATCAAACCGCTCTGCCATTGTGGCCATAACCAGACCATGCCCCCGAAGGCAATCAGGCAGCCAAACAGTGTATCCAGCAAACGGGAAAGCAGAAAATCAGCGCCATTGAGTGACAGTAATTGCAGAGAGTAGACTGCTATAATAGTGAAGCCTGTTGTTGCCCAGCCATAGTACTGGCGAATGAACAGATAACTGATCAGGGTAATGATCAGCATGATAAGTAACACGATAGAATCGGGTATCGCTAAGCGCAGTGCTATTGCGGCTATCATCAATCCGGCTAGTGTGCCCAGAGCCCGGTGCTGAATACGTACCCGAGTGGCGCTATAACCGTTTTGACTGACAAACATTATTGTCATTAACACCCAGTAAGGTTTAGGTATGTTGAGAAACAGTGCCATAGCGCTGCCAAAGCTAAGCATAACGGCAATCCGAGCTGCGTTGCGAAGTGCGACAGATTTTAGTGAAAGATAACTGCGCAAGGCAGGAATCAGCGGGAGAAGACGCTGACGCTCTGCCATCAAATCCCGCTGGTAGAGCGGACGCTGAGTTCGCAATGCCCGCGCAATACGGCTGAAATGGTACCAGCAGAAGTGGCCGACGGGATTGTTATCATACTGGCGTGTCAGTT
This sequence comes from uncultured Enterobacteriaceae bacterium, assembly GCA_936920625.1. Taxonomy (GTDB): domain Bacteria; phylum Pseudomonadota; class Gammaproteobacteria; order Enterobacterales; family Enterobacteriaceae; genus Izhakiella. The sequence goes on from CAKZHC010000050.1 coordinate 72,405, forward strand.
TTTCCAGGGCAGATAGCTGCTTATCCATATTGAAGCGTGAGGGCATGCGGTGATAAAGAATATCGGCTGCCAGCACCCGCAGTCTGTTAGCGATAGTCAGGGCATTCCAGCGAATGATTGCTTCTGCAAAACTATTATCTACAAGATGTTGTACTTCCTGCGGCTGGGTCAGGCTGACTGCGATATGCTCCTGAAGATCCAGCGCTAACTGAAAAGATCGGGTTAATCGTTTGTAGTGGTTATGGCGATTAGCAGCCAGCATATGCATCTGCTGATAGCACAGAGTGATAAGATCGACTGTTTTCTGTTGTCGTGCTAACAACATTGGAAGCGTTTTTTCTACATCGGTTAATGAATTTAGCAGGGTGTATTTTTTTTCGCAGTAATCTGCCAGTTCCCGGTAAAGCAGGCTCAGAGTTTCACGCATTGGCTGCTCTTTCCACAGTGAGAACCACATCCAGTTAAATAACCCGTACCAGGTGGTGCCAAAAATATAAAACAGGGGGAGCTGCCAGGACGACATTCTCCCCGCGAGGCTCAGGGTAAAGATCGCAGCGATTAGTGCCCCCGGTAGCAAACGGCCGTGTAACGGACTAATTTCGGCGGTGACGCCTAATAACATTGTCAGCCCAATCAATGTTAATGGCAGTGGAACTGAGAGTTCAGTCAGATAAAGCGTCAGGAGGCTGCTGATGGCAAATAGGCTGCCGCCAATGATAAGGCGTTTAAAAAAGCGTTTATGGGGGGTATCCAGGCCAGTGATGTTACAGCAGGCCGGAATCAACGAGAAAAGCAGGCCTGTTTTTAAATTTCCCATTAGCCATCCGACAGCCACAGGTAAACAGAGTACCAGTGTCTGTCTTAACGCATAATTGACCTCAGGATGGTATATAATTCGTCGCCACATACCCTTTAATAAAATGAATTAAGCGCGATAATCGGCACCACGCTGAGTCCATTCTGGTATAGCTTAACGCGTTCCGTAAACAACGATAGTTTTACCATGCGCAGAAATAAGATTTTGATCTTCAAGCATTTTTAAAATTCGTCCTACAGTCTCACGCGAGCATCCCACGATTTGTCCAATCTCCTGACGGGTAATTTTAATCTGCATTCCGTCAGGATGAGTCATGGCATCAGGTTGTTTTGCCAGATTTAATAAGGTCTGGGCTATTCTCCCTGTGACATCCAGAAAAGCCAAATTGCCGACTTTTTCCGATGTAACTTGCAAGCGGCTTCCCATCTGTGCCGAAAGTCTCATTAGAATATCAGGATTGACCTGAATTAACTGTCTAAATTTTTTATAGGATATTTCAGCTACTTCGCAAGCAGATTTCGCTCTGACCCAAGCCGTGCGCTCCTGATCTTCTTCAAACAGACCCAGTTCACCAATGAAATCACCTTGGTTGAGGTAAGAGAGGATCATCTCTTTTCCCTCTTCATCTTTGATCAGGACTGCCACAGAACCTTTGACAATATAATAGAGGGTTTCAGCCTTTTCTCCCTGGTGAATAAGAGTACTCTTAGATGGATATTTGTGAATATGGCAATGGGACAGGAACCATTCAAGAGTGGGGTCTGTATGCGGTTTGCCGAGAACCATTCGTCATTATCCTCTGTTGTCTGTATGCCCGTTATACAGGGTTAAAATCCCTGCTGGTGTTGAAATAGCCAAACCAGTCTCCCCAATGTCGGAAAGTTACTGTTGGATTGTAAACAAAATTGTACTGATCTTTTTTACAGTTTTTACCCTCAGGTGTGCCACTGGTAAAATCATCAAGCTCTGTTTGTAACATAGCTGGCCCTTAACTGTCTTCTACTTGTCGTAGATAAGATTGAATGATTTAATGGACCATTAATCTTTTCTGATTCTGAATGGCGGTGAGAAGCGATAAACCACCGTGACAGAAAACATCGATTAACGCACTGGATACGGAATAGTGTATGGAGATATTTAGGATAATACGCATATACCTGTAGCCATAATATTGTCAGCCGTGCAGCCGTGCAGCCGTGCAGCCGTGCAGCCGTGCAGATATGATTATCCTGTAATGTAATTAACAATGAATTGTAATGGATACGACACCTTTCCGACGTGACTTCAAGAATATACAATCAATGTGCTCCATTTTTACCGAAATAAGGCAGAGTCAAAATTTTTGATATTTGCCGATGAAATTGTGCACTGTGCACTGGCAGCCCTGAGTCGAATTGAATTGAATCCAGAACAGGGCGCACTGGCACTTATAACATTGTGTGATCTGATACTGTAAGTATTAAATCAATACAACATTCAGATGTTGAGCTCACTCCTGTGCCCGCGCTATAACAAGATCAACTCAGATGATTTTTTTGCCTTCCATGAGTCGTTGCACCAGAGGAGTCATTATAAGTTCCATTGCCAGTCCCATTTTACCGCCGGGGACCACTAGTGTGTTGATATGTGAGATAAAAGAACCTTGTAACATTGCCAGTAGATAAGGAAAATCAATATTTTCTAAATTGCGGAAATGAATTACTACAAAGCTTTCATCCAGCGAGGGAATATTTCGGGCAGAAAAAGGATCAGACGTATCCACAGTGGGAACGCGCTGGAAATTAATGTGAGTGCGGGAGAACTGTGGTGTGATGTAATTAATATAATCATCCATTGAACGCACAATTGAGCTCATTACTGCCTCGCGTGAATGCTCTCGCTCAGCTGTATCACGAACCAGTTTCTGAATCCACTCCAGATTGACAATTGGAACGACACCGACCAACAGGTCGACATATTCCGCTACGTTGTGATGTTCAGTGACGACACCACCGTGTAACCCCTCGTAAAACAGAACATCTGTGTGTTCTTTTAAGGTCTGCCAGGGTGTAAACGTTCCCGGCACCTGATTCCATGGCACAGCTTCATCGTAGGTGTGCAAATATTTGCGCGACTGTCCCGTCCCGCTCTCACCATATTCTTTAAATGTCTGCTCCAGTAGCTCAAAATCGTTGGCTTCAGGACCAAAATAACTGATATAGCGCCCCAGACTGCGTGCTTTGCGAATCGCCATATCCATCTCAGGCCGGGTGTAGTGATGAAAACTGTCTCCCTCGATCTCTGCTGCCTGCAATTGTAGTTGCTGAAAAATTTTTCGGAAGGCCAGACTGGTGGTCGTGGTGCCAGCGCCGCTGGATCCTGTTACGGCGATAACCGGATGTTTGATTGACATAACAAATAAGCTCTCAGATAAAGTGACTGACTGAATTGTTACTATGTTTTTGCGGATTTTGTTATTTGCCGAAGGTAGTACGCGGCATAATATTGATGGTCTCATGAAGCTCAGACCAGATGATTAGCGCCTCGCCAGTTTTTAACTGATTACGTACCTTTTCCACTTTTTGCTTAAAGTTCTGCTCCCGCTCACCGTAGTCTGTGCCCTCACGCAGCACAAAGGATTCGATCAGATTGTCCAGCGTGTCTGTGCCGAGCTCCTGCCAGGGAATGATCATGTTATCAGCCTTGACAGAGTGCACTAGTGGGGCAGACGGTGTTTGGCCATCTTTGCCAGCGAAATAGCAGGTATTTAACAAAACCAGCATCTCCATACATCAAGATTATCCGATGAATCGTGCTGGAGAAGAGTGGCTGTGGCCGGGCATTGCGTGTCATAGAAGAGTCACCTTCAGCATGGGTAATTAATAATGGCTTACATCCCCCCATGAGTAAAGGTTTTGCACGGGCAGGGTAACTGGGCGTATCCGGTAAGCATTGACGCTTCTGCCTGGAGCCGTGTACCAGTTGGGTACAGCTTCATGACAGATTGCTGTCTTAATAGAGTTAAAATTTATGCTAGTTTTTATCGGTGCATTCTTATTCATGCTGTTATTGTAGAGCCAGTTATAAAATTGTAGCCACTTGGGAGCTCCGTTAACTATGGAACTGAGTCTTATCTTGTCCATATGTAGTTTTCTTTGGGTTATTGCGATTACACCCGGTCCTAACAATATGCTACTGACTGCCACATCAGCTAATTTTGGTTTTATGCCCGCAATCAAACTATTAACAGGCACGATGATTGGTATGCAACTGATGCTACTGGTGGTGGCTTTTAACGTTGGCAATGTAATCCGGCACTTTCCCTCTGTCCAGTTGCTTTTTAAAATTGCTGGCAGTTGTTATCTGCTCTGGTTTAGCTGGAAGATTGCCACATCCCCCCTCCAGAAGTTCAATACTAAAATGGCCCTTGCGATGCCCATCTCTTTTTGGCAGGGTGGTCTGCTGCAACTGATAAATCCTAAGGCGTGGCTGATGGTGCTGGGTGCTGTAGCCAGTTTTTCCCTGGCAGGGGCTCAATACGTTAATTCAGTGATCGCTATGAGTATTGGTATGGCGCTGGTAAATATTGTGGCGGGTCTGCTCTGGCTGTGTGGTGGTGTGTTTATTAGCACTATTTTGCGGGGCCGTCGCGCATGGAGAGTTTTTAATCTTACTATGGGGTTGTTAACCGCCTCGTGTGTTCTGATGATCTGGTAAAGAGTTTTGCTCCGGACATATGTGCTATGAAGGAAATTCCACCGCGTCAGGGTAGCAGAAATAACCAGTTGTCGGCAGCGTTAACATGCCATCACTATGACAGAAAAAGGGCTATCTTTTACGTAGTCAGGGGGCCGGGGAAGAACCTTTCTAACTGTTCCTGCGCATCAAACCACGCTTTTTCACACTCTTCGAGCGCTGCTTTGGCCTCCTCCTGCTGTTGTAATATGACGGCCAGATCTGCTCTGCGATTATGTTCATAGAGCGCATTGTCAGCCAGCATCTCCTCTGATGTGCTGAGCTTTTTGTGCAGCGTTTCCATCTCTTTTTCCAGTTTTGCTATCTGGTTGCGCAGAGGCAGAGGTTGTAATTGTGCACGTTGCCTGGCATTATCTCGTTTTTGATCATTACGTGCTTCAGGACTGGGCCCGGATGTCTGTGGTTGAGGCGAGACTGGTTGTGCCTGCTGTTTGTCTAGGCGATTCAGCCACTGTTGATAATCCTCCAGCGAACCGTCAAAGGGGCCGACTTTACCCTCATGTACCAGATAGAATTCATCGGTAGTGGCGCGCAGCAGATGACGATCATGCGAAACGACTATCAGTGCACCATCAAATTGGATCAATGCTTCTGTTAATGCTTGGCGCATGTCGAGATCAAGATGGTTAGTCGGCTCATCGAGCAGCAACAGATTTGGCTGTTGCCAGACAATCAGCGCCAGTACCAGGCGGGCTTTTTCGCCTCCTGAAAATTGAGCAGTTCTTTGATTAACCTTGTCTCCCCGGAAATCGAATCTGCCAAGATAGTCGCGCAGTAATTGCTCAGTCTGCCTCGGGGTCTGGCGTGCCAGATGTTGCAGCGGTGATTCATCTGCACGCAGATATTCTAACTGGTGTTGAGCGAAGTAACCCAATCTGACGCCTTTTGCCAGACAGACATCACCAGCTGTTGGGTTAAGATCGCCTGCCAGCATTTTGATTAACGTCGATTTACCCGCCCCATTACGCCCTAACAAGCCAATGCGCGAACCGGGAACCAGGTTAAGTTTAATTGCATCAAGTACGGTGCGGTCGCCATACCCCACACTGACGTTCTCAAGCCTTAGGAGTGGGTTGGGTGAGCTCTCGGGCGGTTGAAAGCTAAAATTAAAAGGATTGTCTGCATGTGCTGGGGCGATTTGTTCCATGCGCTCCAGCATTTTCAGGCGACTTTGGGCTTGTTTCGCCTTAGAATTTTTAGCCCTAAAACGATCAATATAGCTTTGCATGTGCGCAATCCGCTGTTGCTGGCTTTCATACATAGCCTGCTGCTGAGCAAGTCTGGTCGCACGCTGGAGTTCGAATGCACTGTAGTTGCCGGTATATTGGAACAGTGTCTGCTTTTCAATATGAATTACCTTATTTTAATTACCGAATCCAGAAAATCGCGATCATGAGAAATAACAATCAGCGTACCTGGGTAGGTCTTTAGCCAGCGTTCCAGCCAGATAATTGCATCAAGGTCAAGATGGTTAGTAGGCTCATCAAGCAGCAGTAAATCAGAACGACATAACAGTGCCTGAGCCAGATTCAGGCGCATACGCCATCCGCCAGAAAAACCTGAGACCGGGCGGGTGATCTGCGACTGGGAAAAGCCAAGCCCACTCAGCAGGCTGGCAGCACGTGCCCGGATGCTCCAGGCATCAATAGCATCCAGCTGCCCATAGAGTAGAGCAATAGCATCACCGTCATTGCGGCTGTTGGCTTCTTCGAGCGCCATTTCCAGCTGCCGGAACTGTCTATCACCATCAATAACATACTCAATAGCCTCAATCTCAAGCGCGGGTGTTTCCTGATTTACCCAAGCCAGAGACCAGTTTACAGGCAGGCTGACATCACCTGCTTCCGCGCTGATTTCGTTCTTTAATAATGCAATCAAAGTGGATTTACCACAGCCATTTTTGCCGACGAGGCCGGTTTTTTGCCCCGGATTGATGGTAGCGGAAGTATCGTTAAGCAGCACCTGCACACCACGGCGTAGTTGCAGTGAGGAGAAGACAATCATAATTTCTGACTCTAAAAAGATAAATCTGGTTAGCAAAAAAGATAATGCATAACTTTATGTGACATTTTGGCCCTGATCCTGACCATACATTCTGCTATTTTCAGGCCTGTAGTAGTTTCTGCCCGATTTTTGCGTTGTTTACACAGGACACTATACACGTGGTGGGCCAAGTTTCTGAATAATTCACGAACAAAACCAGACGTTATCATCAGGATTTACAACAAATCAGTTGTTACGCGCTACGTATTTTATCTGCATCACTGGTAAGATATAAGTACTGGATTTCTTCATCCGCCTGACTAATTAGCATCAATTAAGTTGGGTAAAACAGGATATTTCGTTATCCGTCCGCAAGCCTGAATTATTTAAACCGATAAACAATTCCGCAACCACGAATTTTATAATGCTGAGCGGGGTAGTGGAAATTGATAATCAATGAAATATGAGGGAGGAATGATGCCATTGCCCGTGAGGATTTTGCTGCTCTATGCTCACCCTGAATCTCAGGATTCTGTCGCGAACAAAGTATTATTGGATGCTGCGCAGAAACTTGACCATGTTACTGTGCATGATCTTTATGCCTGTTACCCTGATTTTTTTATTCATATACGTTACGAACAAGAGTTGTTATCTCAGCACCAGGTGATCGTGTTCCAGCATCCGCTTTATACCTATAGTTGTCCCGCTTTGTTAAAAGAGTGGTTTGATCGTGTACTTACGCGAGGTTTTGCCAGTGGTGCGGGCGGTAATGCACTGTTGGGCAAGTACTGGCGTAGTGTTATCACGACGGGTGAACCGGAGACAGCATTTTCCCATCATGGGTTTAATCGCTATCCGATGATGGAGATTATGCGTCCATTCGAATTAACCGCGCAAATGTGCCGGATGCACTGGATGACACCAATGATTATCTATTGGGCACGCCGGCAATCATCCGAAGTGATGAAACATTATGCCAGTGCTTATGTTGACTGGCTGACTTCACCGTTGTCCTATAGGAAACGCTAAATGGCAGGGCAACATTTTCTCGAAGCGGTGGTTGTCTTCCTCTGTGCGGCGGTACTAGTGGTTCCCGTAGCCGCCAGGCTGGGAATTAGTGCAGTGCTGAGTTATCTGCTGGCAGGGGTAGCGATTGGCCCCTGGGGATTAAGTTTCATTAATGATGCAGACGAAATTCTTCACTTTTCTGAGCTGGGCATCGTATTTCTGATGTTTATTATTGGGCTGGAACTGAAACCTTCCAGGCTCTGGCAGCTAAGACGCTCTATATTTGGCGTAGGGATGGCACAGGTTGTCTGTAGTGCCGTAATACTGGGTCCACTACTGCTACTGACAGGATATACGTGGCAGGCGGCGGTAATTGGAGGGATTGGGCTTGCAATGTCTTCAACCGCAGTAGCTCTCCAGTTAATACGCGATAAAAGAATGTCCCGCAGTGAGGTGGGGCAGTTAAGTTTTTCAGTACTGCTGTTTCAGGATTTAGCGGTTATTCCTGCTCTGGCGCTGGTACCGTTTTTAGCGGGTAGTGATAGCGGAAATACAGACTGGATGAAACTGTGTGTTAAAATAGCGGCTCTTACAGGCATGCTGCTTGGTGGCCGCTATCTGCTTCGCCCAATACTACGTTTCATTGCTGCTTCTGGCGTGCATGAAGTCTTTATTGCGGCCTCACTGCTGTTGGTGCTGGGTTTTGCACTGGTTATGGATGCATTAGGAGCATCGATGGCGCTTGGCACGTTCACAGCCGGGATTCTGCTGGCGGACAGTGAGTATCGTCACGAACTCGAGGTTGCCATTAATCCCTTTAAGGGATTGCTGTTGGGATTGTTTTTTATCTCGGTAGGTATGGTGCTCAATCTGGGCCTGCTCTCTACCCATTTCGTCTTAATTCTGGTGAGTGTAGTGTGCCTTGTGATGATTAAAGCACTGGTGCTCTATCTGTCAGGCCGGGTTTATGGACTGCGCAGGGGGGAACGTTTACAGTTTGCTGGGGTGCTGAGTCAGGGAGGTGAGTTCGCTTTTGTCCTCTTTTCGGCGGCATCTGCTTCAGCATTGTTCACTGGCGATCAATTGCCACTGCTCCTGGTAATAGTAACGATATCTATGATGACAACACCACTGCTTATGCAGGGAATCGATAATATTCTCGAGCGACATTTCAACAGACGTGATGATACACAAGAGAAACCTTTTGTGGAAAATGATAAGCCGGAAGTGATCGTCGTTGGTTTTGGCCGTTTTGGTCAGGTGATTGTGCGTCTGTTAATGGCTAATGAGAAGCGTATTACGGTGCTGGAAAATGACATCAGTTCCGTAAGCCTGATGCGGAAATACGGTTATAAGGTTTACTATGGGGACGCGACCGATCTTGATTTGCTTCGTGCTGCTGGTGCAGCAACGGCAGTATCAATAGTTATCACCTGTGAGCCACCTGAAGATGTTATAAAGATAGTAACACTCTGCCAGTCACACTTCCCGCAGTTACAAATTTTGGCACGGGCGCGCGGACGTGTTGAAGCTCATGAGTTGCTACAGGCGGGAGTTGATCAGTTTTCACGGGAAACCTTTTCCAGTGCGCTGGAATTGGGTCGTAAATCACTTGTTTCACTGGGTATGCATCCGCATCAGGCGTATCGTGCCCAGCAACATTTTCGCCGGCTGGATATCCGTTTATTGCGTGAACGAGTGCCAAAACATCCCGATATCCAGCATATTTTACGTGTGAAGGGGGCCCGGAGGGAGCTGGAGGATCTGTTTAAAGCAGAGATGCGCCATGAGCAGAGACAGATGGATGGCTGGGATGGTTATGAGTAAACATAGTGGAGAGATGTTTTTTGCAGGGTCGTGGCCGGTGGCCACAGGATTGAGATTTAAGAATGCGTAAACGATTTATTGCGGGCGCAACTTGCCCCCACTGCCAGCAAACAGATACCCTGGCAATGTGGTGTGAAAATGCTATCGATATCATTATGTGTGTGAAATGTGGTTATCAGATGTGCCAAAGCGAAGGACAAAATCAGAAACAGGAGCATGAAAACCAGCAAATTATCAAAATTTTTCATCTAACATAGTGCGATGGCTCAGTTTTTTTTTACGCCTGACCATACAGAAACTATGGATTCCAGTACAATTAGCGTAGTGATGAATTCGGTGCAGAGTGGCACGGAATGAAACGCTCTTAACGATTAGGGGTAATCATGAAAGTAGCAAAAGACCTGGTAATTAGTCTGGCCTATCAGGTACGCACTGAAGATGGTGTCTTGGTCGATGAATCCACAGTAAACGCTCCGTTAGATTATCTGCACGGACATGGGGCATTGATCACGGGGCTGGAAAATGCGCTGGAAGGTTGTGAAGTAGGCGATAAATTTAAAAAGGATATCGATGCTAATGATGCCTACGGTCAGTATGACGATGCACTGGTACAAAGAGTGTCCAAAAATATCTTCAAGGACGTAGACGAACTTCAGGTTGGAATGCGCTTCCTGGCAGAAACGGATCAGGGGCCAGTGCCAGTAGAAATTACCGAAGTCGAAGAAGAACACGTCACTGTGGATGGCAATCACATGCTGGCAGGACAGAATCTCTACTTCGATGTAGAGGTTATTGCAATTCGTGAAGCCACTCCTGAAGAGATAGTGCATGGTCATGTACTTGATAATGAGCATCACCATGATGAGCACCACCATAGTTGTGATTGTCGCTAATATACATCAGGAGCTGAAAGCCCTCACAGATGAGTTACTTGTGGCAGATAAAATATCTTTGCAACTCAGTGGGTTGTGATAAGATTCTTGTCAGAAGAAACAGAATTTAATAGTGTGGCGGCAGCGTTTCTTCTGACTCATGAGCTATTACTGAAGGTATCGCAAGTCTAATTTTTTCAATAAGTAGCTGCATCTGCATGCGTAACTTAGTCATCTCGAGCTCGTGCTGAGAGACGCTTTTGTTAAGCGTGTCAATAGTGCTTTCCTGAAAAGTCAGGCGACTCTCCAGTTCTGACAATCGCTGTTCTGTCAAAAGATGTTGCATGCCATTTCCTCTTTAGTTGTATAGCGTGGTGGGTAAGACCGCAAAAGTGCAGATATTAACCGCAATTTTCTTTGCTAACCAGGTAAAATCTGAACCAGGTTGCACGATCAAACAGAATAAAAAACTACAATCTTATAATTATGGTGAAATATTCGGCCGTGATTTAACACTCAATGTAAGATATCTAAATAGTATGGGGTGCTTATTTATTAATGGGAAGGTATAGTTAGCCGCGCAGGTAATCTGGCCTGTGTATAGTTTCCGGGGTTAGAGACTTCGGTTTTGGAGAAATGGATGAAATTACTGTATAAAATTACGTTGTTAGCCATGACTATGGCGCCTGTTATTAATGCTCCGCACGTTCTCGCCGCCGGTTCACCTGAAGTTTCCGGGCTGGCATCAGCGCAGAAACAGGAGGTTACAAAGAATGCTGCATTTAAAAATGACGATCAGCAATCTGCCTACGCGCTTGGTGCGTCATTTGCACGCTATATGGAAAGCACGTTAAAAGATTATCAAAAAATTGGTATCTCACTGGATAAATCCAAGCTAATTGCGGGCTTCAATGAAGCACTTGCTGGAAAAAGTAAGCTCTCTGAACAGGAAATTACTGATACGCTGAAAGCTTATCAGATAAAAGTATCGGATATTGCAAAAGCGAAGATGGAAAAAGAGGCAAGCGAGAATGCAGAGAAAGGTGAAGCGTTTGCAGCGAAGTTCGCAAAAGAGAATGGCGTGAAAAAAAGCAGTACAGGTCTGTTATATAAAATAGAAAAAACAGGTAGCGGGAAAACGCCCGAAGATAGCGATACCGTGGTAGTCAATTACACAGGCAAATTGATTGACGGTACTGAATTCGATAATAGTTACAAGCGGGGTGAGCCGGCATCGTTTCAGCTTGATGGTGTGATTCCAGGCTGGACGGAAGGACTGAAATATATAAAGAAAGGCGGTAAAATTAAGCTGGTTGTTCCGGCAGATCTGGCTTATGGTAAGAATGGTTATCCTCATATTCCGATTAATTCTACGCTGGTATTTGATGTTGAATTACTTGATATCAAACCAGCCGCCAGTGTTGATAATGGGAAATTACCCGCATCCACTGACCTTAAATAAGAGATATTCCCTATGCCACCTTTGGGTGGCGTTTGCTCTGGCGCCGGAGAAACGCCGTGATTATTGATAATATCAGAACGTGCGTTTTCTCCTTATAATAATCCCGGAAATGGTCAATCTGGAGTCTGCCAGGATATATAAAATCCTGGCGCCTGTTATTAAGAATGGTGCTATTAATGTCGAGTTCACTTATTTCCTGTGATATTGCTGATACTAATTTACTGGTGCAGAACGCTTGCGAATCCTGCGACCAGGAAATACTGAAATCTTATGAAGCTATTGTTGACGGTCTCGCGATGCTGCTTGGCCCACATTGCGAAGTTGCTTTGCACTCCCCTGAGGATTTGCAATATTCAGCCACTCGCATTGCTGACGAAGCCCACACTGAACATACAGCCAGTTCACCCGCTATTGATATGGCGTTACGTATGCTGCGCGATAAAATAGAAGCAAAAACGCCTGTTTGCTGCATTGATTTTACGCGTGATAAAAGTGGTGCACTGGTGAAGTCGGCAACGATTGCAGTCAAAAATCATTGCCATCAGGTAATTGGCCTGCTTTGTATAAATATCAATCTTGATGTACCTTTTTCGCAGGTAATTTCCACCTTTTTACCCTCTGAAACCGTCGGGCAGAAGGCGGACGTTAATTTTGCTTCATCGATAGAGGCTTTGGTGGCAAAAGAACTGGAGTTGGCTATTGAGGAAGTAAATGCAGATCGCAGCATAGCAAATAACATCAAGAACCGGCAGATTGTACACAACTTGTATGAGAAAGGAATTTTTGACATTAAAGACGCAATAAATCAGGTAGCCAGGCGGCTAGATATATCCAGGCACACTGTTTATCTCTATATTCGCAAGTTCAAAAACAGCGGTTTCCCGGAGCAAGACAGCTAATGCGCTACAGCCTGATGGTAACGGGCCCTGCATACGGAACACAACAAAGCGCCAGCGCGTTGCAATTCGCCCGTGCGTTGTGTAACAGCCCGCACCTTTTATTAAGTGTATTTTTTTATCGTGAGGGGGTATTAAACGCTAACCGACTCACGTTACCGGCCAGCGACGAATGTAATATGGTAAAGGCCTGGCAGGATCTTCAGCAGCAACACAATATTGCGCTGAATATCTGTGTAGCAGCAGCTCTCCGGCGTGGCGTTATCGATAGTAATGAGAGCCGTCAGGCGGGCATCACAGGGGATAATCTGGCAAGCGGTTTTTCATTGACCGGATTAGGTGCGTTAGGTGAGGCTGCCCTTGATTGTGACAGGGTGGTGCAATTCTGATGAAGTCGATTGCTTTTATATTCATGCACCCTCCCCATGGTAGCAGTGCAGGCAGGGAAGGATTAGATGCATTACTGGCAGTGTCGGCTTTAAGCAAAAATCTGGGTGTTTTTTTCCTTGCAGACGGTGTCTTCCAGCTACTTGCAAATCAGCATCCTGAAAAGATACTGGCACGGAACTATATCTCAACTTTCGGCATACTGCCGCTTTATGACATCAAAGACTGTTATGTTTGTGCGGCTTCATTGCGTGATCGTGGGCTGACATGGGGTAAATCCGTCGTCAAAACAGAATTACTTGAACCACATGCGCTGCGTATGCGGCTGGCAGATTACGATCAGATTTTTACATTCTGAAGGCGATGCTCGATGCTTTTCACACTCATACACTCTCCTTTCCAGTGCGATTTTAAGGCAATGCTACGATTGCTACAGCCTAGGGATGACCTGCTGATGCTACAGGACGGTGTGATTGCCGCATTAAAGGGGACTCAGGCATTGGCTGATTTACAGCTTTGCGGTGCCAGACTCTATGTTCTCGCTGATGATGCAGAGGCACGTGGACTTTCCGCACAAATCTCATCTGAGATTGCCGTAGTAGATTATGATGAATTTATTGCACTTACCGTAAGAAATGTGAAGCAGGTGCTTTGGTAACCGAAAACCCTGGTTATTTCTTGACACTTTCCCAGGCCAGCTCTAGAATTCCGCGTCCTCGTTACATAACGAGGTCGATTCCCTACGTATTTACGAAGCAAAAGCAAAAAACCAGGAGCTATTTAATGGCAACAGTTAACCAGCTGGTTCGCAAACCACGCGTACGCAAAGTTGCAAAAAGCAACGTGCCAGCGCTGGAAGCGTGCCCGCAAAAACGTGGTGTGTGTACCCGTGTATACACCACGGCCCCAAAGAAACCAAACTCCGCATTACGCAAAGTATGCCGTGTGCGTCTGACTAACGGTTTCGAGGTAACCTCTTATATTGGTGGTGAAGGCCATAACCTGCAGGAGCACTCAGTAATTCTGATCCGTGGTGGTCGTGTTAAAGATCTGCCCGGTGTGCGTTATCACACAGTTCGTGGTGCGCTTGACTGCTCAGGTGTTAAAGACCGTAAGCAGGCACGCTCTAAATATGGTGTGAAAAAACCTAAGGCTTAATGGTCCTCCGTTAAGTAAGGCCAAACATTTTAATGTCAAACTAAACTCATAGAGTTTTGGACAACCCTGAATTATCAACGGAGTAAATACATGCCACGTCGTCATGTCATAGGCCAGCGTAAAATTCTGCCTGATCCCAAATTTGGATCAGAACTGCTGGCTAAATTTGTTAATATCCTGATGGTAGATGGTAAAAAATCTATCGCAGAATCAATCGTTTATGCCGCGCTTGAGAGCTTGGCTCAGCGTTCTGGTAAAAACGAACTGGAAGCTTTTGATATTGCCCTTGAAAACGTGCGACCGATTGTTGAAGTCAAGTCCCGTCGTGTAGGGGGGTCAACTTATCAGGTTCCGGTTGAAGTTCGTCCGGTTCGGCGCAATGCGCTGGCAATGCGCTGGATTGTAGAAGCTGCTCGTAAACGCGGAGATAAATCTATGGCTTTGCGTCTGGCGAATGAGCTTGCTGATGCTGCAGAAAACAAAGGTACAGCAGTTAAGAAGCGAGAAGATGTTCACCGTATGGCCGAAGCCAACAAGGCGTTCGCTCATTACCGCTGGTAATAGTTTAGTCTTTGTAAAAACCAGCAGCGGGAGCTAAGTAAGCCCCATGTTGAGATAGACTATACGTTAGAACGCCCGAGAATCAGAGGAATCAAATGGCTCGTATAACTCCCATTATGCGCTACCGGAATATTGGAATTAGCGCACATATCGACGCTGGTAAGACGACGACAACCGAGCGTATCCTATTCTACACTGGGGTTAACCACAAAATTGGTGAAGTTCATGATGGCGCAGCTACCATGGACTGGATGGCTCAGGAGCAGGAGCGCGGTATCACTATCACCTCCGCTGCCACTACAGCATTCTGGTCAGGCATGGCTAATCAGTTTGAGCCTCACCGGATCAACATCATCGATACCCCGGGCCACGTTGACTTCACCATTGAAGTTGAGCGTTCAATGCGTGTTTTGGACGGAGCCGTCATGGTTTACTGTGCGGTGGGTGGGGTTCAGCCGCAGTCTGAGACCGTCTGGCGTCAGGCTAATAAATATAAGGTTCCACGTATTGCATTCGTCAATAAGATGGACCGTATGGGTGCGAACTTCCTGAAAGTCGTTGAGCAGATTAAAAAACGTCTCGGCGCCAACCCGGTTCCGCTTCAGCTGGCTATTGGTGCTGAAGATAGTTTCACTGGTGTTATCGATCTGGTAAAAATGAAAGCCATTAACTGGAACGATAAAGACCAGGGTATCACGTTTGAATATGAAGAAATTCCGGCAGAGTTGCAGAGCGAGGCCGAAACATGGCATCAAAACCTGATTGAAGCTGCGGCAGAAGTTTCCGAAGAGCTGATGGAGAAGTACCTCGGTGGTGAAGAGCTAACGGAGCAAGAGATCAAAACCGCATTGCGTCAGCGTGTGCTCAACAACGAAATTATCCTGGTTACCTGTGGTTCGGCTTTTAAAAATAAAGGCGTACAGGCGATGCTGGATGCAGTAGTTGAGTATCTGCCAGCACCTACAGATGTGCCGTCAATCAGAGGTGTTCTGGATGACGATAAAGATACACCAGCGGAGCGGCGTTCTGATGATAAAGAACCGTTTTCAGCACTTGCATTCAAAATCGCAACCGATCCTTTTGTAGGTAACCTGACATTTTTCCGCGTTTATTCTGGTGTAGTAAATTCGGGCGATTCAGTACTCAATCCAATTAAAGGACAACGTGAGCGCTTTGGCCGTATTGTCCAGATGCATGCCAATAAGCGTGAAGAGATCAAAGAGGTTCGGGCAGGTGACATTGCTGCGGCGATTGGTCTGAAAGATGTGACTACTGGTGATACGCTTTGTGACTCCAGCTCACCAATTATTCTGGAGCGAATGGAATTCCCGGAACCGGTAATCTCTATTGCCGTAGAGCCTAAAACCAAAGCGGACCAGGAAAAAATGGGAATGGCGCTGGGTCGTCTGGCGAAAGAAGATCCCTCTTTCCGTGTCTGGACCGACGAAGAGTCCAATCAGACTATTATTGCCGGTATGGGCGAACTGCATCTGGAAATTATCGTTGACCGTATGAAACGTGAGTTCAACGTTGAAGCTAACGTTGGTAAGCCTCAGGTTGCCTACCGCGAAACGATACGTGAAACCGTCAAAGATGTTGAAGCTAAACACGTAAAACAATCTGGTGGTCGTGGCCAGTATGGTCATGTTGTTATTGATATTTTCCCACTCGAGCCGGGCGGTCCTGGGTATACTTTTACCAATGACATCAAGGGTGGTGTGATCCCCAGTGAATACATACCGGCCGTGGATAAAGGCATCCAGGAACAGTTAAAATCTGGCCCCCTGGCTGGCTATCCGGTAGTGGATTTAGGGGTTCGTCTGCACTTTGGATCTTACCACGATGTGGACTCCTCTGAGCTGGCATTTAAACTGGCGGGTTCTATGGCCTTCAAAGAAGGCTTTAAGAGAGCTAAACCCGTTCTGCTTGAGCCAATTATGCAGGTTGAAGTAGAAACGCCAGAAGATTATATGGGTGACGTTATTGGTGACTTGAACCGTCGTCGCGGAATCATTGAAGGTATGGATGATACCGCAACGGGTAAAACCGTTCGTGCTCAGGTACCGTTGTCTGAAATGTTTGGTTATGCAACTGACCTGCGTTCTCAGACTCAAGGTCGTGCTTCGTACTCCATGGAGTTCCTGAAGTACGCCGAAGCGCCGAACAATGTTGCTTCGGCTGTTATCGAAGCTCGTAGTAAATAAGGCTACGATTTTAGAATAGTCAACAGTGCCCTCATTTATTATGAGGGCATAACAGTTAAGGAATATCGCCATGGCGAAAGAGCAATTCAAACGTACTAAACCGCACGTGAATGTAGGCACCATCGGTCATGTTGACCACGGTAAGACCACACTGACGGCGG
>CAKZHC010000051.1 GCA_936920625.1 uncultured Enterobacteriaceae bacterium
TAAAAATAATTTAAATAACAAATATTAAGGTTCTTACCATGGGCCATAAGAGTTTATTTATAACGTCTGCAACAGTCATAACAACACTACTATCAGCCCAGCTCTACGCAGCAGGATTTCAGCTTAACGAATTTTCTGCTGCAGGCTTGGGCAGGTGAAGGGGCTATGGGGATACTGCGGCTTCCGCCAGTCGAAATCCTGCCACCATGGCGTTGATGGACCGCCCAGCGTTCTCTGCCGGGGCTGTTTTTATTGATCCTTCTGTTACTCTTTCCGGTACCTCCGGAGCGGGTAATAGTCTGGATGCACACAATATTGCCCCTGAAACAGGAATCCCCAATATCCACTATATTCATCCTCTTAATGCACAATGGTGGGTCGGCGCTTCACTAACCAGTAATTTTGGGCTGTCAACTAAATTTGCTAATCACTACTCGGGAGTACCCTTCGCAGGTAAAACAGATTTGATGAGCGCTAACGTTAATCTGAGTACTGCTCATCGGTTTAACCGCCACTTTACCTTTGGCGTGGGTTTCGATGCAGTTTATGCACGAGCAAAAATCGAGCGTTACGCTGGCGAACTGGGTGCTATGCTACCTGCTGAATTACCCGTTTTATCGGCTAATACTCAAATAGCTCATCTTAAAGGAAACAAATGGGGCTATGGCTGGAATGCCGGGATTTTATACGAACTCAATGATAATAATCGCTTTGGTCTGACATATCGCTCTGAAATTAAAGTTGGCTTTAGTGGCAACTATAAGAGCACTATCCCGGCTAAATATAACTCAATAATTACCGCTTTTGGCCTGCCCATGGGTACTAGCGGTATCAGCATACCCGGTTCGCTCTCTTTACATCTGCCCGCAATCTGGGAAATTTCGGCATATCACCGACTTGCCCCGCACTGGGCGATTCACTATGGCCTTGCCTTAACTAGCTGGCATCAGTTTAAAGAGCTGAAAGCAACAAATTCTGATGGCCAGACGCTGTTTTATAAAGAAGAGGGGTTTCGTGATGCTTACCGTGTTGCCGCAGGCACCTCCTGGTATTATGACGATAACTGGACATTCCGCGCTGGTGTTGCCTTTGATGAAAGTCCGGTCCCGGCTGATAAGCGTTCTATCTCTATTCCTGATCAGGATCGCATCTGGCTGAGTCTTGGCGCCACATATGCCTTTAATGACAACACCTCTGTGGATATGGGCATATCGTACATGCATGGTAAGAAAGTGACCATCAGAGAGGGGGTTGATCTGGCCGCTACCGGAGCTAATAACGGAATACCTGTTCCTTACCTTTTTGATGCTTCTGGTAAAGCCTGGCTGTACGGGGCATCATTTAACTACAGATTCTGATGCACCGTATAACAGAGGCAGAACAGATAGTTGTTCTGCCATGATACTGGCCGCCTATGTGAAAATTGTTTATTTAAACCAGCATGGTAATGGCAGTGACGCGGCTTCAAACACCTTTACCATCCTGGCCGCAACATCATCAATAAGAGCCTGACGGCGCCGGAGGTGATACCAGCCCCCCTGCCCCAGACTGGCGGATCAAAGTCTGCCCTGTCACAGGCTGTTTTACCAGTCCCTGCTCAGTTCCCGGAATCAATATCCTCCAATTCATTCTTGATCACCTGAGCATTGGGGTTTTCCTCCGATGTCAGTTTTCCGCCATTCGCCAGGAAATCGTTACGCTGAAAATAAGCTTCACGTATAAAAAGATAAGGATCACTCGAATTACGCAGCAATCCATCGGTATCGAGAAGTTCAGCGCGCGTCTCAATCCCTTCGAGCATCCATTTACCTGCTGACATCCAGAACGTAAGCCAGCTTAGCGCAGGATAAAAATTATCTGCATAATTTCCGCCTTCCTGACGAAGCGTAAAGCTTCCATACATTGGCAATTGCACATAGGGACCATATCCGACACCGTAAGATCCTAGCGTTGTACCAAAACGCTGGCTTTGAGTCCGGGCCAGCTCAGTATTGGCTTTGCCCGCAACATCGATAAACCCACCAAGACCGAGCACACTATTTAAAAAGAAGCGTGTAAAATGTTTGCCGGCATCATTAATCTTTCCCCTGAAAAGACTATTTAACATACTGGCGGGTTCATCCAGGTTACCCAGAAAGTTGCTCAGTCCGGTACGTGCCGGAGCTGGCATATAGTTACGCCAGGCCACAGCCACTGGCCGCAAAACATAAGGATCTACCACGTTATAGTTAAAGTTGAACATAGCCCTGTTAAATCCCTCCAGGGGATCAGAGCGAACCTGAGTGTTTTCAGCAGGTTTTGATCCAGCACAACTAACTAAAAATGTGCTTGCCAGAGCAAGGCTCACCAGACGCAGATTCATCGCAGTTCTCCATGTACTTCTAGTTGCAGAGCACCCGCCATAACTGATACTAATTAATCTCAATAATCAACATCAGTGGATGGATAAGGTTACAGCGCCCTTTTCTTATCGTTTTCATACAAATTGCGGCTTTACCCTGCAATATGTGGCTCTGGCTGAAGCGAAATATTACGCCAGCCATTGTAATCAGTCAGATTAGCGCTATCGATTGTCAGTGATGTGAGGAAAATAGCCCAAAGACGATTCTTTCGTTCAGCCCGGCATGAAATGATGCCAGACACAGGAATATACAATATTCCTGCAACTGATAACATTTTTTAGCATTAAATGACAATAGTATTGTTGTAGCTGCTTATGTTGTTCCTGCTGCTTAGCTCACTAAATCATCGGATATTTTTTATAATAATTTATCATGAAGTTACTGCGGTGATTGACCGATAAGCATACTTGCAGGCGGGGAACAGCCAGCTACAACAGTGCTGGCCAGCTGCTAAGGATATTTTAACAAATCAATCAGATTATTTTCACCAAAAAGATGCAGCGCCCCTACCGCAACAAGATAATTACCTGGGGGCAACACCCGCAGATAGTGGGCCCAGCGGACATTACGATCATGAATTAACAGATCGCTTAGTTCATCACAAAATGTTGTTGGCAGCGTTATATCGGGAGAAGCCGGCGGAGCATCCAGCCACCAGCTGATCATAATTTGCAGGAGACGTGCGTTAGTCTGCCAGTGTAATAACGTATCCTCAAGCAGAGAAACCCCTCCGACAGGCAGAGCCTCCAGCAGGCTGAGCTGCGCCTCTGCACCTTCAAGTTCAATGACTGGCTGCTGTTGGCTATGCGCCGCATTTAATAACTGATGGTCAATTCCATAACAGGCATGCAACCCAAGTTGCTGAGCCTGCTGTGCTTGCAACATCAATGCAACCTGCCATGCTGGTAAAGACGATATACTTGCTATATCGATATTCAGCTGATGGCATATCTGGGATAATCGTTGCCAGCTGGCTTCGTCGATCTGCCGCTCAAGTGGCGCACAGGCAGTACTTTTGTCAAATGGAGATGCAGCGCTCATAATATCAGCTTCGACAATCAACGCATCAGCACGACAAAGTTTTGTTTGCAGGGCGCAAGGCAACGGCATCATATCGCACGTACCCATATGAATACTGCCAACCAGGTGAAACTGACTGCCATTAAACTGGACGTCCATAGCAGGCCAGCTATAACGTTCTGGCAGCATAGTTTTGAAAAAAGCCTGAATTGCCCGGCCGGCTTTACCCATGCATCCCTCACATCATTAGCGGTTAATTGTATTATGCTACCGATTAACGGCATCTTTGAACAGGTTTGAGGTCAGTGTTTCTGATGCGTGCGAAAACGTTGCAAGCGATTTGCGTTGGCTATGACAGTGATTGAAGAGAGTGCCATCGCTGCACCTGCAATAATAGGATTGAGCAAAGTACCAGTAAAAGGCCAGAGCACACCAGCAGCAAGCGGAATACTACAGATATTGTAGAAAAAGGCACCCAACAAATTCTGCTTCATGTTACGCAACGTTGCACGCGAGATTGCCAGCGCATCTGTCACACTACTGATATCGGGACGCATCAGGGTAATACCTGCACTTTCTATCGCAATAGCACTGCCACTACCCATTGCCATACCCAATTCTGCCTGCGCCAGAGCCGGGGCATCATTAATACCATCACCAATCATTGCGACCCGGTATCCCTGATGCTGGAGTGCGCCAATTGCCGCTGCTTTTCCTTCCGGGTGGACTCCAGCAATAACATGCTCTATACCTGCCTGTTTCGCCAGCGCCCGTGCCGTAGCCTCATTATCCCCTGTTAGCATCACCAGCCGATAACCCTGACTGCGCAACGCAGACAATGCCGGGATACTTCGGCTACGAAGCTGGTCACTGAGAATAAAGATCGCGACAGCCTGGTTGTCTGCCGCCAGAAACACAGGTGTAGCACCTGCTGCCAGGCTCGCGCAATGCGCTGCCTGAATCTGCGCTGTGTCAATCCCTTCCCGGCTAAGAAACTCACCACTACCTAATAACAGGTGGTGCCGATCCACCACACCACTTACACCCAGCCCCCCTCTCTGGCGGAAATGAGTGACTTCAGGTAGCACAGAATCCGGCGCCTGACGTACAATCGCCTGGGCCAGTGGATGACCGGAATTCTGCCCCAGCGCAGCAGCCCAGCGTATTGCCTGATGCAGGCTAACACCATGGCAGACCTCTGTTGCCACTACCTTTGGTTTGCCCTCAGTCAACGTACCTGTCTTATCAAATACCAGCGTGTCAATTTCACTGGCGCGTTGCAGAGCATCTGCATCACGCACTATCACACCTAACTCCGCAGCACGCCCAATGCCAGTAATGACTGCCATTGGGGTAGCAAGCCCCAGTGCACAAGGACAGGCAATAATAAGAGTAGTAGTAGCAACAACCAGGCTGTATATTAATTTTGGTTCCGGCCCCACTATTCCCCAGATAATCGCGCTGATCAGGGCGATTGCAATGACTGTCGGCACAAATACCGCTGAAACCCGGTCAGCCATCCGGCCGAGTTCACTCTTACTGCTTTGGGCCTGGCGCACCAGATGAATGATATGTGCCAGCATGGTATTTGTCCCCACCGCACTGGCACGAAACAGTGCACTTCCATCCTGTACCAGCGTGCCCGCACTAAGACGATCATCCACGCTTTTATGTTGTGGCAGCACTTCACCAGTCAGCATAGCTTCATCCAGCCAGACCTCACCCTGAACAATCACACCATCCACAGGCACCTTGTCACCGGGTGTCACCCGCAAGGTCATCCCTACATTCACCTGGTTTAAGGGACGCTGTTGTTCTCTGCCATTCTCTACCACGCGCGCAACAGGTGGGGCCAAATCTGCCAGTCGCTCCAGTGCGCCTGATGCATGCTGGCGGGCACGCTGTTCAAGTAAGTGACCAAGATTTATCAGACCAATGATCATCACACTGGCCTCGTAATAAAGATGACGTGCTTCAGGAGGAATATAACGCGGCCAGAGATTAACAAACAGTGAATAGAGCCATGCTATACCTGTACCCAGCGCCACCAGCGTGTCCATTGTTGTGATTCCACTACACAAGTTACGCCACGCATTACGATAGTAGTGACCTCCAGCCAGTATCATCACTACCAGTGTCAGCATTCCTGTCGCAAGCCAGCTTCGCTGGTTGCTGTCAGTGAGTATCATATTACTGCCAGTCATGCCCCAGATTATCAGCAAAATGCCTGTCAGCAGCGCTAAAGCTGACTGCCAGGCAAAGCGATACACCGAGTGAGCAGCCGAAGCGTGCTGTTTTTCCCGAAAGATAGTTTCATTCTTTACTGCCTGTGCCCGGTAACCCACCTTATTGACCGCCGAAACGAGCATCTCTGCATCGACAAAACCCAGCACCAGCGCGCTGCGATCACCAAGGTTAATCCTGACCTGTTTTACGCCAGCAACTCCATTAAGCGCCTTTTCTACCCGACCGACGCAACTAGCACAGCTCATGTCTTCAATCAGCAGATAATGCAGATTATCCGTGTTTAGTTCAGCCGGCTGGGCGGCTGTAACTACCTTCGGCCCGGACTGATGTTTTATGGGTAGGTCAGGCTCCCCCGGAACAATGTCTTCTGCCAGGGTAGCCTGATAACCGCTTTTTTGAATATCAGCAATGAGGGCCTCTGCCGTAGCAGTAGAGATAACCCGTGCCTGCTTTAACGTAACATCTGCCCTGGTAACATCATCGCGTCTTTCTAGCGTGGTTTTGACCCTGCCAGTGCAGTGGCTGCACGTCAGGCCCTCAAGATTAAGTCGTATTGTACCAGACATCATTCACCTCACCATCTGAACCTCAGATCTGCATCAGCGTAACGTGCTTACCGGCAATTATCAGGCTGCCCGCATAAGTGTAACGTTTTACGCATTACACAGTATGATTTCTGCGCCGGGCTATCACGGCCCTACAGAGGGTAAACCTTCCGGTAACGGGAAAGTCAACAGATACTCTTCCCATCTGATATCAGTCCCTGCACCACAGCCTTTAAAAGAGCAAATTTTGCGCACAATGTGCACAAGATGGTAGGATCAGAGCAGCCTTTTTTAAATCCCGGCTGTATCACCTGCAATGCAGCTGTCTGGAATAGTGTGATTCAGGAGCAGAAAAGATGAACATTAGTGACGTGGCCAAAAAAACGGGGCTAACCAAGAAAACAATTCGATTCTACGAAGAAAAGGGAATAATAACACCGCCAGCACGCCGCATAAACGGTTACCGTAGTTACAATACCCGGCACATTGAAGAGCTTTCTCTGCTACGTCAGACACGTCAGGCCGGTTTTTCTCTGGAGGAGTGCCGGGAGATGCTACAACTATTCAACAACCCAGCGCGTCGCAGCGCTGATGTAAAACAGCGCACGCTAAAGAAAATCACCGAAATTGAGAAACATATTGCCGCGTTGATTCAGATACGCGACCGCTTACTGGCACTAGCCACAGAGTGTCCGGGTGATGACAGCCACGACTGCCCTATCATTAATCACCTGGCCTGCAACACCGCAGAATGAATCTGTGGGAGATAATCGAGTAATGTTTATCTCTGGCAGGATAGTTGTTTCACATCATGGTAACATGACGGTTGCGCTTTATTGATGCGCAACCAAAACGTGAGGCTTTACCAACGATCTGGACAAGTTACATCGTCAACATAGATAAAAGACGGCTGTTATAAAATCTGTCAGTACAATAAAGCGTAAAGCAGACGGCGATATCTGGCCGCCAGTGCGTCACCTGTGCCTAACGCTGCCAGGATCTCCTGTAATGTTTTGCGTACCTGTCCGTCAGAGGCAGTCAGATCATCCTTCAGGAAAGTAAACAGCATATCCAGCGCTTCTTCATTACGTCCTACCTGATGTAACTGTACTGCCAGCATACATCCCAGCCCACAGTTATTAGGGTCGTCACTTAATTGCATCTGGAGTTGTTGAATTTCAGGCGTATCAGCCGCCTGTCTTAGCAAATCTATCTGAGCAATCAGTCCCTGATAACGCGTATCCTGATCCTGCAAAGGTACTGCCTGTAATACCCCCTCAGCATCATCACTACGATTTAAGGCAATCAGTACCTCTGCCAGTGAAAAACCAATTTCGCTGTTTTGCTCACTAAGCTGCCAGGCTTCTCTAAGTAACGGTAATGCTTCTAGCGGTTTACCGTCGTTGAACAGTGCTATCCCGGCTTGTGCTTTAATCTCTTCTGGTTTGGGCAACACGTTTTCCAGTAACGCCCGGATTGCATCTTCAGACTGAGGGCCCTGTAAACCATCTATCGGCTGACCATTCCGAAACAGATAGAGGGCAGGAACTCCCCGCAATCCAAATTGAGCCGCTATCAACGGTTCAGAATCACAATCGAGTTTAGCCAGAATTACGTGACCACTATGCTGCTGTGCCAGCCGCTCGAGCATGGGTGTAAGCTGTTGACAATGCCTGCTGTTCACTGACCAGAAATAAAAAAGTACCGGAACCTGCATCGATTTTTCCAGCATCTGGTGAAGATTGGATTCGTTAAGATTAACAATCGTAGCTTGTGATGACATACGTAGTATCTCTATTTAACTGAAATCCCCACTCTTATGGGGGTACTTACTGTAATGATCAAGGAGAAAATCAGTACAGAATTATTTTTTACACAATACGCGATCCTTAAGTACCGCCGGCATCAGGCGTAGCAGTGATACTGCCCAGGCGATAGGGGTAACAGGATAGCGCCGCCGTGGATATTTGCTTTCAAGAGCGTGCTGCAATGCAGGCAAAACCGCTGAAACAGGACGCGTAAGGTGTGAAATACTGCCGGGGTTTTTAACCGGCTCAGCAGCCTGTGCCTGCCAGACATTTTCAGTAAAACGGCTATCGATTGGGCCGGGTTCAATTAAGCTGACGTGAATGCCGCTGCCATAGAGTTCCTGCCGTAAGGCATCACTCCAAGCCTCAAGCGCAAATTTACTGGCAGCATAAGTGCCGCGGCCAGCAGTAACGACAAGCCCTAGCACCGAGCTGGTGTTAATTATTCGCCCCTCATCCTGTAATTGCATTGCGGGTAGCAGCTTCATCGTCAGTTGATGTGTACCGAACAGATTGGTGGAAAATTGTCGCTCCATCTGAACACGGCTGATGGCATCTAATTTCCCATATATAGCAAAACCAGCATTATTGAAAAGGCCATAGAGGCGATGGTTACAACGTTCCAGCACGGTATCTGAGGCACTGTCAACACTTTCCGGATCATCCAAATCAAGCTGAATGCCGTCAAAGCCGAGCTGATTCATACGAGCGACATCTGCTGGCTTGCGGCAGGCAGCCAGCACGTAATAGCCACGACTCAGTAAGTGGTTGGCAGCGGCTAGTCCAATTCCGCTGGAACAACCAGTAATAAGCACTGCTTTTTGCATAATGTTACCTGATGCAGCTTTATGCCACATTTGTTGATGCACAATTTGTCCAGTCAATGATTTTACCGCCATCCCGTCAGTAAACTCCTGTGCCTGAGGCACAACGGGAATACCATCCGGTTACCTTCACTCAGCACTAATCCAGATCCGTTGCAGACCCTCATCAGACCTGATTTTTTTGCCAGTACCTGACAAACAACACATAAGGCTGACTATGATGGCTGCTATTATTTGCCGGAGGTGTTGGTTACAAATTAAGAGTAACATACGCTGGAAGAAGGTCCAGTTGTGGGACGTAATACATTACAGCTGGTTTGATAAGACAATAGCTTTAAACCGCAGAGAACTGTGCCGGAACAACTATTCATTTAGTTGTTGTAACACCCATCCTGTGCTGTGCTGATAATCCTCTGGTAACATCTGAGTTAACGCTTTAACTGTCAGGCTGAGAACGGTGCGATCAGAATAACTGAGATTAAGATGGCCGACTTTGCGTGCTGGCCGCACCATTTTGTTATACCAGTGCAAATGCACCAGTGGCAGATCCAGCCACTGATAATTCAGCTCCGTACCTATCAGGTTTATCATCACTGAGGGTGAGCTGACTACTGGTACGGGTAGCGGCAAACTAAGAATTGCTCGCAGATGCAGTTCAAACTGGCTGATTGAGGCGCCATTCTGAGTCCAGTGACCACTATTATGTACTCGTGGAGCTAGCTCATTAATCATCAATTCCCCTTCCACGATAAAACACTCCATCGCCATCACCCCAATGTAGCCAAGTTTATCCATAATGGCAGAGAGCATCTGCTCGGCCTGCTGCTGAAGCCTGGCGTCTGGTTCGGCCAGTGCAACACTGGCGTACAGCATCCCCCGCTGATGCAGGTTGTATGTTAGCGGATAGAATACGGTGCTGCCATCACGACCTCTGGCGCCTATTAGGGAAACTTCACCTGAAAAATTAATAAGCTGCTCAGCCAAACAGGTACCATAACACGCCGCTGGCAACAGGTTAGTTTCATCCTTATGCACACGCCACTGGCCACGCCCGTCATAACCACCACTGCGCCGTTTAACAATGACCTCTTCACCCATACGGGTAAATATCTGTGGCCACTCAAGCGTTTCAGCGAGCGGCTGCCAGAGTGCAGTTGCCAGTTGTAGCTCATCCAATAGTTGTTTCTGCGTTAAACGGTCTGCAATAAGCGGAAAGATATCGCGATTTACAAAAGCTTCATGATGCGCCAGCCATTGAGTAAGTGCTGTTTCCGGCCAGCATTCAATTTCAGCCGTAACCACACTCTGCTCCACTGGCAGTGTTTCAGGCTTAGCATCTGGCCCGACAGGAAAAACGGTAATACCCAGCGGCTCACCCGCCTGGCGCAACATGCGACCTAACTGGCCATCGCCAAGGACACAAACTGACTTCATTTAGCCTCCCGTGGGTCCGAATTGTTAAGCACTTCATCAGTCTGACGTTGACGCCAGTCTGCCAGACGCTGTGACAACGTACTGTCATTAAGGGCCAGAATCTGAGCAGCCAGCAGAGCAGCATTAGCCGCACCAGCTTTACCAATCGCTAGCGTGCCAACCGGAATACCCCGTGGCATTTGTACGATAGAGTAAAGGCTATCCAGGCCACTCAGTGCCAGACTCTGAACAGGTACGCCCAGTACTGGCAGCAGAGTTTTAGCTGCCAGCATTCCGGGCAAGTGTGCGGCACCTCCGGCACCCGCAATAATGACCTGATAGCCGTTATCTACAGCCTGTTCAGCAAATTGATAGAGTTTATCAGGTGTGCGATGGGCAGAAATCACTCCAGCGTGATAAGGAAGTCTGAGGTTGTCGAGCATGCTGGCAGCATCACTCATGGTCGCCCAGTCACTTTTGGAGCCCATTACAATAGCAATTCGCACCGGGATGGCAGAAGAAAGCATGCGGATATGACCCCTGTTATTATCGAGCCTGCTATCAGGAGAGAAAGATACCCCAAGGCCAAAAGCAAAATCATAACACGTTCAGACCGCGTGGGAAACGCCTGCCCCAGCCGTCTGTCTGTGCCTGCTCTGCACACGCATCATACTTTACCAGCGAAAAGTTATTAACTCTGTCTTGGCAGGCGTCACTTTAATGACTGAGCCTGTTTCATTCCATGCGCCCAAAACGATACGTTCAGCATCAGCACCATTAATCCGCAAATGGTGAACCGCCGGACGATGGGTATGCCCATGAATCAAACGCTGAACCCGGCAATTCTGCATCACTTGTTCCACTGTCTGCTGGCTGACATCCATAATTTCTAAGAATTTTTGCTGCTTGGCAGCCTTACTGTTAGTCCGTATCCGATTACCAATCATCAGACGCAAAGAGAAGGGCAAACAGCGATACAAGCGCTGTAACCAGCGCTGATGTACCACACGGCGAAAACGCTGATAACGCTTATCATCCGTGCATAGCGTATCACCATGCATTATCAGCGCTGGCTGACCATAAAGATCGATCACCTGTTGTGCCGGTAGTAATCGTAACCCTGACTGACTGGCAAACCGCTTTCCCAGCATAAAATCACGATTACCATGAATGAAATAACAGGGGATCCCAGTGGAACTTAAGCGAAATAGTGCAGCAGCTACCTGCTGGTGAAGTGGGCTGGGGTCGTCATCGCCAATCCACGTATCAAATAGATCGCCCAGAATATAGAGTGCGTCCGCACAACACGCTTCCCGCTCTAAAAAAGCAATAAAACCGGCTGTAATCGTCGGTTCTTGCGGTGACAGATGAATATCTGAAATAAACAGTGTGGCAGACATTATTCAGTGACAGTCACTTTTTCAATAATAACATCCTCTTTGGGAACATCCTGGTGAACACCGTTACTCCCGGTTGCCACAACTTTAATTTTATCGACTACATCTTCCATACCCTCAACCACCTCAGCAAATACGCAATAGCCCCACCCTTGCAGGCTTTTATCACGAAAATTCAGAAAATCATTGTCCTTTACATTAATAAAGAACTGGGCGGTAGCTGAGTTCGGTGCCTGAGTACGAGCCATAGCGAGAGTACCACGGGTGTTTTTCAAACCATTGTTGGCCTCGTTTATAATCTCTTTTTCGGTGGTTTTTAGCTTCATGCCTGGCTCATAACCACCACCCTGAATCATAAAATCCTTGATAACACGATGAAAAATGGTGTTATTGTAGTGGCCTGCCCGGCAGTAATTAAGGAAGTTCTCAACAGTGATAGGCGCTTCTTTTGCAAAAGTTTTAATCACAATATCGCCGTAATTTGTCTCGAAGGTGACCATCTGTTTGTTCCCATAAGGTTAATATTGACATGAATACTGCCAGCCTCCCCAGGTTCTGGGAGAATTAACACTGACTTATATCACAGATTGTTACTGTGAGTCAGTTATTCGTCTTTACGCAGAGATTGCTATTTTGCATGGCGCCCGGCGTCACAATCGTTCACAATGGGCACTTTCTCGACAACCTGTTTTACTTTGTAACCCTGACCGGGATTTCTTAATGTTAAAGATTTTTAATACGCTGAGCCGTCAGAAAGAGCAGTTTAAACCCATTCACGCAGGGAAAGTAGGTATCTACGTATGTGGTATTACCGTTTACGATCTTTGCCATATTGGTCATGGTCGTACTTTTGTCGCATTTGATGTGATTTATCGTTATCTGTGCTATCTGGGTTACGAAGTGAACTATATACGTAATATCACCGATATAGACGATAAAATCATCAAACGCGCTGGCGAAAATGGTGAAACGATAACAGCGCTGACTGAACGCACAATTACCTGGATGCATGAGGATTTTGCTGCACTGAATATCCTGCCACCCAGCTCAGAACCCCGTGCTACCCACCATATTGATGAAATCATAGCGCTTACTGAGCAGCTGATTGCCCGCGATCATGCCTATGTCGCCTCTAATGGTGATGTTATGTTTGCCGTAGATAGCGATACAAATTATGGTCAGCTTTCACGGCAGGATCTGCAGCAACTACAGGCAGGTGTACGTATCGAACTTTCTGATGTTAAACGTAATATCATGGACTTTGTGCTGTGGAAAATGTCAAAAGCAGGTGAACCCGGCTGGCCGTCACCGTGGGGCTATGGCCGTCCTGGATGGCATATTGAATGTTCAGCAATGAATCGCAAACAACTTGGTAACCACTTCGATATCCACGGGGGTGGCGCTGACTTGATATTCCCCCATCATGAAAACGAAATCGCCCAGTCTACCTGTGCCCAGGAAGGTCCCTATGTCAATATCTGGATGCACTCGGGGATGGTGATGATTGATCGCGAAAAAATGTCAAAATCGCTCGATAATTTTTTCACAGTGCGCGATGTACTACAGCACTACGATGCTGAGACTGTGCGCTATTTCCTGATCTCCGGGCACTACCGCAGCCAGCTAAATTACAGTGAAGATAATCTTCAACAAGCGCGTGCGGCATTGGAACGCCTGTATACTGCACTGCGTGATACTGACGACAACACCGTGGTAGCTGACGGTGCATACTATGAGGCACGTTTCCGTTCTGCAATGGACGATGACTTCAACACACCAGAGGCCTGTTCAGTACTGTTTGACCTGGCGCGTGAAATCAACCGCGCCAAAGCTGAAGATATCATTCTAGCCAACAGGCTGGCGGCGCGCCTGCGTCAGCTCGGTTCAGTGCTGGGACTTCTCACCCAGAAACCCGAGCAATTTCTGCAAAACCAGCAGGGTCATAACACTGAGGACCTGGCGAAAATTGAAGCGCTGATCAAAAAACGGCTTGATGCACGTAAGGCGAAAGAGTGGGCAACTGCTGACCAGGCCCGCGAAGAGCTTACTGCAATGGGTATTATTCTGGAAGATGGTCCTCAGGGCACCACCTGGCGGCGCAAATCTTAGAAATAAGCTTCAGATGATTTTTGCCAGAAAAGCTGAATAACTCGTGTATCCAGTCTTCATAACGTCCAATAAACCTGGAAAGCAGCCTGGATCCCATTTATCACCATTGGTATTATCCGCTGAGTCCAACCGCCAGAGTCAGTTATCTGTAAATAACCAGCCCCCGGCGGCGGGCCGGCAACAATGCTCCAGTCTATTTACCGGCTAATGCACCAAAATGGCAGGAGTGTGATTATATCAGTCTGCACGCTAACAGAATTTAGTTTGTAATGGTAACGCTAACGCCATCATAGCTTACCGTCTGACCAGACTGGATTTTGCAGCGTTTGCGTGTTTCCACAACACCATCGACAGTCACCTGTCTGGCAGCAATCACGCTCTTAGCTGCCCCACCACTCTCAACCCAGTTTTTTAGCTTAAGCAGTCTGCAAAGTTCGATATGCGACGTGCCTTTCAATGAAAATACCACCACTATTCCACCAGATCAGTATCAAATGATTCGCAGGCTTGCAGAGTATTTTGGATCAATGTAGCAACCGTCATCGGGCCTACCCCCCCAGGCACTGGCGAGATGTAAGAGGCACGTCGGGCTGCCTCCTCATAGATAACATCACCAACAACTTTACCGTTTTCCAGCCGATTGATACCCACATCAATGACAATAGCACCAGGTTTTATCCACTCACCGGGAATGAAGCCCGGCTTACCTACCGCCACTACCAACAGGTCCGCATGGCTGACATGATGACGCAGGTCACGAGTGAATCGGTGAGTAACCGTGGTAGTGCAGCCCGCAAGGAGTAATTCCATACTCATTGGCCTGCCCACAATGTTTGAAGCCCCAACCACCACAGCGTTCAGACCCAGCGTTTCTATTTGATAGCGCTTCAACAGAGTCACAATGCCATGTGGTGTACAGGGACGCAGACGAGGAACCCGCTGGCACAAACGGCCAACGTTATAGGGATGAAAACCATCAACATCTTTTTCTGGCCTGATACGCTCCAGCACCTTCAGATTATCGATGCCTGCGGGTAGCGGAAGTTGTATCAGAATGCCATCTATCTCCTGATCATGATTTAGCTCATCGATCAATTCCAGTAATCTGGGTTCGCTGGTACTGGCTGGCAGGTCATAAGAGCGTGAGAGAAAACCTACTTCCTCACAGACCTTCCTTTTGCTGGCGACATATATTTGTGAGGCCGGATTATTGCCAACCAATACTACCGCTAACCCAGGCCTGCGCCTGCCTGTTGCAAGGCGCTGCTTGACTGTTGCCGCCACTTCCCGACGCACTTGCTGGGCAACGAATTTGCCATCAATAATTTCTGCTACCATCGACACGAGCGTCCATCTGTTGAAAGTTAATTATATATGACATTTATTTTGGCAGAAGTGCGTGCCACTGTCAGGCAGAGATTAGTATCACAGCAATACAGGATGATTTTTAAGAAAAACATCACCACAAGGAGCGCCCTGTTGTATATCCGTTTGTCAGTCTGAAGAGCACGTAAGACATTAATCACAAAAAACCAAGGTTAAAATCATGATGGTTTATATTTCCCCGCAGAACCATTTTGCTGTCTTTAACGCACTTTTGAGAGAACATAAAACCTGCACTCTCATTTTATCTTCTCCTGTGTGACAATATTCATCTGCATTATTGCTTTGATTGACTCAGATAATCATTCAGAAAATATCCGGCATTACCCTCTGAGGATAATCCGCTGCTGTAGTATATATTGTACGGGGTATCTTCACCCGGCAGATAAAGCTCTCCGTAGTTATATTTGTAGAGTACCAGCACCACAAACTTTTTCCCATTATGCTCTATACTGTAATCGCTCCGGCCGGGCTTTTTCTCAACAGACATTACCTGAATTTTCTTGTCCCAGGCGTGATCAATATTTGTTATTTGTACCAGAGCAGTATGATCATTGCGGGGGCCATATCGCAGGGTCCAAACCTGGATACCTTCAGTTCCTCTCCATGCTTTCACCACATGTGCCGCTCCGAGCCTGATGGTATTATCGGCTGCCACAGAGACGTGTAACATCATGGTTGTCGCCACGGCCAGTATAATGATAGTCATTTTTTGGAACATTTTATCTCCTTGTTAATTATTATATTCCAGTCAATGCCTTCGGAGGGTGCCCTCAGTTTTTCTATGAAAACCTCGCCAATTACACAGGCACGAACTCACAGATAACAGCCGTCAGCTATATACTCCGTCAACTTTCACTTAGCGCTATCCGTGCTTTTCGATAGCCTCCACTTTTGCAATCCGACGTCTTTTTGTAACCTCAGCCCATATTTCTGGCGTATTTTTTATAATCACGTTTTGTAAAAAATAAGGAATCTCTGTTCCTGTAACCATGTATACCTCCTGTTTTACTGCTTATAACATCGGCAGTTACTGACTATGTCCACTAAAAAACGTTGACTCGACGTACCGTAACCTTAATAATCCGAACCAGACAGACTGCGCCCTTAGCTCAGCTGGATAGAGCACCGGCCTTCTAAGCCGTAGGTCGCAGGTTCGAATCCTGCAGGGCGCGCCAATTAAATCAAGTGGTTAACATAGTTTGTGGTCATTTTAAACTATTAACAGGTGTCTTAACGGGTGTCGCAAGGAGAATAACAGGACTTAACAAACGATTTTTTGTTAAATGGGTATGTTTAAAATGATGTTGATCTCATGCAGGAAGCTTCTTGCAGCCAGTCTCTTCTGTCTGCCGTTACTCTCACCATTACCCTCACTGGCTCTCACACCAGCAACCCCGGAAATCGTCACAGGCTTTTCCCCTGACGGCTCCGCAAGACAGCTTGTTCTGGAAACAATAAATGATGCAAAGAAAAGTATCCGCATGATGGCATACTCTTTTAACCTGTCGTGCAGTTCCGCGCTTGTTTCTTGTCCGCTGTTCCAGACGATTGCCTAATTCTTTTGCCTTCCCGTGTAAAAAATGACAGTGCTATACTCTACTTCTGACAGTGATCGACATAATGTTTTTCCTTCTGTCTGCTCACCCGCGCTCGCGCTCGCATTACGGTTCAGGGATGGATTTGAGACATATTCTATACATGCAGATTTCAGCACAAGATATTTGCCGGAATTGCCACTTGTCCGGCGACCAGTAAGCTCGCCCTTTTTAATCAGCTTGCTTACGGTACTTTTCGATACCTGAAGGTAATCAGCTGCCTGAGCAAGTGTCATTGGCTTTTCATCATTCATAATTCCCTCTGCTATTTTTAAATTTCTGAAATTATTTCTATCCATCAGGTAATGGGGTTGTGCTGTCTTTGATCGATTTGATTTAACATTATTCAATTTTGTATGCGGGTATACCTCGTCAGTTAAAACGCTAAAAGAAACCCCGGCAGTACCGGGGTTAGGGATCAATCTCTGAGTTTCTCAATTTATTTTATCATCAGTGGTCTGACTGACTCAATCCGGTCTTACTTTAAAAAGATCACATCTGGAAAGTTTATAAGCTTTGCCAAAACTGCAATAGCAAAGATTGTCAAGTTTACGCAGGATTTTTTGAGATTTGTAATAATTGATACCCAAAATTACTGTTCCCCCTCCCAGCAGTATTCCTATAGATATTGGATCATGCCGGGTATTCAGAAAGTAGTTTGCAACTAGGGCAAATACGCCGTAGCCAGTAACACACACTTATCCATTTATTAGTGGTAGTGTTTTCAAATTCCTTTTCTAGTTTTCTTACAACATCTATATCTATTGGTGGCCGTTTTATATTACTTTCTTTCATATTGCATCCCTTTCTGCCGTGTCCAGTTCCTGTACAACCGGGATAATATAAGTACCTCAGACATAAAAGTCCCACCCGGCTTTATCTGAAATATGATACTAAATTATCTGCACGTCTGACGTATGTAATCAAAGTCAGGGCGTGGGTTCAGTACCTTTTTGTACTAAAGGTAATCCATAAAAACAGGATTAGGTAAGCGTGCTCATATTGAAATCGAATGACCAAAAAGTGATCTTTGTTAACCCGATTACTCAATTATAAAAATAAGGATTAGAAAATATGCAGGTTATAGCAATAGTGCTTTATATCGCCATAGCACTGGTTCAGCTTGCCGCCATAATCAGTGCGATGGTGGACTGGACTGGATTGGCATGAATGTTTTTTTCGCGCTAACTATCGGGTTACTAGTGTACTGGTGGATTTTGTCATTTATCCCTTTTCTGGGGTCAGTTCTGGGAGTAATGGGCGCCGTGCATGGATGGGGCTGGGAATGGTGGCAGGCGGGTTTCCTATTCTTCGGCAACTTCATACTTATCCTGCTTTTTGGCGGTTTAGAACTGATATCGGAAAAACTAAAACAACACTGGTAATGACCACAGGACTGTAATGCAGTCAGGGTTCAGACCAGGACTTTGACTAACGGAGACAAAACACAATGAAATATATTACAGCAATTCTTGTAACACTGCCTTTTTCAGCACTTTCAGCAACTCACTGTTTTTACAATCTGTCAAACGTTGACGTCTGCAAACAAGCGGCCAAAATGGCAAATGAAATAAAATCGGATTTGCCATTGAATGTGTCCAAGGATGTCAGCCTTTATGCTGTTGAGGTAAAAGATAATAAGCTAATTGCTTATGTCAGATTAAATTATAGTGAATATGATGCTTTAAAAATTTATCCATGGGCAAAAAAATCATGGGGGTTCTTTAAAAATCAATGGAGAGACACTGTCACAGCTTTTGCTTGTGGAGATGAAAATAGTTTGAAATCTTTCGTCAGAATGGGCGGCGAGCTGCAATATATTTATTCTTTCATCAACGGCGACCCATACGACAGTTTCAGCATCGTCTATTGCAAGTAAAGCCTCTGACTACTTCCCAGAAGAGGAAAGCGTTGTTTTACAGCCTGCTCCGACAGTTTTAACTTTGGTGCAAAGTCTGACTTGCAAAGCAATATGGCTTTAGGGAATTAGCTTCTTACCCATCATTTGCAATTTTCGGTTTGTCTTTGTGCTTCAGACAGAAGTCAGTACGGTCTTCACAGTATTTCTGATCGATCAGGTTACATAATTCTTTACTGGCTTTCATCCATAATTCCCCGGCAAATACGTATTTACCCTGACATTCATAGTACATTGCTTTTTCTAAAATCTGTTAGTAAACCCGGCAGTGATTTTTCATAGTATTTTTCTTCATAAAATTTATCTGATAGAGTTCCAGCTTCAAAAAATATCGCAACCGTAATAACTCCTGTAAGGATTTAGACTAAAAAGAATGTAGCTACATTCTCAATATACATTTATCCGAATCTTATATATCTCATTACATACCTGAGAGTTATAAAATATTTCTTTTCAGGATTAATAGCAAAAAATCTATTATTTATATAAACTAGTGATTTATGCTCATAAGAGCATAGTATTGCAACCAAACCAAAGTCACGATAAAACTCGCGTATGCTTTTTATATCTAGAGTTTTCCACCTAACCACTTGTCTCGAATTTATAAAAATTACTAACTAGATCATTACCAAAATTCAAATCGAAATGATCTGGTTTCTTCAAAAGGAAAACCCATATTTTATAAGATCAGATATTCTGACCACCATTTTTATCAAGGAGTTTTCTGCGATGAGTAGGAGTCTCTGCGAGATCTGGTTCCAAACCGGTAACACATAATTTGCAGCTTTCCCGGCTTACGAATCTGATTAAAACACAGTGCAGGGATTCATCCCTGCTGTTTGTACTGTGCAGTTCATATTCCTGCAAGCGCCTTTCTTTGCGAATTTATTTGCCCGGTTTAATAATATGCTGATTATGATAAAAAATGCCATTATTCAGATAACTCAATATCAAGACTGTTTAATAGCGATACCGCTTCAGGCAAGGTGAATTTTGCATTTTTAATATTGTTATGAAAGATATTGATACTGTAGTTTACAGAGTCAGTAAAGTTGGCATCCGTCAAATTAGTATGATGAAATGTGCTGTGTAACAGGTCACTCCCGGTGAAGTCCACTCCCTGACAATCAGCTTCGTTGAAGTCAGCCTCGTGAATACGGCATTCTGCCATTTTTACTTCAGTCAGATTCAGGCCGAAGAAGGAACTGTCATTAAGAATACAGCGTTCGAACGCAAACGATACCGCCATTTTTACTGAGGGCCAGCTAGCACTGGTCCAGTTGATACCTAACATCTTGCAGCCGATAAATTTTACATCCATAAAGCTGCTTTGCGGTAGCTGAAGCAAACTTAAATTACAATCAATAAATTCGCATTCACTGAATTTACATTGGTGAAACACTGCTTCAGTAAAATTAGACTGCCGGAAGATACACTCTTCGAATCGCATCCGCTTGTGAACCTGCATGGAGTAATTCTGATTATTAAAAATTTCTCCGACGTATACTTCTTTTGTAAATTGATCGTTCTGCATCAATACTCACCTAGTTGATCAGTGGTTTTCAGATAACATATATTCTTCATTCTCACATGGCACCGGCTAGTAGCTGCGTGAAAAAGTGACTCACTGAACACGTTATATTGTACGCTCTCGTCATATCATTCATACCACCTTCACTGCGAAATATCATAACAGCCAGAGACGCAACAAGCTTCTTTTCATGCTGGCGCTGATTATGATCAAATTCTGTAACACGGGTCCGGTCTCTGAGCAACCAGCCGGTCAGCTATCCAGCGCCCGGCCGGCCCCGGAGGAGTACGGCGTGACCATACCGCATCCACCTGGATCTTTTGTGGCCACCCCCTGACTGGCAGTTCAGTTAACTTCTGATGGCCAAACTGTTTGACCAGCCAGCAGGGGAGTATACTCCAGCCAAACCCTTGTTCTGCCATCTCTAACAGAATTAAATAAGAAGGTGCAAACCAGCTGGCATGTATAGCGGGTAGCGAAAACTTTTCTGTATAAGTATTCAGACGTAGCTGACGCACTGAACGCAAATCAGCCTCAGTAACCTGAGACTGACGGCAAAGCCGATGACTATGATGAAGGTAGATCGCCATTTGTGCTTCTACCTGTAGCCGCGCAGTGACGACATCTGTTGGATAGGCTGGCTGTACACGAATAACGCCAAGGTTGGCCCGCTGTTGTTGCAGCAGTTCAATAACATCTTCATCCTCAGCGATCAGACATTCAAATTCTATATCAGGATATCGTTCAGCAAATTCTCTCAGTAGCTGCTCATGGTAGTTGGCCTGCCAGAAGTCAGAAATAGCGAGTGTCAGGCAGGGTTCCACCTCACCTGAGAGTCTGACTGCTAGCTCATCCAGCCTGGCGCCAGCCTTAAGAATCTCCTTTACCTGTTCCAGTGCCCGCCTGCCTTCACTCGTGAGCGCCGATGCCCTCCCCTGACGATGAAATAATAAAAATCCCAAATCACTTTCCAGATTTGCAATGGCGGTACTAATAGTGGACTGACTTTTACGCAGTGCACGGGCCGCCGCAGAAAATGATCCGCTTTCCGCCGCCTGCACAAAAGCTTCCAACGATTCCGGTGAGTAACGCATTTATCTATCGCTTTTATCGATGAGTATTAATTTTATTTTAACAAAACATCAGCAGATAATATTGTTTTTGCCGGAGGCATACCATGCGTACCCGATCATTAACAGAAAGAATAATTCACGCTGTTTTTTATGAGATAGTAGCAATATTCACGCTTTCCCCGATTGTGGCTTTAGTTATGAATAAGCCTTTTTTCCAGATGGGAACACTGGCGGTGCTGCTCGCGACAATTGCTATGATATGGAATATGATCTACAACGCCGTGTTTGATCGTTTTTACCCTCCGGGTACTCCACGATCACCGCGGGTACGTGTGTTGCATGGTTTGGGTTTTGAAGGGGGATTCATTTTAATAGGAGTCCCCCCGGCAGCATTGATGCTTAATATCAGTTTACTTCAGGCGTTTATGCTGGACATCGTTTTCTTTTTGCTCTTTCTCCCCTATACCATTATCTACAACTGGATATATGACCGCATTCGAGCACACATCATAACGAAGATGCAGTCTGGTCAATGATCTGTTCCTGCTTCAGCTAAGATGGGCTGGGGATGACTCAGCGAATATACAATTTCATTTGCAGGTTCAAAACTGCTGGCATCCAAGGGGCTGTGCTGCTCGATATAACTTTTCAATATCTCATTAATAGCTATACCTGTACTGACAAAACCAAGTCGGTTATCAAGGACAGGATAATCTGCTCCGCCAGCAGCAAGATAATCTATGGTTGCCAGACGATAGATTTTATCAGGGTTTAGCGGCCATCCATCGATTTTTATATCGTGAACATCTTGACCATCCGATACCAGACTGACATTGGCAAACTGAGTATAATTCTTCGTACCGTTGACAACATGAGTAAGGTATTTTTTCACCTCACGGCCATCCATTTCCACATACGCTAAAGTGCTTTTGAACGGCAGCATTTTAAGTATGTCGCGATAACTGATATCACCATCCCTGATCGAATCACGAATGGCTCCGCCATTGATTAACGCGAAATCAGCATTGGCCTTTTCCCTCATCGCCGTCAGCAATAAACGAGCCAGGTTGGTCTGTTCAGTACGGACTTTTCTCCGATCTCCCTCAAGATGACCCTTAACATGACCAATCTTGGCATCGAGCAATGACTCACCCTTCTCCTGAAACGGCATCAATAGCTTTTGCATTTCTGGGTCCTGTGCGGCGGGTTTAGTATAATTTACCCAAGTAGCAGTACCATCAGAATTAATCACTTTGTGTTTCAGATTGACCGGTATCAGTTCATAATGCTCAAGCTGTAGTTTGCCGTTGCGAAATGTAAAATCAGCCCGGCCAACATACTTACCCCATTCACCAGCCTGAACAATCCAGGTACCGTTTTGTTTATCCGGCAGGCAGGGTGTACCTGGGATGTAGTCTTTCTGCGTATGATTATCATTTTCCATGCAAACTGTTTGCTGAGTGTGTCCACCGACAATCAAATCCAGAAAACCTGTTGGTAGTTCACGTGCCATACTGACATCACCCGGCGCTTCCAACCCGTGCTTGCCATCGTCGTAATGTCCCATATGGGTGGCAGCAATGATGACGTCTGGTTTTACTGTGGTGCGTAACGTTTCTACAACCTCTCTCGCCTCGGTGGCGGGTTTATGCAATTCGATATCCGATAGATTTCGCGGATCACTTACTTTAATTGTGTCATCAGTGGTCAGCCCGATGACGGCAATTTTTAGCCCGGATCGATCAAACACTGCCCACGGCTGGAACAGACGGTGGCCAGTGCTTTTTTGGTAAATATTTGCCGACAATAATGGAAACGTCGCCCACTTCTGCTGTTGTCGCAGTACCGACGATGGATTATCAAACTCATGATTACCAAGCGCCATGGCGTCATAACCAGCCAGACTCATTCCACGAAAATCGGGTTCAGCGTACTGCATATCCGATTCTGGTATCCCGGTATTAATATCACCAGCAGAGAGCACCAGCACCGAGCCACCATCTGCCTGTACCTCCTACGTATCTTATCTATTATGGTTTTTTGTGCAGCCAGCCCATATTCACCATACTCATCTGGCCAGAAATGGCCATGGAGATCATTGGTATGTAACACATTGAATTTATAAGTTTTGTCTTCTGCCCAGCCGCTGGCCAGAAAGGGAGTTATTGATAGAGAAATTGCCAATCCGATGATAATACTTCGCTTGATCTGTTTCACTACTGCTCTCCTTACTTAAATTTGTAGGTAATTTTTACCTAGATCAGCGCTGACAAATCCAAAACTTGATTTTTAGCGATATAACACATCACTACTCTTTATTTCCGCCTCTGATACGCCGTACCACTTGATCAATCCGGCATAAAGGCGCCATAAAAAGTTAATCAGGTCCGCTGATACAGTGAGTTTAAACGTCAGTCATTATGTCAAAGTAAGCTCTAATCGGAAGGCAGAACAGTTCACAACTGATCGTATTTTAATCATATGAGCTGATTCATTGATTTTGATACTATAATGGTCCTAAGAAGAATTGAGATTTTTTAGAAAGAATTCGTAATGTAAGTAATCACTAATATCAATTAATTAGATATTTCACATTGACGAAAAATAATTTCTA
The DNA here is from genome assembly GCA_936920625.1 of uncultured Enterobacteriaceae bacterium. GTDB lineage: Bacteria > Pseudomonadota > Gammaproteobacteria > Enterobacterales > Enterobacteriaceae > Izhakiella. The sequence goes on from CAKZHC010000051.1 coordinate 23,883, forward strand.
TAATTTTTCATAAAAAATAGTCACGAATATCTGAGTTATATGTGATTATTTCCAGTTTTTATTCAGTAAAATCAATGAAATTTTTGATATTACTCTCTGATACGATATTTAGTAATCAATGACAGGACAATTTATGATTTTATCTGGCTTGTCGTCTTAAATGGTGAGTGTTAAAAATTTTAAATCAAACTGAAACCTACCAGCGAGTCTGTTTATACACAGTTAATAAAGGAGGCCGGGATGCATCATGCCACACCCCTCATCACCACCATTGTGGGTGGATTGGTTCTTGCTTTTCTGTTGGGAATGCTGGCTAACCGGCTGCGTATTTCTCCACTCGTGGGATATCTGCTGGCTGGGGTGCTGGCTGGTCCATATACACCGGGATTTGTTGCCGATACCAATCTGGCGCCTGAGTTAGCTGAGCTTGGGGTAATTTTGCTTATGTTTGGTGTAGGGCTGCACTTCTCCATGAAGGATTTAATGGCGGTAAAGTCAATTGCCATTCCCGGAGCAGTACTACAAATTACCGTAGCAACGCTGCTGGGCATGGCCTTATCGACTTTTTTGGGCTGGTCTCTGCTGGCGGGTCTGGTATTTGGCCTGTGCCTTTCAACCGCCAGTACCGTTGTTCTGCTCCGTGCACTGGAGGAACGGCAACTCATTGACAGTCAGCGTGGTCAGATGGCCATTGGCTGGCTGATTGTCGAAGACCTAGTGATGGTGTTAACGCTGGTCCTGCTACCCGCCATCGCCGCCATGCTTGAAGAGGGTAAAGCCAGCTTCGGTTTACTGGCCGGGGATTTACTGTTTACCATCAGTAAAGTTGTGGCTTTTATGGTTCTGATGATGGTAGTTGGCCGCCGGATAGTACCGTGGATTTTAGCGCGTAGCGCCGCTACTGGCTCGCGGGAACTTTTCACTTTGTCTGTGCTCGCGCTTGCACTTGGCATTGCATTTGGCGCGATCGAGCTTTTCGATGTCTCATTTGCATTAGGCGCTTTCTTTGCAGGTATGGTACTTAATGAATCAGAGTTAAGTCAGCGTGCTGCTCACGATACCCTGCCACTGCGAGATGCCTTTGCTGTTCTCTTTTTTGTTTCTGTCGGCATGTTGTTTGACCCAATGATTCTGATTGAACGACCACTGGCAGTACTTGCCACGTTGACAATTATTGTAGTGGGGAAATCAGTTGCCGCTCTATTTTTAGTTCATCTTTTTGGTCACTCAAAACGTACTGCTCTGACCATTGCCGTCAGTCTGGCTCAGATTGGTGAATTTGCTTTTATTCTTGCAGGGCTGGGAATTACTCTTGGCATCATGGAAGCTGAGGGACGTAATTTAGTGCTCGCTGGGGCAATTTTGTCGATTATGCTCAATCCGGTCCTCTTCGCACTTCTTACACGTTATCTGGATAAAAATGAAACCATTGAAGAACAGACACTGGAAGAAGCGGGTGAAGAAGATATTCAAATTCCAGTTGATATCTGTGGTCATGCAGTAGTCGTTGGCTATGGCCGGGTGGGAAGTCTGCTTAGCCAGCAGCTGATAGCATCCGGTATGCCCGTTGTGGTAATAGAAAATAATCGCACGCGTGTGGAAATTTTGCGTGAACAAGGCATAAGGGCTGTATTAGGCAACGGTGCTCGTAGCGATATTATGGAGCTAGCCCGGCTCGACTGCGCCCGCTGGTTATTACTTACTATACCAAATGGCTATGAAGCTGGAGAAATCGTCACTGCTGCCAGAGAGCAGCGTCCAACTATTAATATCATCTCACGTGCCCACTATGACGATGAAGTAGAATATATTCTGGAACGCGGGGCAAACCATGTTGTCATGGGTGAGCGAGAAATAGCAGGCAGTATTCTAAATAAGATGATGGAGCAGGAAAATGCTGCAACACAAAGCCTGTCCGTATAAAGACAAAAGGTACGATTAGCACCGGAAGATGTCTCTCAGCGCCTTCAGGCTTAGCAATGCCCCCCGGCGCTTATGAGCTGGCTAATGGCCAGCTAACATCGGTGTGTTTGAGTGTCTGTTTCAGCCGGAAAAGTGGATTGCGCGAGATATAGTCGCGATTATCACCAGCTGTTATAACCTGTCTCTACAGAGTATCAAAGCAGCGCTTTCTGCCATCATATTCGATTCAGAGAATACCCGGCCGCCTGACCTTTCTCCAAAATATTATCTTCTGTTTTATCAGTGAGATAGCCAAGGAGTCACCAGCTCAGCCATCATAGTAATGTGCTGTGCATCATCATTTAACGCGGGTATATAGTGGAAATGTTTGCCGCCTGCATTAAGGAAAAAATGCCTGTTTTGTTCATTAATTTCTTCCAGTGTCTCCAGACAATCAGCAGAAAATCCAGGGCTTATAATCTGGAGATGTTCCACTCCAGCCGCCGGCAGGCTTTTAATAACCTCATCAGTGTAAGGCTGCAACCACGGTTCGCGCCCAAAACGGGACTGAAAAGAAATTCTAACCTGATCCTCTTCCAGCCCCAGTGCAGCCACTAGTGCCTCGGACGTGTCACGACAGCGTTTGGGATAATCGTCTCCTTCCTCTGTAAAACGCTGCGGAATGCCGTGGTAAGAAATGACCAGCACATCGGGCTTGCCATGCTGAGAAAAAGCCCGCTCCACAGATGCTTTTAATGCCATTATGTAGGCGATATGGGTAGCGTAATCGCGAATGAAATGAACTTCAGGCAGAGAACGATAAGTAGCGAATACACGGGAGATACCATCCCAGACTGCGGCAACCGTTGAACAGGAAAACTGTGGATAAAGTGGCAACACTACCAGCCGGGTGACGCCCTGAGCAATCAAATTATCCAGTGCCGTTTTTAGTGCCGGATTGCCGTAAGTCATACCCAGTTCAACCGGGCATCTTAGTTTTTCTCTCAATGCCACGCACTGACGCTGACTCCAGACCAGTAGTGGCGATCCATCTTCCATCCATATTGAGGAATACAGTTTTGCAAGACGTAGCGAACGTATGGGCAAAATGCCAGCATGCAGGACTGGCCACCAGATCCAGCGTGGCAAATCTACCACCCGTTTGTCACTAAGAAATTGTTTCAGATAACGTCTCACCGCTACAGGCGTTGGCGCATCAGGCGTACCCAGGTTCACTAGCAGGACACCGGATTTATCTTGCCTCATTGTTATTCCTTAGCAAAAAGCAGTTATACCCACAAACAACACAGGTATGAATGAGAACATATAGCAATTGTAACGAAATAAAACCGGAGTCAAACCAATCGCTGCAACAGGACGCCAGAAGAACACGCTGGCTTGTGTGTGGAGTAGTTAATCGAGGATCCTTGCAAGCTGATGACTGACATCACTCACTGAGCGGGTACCATCAATTTTGTGGTATTTAGCAAACCCATTTCTGGCTTCATCACTGTAGTAATTTATCAGCGGTGCAGTTAACCGATGGTACTCGGCAAGACGTTTGCGCACAGTGGCTTCTTCATCATCTTCACGGATGGTTAATGGCTCACCTGTAACGTCATCTTTGTCTTTCACCTTGGGTGGATTGAACTTAACGTGATAAACACGGCCGGAAGCAACATGAAGGCGACGGCCAGCTATACGTTCAATAATGAGCTCGTCCGGAACGATAAATTCAAGGACATGATCCACACTGACTCCGGCCGCTTTCATCGCATCAGCCTGAGGAATAGTACGCGGGAAACCATCCAAAAGATAACCTTTATGGCAGTCCGGCTTTGTAATGCGCTCCTTAACTAATGCGATGACCAGTTCATCCGTCACTAGTTTACCCTCATCCATCAGCACTTTTGCCTGCTTTCCCAGCTCGGTGCCAGCTTTAACTGCCGCACGTAACATATCGCCTGTGGAAATTTGTGGTATGCCATATTTCTCCATAATAAAGTGAGCTTGGGTTCCCTTACCTGCGCCCGGCGCACCGAGCAGAATAATACGCATTGCGTCAATCCCCTTGCAAATAACTTAAATGGTAATATCAGAAGGCCATGAACATATCACTAAGGTTATCAATCCACAAGAAATGGCTGGTGTTATCCAGCATTCAGCCAAACAAACTCAGAAATACGACATGCCATGTAAGACATTCAAAATAATTTAACAATTAATAAATTATGCATGATTTATTTCCGCCAGTGCAGGTTACGTCTGAGTAATATACCAGCAGGATGGCGTAGAGATTAGTATGCACTGAGTTCGTGATAACTGAGCAGAACATAAAGGCCATTACAGCAATATGCAGATACAATACAGACAATACCGCATGTTGCTGATACAACTATTTTTTCGCACTTAAATTTTGATTAACTACCCCATAGTTGCTGAAGATCCCGCTCCACCTGTTCAGTCATATCGACAGCCTTGCGCCCATCTCCACGTACAGAATACGAAAGCCGGATAGTATTCGTATCAGGAAAGTAGGTTGCACCTAATTCCTTTACCTGTTGCTGTAGCTTATCACTTAGCTGTGGTACGCTGAAACAACTGAAAGGTAGACCCATATGACTGACAGAGTTAAGGCTGACACCTGCTATCTCTCTCATCTTTAGTGGTTTTACTTGCGCTACGTTGTAGGGCTGCCATTTATTACTGATAATTTGTGTCAATGCTTCTAAAAATGGACTTGCTGAAGAGGTGTTCTGTTCAAACAGACGAAGTTCACTGCGCATTAACGTACTAAAATGCTCAGGCCTCAGTGCGATGATCGCCAGCCCGGACGTGAGCAAAGCGTGTTTATCTAACGGCGTGATAAAAACAGAGCTGTCATTAATTAATTCATTATGCAAATTGGTAGCGAAGCTATGGGCCCCATCAACAACCCCTTTGCCATGGCTATTTTTTAGCGTGTTGACTTCGCCTGTGCAGGGATTGACGTGGGTGATCATCCGGATACTCCCCGGGCCGGTAAGACATCCGCGAGTATAAAACCGCTCATTAACAGGTTGATAGCGAGCATATTTTGCCTGACAAATGCTAATTTCCTGTTTGTAAAACAAATGCGACAAAATCACTAACCCCGTCTTTACCGATTCAACAAAAAAGATATCGAAACTATCGAGTTTATAAGTTTGTGACAGGGTCTCACGAAGTTTGTCTTTCAGCATATATGCTCGCTTATAGAATTGATCACCATCAATCTGCCGAAACGGCGGTAACTATAGAAGATGCATCCATTAGTTAGTTAACTCTTGTTAATACAACCGTGGTATGACCGTTAATGCCAAAAAGAGCGCCTGTCACAATTCCGGGAAAAGACTAAGGTATTAACTCAAATAATTTGCTTAATACTTACTCCAGCATGCAGGCTGATCAACACTCTTGACATAATAGACATAATTTCCAATAACGGCGTACTAAAATTATGCCTGAGCATAAAATGAACCATTTAACTGATACATTTTATTCTGCCATCAGATCCCCAGTTATCCATCTTAGCAGAGCTACAATAAATTGATGTTAACTGAAATCTGATGTTAAAAATGAGAGTAGCTTAAAATCCAGGCCTCATCAGCCACACTGAATTTAGTAATAATAACCATACATTGCATATTACCTTAGATGATTTTCTTAGCAGGTTCCATCCCCACGTTATTTTGCGTTAATTTCTGATGGTTTTCCCTCTCCATAGCATTATCATATGAGATGTTAACAACCAATATCACTGGCATTTTCCTACAGAAGGACGAATTAGCAATTATTCGTTGCTAACCGTGATTTCTTGCAGCGATACCTGAATGAAGTTTGCACCGGGACTGGAAACTATATGCAAAAATAGTCGCTTCGGTTAGCTCAGGTAAAATATTAATCCATTATATTCAATGAGTTATATTTTTACAGGTTGGCTGTATCATACTATTGGCAGCAGATAATTTTATTGTTTACTGCCCGCAAAAATTCCCAGCTGACTGATACCAGTATGATAACATTATCTGATACTAGTTATTGAATTTCATACAGAATATTAATCGCAACCTACTAAAAGCAATATTCCAAATAAATATGTAATTTTTTTCTTTTAAATTTGCAGTCATTTTCTATAAAAATGTAGGATAACTATCCATTTCCCAGATAATTATCACACTGTGTGTTCTGTTGATATCTGCGGCCATTCCTCCTGAAACAAAATTGCAGAAACAGCAGATCATTTACAGTGAATTAAGACCATCAGGCATTATGATAAATTAGGTGATTATCATTGGATTAATTCAATAAAAATTCTCTATAGTGAAAAATAATATGTCAGTATTATCCTATAACACTTACTAAATATCAGTAGCTTTGAGTACAATAACTTACCAACATTGATGTTCTCTTCGTTTACTTACTGGGTGTCCGTTACCACACATATTCAACTGCATCATAACCAGACAACTGGTGTTATCTATTTAGATTTTATTTAATCACTAGCCAGAGAATAGCCAGTAACGGCCCGGTTGCTTACGGCTAAAGACAGCAGTTAGCAAATATGCAGCCATCCTGTCTGTTATCTCTTTTGACCATAATTATGATCATTTTACAGGCATTTCCGGCAGGGGCATAACACGCGCTCCAGCACTGAGCCAATGCTGACAATCCAGACGACACGCGGTGATTTTAGTGTAATAGTGCACTACATATTCCGATGACAAAGCCCATTGAAGTGATCTGATTGTTAGCCGGGAAATGCTGAAGACATGACGCAGACGCAAAGGGGAAGTTAAGATGTTCTGTCACCGATCACTGGAATAGGCAGAAAATATGACAACAGCACCTGTATCTGCCATCAGATACAGAGCAATATCAATAAAATGAGGTGCTGATTAAAGGAGTGTTATTCCCCCATCTGGCACCTCTTTTTATAAATTTCGCGTTTATGCCAGCAGTAGCTGATTCATCCGGCGTATAAACTGGTTTGGATCTTCGAGTGCACCACGTTCAGCCAGTAACGCCTGATCCAGCAGCAAATTAACCCACTCACCAAACTGCGTTTCATCCTCAATATCAGCGATATGCTTCACCAGAGGATGAGCAGGATTAATTTCTAAGAGATATTTGACAGTCGGCACGTCCTGACCAGCCGCCGCAAATAGTTTTGCCATCTGAGTACTCATTTCATTAGCATCTGTAGTCACAACAGCAGGTGAATCTGTCAGACGCTGCGTCAAACGGACCTCTTTCACCCTATCTCCGAGCAGACTCTTCACGCGCTCAACAAAAGGCTCCAGCGCTTTTTCTGCCTCTTTTTGTGACTCACTGCCCTCTTCGTCAGCCAGTTTGTCCAGAGATTCATCCGCTTTACTTACCGACTGAAAATTTTTGCCATCAAGTGCTGTCAGATAACTCATCATCCATTCATCTATACGATCCGAAAGCAGCAATACCTCAATGCCTTTTTTACGAAATAGCTCCAGATGCGGACTATTTTTGGCGGCAGCATAGCTGTCCGCTGTGATGTAATAGATTTTTTCCTGGCCCTCGACCATCCGGGCAACATACGTTTCCAGCGATACATTTTGCGCAGCACTCTCGCTATGAGTTGAAGCAAAACGCAATAGTTTTGCTATCGCTTCATTATTCGCAGAATCCTCAGCAGGCCCCTCTTTCAGCACCAGACCAAACTGCTGCCAGAAAGTCAGATATTTTTCATTATCATCTTTAGCCACTTTATCCAGCATCTGAAGTACACGCCGGGTCAGTGCCCCTCGCAGAGTTTGCGTTACGCGGCTGTCCTGTAACAACTCACGGGATACATTAAGTGGTAAATCATTTGAATCAATCAGACCACGAATAAAACGCAGATAGCCGGGCATAAAAACTTCAGCATCATCCATGATAAACACCCTCTGAACGTAGAGTTTCAGGCCATGTTTGTGGTCTCGGTTCCACATATCCCAAGGCGCCTGAGAGGGAATATAGAGCAGGCTGGTGTATTCCTGCTTACCTTCTACCCGGTTATGACTCCAGGTAAGTGGGTCAGTGAAATCGTGCGAAATGTGCTTATAAAATTCCTTATACTCATCTTCACTGATGTCAGATCTGTTGCGAGTCCAGAGCGCCTGCGCTTTATTTATTTTTTCCCAAGTGGTGGTATTGTTCTCTTTGTCGTGATTTTCGATCTCAACTGGGAGGGCGATGTGATCAGAGTATTTGCTAATGATGCTACGCACCCGCCAGCTATCAAGAAAATCATCTTCTCCTTCACGGAGGTGCAGAGTAATGTCAGTACCGCGGGTAGCTTTGGTTATATCTGCCAGTGTATATTCACCTTCACCAGATGATTCCCAAAATACCCCCTGATCGGCATCAGCTCCTGCTGCACGAGTTTGCACGGTCACTTTATCTGCAACAATAAAGGCAGAATAGAAACCCACACCAAACTGGCCTATGAGTTGACTGTCTTTAGTCTGATCAGAACCTAACGAATCCAGAAAAGCTTTAGTACCTGATTTAGCAATAGTGCCAAGATTTTCGATAACCTCTTCTCGTGACATGCCAATGCCATTATCACTCAGGGTCAATGTACGTTTATCTTTATCAACAGAAACACGGACACATAATTCCCCATCGCCTTCATAAAGTTCAGGAGCTGACAGCGCCCGAAAACGAAGTTTATCGGCAGCATCTGAGGCATTGGAGATAAGTTCTCTCAGAAAAATTTCTTTATTAGAATAAAGAGAGTGAATCATTAAATGCAGAAGCTGCTTAACTTCTGACTGAAAACCGCGCGTCTCTTGTCCTTTCATGGTGATGGTTACCTCAGCTGCAATTAGTTTATTCGCAAAGTCGAGGTTACAAATGGGGGAAACCACTGTTATTTTCAAGGGGGGTAATAGCGACTATTGCGAACTAATTAACAGTTTATCCTCTGGCGGCCCACCAGCGAATGGGAAAGTGTCGTGCCATCAACCATGTCAAGTTCGCCACCGACAGGGACGCCATGGGCAATACGGCTGGCTCCTGTGCCATACTGATTGCACAATTCAGCAATATAATTGGCTGTGGCCTCTCCCTCCACTGTGGGGTTAGTCGCCAGGATGACCTCAGAGAATGTCTCTTTTTGCAGCCGCTGTTCAAAACGATCAAGCCCAATATCGCGAGGGCCAATACCATCCAGCGGTGAAAGATGCCCCATAAGCACGAAGTAAAGACCTGCAAACTGACCTGTCTGTTCAATGGCATGAATATCGGCAGGACTCTCTACCACACAGATCTGGCCACTTTTATGACGGCGGGAGTTAGCACAAATAGCGCACATCTCCTGTTCGGTAAAGGTCCGGCAGTCAATACAGTGGCCAATTTCGGACATTGCCCGCGTCAGAGCCTGAGCCAGCTGCATACCGCCACTACGATTACGTTGTAGCAGATGGAAAGCCATGCGCTGCGCCGATTTTGGACCAACCCCCGGCAAAGAACGCAGCAATGCTATAAGAGATTCAAGAAGCGTGCTACCTTGCATTAAAAGGGCATCTTAAAGCCAGGTGGCAGCTGCATACTGGCTGAAACAGAGGCCATTCTCTCTTTTTGCGCTTCTTCAATACGGTGGGAAGCGTCATTAAAGGCGGCAGCGATCAAATCTTCCAGCAATTCTTTATCATCCTCCAGCAAGCTGGGGTCGATGAACACGCGTAAGCAGTTATGTTTACCGTCCAGAGTGACCTGCACCATATCAGCCCCGGCATTACCGGTAACTTTCAGTGCAGCAATCTCAGTCTGTACTTTGTTCATATCTTCCTGCATTTTCTGAGCCTGCTTCATCAGATTGCCCATACCACCTTTACCAAACATAATTTTTTCTCTTAGCTCAGGCCACTTCGTAAACTAAAGCGGCATATTATTAAACCGGTCGGATACTCTCTTCATCGACAACTGCATCGAACTTGCAACAGAATGTCTTGATATGATTATCCGTGCTAATTGACTGACGCGCCCGCGTCAGTTTTTCCTCATAAATCATCTTACGCAACTCAAGCGGCGTTTTAACCGCTGGATTATCATCTTCCACGATATGCAATTCAAGAGAACGACCTGCCTGCTCGCTTAGCGCTTCTGTTAATAATTGCCGTGCACTGGATGAGTTGAGATGGCGATGAGCACTTCGCAAATGCAGGGAAAGCCCATGTTCCGTCTCTTCCAGCCAAGTATTGAGTGCCAGCTGTTGTACTAGTCTGGAAACAGGCAGACTAAAAATACGGGCGGCCCAGGGATCGCGCTGCTGCATTTCCAGCGTCAGCTGTGCAATGAGCTTATGGTCCTTATCTTGTTCAAACGCCTCGCGGAGTGTTTCCGGTGTAACAGTCGGTGATGATTCTGTCTCTGCCTGTGCCCGCCAGCGATAACGCTCTTTTTTCTGCGCTACTGACGCCTCTCCGGGAGTAGCAGGTTGTGATTTTACTGTCATCTCCGGGGCAAGCCCTCCTGGCTTCTGACTAACCGGCCGCGTTCTCGCCGCCGGTTCACTCTTTTTTGCGTTACCGCCTCGCTGCCGTGAAAGCTGAGTCCGGGCTTTTAGCAACTGACTGGTGGTATCAGGGAGAGAAGATGAAGAGCCGCTATCCTGGTCCGGTGCAATAGCTGGTGATACAATCTCAGCCACAGAAGCACGTTCGGCCTCTTCTGACGGGCGTTTTATAACAGCAGATTCCGTTATCATCTGCTGTGGATGAAACGCCAGCGCACGAAGCAACGTCATCTCGATGCCCATGCGTGGATCTGGCGCATAGGGAAGCTCTTTACGTCCAACCAGCAGTGTCTGATAGTAAAGTTGTACCTCTGCTGGTGGAAGCGTTCTGGCCAGTTCTCGTAAACGCTCCTCCTGTAGAGTGCCATCACGCTGCACACCGGGGAGCATCTGAGTCATCGCAATCTTATGCAACCACGACAGCATCTCTGCCAGTAAGGTCTCCCATACGACACCGCGACTGGCAGCCTGCTCTAATAATGTCATAGTGCCCTGAGCGTCAGCTTTCACCAGCGCTTCTACCAACGCCAGCGGTTGATCATCATCCAAAGTACCGAGCATAGTACTTACCACTACAGCCGTGATCTGCCCCTGCCCCAGCGCAATAGCCTGATCGGTTAAACTCAGACCATCACGCATACTGCCATCGGCTGCCCGTGCCAGAAGCTGCAATGCACGCGGCTCTGCCACAACAGACTCCTGCTCCAGAACATATTCCAGTTGTTGACGAATCTGCTCTGGCGTCAGCACTTTTAAATGAAACTGAAGGCAGCGTGACAGGATTGTGATCGGCAGTTTTTGTGGGTCAGTTGTAGCCAGCAAAAATTTGACATGGTCAGGAGGCTCCTCCAGTGTTTTTAGCAGCGCATTGAAGCTGTGTCTGGAAAGCATGTGAACTTCATCGATCAGATAGATCTTAAAACGCCCACAAGAGGGCGCATATTGCACGTTATCGAGCAGTTCGCGCGTGTCTTCGACTTTGGTACGCGATGCTGCGTCAATCTCTAGTAAATCGACGAAACGCCCCTGTTCAATCTCACGGCAACTGCCACACTGACCACAGGGAGAAGCCGTGATGCCGGCTTCGCAATTTAACCCCTTGGCCAACAAACGTGCAATCGTTGTTTTACCAACGCCCCGTGTCCCGGAAAACAGATAAGCGTGATGAATACGCCCCAATGACAGGCCATTGGCCAGCGCTGTTAGCACATGTTGTTGGCCCACAACATCGGTAAAAGCTTGTGGACGCCACTTACGGGCAAGTACCTTATAGCTCATTAACATCAGGAGAAGTTGTCTGTACTGATAGATTATGCTACCACAGCCTTACTCTTACAGCGAGAACGAGATCGTAGTCTGGACAATTAGTGTCCAGAAAAATTTATAAGGCTGTGACTCTCAATGCCTAACTTTTTCAACCGGGCTTCACCGCCAAGATCACAGAGATTGATAATAAAAGCAGCGTGACTCACTATGCCTCCCGCCCGGCGGATCAGTTTTGCCGTTGCCTCAATCGTGCCCCCTGTGGCCAGCAAATCATCGACAATCAGGACTTTTTCACCGGGCCTGACAGCTCCCTGTTGTAATTCCAAAGAGTCACGGCCATATTCTAGCTCATAGCTTTCAGAAAGTATTTTGCCGGGAAGCTTACCCGGCTTGCGCACTGCCACAAAACCAACACCCAGCCCCAGTGCAACGGGAGCACCAAATAAAAAACCTCGCGCTTCAGTCCCGGCAACCTTGTTGACTCCCTTGGAGAGAAAATAAGCAACCAGTAAATCTATACTGAGTGTAAACGCTTTTGGATCTGCCAGCATGCTAGTGATATCGCGAAAAAGAATGCCGGGTCTGGGGTAATCGGGAATACTGTTGATAGTACTTTTAAGAAACTGAATCTGCTGAGGGTTCGCGATCATGATGTTGGCCTGAAGAATCGGATTCGATATTTGCGAGGTCCCACTGTTAAAGCAAAAATTGCTGAAATCAATCAGCCAACTTGTTATCAGGAGAAAAACGCACGCTAAAGCGCCCAAATTTATGTAAATCGCCGCATGATTGCAACCATATTTATATTATTTCATCACACACTTCTTTGCATATCTGATGAAACCAGCCCACCGCCTGAGCCGTAAGAAAAAATAACCATTATTTGCCAAACAGTGCGCAGTGCATACGCAGCCTCAAAAGTCAGAACGTAAGGACACTATCAGAGTAACAGCAAAGTTATGTTTGCCATCTGAACTCTGGTAGCACCTGAGGTCAGACAATCACAGATGCTGATGCCGTAATGCATGAAACTATCACCTCAGTGAAGAATTTTCCTGGTAGTATCTGCATTGGGCAAAATAGTATTTTATACTCTCGTAAACTAACCTGAAATCACTATTTATTACCCAAACAACGATGAAAAGTGCGCGAAGGAAACGTTGAATAACCTCAGGCAGTTGAGCCAGATGGCCATATTAGGAATATTATCAGGGATTGAACAGGCTATTAAACTGCGCAGAGAATACTGAAAGTTACAGAATTGAGGTGAAGTGCGCCTTCATCAGCCCTGAATTGTTTGATTATGTTTATTATGGTTAGTAATATAGCTTTTATACTAATAATTTTCAGATTTACCGGGCAAATGGCAGCTTACTGTCAGACATCAGACAGGTGAAAGCAACCCGCTCAGAACTCTACTTAGTGGTAACCTGCGCCTTATTGAACTGTAAGTTTTCATTTCTTAAGTTACCAAAAAAGGAGGAGTTCTGTTGCTGAAAAATGCCCTTGCTGAAGTCAAATTAGCCGTTGACCTAATCATGTTGCTGGAAGTAAATAATGTTAGTATCGATACGGTTCTCACCGCGCTTGAGATGGTTCGTAAAGATTATGAAAAAAAACGAGCCACTCTTCAGGATGATGATAAAGAGGGCTGAGTCAGCGTCGGGCTGTACTGCAGCATTTCAATCAGGGTAGCGACTAACAAAGACGCTTCCCCGGCCAGGTCAAAACTGTCAGGCATAAACAACCAGTTTTCAATCAATCCTGTTATATAAGCACGTATAATTACGGCTGCCCGCCGGATTGTTAAACCTTCAGAGAATTGTCCGGCGGCTATACACTGCTTAAGAGTAATTTCAATTTTATCATAACATTCAAGATAGAAACTTCTCTGCATAACATGCAGTGTCTTCATTTCACCAACGAATTCACATTTGTGGAACATAATTTCTGAAACCTGGCGCCGACGTTGATCCTCTGCGGTTGTCTTGAGAACGTAGACAAGCATGTCCCGCAACACAGCAACTGGATCTGATGGGTGCTTTAACCGATACGCTTGTGCCTGATTTTCTAGCAAAGAGTCCGACTGAGTAAGGAGCTCATTTAGTAAATCTGTTTTGTTTTTAAAATGCCAGTAAATGGCCCCACGGGTGACACCTGCTGCACAAGCGATATCTGCTAAAGACGTTGCAGACACACCAAACTCAGAAAAACAGGAAACAGCAGCATCAATAATCTGGTTTCTTGTCTCTGTCGCCTGTTGTTTGGTTTTTCGTGCCATAAGAAATGTGATTTTACATTTATTGTAATTTACATACATTCAAGAATGTATGTAATATATCATAATAGCTAGTTTTATAACAGTATACGGAGATAGCAATTTTTGTGCTCCATACTGAACAGAACATTGGAGGTTTATTTATGGTTAAAAAACAAAGGGTTACGTTTGTAGCCCTTGTTGTAATACTCTCAAGCAGTATGATGCTGGCAGCATGTGACAATAATACACATACCGCCTCACATCAAGCGCCTGAAGTAGGTGTAGTGACATTAAAGAGTACATCGCTAACTATCACCACTGACCTTCCCGGCCGGACTTCCCCATTTCGTATTGCGGAAATCCGCCCACAAGTATCCGGTATTATTCTTAAACGTAATTTCACCGAAGGCAGCGAAATTAAAGCAGGCGAGTCGCTATATCAGATTGATCCAGCGACTTATAAGGCAGATTACGATAAAGCTAAAGGCGATCTTGCTCAGGCCCAGGCTAATGCCTAGGTTGCAGCCATGACACTGAAACGTTACAAAACGCTGCTACATACTCACTATATTAGTCAGCAAGACTATGATAATGCCTCGGGTACAGCAGCTCAGACTGCCGCTGCGGTAAAGATAGCACAGGCAGCGGTGGAATCGGCGCGCATCAGTCTGGCATATACCAAAGTCAAGTCGCCTATCGATGGCCGTATTGGTAAATCTTCAGTAACATGAGGGTGCGCTAGTGAATTCTGGTCAGGCCAGTCCGCTGTCAACCGTTCAGCAGCTTGATCCCATTTATGTCGACGTGACCCAACCCAGCAGTGACTATATAAGGCTTCGCCGCCAGCTCGAAGAGGGTAGATTAAGCAACAGCAAGGTAAAGCCCAAGTTAAGCTGATAACACAGGATAGCAAAGAGTATTCCCAGCCAAGTACGCTGGAATTCTCAGACGTGACAGTTGATCAAACTACTGGATCCATCACACTGCGCGCTATTTTTCCAAATCCTCAGCATCATCTGCTACCGGGAATGTTCGTTCGTGCCCGTCTGGAAGAAGGAACTAATCCCGATGCACTTCTCGTGTCGTGCCCCAGCAGGCGGTGACCCGCACGCCAGCAGGTCAGGCAACTACAATGGTGGTCGGTACTGATAATAAAGTCACCAGTCGCATTATCAAAGCAAAGCAGAGCAAGCAATCGGCGACAAATGGCTCGTCACCAGTGGATTAAAAAACGGTGACCGTGTCATTGTTACCGGATTACAACGTGTAAAACCCGGCATGCAGGTGGAACCAAAAGAGATGGGTGGCCAGGCGCAAAATGACCAGGCTTCACCCACTAAGACATCATCTGAGCAGAGTAAATAAGCCTCAATTAAGGAACCGTTGATTCATGGCCAAGTTTTTTATCGATCGCCCCATTTTTGCTTGGGTAATCGCCATCATTATCATGCTGGCGGGCGCACTATCGATCATCAATCTGCCCGTTGAGCAATATCCCCAGGTTGCTCCGCCAGCAATTAAGATCCGGGCAATTTATCCTAGTGCAGACGCCAAAACGCTTCAGGATTCTGTCACTCAGGTGATTGAACAGAACATGAATGGACTCGATGGCTTGATGTATATGGCCTCAAGTAGTGATTCATCGGGTACGCTGCAATTGACACTGACGTTTCAATCTGGGACCAATCCAGATATTGCTCAGGTGCAGGTACAGAATAAACTACAGCTGGCTATGCCATTGCTGCCACAAGAAGTGCAACAACAGGGTATTCAGGTAGAAAAATCATCCAGTAGCTTTCTGATGGTGGCAGGTTTTATCAATACCAACGGCACTATGAATCAGAACGATATTGCAGACTATATTGCTTCAAATATCAAAGATCCTATCAGCCGGACGTCAGGTGTAGGAGACACTCAGATATTTGGTGCACAATATGCGATGCGCATCTGGCTCGACCCCCATAAACTCAACGATTACCAACTGACGCCGGTTGATGTGATCAACGCACTGAAAATTCAAAATACTCAGATTGCTGCTGGTCAGCTGGGCGGTACACCTCCCGTACCAGGGCAGCAACTCAATGCCTCCATTATCGTTCAGACACGCCTGACAACCACCAAAGAGTTCGGCAAAATCTTTCTGAAAGTTAATAGCGACGGCTCCCAGGTACTATTGCGTGATGTGGCAAAAATTGAACTGGGGGGAGAAAACTACGAGATCATCGCCCGCTTTAATGGTGAACCAGCATCGGGCATCGGAATTATGATGGCCACAGGAGCAAATGCGCTGAACACTGCCGCCGCAGTGAAAGCGACTCTGGCAAAACTGGAACCCTTTTTCCCATCAGGGCTGAAAGTGGTTTATCCCTATGATACAACTCCCTTTATTACGATTTCAATTCACGAGGTGGTCAAAACACTCTTTGAGGCGGTATTACTCGTTTTTCTCGTTATGTATCTGTTTTTACAGAGCTTTCGTACCACAATCATTCCAGCAATTACTGTGCCGGTGGTTCTGCTGGGAACATTCGCTATCCTTGCCGCTTTTGGTTACTCAATCAATACCCTGACGATGTTTGCAATGGTACTCGCTATAGGAATGTTGGTAGATGATGCGATTGTGGTGGTCGAAAACGTTGAACGTATTATGAGTGAAGAGGGCCTGTCACCCAGAGAAGCAACGCGAAAATCAATGGGACAGATACAGTCAGCGCTGGTAGGGATTGCTATGGTGCTATCAGCTGTATTTATTCCGATGGCATTCTTTGGTGGCTCAACAGGGGTAATATATCGTCAGTTCTCAATCACTATCGTATCGGCAATGATTCTGTCAGTGATTGTGGCGATCATCCTGACCCCCGCACTCTGCGCCACTATGTTAAAACCTATAGAAAAAGGTTCTCACGGTAAAACTTCAGGCTTTTTTGGCTGGTTTAATCAGATATTCGATAAAAGCAGCCATCATTACGTAAAATAGTGTAAGCCGCATTGTCCAGCGTACGGGCCGCTATCTGGTAATTTATCTGGTCATTGTCATTGGTCTGGGATATTTATTTATAAAACTCCCCTCCTCCTTTTTGCCCGAAGAGGACCAGGGCCTTCTGTTGGCTCAGGCACAATTGCCATCGGGCGCAACTCAGGAACGCACTCAAAAAGTGTTGGACCAGGTCACTCACTATTTTCTGACTAATGAAAAAAATGACGTGAAATCAGTGTTCACTGTCAATGGTTTCGGCTTTGCAGGGCGCGGCCAGAATACCGGTATAGCTTTTGTCAGCCTGAAACCCTGGGATGATCGAAAAAACAAAAAAGATAAAGTTCCTGCGATTGCAGCGCGGGCTACTAAGGCATTCAGTCAGATCAAAGACGCCATAGTTTTTCCATTCAACCTTCCAGCGATTATCGAATTGGGTACTGCCACAGGATTCGATTTCGAACTGATAGACCAGGCTGGTCTCGGGCACGATAAGCTGACACAGGCGCGTAATCAGCTTTTAGGACTTACAGCACAGCATCCCGATACTCTGATTGGTGTTCGCCCTAACGGGCTTGATGATACACCACAATACAAACTGACCATTGATCAGGAAAAAGCTTCTGCACTAGGAGTTTCTCTGTCTGATATCAATACCACGATAGGAACATCCTGGGGTGGCAGTTATATTAATGACTTTATTGATCGTGGGCGGGTAAAAAAAGTTTATGTAATGGCATTAGCGCAATATCGCATGCTGCCAGACGATATCAATAACTGGTTCGTACGTGCGAACAATGGTGTCATGGTTCCTGTCAGTACTTTCGCCAGTGGTAAGTGGATTTACGGCTCTCCACGTCTTGAACGTTATAACGGACTGCCTTCTATGGAAATTCTCGGCCAGGCAGCTCCTGGTAAGAGTTCCGGTGATGCCATGAAACTCATGGAACAGCTTGCAAAACAATTACCAGAGGGCATTGGTTACGACTGGACAGGCATGTCCTATCAGGAGCGTTTATCTGGCAATCAGGCACCCGCCCTGATAGCCATTTCATTACTCGTAGTCTTTCTCTGCCTGGCCGCTCTTTGTGAAAGCTGGTCCATTCCATTTTCCGTCATTCTGGTAGTACCGCTTGGTGTAATTGGAGCGGTAATTGCAACCTCTATGCGCGGATTTAGTAATGACGTTTATTTCCTGGTGGGTTTGTTAACAATCATTGGTCTTTCAGCTAAAAACGCCATCCTCATTGTGGAATTTGCCAAAGACCAAATGGAGATCGAGGGTAAAGGTTTGATAGAAGCTACGCTTACAGCCGCACGTATGCGTCTGAGACCCATTCTGATGACTTCGCTGGCATTTATTCTTGGAGTACTCCCCCTCGCCATCAGTTCCGGAGCGGGCTCTGGAGCACAGAATGCAGTAGGTACAGGCGTAGTGGGAGGAATGGTAACTGCAACTGTGCTCGCTATTTACTTTGTCCCTGTGTTCTTCGTGGTAGTACGACGCCGTTTCAGTAAGTACAGAAAAAATTTGCAGACGCACTCAAATTAACAGCCTCTGCCAATTATGACACTACAATTTAAGAGGTTTCTTTCGGGTTACCTCTTTTTACATCAACAGTAATTTAACCAGAAAAATGCAGGACAGGATGAGAGAACAAGATTATCATATCTGTGCTATGATAAAATATTTATACTTTCTAAAGATATTACAAAAAAATTATTTAGCAAAAAATCCAGAAGTATTGCATATTGGTTTAATGCTGCTCATCATGTCATTGCTGGAATGACATAAGTTAGAGACAATTTCAAATAATTCATGTATCACGGATAGCAAATCTATATCATGATAGATGGGCTGCAATACCAAGGAGCCATAATTCCAACATCCAGATAACCCGGAAAAGGCCTGACATATAGTCAACCATATAAATTATATGATTTCATTTTAATATCGCTATCAGAATTTCTTGTCAGGAGTTAATTGTCAAACACTGTCAAAATTTCTGATTTTTGATTTAACAGACAGCATAGTAACCATCAAGTGATTGCACCAGATAGATATAATAGACAATCTTTTTTCCAGGCCCTGGTTTTTATCGCAACAGTTACGGAATAAAGTTATAATATGAGTATCGTGCTGACAGGAGCTATCTTAAATTCCTTCTATGATATCAATGTATCATCAGAGCAGAAAAAGTTAGCCATTCATCTTCTGGCGTACTCTTATTCTTAATCATTTCATTAGAGGGCAATGCAGTCTGACTGCTAAATTGTAATTACGAGTTGCTTATAGTTCTGTTTCAATAATTAACGCTTTTAATTAAAGATTAGGTCGTATTAAGTTATGGGACACATTTTCCCTAACTACTTATTGAACAATCTGATTAATTTTTTTGCTACAGGGGGGAAAAAGATGGACGAATACTCACCGAAAAGGCATGATATTGCTCAGCTAAAATTTTTGTGTCATAACTTGTATGATGCGAGTCTTGAAACACTGAACAACTCACATCATGGTTGGATTAATGACCCAACGTCTGCCTTTAATCTACAACTCAATGAGTTAATTGAGCATATTGCAAATTTAACAATGAGCTACAAGATAAAGCATCTTGAAGACAGTGTAATGATTGCCAAAATTGATCATTATCTGGACAGCACATTTATGCTTTTTAGTAGCTACGGGATTAATGCTCAGGAATTACAATGCTGGCAACATTTAGCAGAGACGTTGTTCAGGTTTTTTGACGAGGAGTGTGTGAACTGCTTTTTGCATGCATAAGCTACACATACCAGTAACTTATTATTTTTATTATGGTTTAAAACATGACTGAAAAAGCCCTTACCAAAAACGACTATCTGTTGCGCCTGCGCAAATGCCGTTCAATTGATACGCTTGAACGAGTTATTGAAAAAAATAAATATGAATTATCAGACGAAGAGCTTGCTGTGTTTTATTCTGCCGCTGATCATCGGCTGGCTGAATTGACCATGAATAAGTTATACGACAAAGTGCCAGTCTCTGTCTGGAAGTATGTTCGCTGATAGCTGATAGTAAATATAACGAACGATGTTACATAAAGGCTGAATGGCGGAAGCTCTGCCAGCTGCATCCCGGCACACACATCATCTGCTGCGGCTGCTTTCTTCCGAACCTGACCGGATTCACAGATTAGCATTGCGGGAGAACCAACAGAGCTTCCATAGGCACCCTAAAATTCAGGGCCCAAGCATTATCAATGAAGCTCCTGGCAATTGCAAGCATCGGTGCATTCGGGCACCACCGTTGTTTCCATGCCCCTTTTTCTCGCTACGAGTAACACCTGCAAGTAACACGTTAAACACACCTTCATCATCTATGTCAGATAAAAAAATTTTAACGAAATATTGCCCGCAAGAGTTCCGCCAGCGCGTCTGGCAGGTGCTGATGGCTGTCCCATATGGCAGAGTTGCAACCTACGGTGATATAGCCAGGCTCGCAGGCACACCCAGAGCAGCCCGGCAGGTAGGAGCTATTCTTAAATGTCTGCCCAAAGAGAGCACGCTGCCATGGCATCGTATCGTCAACCATCAGGGGAGCATCTCACTCACTGGAACCGCCAGAGAACGCCAGCGCACTACTTTAGTGGCAGAAGGCGTTATCGTCACTCCTCAGGGCAAAATTTCACTAACCCGTTATCGCTGGATAATATAAAATTCTGCTGAACACACGGTGAGTTGCCCATGCAAACTTTTATTGCATCGCGAACAGATAGTAAACAAAGAAATGTCTCACTTTAAGGGGCATCTGAAGCCGTGTCAGATGCCGCAGGCACCGCTTTATTAGGCACGAGCACTAGCTTCAGATCCTGCATCGTGCCCCCTCGCTTAGCCACTGGTTCAACTTTTTCAGGGACGAAAGCCAATTGACCATCCGTAGTTATTGCTGCACTGAGGATAGCATTTGCTCCTAGTTTAATATCTGCTGGATCATAGGGCAGTTCGAAATTAAATGGCGACTGTTTGTCTTGTGTTGTGACAACCTGCCGGGATACGATGGCTACAGGCCCCCCTCCCTGTGATAGCTCAGAAATCGTTACTGTCAATTGAGAGTTTAATGGCAGTTTGACGTTTTTCGGAATCAAAATTGAACCCCTGACCATTTTCTTATTATGAGGCACACTCTGCTCGCCACTCGTTGCCTCCGATACCACGGCAGATGCGCCTTTACCGTCGTTAGCATTGCAAGAAAAAATTACTGTCAGGGCAGCCCCACTCAATAAATGCCATAATTTCATTGACAACTTCTCCTTATGAACAGCGTTAGTCAAAGCATTAGAATAAAAAAACTGCTATGCATTATGTTTTTAATCCTGGCACAAATTACTTTTTTTGCAGATTAAGCACGCAGAAAGTTTTCAGACCTGATCTCTCCTTGTTGAGGGATTGCCGAAATAGGTCAAATTATGCAAACTTAACTTTCAATAATTAAGGAAGGGGTTCATGAGCCAATCGCTGGACAATTTATTATTTCTTCTTCGCCCTGAAAAGCTGGAAGAAGGTTTATTTCGTGGCCAGAATGAGGATTTTGGGCTAGACAGGGTTTTCGGTGGCCAGGTAGTTGGACAGGCAATCTATGCTGCCGGGCAGACTGTGCCTGGCAAACTGACTATTCACTCTTTACATTGCTATTTTCTGCGTCCCGGAGACAACAAAAAACCTATTATTTTCCAAGTTGAGGTACTGCGTGACGGTAAAACTTTCAGTACCCGCCGCACCTGCGCCATCCAAAATGGTCTGCCCATCTTTTATATGACAGCATCGTTTCAGAGAGCAGAACACGGTTTTGAACATCAGAAAACGATGCCACAAGTAACGAGCCCTGATGAATTACCCGACGAAAAAAGCATGCTAGGGCAATTAGCGCACCTGTTACCCGAGGCAAAATATGACCGATTTCTGGCTGAAAGACCATTTGAAGTCAGGCCAGTGAACTTCTATCATCCCTTTGGCGGATATACCGGAGAACCGTGTCGTAACATCTGGTTTCGTGCGAATGGTAAAGTGCCTCGTAATGAATACATGCATCTGTCTCTCCTTGGTTATATATCTGATTACAATCTGCTACCCGTTGTACTTCAGCCTCACGGGAAAGGTTTTCTGGAACCAGACATTCAGATAGCCACTATAGATCACGCAATGTGGATCCATCGGCCTTTTGATATTAATGACTGGTTACTTTACAGCATAGAGAGTACTTCAGCTTCCGGTGCTCGTGGTTATGTGCGCGGAGAGTTTTATACGCAAAATGGCACACTAGTTGCCTCTGTAACTCAGGAAGGCGTAGTCCGCTGTATATCCGTAAAATCTGGCTGAACATTACTATTGTAAGCGAACCTCAACAGTAAGAATAAAAAAAGCGGGATAACCTGAGAACAGCTTTCACATTAGCGCCGAACAGGTAAATCACACATTTAAAATATTTTAATAAAAGTGCCCTGTTACCCAGCAAATCGCTAACTTCTGTAGGAATAATAATCCTTCTGCGACGCATGCTCAATTCTGTCAACAGACAACTATCTTAGTTCCATACAATAGTTACTCTCTGAAGAGTGACTGAAATCTGGTTCAATATCGAGAGGACAACAGCTGAAAATGGAATCATCATAAAAGGTATTCATTCCAGCAAAAATTATGAGCATAACCAGTGTGGTACAAATTAGCACTATTTCTTTCTGTCTTAACATATCTTGCAAAACGATACCCCTGCATACAACATCCTGCTTCTGGCTCCTGTATTACTAATTCATAATTATAAAAATAAAAGATATCTAAAAAATTATGGCAGTAATTTAGGCTGCTATTTTTATATACCATAGTATTCTAAAAGTGTATTGTGCCAGAAACTTAATAATTATTAGTTTAAAGGATAAATAAATACTGATCTGTTATTTTATCTACCCTATATTCAGTATCGATTCCAGAGATATGGCCATGAAAATAAATACTGACCGTGCATTGATTATTGCTGGTCACTGAACCGGACAACGTTATTTTCTGGGTGATATCGCAATCATACTCACCCGTGTGTTTTTGCTTATAGTGTATCTGAAGACCCCAGCTGATAACCACAGACAGCCGTCATTGATGATAATATTGGGCATCATCAATATTAGTCATATATCTCCAGTCTGTTTAAAAATAGTTATCCGCAGTCGCCACTATGTGTATTTTTTCTTAGAAAATTCTAAGCTCATTAAGACGTTGTTACGTATCAATACTGATTGCCAACCACATACTGTGGTGATAGTTAATTCACTCCTTATCCAGAAATAAGGTCACACCAACTGGTGTGACCCGGGTGTTATTAATGCCTTGTTTATGCTTATGACTGATAAGCCAGGAAGCAATTAAGGTTACAGCTTCACTTTAGACAAATTGCGTTCCACCAGCGTACTGCCAATTCCCGGAACCTCCCGTAATTGTTCAATAGCAGTGTAAGGGCCGTACTGCTCACGGTAACTAACAATGGCTTCCGCTTTTTTAATACCGATGCCATCGAGTGCAGCCGCCAGCTCAGATGCACTGGCATTGTTAATACTGACCTGCCCCTCGTTATCTGAAATCGCTCTATTTTCGACTTCCTTTTCCACAGAAATTGTCTCTGTTTTACCCTAGGTTGTCTGTTCTGCGGCGTATACCGGCCCTGAGCCAATTGCCATCAGAAAACCCCAAATTAATGCTGAAATCGTTGGTCTATCCATACTGTTTCTCCACTATATTACACAGTGGATACAACCTTAACCAGCGTACCAGATTGCCGCAAAACGGGGATTCTGATTCAGGAAAAAGGCCCGCAGGACATCATCATCATTACAACTCGCTACACAACTCATTACGTGTAGCATCACAAAACAGAAAAAGGGACAACAAGACCGGTCCCTTTACGAGCAGTTTTGATTATTGCGTGGCTATGCCAGACCCATATTGTATCTTCGCTTCTCGGCGTAGATTGTTCAGTAGTGATTCAAAAGCCATTTGGCCATTATTGTTTATCTCCTGGCTTTTGAGGGTTTGTTCCACCATTTTTGATGTTTTACCTGGTTCAATCCTGTCCAGTGCTAACAGTACAACATTACCCTCATTATCTTCACTGATGCCGTAAGACGCTCTATCTTTCGCTGGTGCAGGTAAATTAAAAGCAGCCTGGGCAATTAAAGAGCTGTCACTGCGGTTCAGAATTTTGCGATCACTAAATTTCAGGCCTGATGTTCTGAGCGCATTGGCCCCCTGCCCTGCCGTGAGTTCGGCGACAATTTTTTCTGCCTGTGTTCTGGCTTCCTTAAGCGCTTTATCATGAAGAAGTGAGTTGGTAATTTTAGCCTGTACCTCAGACAACGGTTTCAGTACTTCTGGTTTATGTTTAGCGATACGTAGCACAAATGACCTGTCTCCTTCTGCCGTGATGAGTTCAGAGTTCTTACCCGCTGAGCTGTGATCTTCTAACAGGCTGCCATTAAATATCACCTCCTTTACTGGCTCAAAATTAAGCTCCTTTGGTACAGAGTCACGGGTAAACCACCCGGTTTCCATAACCTTGACACCCTGCACCCGCCCGGCAGCTTCTAAAGAGCTGTTATCGTTTCTGGCGGCATCATATACCTGCCCTTGTAAGCGATTATAGGTATCCAGCGCCTTTTCATGCTGTATTTTTTTGGCAAGCTGATTACGTATTTTAGAAAGCGGTTTGATCTGCTCAGGTACAATGTCATCAAGGCGTGCGATAATAAAACCAGTTGAATAGGGAATAACATCTGTGATCTGACCCTTTTTTGTCACTTTCGCATTTTTTAACTCGTCCGGTAAGGTCTGCGGCTCATACCAGCCAATATCTCCCCCTTTTGACGCAGTATAGGTGTCAGTAGATTTGTCTTTAGCCAGCGTGGCAAAATTTTTACCCTTCTTTAGGTCCGCCAGAATAGCCTCTGCCTCTGCTTTTGTTGCAGACCGGATAATACTGAAACGCATGCGCTGCGGCTGGGTATACTGCTGCTTGTGCTTTTCATACCAGCTCTGGATTTCATTTTGATGCACCGGTTCCTGCAGGTTTGCTGCATCCAGCTTGATATAACTCACCCGAAACTGTTCGGGGGCCATAAAGTCCCGCTTATTCTGTTGGTAGTAGCTATTTATCTCCTCTTTAGTGACATGTTGTCTGGCAACCAGAGCATCAGTATGAATAGTCGCCTGGCGTACAACGCGCTGCTCAGTCAGCAGAGTACTTAGCGTGCTTGCCTCGTCTTCCAACAGAAAATCAGTACCGATGATCAAATTTTGCAATTGCTCTCTGACCATATAGTCACGCAAATTTTTCACAAACTCATCTGCTGTATAACCACGTATGGCGAGCTGGGAATTATATTGTGCATTGTTAAATTTACCGTCGACCTGAAAGATTGACTGACTCAAAATAAGTTGCGTTATCTGTTCATCGCTAACCAACAGACCCATTTTATGCGCATACTGGTTAAGTAACTTTTCATCTATTAATTGTGAAAGTACTTGCTGACGCAGTAGTTTCAGATACTCTTCGTTACTGGCAAGATCAGAAAAATGTCCGCCCATATTCTGTAATTGTGAACGCTGACCAGTAAAATCCTGGTCAAGTTGCGCGCGACTTATTCTATCGCCATTGACTTTTGCGGCATAATCAGGATGACTGCCCGGCAAATAATTGCTCACGCCAGTTAACACGAATGTTAGAATAATCACACCTAGTAGAACTTTGAGCACTATATGCCCTGACATCGCACGTAGATTGTCCATCATGGGATGACACCACTCCGTTATAGTTTGAAAGTAAATCTTAACAGTCAAGGCCGGCAGCTCCTGAAATTTATCTGACGCCCCGATAACGTTTTTAATTCCACATATGATATGACACTACAAAGAGAGGTGTCACTGCCAGATAAAATAAAAAGGCACATCACTTTTTTGATGTGCCTTATATAATACTTGACAAGATAACTATGATCCTCACTTAGTCATAAAATGCTAAGGCTGCGAGGATAAGAATGCTCTCATTTAACGGCTTCTTTAAGCGCTTTTCCTGCGCGAAATGCTGGAACTTTTCTGGCAGGGATAGTGATCTCTTTGCCTGTCTGCGGATTACGTCCGGTACGTGCCTTACGCGAACGTACCAAAAAAGTACCGAACCCAACGACCACAATATCACCGCCATTTTTTAAAGTATCAGAAACGGAGGCTGTAAAAACATCCAGTGCACGTCCAGCTGCTGCTTTACTAATATCGGCATCAGCAGCGATCTTATCTATCAATTGTGACTTATTCACGCTATTTATCCTCTTATTTATTAACACCGACTAAGTAACAGGTTTAGCGCGACTGCGCGTTAATTTTCAGGCAATTCTTTATGAAATTAACCAGACTTTAAATGGTTAATCTGTTACCGAAGGGTTTAAACTAACGGCACAAAAATAAACTAGCAAGTACGTTTTTACTTACTAGCTTCAATTTAATGCTATTTTGTTTTTTATATTGTTATTATACCAGAGTAGCTTGTATTCCATAGGGCGCATTTTGCAAAGCCAGTGTTAATACTTGCTCAATCCTGTCTACAGGATGAATGGTTAAATCGGCAATAACGTTATCCGGAATTTCTTCCAAATCCCGTTTATTCTCCTGCGGTATCAGCACTGTTTTAATGCCTCCGCGGTGAGCTGCCAGTAGCTTTTCTTTCAAACCACCTATAGGCAGGACCTGACCCCGCAATGTGATCTCTCCTGTCATCGCCACATCAGAACGTACCGGATTACCAGTCAGGCAGGATACCAACGCTGTACACATGGCAATCCCTGCACTTGGGCCGTCTTTAGGTGTTGCTCCCTCTGGAACATGTACGTGAATGTCCCGCTTCTCATGAAAATCATTATTGATACCGAGCTTTTCAGCACGGGCTCGCACTACGGTCAACGCTGCCTGGATAGACTCCTGCATTACCTCTCCCAATGAACCGGTATAAGTCAGCTTACCTTTGCCCGGCACAGAGGCGGTTTCAATGGTCAGCAGATCGCCACCTACTTCAGTCCAGGCTAATCCTGTCACCTGCCCGATGCGATTTTCGCTATCTGCACGCCCATAATCAAAACGCTGAACACCAAGATAGTCTTTTAACGTATCACCAGTAATAGTGATCTGCTTAACAGACTTTTCCATCAATAACGTTTTTACAGCCTTACGGCATAACTTAGAAAGCTCACGCTCAAGGTTACGTACTCCGGCTTCACGAGTGTAATAACGAATAATACCAATGATGGCACTGTCGTCCACACTGATCTCATCCGTTTTCAGTGCGTTACGCTCAATTTGTTTGGGAAGCAAATGCTTTCTGGCAATATTGAGTTTTTCATCTTCGGTGTATCCCGAAAGCCGAATCACTTCCATTCTGTCCAGTAAAGGGGCCGGAATATTCATGGAGTTGGACGTTGCAACAAACATCACGTCCGAAAGATCGTAATCCACTTCAAGATAGTGATCATTGAAAGCGATATTTTGCTCAGGATCCAAAACCTCCAGCAGAGCTGATGCCGGGTCACCGCGCATATCCGAAGACATTTTGTCAATTTCATCCAGCAAAAACAGAGGATTTTTAACTCCTACTTTTGCCATTTTCTGAATGAGTTTACCTGGCATAGAACCTATGTAAGTACGGCGGTGTCCGCGGATTTCTGCTTCATCCCGAACTCCACCTAGTGCCATGCGTACGTATTTTCGCCCTGTCGCACGGGCAATAGACTGTCCAAGTGATGTTTTCCCCACGCCCGGCGGTCCTACCAAACAAAGAATAGGTCCTTTAATTTTACTGACCCGTGTCTGCACAGCCAGATATTCAAGAATTCGATCTTTTACCCGTTCTAAACCATAGTGATCAGTATCGAGTGTTTCCTGTGCTTTTCGCAGATCTTTCTTCACTTTGCTGCGGGCATTCCAGGGTACCTGGACCATCCAGTCTATGTAACTACGTACCACCGTTGCTTCGGCCGACATGGATGACATCATTTTCAGTTTTTGTAACTCGGCTTCTGCTTTTTCTCGCGCCTCTTTCGGCATTTTTGCCGCATCGATTTTACGTTTTAACGCTTCATTTTCATCCGGCGCATCATCCATTTCGCCTAGTTCTTTTTGAATAGCTTTCATTTGTTCATTGAGGTAGTATTCGCGCTGGCTCTTCTCCATCTGCTTTTTGACGCGATTACGTATCCGTTTTTCTACCTGCAACAGATCAATTTCTGATTCCATCATCGCCATCAGATACTCCAGACGTTCATTAACGTCTGACATTTCCAATACCGACTGCTTATCCCCCAGTTTTAACGGCATATGCGCAGCCACGGTATCAGCCAGGCGTGCTGCATCGTCAATATTGCTTAGGGAGGTCAACACTTCGGGTGGAATTTTTTTGTTAAGCTTGATGTAGCCTTCAAATTGATTAAGCGCCGTGCGGACTAGTACTTCCTGTTCACGTTCTTCAATATCAGGTGAAACCAGATTTTCCACCATAGCACAGAAGTGGTCGCCATTATCTGTCAACGTAGTAATGTGCGCCCGTTCCAGCCCCTCCACAAGAACTTTAACAGTGCCATCGGGTAGCTTTAGCATCTGCAAAATGGAAGCGATGGTACCTACTGAAAAAAGATCGCTGATGTCAGGTTCATCCGTTGAAGCCTCTTTCTGCGCGACCAGCAGAATTTTCTTATCATGATCCATCGCTGCTTCCAGACAGCGAATTGATTTTTCACGACCTACAAACAGTGGAATTACCATGTGCGGATAAACCACCACGTCACGCAACGGTAACACAGGGATTTCAACGCGTTCAGAACGCTCGGGATTCATAGAGCTCTCTCTTTAGTTTAATTTCCGCCAGGTTACGGTACTCTGCACAATACGCACAGTGTCTCCCCGCATTATTTTTTTGGTATATGGGGATGATTATCAGACATTCAATGTCCCAGATGGCAGAAAGACAGCAGAAGAATAAAAAAGGGGAAAAGATCTCCCCCTTAGCACTTACTTAATCAGGTGGGTCGTCTATTCACCCGCAGCCTGTTGTGTTCCATGCTTACTATAAATTAGTAACGGGGCAGATTCCCCCTCAACTACAGACTCATCAATAACAACTTTTTCCACGTCTTCCATAGAAGGCAGGTCATACATAGTATCGAGAAGAGCATTTTCGACGATCGAACGCAGACCCCGAGCCCCTGTCTTACGTTCCATTGCTTTCTTTGCAATAGCTTCAAGCGCTTCATCCCGAAATTCCAGTTCAGCACCTTCAAGACTGAACAGAGCCTGATACTGTTTAGTCAGTGCGTTTTTCGGCTCGTGTAGAATCTGAATCAATGCTTCTTCATTTAACTGGTTAAGTGTCGCAACTACTGGCAGACGGCCAACAAACTCTGGAATGAAACCAAATTTAATCAAATCTTCTGGTTCTGCCTGTTTTAGCAGTTCACTGTCAGCAAACTTCTGCGACTCTCCTTTCACTATCGCTCCAAAGCCGATTCCGGAACCTGACTCAGTACGCAGAGAAATAACTTTTTCAAGTCCGGCAAACGCACCACCACAAATGAACAAGATCTTCGAGGTGTCCACCTGCAGAAACTCCTGCTGTGGATGTTTGCGACCACCTTGTGGAGGAACAGCCGCCACAGTACCCTCAATAAGCTTGAGTAAGGCCTGCTGAACACCTTCGCCAGAGACGTCACGGGTAATAGAAGGATTGTCTGATTTGCGCGAGATTTTATCAATCTCATCAATATAAACTATTCCACGCTGTGCCTTTTGCACATCGTAATCACATTTTTGCAGCAATTTTTGGATGATGTTTTCAACATCTTCGCCTACATAGCCCGCCTCAGTCAGGGTAGTAGCATCTGACATAGTGAAGGGAACATCCAGCACTCGTGCCAGCGTCTCCGCCAGCAGCGTTTTACCACTTCCTGTAGGACCGATAAGTAGAATGTTACTTTTGCCCAGCTCAACACCATTGCTGACGTCACCGCTACGCAATCGTTTGTAATGATTATATACTGCTACAGCCAGTACCTTCTTGGCCTGTTCCTGCCCAATAACATACTCATCCAAATGACGACGGATTTCATGGGGCGTGGGTAGTTCATTACGTTCGCGATGTGGTGCAACTTCTTTGATCTCTTCGCGAATAATATGATTACAAAGATCCACACACTCATCGCAGATATATACGGAGGGTCCGGCGATAAGCTTTCGCACATCATGCTGACTTTTACCACAAAAGGAGCAGTAAAGTAACTTACCTGAGCCATCTTTGCGTTTATCTGTCATCTGCAAACCTCATCAGTAGTCTTTATTCACCAGCTAAAGCGAGGGGATCGTAAAAGAACAGCACTCAATATCCAATATCTGTTATTTCGAAATAACCTGTAACTATAGCCAAAATACGTCACTCTGCGGTCACTCCCTGTGTGTCAGAATAGAATCAACCAGGCCATACTCTACCGCTTCCGTAGCAGAGAGGAAACGATCACGTTCAGTATCCCGCTCTATAACTTCGATAGGTTGTCCTGTATGTTCTGCCATAAGTTCATTCATGCGCTGCTTTACTTTCAAAATTTCGCGGGCATGAATTTCGATGTCAGTAGCCTGCCCCCGATAACCGCCTAATGGCTGGTGAATCATCACACGGGAGTTGGGCAAACAGAAACGTTTTCCTTTTGCTCCAGCCGTTAACAAAAAAGCGCCCATTGAACAAGCCTGCCCCATACAGATTGTACTGACATCTGGCTTAATAAACTTCATGGTGTCACAAATTGACATGCCAGCGGTAATAACACCGCCAGGAGAATTGAGGTACAGGTAAATGTCTTTTTCCGGATTTTCCGCTTCCAGAAAGAGCAGCTGAGCAACAATCAAATTGGCCATGTGATCTTCCACCTGACCTGTGAGGAAAATCACACGCTCTTTCAGTAGCCGTGAATAGATATCGTAAGAACGCTCTCCTCTCGAAGTTTGTTCGACTACCATCGGTATCAACGCCATCTGAGGAATCTTCTGTTCACGTGCGCCACTGTATGACATTTTCCATCTCCTGAATAATTTATTACCGATTTTACTTGAATCAGAGGATTCACACTATGATTTGAAATGGCCAGTCGCCCTTAATATCATCAGAAAAGCAGATCAGACTGTTTCAGTTTCGTTTAAATTTTATTGGATGCTATTTTCTAACTTCTTCAATCATATGTTTTTTCTGTCGATTAAGGGAAACAATAAGATCGCCACCCTAGCGATCAGTAGCACCTGTTCCACTCAACCGCGGCCCGGCCATAACCAGATAACATCAAAAGCTTATTCAGCTCTGAACTTAGCCAGCTATTCTTCAGATCTTCAGATTTTAAATATTACTACTATAGCAATTAGTTGACAGACTACGCTCCAGAACTGCCGTGCATCCCTATCCCCTACTTTTTTATTCTGTGTTAGCCCAATCGGGAGTTTAAGCCCAGATCAAGGTTTCATCCTGATTTTACTCACTGTTTTGCGCCAAAATTACTATGCTGCGCTCAGTCGCTGAAGTTAACGTTGATTTTGTAGCTAACTATGTCAACCTCAGCACTTGGTAAACGGGATATACCTGCCGGACTTACGAGAAAAAACGCACGACCGACGGTAACGGGCTTCAGGAATGATGCAGAAAGGTGCTATCACATCCGTGTCTTGTGGTTCAATAGTTCTTGAAAATTAGTCACTTTTTCAGTTACTTTTGCTTTTTCCAGCAATTTTTCAACCGCTTGCTCTTCAAGTGTGATATTGCGCACATTGTTCATCATCTCACTATTGTTTGCGTAATAGTCAATGACCTCTTGAGGATCTTCATAAGCTGATGCCATCTCTTCAATAGTGGTTTTTATGCGCGACTCGTCCGCCTTCAGTTGATACAAGCTAATAACTTCGCCTAATAACAAACCAACCATAACCCGGCGCTTTGCCTGTTCCTCAAATAAATTACGCGGTAGCTGCTGAGCTCTGTGCTCATTACCACCATAACGCTTGACTGCCTGGCGACGTAAAATGTCGATCTCGCCCTGAACTAGCGCATCTGGTACCTCAATGAGGTTAGCCTCTACTAACCCGTCAATAACCTGAGACTTTATGCGATTCCGTACCGCACCTTTCAGTTCACGCTCCATGTTTTTGCGTACTTCAGCGCGCAGCCCTTCAATTGAACCATCTTTAACACCAAAACGTTTAATAAACGCTTCAGTAAGCTCTGGCAGTTCACGTTCTTCTATTTTCTTCAGGGTGATTTGGAATTTTGCCGCTTTACCCTGAAGATTTTCAGCATGATAGTCGCCGGGGAAGGTAACATCAATGTCGAAGGCTTCTCCTGTCTGATGGCCAATAATCCCCTCTTCAAAACCCGGAATCATTCGCCCCTGCCCCATGGGTAGTATGAAATCAGACGCTTTACCACCCTCGAACATTTCACCGTCGATGAAACCTGAGAAATCAATAGTAACCCGATCTTCAGCGGTTACCGCACCCGTTTTTTCTTTCCAGCCCGACTGCTGCTTGCGCAGTGTTTCCAGCATAGTATCAACATTAGCATCAGTCACTTCGACCAGCGGTTTTTCTACCGTGATTGACTCCAGACCATTAAGCTTGATTTCAGGATAAACCTCAAACTCTGCTGAAAAGGTGAAGTCCTGCCCCATTTTGTACTCGTCTGGCACATAATTTGGTGCCCCTGCCGGATTGATTTTTTCATTAATAACAGCGTCAACAAAGTTGCGCTGCATAAGATCACCGAGCACATCCTGACGAACAGAAGCACCATAACGACGGGTTACAATGTTCATTGGTACTTTTCCCTTGCGAAATCCATCAACCCTTACCGTTTTCGCAACATTGACCAATTCGCTTTTAACCGCATCCTCAATCACTTGATTAGAGATAGTGATGGTTACGCGACGCCCAAGACCCTGTGTCGTTTCCAGTGAAACTTGCATTTTATTACCTCAAAAAAATCACCTGCCCGGTCAACTTTAAATGGCGAATGGCCTGATAGCAAACCGATTCATCATCCTCTGGTAACCGGGGCGGCCTCTAATTTTCAGGCGCAGATACCGGTCATCAGGAGCGTCCCGAAGACATCCTCAATAAAAAGTTGCGGCATTATAGCGATATCACTTCTGCACGTCGAGGCCGGAGGTTACCAACATTTGTACACCCGGTAATGACCAAATAAAGAAACTGTGTCTGCCTAAAAAAACAAAATATTTCAAAAGTGATTGGGTTCTATTAGCACATCTTCAGACCAGCATTCCGGCCCCCCGGCAATTCGGTGATGCAGGAACGGTTCCCTGTAATCCATTCCACTCCTGACTGGTGTAAGTATGTAGTGCCAGTGCATGTATACTGCCAGCCAACTCTTCTGCCAGCACATGATAAACCGCACGATGCCGCTGTAGCATGCGTTTATCCAGAAAATTATCACTAACTATTATTACCTTAAAGTGACTCTGTGCACCCGCAGGCACATCATGACGATAGCTTTCATCATGCACTTCGAGATGAAAGAGATCAAAAGCCTCCCTTAATTTCTCTGCAATTCTCTCACGAATCATTTTTTCCATCCTCGTCCAACATAATAAAACTCTGGGTTTTTTATGATTTATAATATGGCTCGTATTGATAACTGACCGGCTAGAGCAGAGTTAAAAAAATACCCTAATGGCTAAAACAACACCCTTATAAGCAATTAGCAGCAAAAGACAAGTCAGAATCCCCTTTCTCACTAGCTGCACAACCTGAGCCCGGAGCCCGATGATAGTTAGTGCATAGCTAAGGCTTTCTCTTACCACAGGTGATGATATGATGGCCACCGCTTTAACAGCAATACACATATACATTCAGAGATAATAACTATGCTAAAAAAACTGGCTGGGC
The DNA here is from genome assembly GCA_936920625.1 of uncultured Enterobacteriaceae bacterium. GTDB lineage: Bacteria > Pseudomonadota > Gammaproteobacteria > Enterobacterales > Enterobacteriaceae > Izhakiella. The sequence continues at coordinate 57,831 of CAKZHC010000051.1, forward strand.
CTTTGTTAACCGCGTTCTTTCTGGCAGGATGCATGAGTAAAGATACGGTTCTAATCATTAATCCGAAAATTCAATTACCACCGGGAGACCACAGTTTCAGAAGGGAAACTGTCACTATTACTGGCGTAGATCGGCGCACTGAGTCATCAATAGCAAAGTTGAATTTTGATGGTCATCTTATCACTTATTCAGCTTCACGCGATCTGCGTTATCTGCTGCGGGAGGCACTGGAAAAACAAATGGAGGCTCGGGGTTATTTAATCGGGCCTAGGAGCCAGATTAACTTACAAATTGTGATTAACAAACTTTATGCGAATGTCACACAAGGCAACCTTCGTTATACTATTACCACCAATGCCAACGTTGCAATTATTGCTACCAGTAAAAATGGCAAGAAACAGATAAAAAATTATCGTCAAACCTATAGCGAAGAGGGCGTTTTTGCAGTAACTAATGAGAAAATCACTAATGCTGTCAATACTACACTCAGCGGTATTATTACCGATATGGCGCTTGACACCTCTTTTGAGGATTTTATTAAACAAAATGCCCGTTAAGCCATACTCAGCACGGCTCTGGAAACGGGTTTAGTTCTCTGGAGCCTTAATGTTCGGTCATTATCTGAAAATTTTTACTCAGCGTCAGTCCGCTCTGCTTTTAGTACTTGGATTTGCTTCAGGCCTGCCTTTAGCTCTTACCTCAGGAACGCTTCAGGCGTGGATGTCTATTGAAGATATTGATATCAAAACCATAGGCTTTTTCTCCCTGGTGGGGCAAGCCTATGTGATGAAGTTTCTATGGTCACCACTGATGGATCGTTATACACCACCGTTTCTGGGCAGACGCCGTGGCTGGCTTCTGATAACCCAGCTACTGCTGATTGTGGGTATTGCAGCAATGGGAACATTGCAGCCAGCGCGAGATCTTGTAATGCTTGCCTTCATCGCAGCAGTGGTTGCTTTTTGTTCAGCTTCACAGGATATTGTGTTTGACGCGTGGAAAACAGACTTACTGCCACCCGAACAACGCGGCACGGGAGCAGCGGTTACTGTGCTTGGTTACCGGCTTGCAATGATGTTTTCTGGCGGCCTTGCACTCTGGCTGGCAGATCGATACCTCGGCTGGCAAGCTACTTACTGGCTGATGGCACTGATGCTGGTGCCCGGTGTGATTGCCACGCTGATGGCACCTGAACCCGTGCTCATGACGAAGACGCCGCAAACAATTCGTGAAGCCGTAATAACACCACTCAAAGATTTCTTCAGCCGTAACAACGCCTGGCTGATGCTATCATTGATTATTCTCTATAAACTGGGAGATGCTTTCGCTGCCAGCCTGACTACTCTGTTTCTGCTTAAAGGACTGAACTTCGACCCAGGCCAGGTCGGGTTTATCAATAAGACTCTGGGATTGTCAGCAACTATCGTCGGGGTGCTGTTTGGTGGTGTCCTGATGCAAAAACTTTCCCTATATAGGGCATTAATGCTATTTGGCATATTACAGGCAGTTTCAAATATCGGTTACTGGCTGCTGGCCGTTACCCCACCGCATCTGTGGAGTATGGCAATCGCTGTCGCTATCGAAAATCTGTGCTCAGGCATGGGCACATCTGCCTTCGTCGCTCTGATAATGGCACTTTGCAATAAGTCCTTTTCTGCGACACAATTCGCCCTGCTCTCTGCTCTCTCTTCCTTTGGCCGGGTCTATGTGGGCCCCGTAGCTGGCTGGATAGCTGCTGGCTGGGGCTGGCCGACGCTTTATACTATAGCGGTGCTGGCATCCATTCCTGGTTTACTGTTACTGGCTGCGGGGAAGCAAAGTTTTAGCCAACTCAGGGAGAAAACAGGATTTTTGCAGCGAGAGTATTTCAGTACCTGGTATCGGCTAACGCGAAATCTGATATGGAGCGGAGCTGCGATCCTGATCGCATGGCTGCTACTTTTTACTGCTACTAAAACAACGATTATCACACAGACACTATCAACTGGATGGCTATTTGAAATCAGTGTAGCACTGTTGCTTTCAGGTGTTGCTTTAGGCGTATTGCTCGATATATTTGCCCTGCGCTATTTACCACAGACGAGTTCAGAATGATAAATATCAATCATCAGCAATTATAATTGATCAAAAAATATCTGATAGAATTTTACTTTGCTGACATGATTAACATCGGACTATTATCAGATTATTACGCATACTTATTTGTCTTTCATTGTCTAAAATTCAAACAATACATGTTAATTTATATAACATTTATCACTGTGATGATGATCGATTTTTAACCCTTTAATGCGTTCTGACCGGGATGAAAAATTTGCTATTTTTAAAATTTACGCTGAATCTATCTGATTAAAATTGATAGAAAAGCTGTGTTTTTACAGACTGACCCCCATGAAGTAAAAATCATCTGTGACAGTGATTGCAAAAGATGCCAGTGCTTTTCTTACATACTCCTCCTTTGGTTTACAGTGTCGAAACCTTCCCGTAAAATAAAACTACACTTAGGACGACATATTAGAGCCCTTGTCATTGAGGTCGTTAAATGAGACTCAGGAAATACAATAAAAGTTTGGGGATGTTGTTATTAATTGCAGGTACGTTATTGTTAAGTGGCTGTAATAGCGCATTACTAGATCCCAAAGGCCAAATTGGACTGGAACAGCGTTCACTAATACTCACGGCCTTTGGTCTGATGTTAATCGTCGTTATCCCTGCTATATCAATGGCTATTTTTTTCGCCCGAAGATACCGGGCGTCCAATACCAGTGCAAAATATAGTCCAAACTGGTCTCACTCCAATAAAGTCGAAGCGGTGGTATGGTCTGTTCCCATCCTTATCATTGTATTTCTCGCCATTCTGACGTGGAAATCGACCCACGCTCTGGACCCCTACAAGCCACTGGTTTCTGATGTCCAGCCAATTGAAGTCGATGTGGTTGCGTTAGACTGGAAATGGTTGTTCATCTATCCCAGCCTGGGCATTGCAACTGTCAATGAACTGGCTTTTCCCGCCAACACCCCAGTGAATTTTCGTGTTACCTCCAACACCGTTATGAATTCTTTCTTCATTCCGACATTAGGCAGTCAGATCTACGCCATGGCCGGAATGCAGACTAAGCTTCACCTGATCGCAGATCAACCGGGTACCTTCAATGGCATTTCAGCAAATTACAGCGGTCGTGGTTTTTCAGGCATGAAGTTCAAAGCGATTGCGACTCCAGACAACGCAACGTTTGAACAGTGGGTAGCCAAAGCTAAGAAGTCCCCCAATAAACTCAACTCAATGGATGACTTTGAAAAGCTTGCAACCCCCAGTGAAAACCATCCGGTTGAATTCTTCTCTAGTGTCAGCCCGGCATTATTCAAAGATATTATTGAAAAGTTTATGGGCCACGGAGAAAACATGGCCATGCATGGTCACGAGAGTATGGCCATGGGTAACACTACTCACGCGGGAGCCGAGGAATAAATACAATGTTTGGAAAATTATCACTGGATGCTATCCCATACCATGAACCCATCATCATGGTAACGGTCGCGGGCATCGTCGTTGTTGCCCTGGCAATCATCGCCGCTATCACTTGGTTCGGCAAATGGAAGTATTTGTGGAAAGAGTGGTTTACTACCGTCGACCATAAACGTCTGGGCATTATGTACATCATCCTCGCGTTAGTCATGCTGCTGCGCGGATTTGCTGATGCCATAATGATGCGCAGTCAGCAAGTGCTGGCATCTGAGGGGGGAGGCTTCCTGCCACCTCATCACTATGACCAGGTCTTTACCGCGCATGGGGTCATCATGATTTTCTTCGTGGCAATGCCGCTGGTCATAGGTTTGATGAATCTGGTTGTTCCGCTACAAATCGGCGCACGCGATGTAGCTTATCCCTTTCTCAACAATGTCAGTTTTTGGTTCACTGTTGTTGGCGTTATTCTGGTTAACCTGTCACTGGTAGTGGGTGAGTTCGCCCAGACCGGCTGGCTGGCTTATCCACCCCTCTCCGGCATCCAGTACAGCCCTGATACGGGAGTTGATTACTGGATATGGAGCCTGCAATTAGCAGGTATCGGTACCACATTAACCGGTATTAACTTTTTCGTCACAATCATCAAAATGCGTGCACCAGGCATGAGTATGTTTAAAATGCCGGTATTCACTTGGGCCGTGCTCTGTACCAATGTTCTGATTATTGCAGCGTTCCCAGTATTGACCGTTACTCTTGCCCTGTTAGCTCTGGATCGTTACCTCGACTTCCATTTCTTTACCAATGAAATGGGGGGTAACATGATGATGTACATTAACTTAATCTGGATATGGGGCCATCCTGAAGTGTATATACTGGTGCTACCGGTGTTCGGGGTATTCTCTGAAGTGACAGCAACCTTTTCCAAAAAACGCCTATTTGGCTACACCTCGCTGGTATGGGCTACTATCGCCATTACCGTGCTCTCATTTCTGGTCTGGCTACACCACTTTTTTACCATGGGAGCAGGAGCAAACGTTAATGCCTTCTTTGGCATCATGACGATGATTATTGCTATCCCAACTGGCGTTAAAATATTCAACTGGTTGTTCACCATGTATCAGGGCCGGATTGAAATGCGTCCACCTATGCTGTGGACTATTGGCTTTCTGGTCACCTTTACCGTGGGAGGCATGACCGGTGTATTGCTGTCAGTACCTGGTGCAGACTTCGTCCTGCACAGCAGCCTGTTTCTGATTGCACACTTCCACAATGTTATCATTGGTGGCGTCGTCTTTGGATGCTTTGCGGGCGTTAATTATTGGTTCCCGAAAGCCTTTGGCTTCACGCTTAATGAGTCCTGGGGTGTGCGGGCATTCTGGTTCTGGATTATTGGTTTTTTTGTCGCCTTCATGCCGCTCTATGCCCTGGGCTTTATGGGGATGACACGCCGCTTAAGTCAGGACATCGACCCGCAGTTCCATCCATTACTTGTCGTCGCTGCTGTCGGTGCTGCATTGATTGCCTGTGGTATCCTTTGTCAGCTAATCCAGTTCTGGGTATCTATTCGTGATCGTGACCAAAACCGCGATCTTACCGGTGATCCATGGGGTGGTCGGACACTGGAATGGTCAACTTCATCACCACCTCCCTTCTATAACTTCGCGGTCATTCCTGAAGTCAGTGAACGCGACGCATTTTGGGATATGAAGGAAAAAGGTGTGGCCTGGAAACCATCTGCGCACTATGAAGAGATTCACATGCCCAGGAATAGCGGCGCAGGCGTTGTTCTTGCAGCCCTCGCTACTGTGTTCGGTTTTGCCGCTATCTGGCACATCTGGTGGCTGTTTATCGCCTGTTTCATTGGCATTCTAGCTACCTGGATCATCAAGAGTTTTGATGATGATGTGGATTATTACGTTCCGGTCAAAGAAATTGAACAGATTGAAAAAAAACACTTTGACGAAATCAGCAGAGCAGGCCTGAATAATGTCAACTGAAACTCTTACTAAGCACCACAACGCGCATGAAAATCATGCGCATCATGAACAAGAGACCGCTGCCAGAAAAATATTTGGCTTCTGGGTCTATCTGATGAGCGACTGCATTATCTTTGCAACGCTTTTCGCAACCTATGCTGTTATGGTCAACAACACCGCCGGTGGGCCATCGGGTAGAGAAATCTTCGAGTTACCCTTTGTCGCGGTAGAAACTGCCCTGTTACTTTTGAGCTCAATCACCTATGGCATGGCTGTCATCGCCATGAACCATAACCATAAAGGAACCGTTAATGCCTGGCTGATGCTGACTTTTCTGCTTGGTGCCGGGTTCATCGGAATGGAAATCTATGAGTTTCATAAGCTGATCATGGAAGGCTATGGCCCAAATCGCAGTGGTTTTTTATCCGGCTTCTTCACTCTGGTCGGAACCCATGGCTTGCACGTAACATCAGGGCTGCTTTGGATGGCGGTAATGATGTACCAGGTTGCTACCCGTGGTCTGACAGCCACAAACCGCACCCGCATCATGTGCCTGAGTCTGTTCTGGCACTTTCTGGATGTCGTGTGGATCTGCGTATTTACTGTAGTTTATCTAATGGGGGCCATGTAATGAGTCATTCTGTAAATCAACATGGCGCTTCACACGGTAGCATGAAATCCTATATGGCGGGTTTTATTCTCTCTATTATCCTGACAACAATCCCGTTCTGGATGGTTATGGAGAGAGTGGCTTCACAAGAAATGACTATTGGTGTAGTGGTAATATGTGCAGTGGTACAGGTCATTGTTCACCTTGTCTGTTTCCTGCATCTTGATACCAAATCAGAAGGTGGCTGGAATATGATCGCAATGGTTTTCGCGCTGATCATCATTCTGATCATTGTGATAGCTTCTCTGTGGATTATGTGGAACCTCAACGAAAACATGATGATGGGCCACTAACCGGGTTATGGTTATGATAAAGCGCTACCTTCAAGTGACTAAACCGGGAATTATTTTCGGAAATTTGATTTCTGTCGTTGGTGGATTTTTGCTCGCTTCCAGAGGCAACATTAACTACACCCTGTTTGCTGCCACTTTGGCAGGGGTATCATTAGTGATAGCTTCTGGTTGTGTCTATAACAACATCATCGACAGGGACATCGATAGAAAAATGGAAAGAACCCGAAATCGGGTTCTGGTTAAGGGTCTTATCTCGCCTGGGGCCAGCCGGATTTACGCCACTGTTCTAGGTATTACAGGATTTCTGTTGCTCTGGCTGGGCGCCAATCCTCTGGCGATGTGGCTTGCAGTGATGGGTTTTGTAGTCTACGTCGGTATTTACAGCCTCTACATGAAGCGTAACTCGGTTTATGGCACGCTGATAGGCAGTCTCTCTGGCGCTGCACCGCCGGTAATTGGCTATTGCGCGGTGACTAACGAATTTGACACCGGAGCCTTAATTCTTCTGGCAATATTCAGCTTATGGCAAATGCCTCACTCTTACGCAATCGCCATCTTCCGCTTCAGAGATTATCAGGCCGCTAATATTCCAGTATTACCTGTAGTCAAAGGCATTCCCACAGCAAAACATCATATTACGCTTTATATTCTGGCCTTTATGATTGCCACACTAATGCTGACTCTGAGCGGTTATGCAGGATACAAATATCTGGCTGTTGCAGCAGCGGTCAGCGTCTGGTGGCTGGGCATGGCAATTTCGGGTTATAAATCGGCCAACGATGACCATGTCTGGGCTCGCAAACTGTTTATGTTCTCCATTGTGGCTATTACCTCATTAAGTGTCATGATGTCGGTAGACGCTATGACGCCTCCCTCGCATGAATTATTAGCCAGGGCATGGTGAAACAGAATCGCAACGCAGGGGGACGCACTCTGTTGCCCCTGTTGCCCTCCTTGCTTGTCTATCGTTACTTTGTGTGAATTAATATTTTCCACCGCCCCCTCTTCCCATAAAATAGTGCACAATGATATCCCGAGAGGTTGCAATGAATGATCATAAAATGACCCCAACTGAACTACGGGCGGTTTGGGGTCTTGGCGCAGTTTTCTCGCTACGCATGCTGGGAATGTTTATGGTCCTGCCCGTTCTCACAACCTATGGTATGGCGTTGCAAGGGGCAAGCGAGGCATTAATAGGTATAGCCATCGGCATCTATGGGCTGACACAGGCGTTATTTCAAATCCCTTTTGGGCTGCTTTCAGATCGTCTTGGCCGTAAACCCCTGATTGTCGGCGGACTGCTTTTATTTGTGCTGGGTAGCATAATAGCAGCCACTACCACCAGCATCTGGGGTATTATTCTGGGCAGGGCTCTTCAGGGCTCCGGCGCTATCGCAGCGGCAGTGATGGCACTGTTATCTGACCTTACCCGTGAACAAAACCGCACCAAAGCGATGGCGTTTATTGGCATCAGCTTTGGTATAACCTTTGCAATTGCCATGGTAGCGGGCCCGGTGTTCACTCATGCCTTTGGCCTGCACTCGCTGTTCTGGATGATAGCTGCTCTGGCAGGTAGCGGTATTATCATCACTCTGGTGTTAGTGCCTTCCACGCCCCATCATTTGCTAAACCGTGAATCGGCTATCGTAAAGGGCTTCATGGGCCAGTTGCTGACAAACCCGTCACTGTTCAGACTCAATATCAGCATTATGTTTTTACATATGTTACTGATGTCCAGTTTCGTTGCCCTGCCCGGCCAGTTAGAACTGGCTGGTTTTCCCGCATCCAAGCACTGGCAGGTCTGGCTTACTACCATGCTGATTTCCTTCGTGGCAGTTCTCCCATGTATCATCTATGCGGAGGTCAAACGCAAAATGAAGCGGGTTTTTGTCAGCTGTGTCGCACTGTTACTCATGGCTGAAATAGTATTATGGCATGCGGGTCATCACTTCTGGGCTCTGGTCGCTGGTGTACAGTTGTTTTTTTTGGCTTTTAATCTGATGGAAGCCATTCTGCCTTCGCTGGTAAGCAAAGAGGCCCCGGTGGGCTATAAAGGCAGTGCAATGGGTATCTACTCCACCAGCCAGTTTATTGGTGTGGCCATTGGCGGTAGTCTGGGTGGCTGGCTTTATGGTCAGTATGCCCCGCACGTGGTATTTCTGGCAGGAGCAGCAATTGCAGCACTCTGGCTTTTGATAAGTTTTACAGTGAATGAACCCTCTTACCACAGTAGTTTACGCATCATACTGGATGATATGTCAGACTACAGCGAGCTGGAAAACAGGCTCAGGTCTCAGGCCGGCGTTTTTGCTGTTTTTATCGTACCAGATGAAAAAAGTGCCTACGTCAAAATTGATAGTAAGATCATCAGCCGCCCTGAACTGGAGATGCTGGCTGCCACTCCTGAACTGACCGGATAAATTGATCACTTACCTCGGGCGTGTATCGACGCAGATATAAATCTGCCCGGCCGGCACTATCGATCACCCAAAAATTTGGCCATGCTGATAATCAGAATGAAACGCTAATTAAGAATTAACTCTCTGACGAGGCAGACATGACCTGAAAACGGACTACAGGTGGGAGTTTACTCACGATTAAAACTAGTCAGTCATCCCGCACTAACCTGCCGGCCCGCTGTTTCAGAATACAATATCATTTTCAATCTGAATTGATCCCTCAAATGAAAAGCGTTTTGGATTGATAAATCGCTGAGGGAGATAACGATGCAGATTACGTTTTTCGCAAAATTCGGCAAAATCCGTGGCGCTATTGACACCCGCTTTTTCGTACAGATTTTGTACCATATCTTCTACCGTACGGCGGGAGCGATTAATTGTTTCAGCAATCACTTTACTGGTCATACCCTGTAGTTTCAGGAAGATAACTTCACACTCCTTCTCTGTAAAAAAGTCATCCGGGCGGTTTAGTAACAACGAACCGGGTAGCTTCCCTTTAATAAAGTCATTTGGCCGGTAAATTTCTAGAAATTTTACATGGTTAATCGTGCCTATATATTCATTATTTTCATTATAAATTGGCACTTTTTTATTAACGTAAGGACATGACGCTCCGTCTGGATGGATCTCAAGCATGCTGAGAGTATTGTGCGGATTATCAAGCATATACTGGTCCTGATCCTTCCAGTACTTTATTGTCTGCTCTTTCTGATAAAGAGGAGACTTAACCTCTTCATAATATCTTTCTGCCATTTCATCAGTAGTTTTGAGACTGGCAAGCTTTGCCAAAGCCATATTTGCGTACAGAATCCTCATTTGCGTACAGAATCCTCGAATCGGGGCTTACTATGCCGATTGGACTCAGAAAAAAAATCAAAAGCACGCGTCATCATTTCGGGAATAACGCTGTATGTCTGAATCTTTTCTTTCATCATTATCATCCTTTTGAGAAGCCAGCCTGAGAAAAACGTAGGCTTCCCGCATGTTAAATAAACCATCATATGTCAGCTAAGCTCAGACAGCTCAGACAGCTCAGACAGCTCAGACAGCTCAGACAGCTCAGACAGCTCAGA
>CAKZHC010000052.1 GCA_936920625.1 uncultured Enterobacteriaceae bacterium
AAATAACTTTATTAATTCATTCTGGCCTGATATACAATAATTTACCTATCTTATTATCATGATCTTTTTATAGCAAATCGGATAAAAACAGCCCGTCTATATAAGAACAGAAAATAATGAATTTCAGTTATTTTTCACTAACATTCAGCTCAGACAAGAATCATGATCAATAGCAAACTGTTTAAATCGAAAAACCACACTAAATAGCAAAAGCCAATAAAACATCAGTTTCTGACATATTCGCAGAAAATAAATAAAATATAGCAAAAAACAGAGAATGTTTATTATGTCAAATAATATCTATTCTGTCCTGTTTTTTCAAAAAATTTAAAATGATAATAAGATATGTCTCTTTACCAAATAGACTCACAAAACACTAATAATGCAGGATACTACTCTTGATAAATTATTCAGTCCACGAGCTTCAAGCTAACAAACCTCATTATTCATACCATATCGATTCTATATAATAAAAAATCAGCCTGTCAAGCTATTTTAGATAATGCTTTTATTTTTTCATAGACCTGCTTCACAAATTAACTATAACCTGTACATAACTTTTTTTGCTATAAAACAGTATTGAAAAACTATTTTATGAATACAATTGTATTTTATTAGAAAGGATATGATAAAAGTTATTGTTCACTCTGCTGAAAATAACCCCTCGCTGAGGAGGGTTATGATCTTTATTTCGATTAAAGTTTGTCAAATAAATGCGAATGTCTGCTTATAAACACCGACCAGTAACATTTTATCCTATGGGGATATCTGTCAAGAACTATTCCACTGACAAATAGCTGCATTCTGGCTTGATGGTCGCAGGACGAGAAAACAACCAGTCGTCACAGAGAGAGGGCCTTTGGTTAAACGTAAATCCAGCAGGCTTAAAATGCATCATATCCATCCTTATCTCAGTTAAGCCTGACCTGCATTGTCTGTATAACAGTCAGTTAGCCTGCCATTAATACGTTTTGGGTAAAAACACGTTGACGTACCTTAGCCTTATGAGGTTAAATGCGCCCGTTGCCCGGATAGCTCAGTCGGTAGAGCAGGGGATTGAAAATCCCCGTGTCGGTGGTTCGATTCCGCCTCCGGGCACCATATAACAGAGTATACCCGTAACAAGTGAGAGGCCTGTCTTATTCCCTCCTTCTGAATTCCCAATGCAAAGAAAAGGTTACTGCTCCCTACCTTGCACCAGTGCATTGTTTTTCTGACAAGCATGACCACACACCGCGAGCTCTACCAAAACCATTCCGGCATTTCAGCGACGCTATGCATATACCTGTAGACAATGACAACATGTTTTCCGGCACCTGGCTAACCGTTTCATTGATGGCACATAACATACGATCAACCAGATTGTTGCTACAACGCTTGCGCTAATCTACTATTATCAGGATACAGCATGGTCAAATTATTTTTCGATCACTCCTTTAATTTTTGAAAATGGTATGGCGATACAGGAAAATGCCCGGTTTTAACGGGCATTAAATCTGTTTTTGCTATTTTCTCAATTGAAATCGAGCTCTCATCTTCAGCTTTTATCTTCATCACCTTCTATCTTCCGCGGGTGTTAGCTGCTTCTGTAGAATTAGTAGCAACTTTCGTAGCAGAAAGAGATCTATAACGCATGGCCCAGAAAATTCTGTGATCTATAACATATATTCATGCTTATATTATGATTTCACTCTGGCTGCTGGGCCAGGCAACTATCAGGCAGGCGTTTTTTAGCAAAAAGATTTATAACCAGATTACCGAATCACACTATCTCCCGTCCCAACACGTTAGTACTCTCACCGCTATTCCGCGCAGCATACTGATGATCTAAAATAAGCGTTGCACCATGCAGCAAAAGCTACCCGGATCATCGCCTCTCTCGTCAGGCAGACACCATTCTCTACAAGCATAATCAACCTTAAAAACAGAGTCCTGCCACAACTCCGGAGCCAAATTGACCTGAAATCTAAAGAGGCTATTATTGTTAACAATAGCTCGAGCACCTCGATCCGGAAATCCATACCCAGAGCTTGCCAGATTTTGTGCCGTATCTTTAAAATCATCCCGGCCGTGACAATCAGTACGTCTCTCCCTCACCTGGTAAAACAGTATCACCTAAATTCTCCGGTTCAACCCTGCGCAACTGAGCGCGATATCAGTCCACAAATACATGATGGCCAGCATGTACAGCAGAACCAGCCTGTTTTGCTGATCACACGTATGATTGCTCAAACACACTCTCTAAACGAAGCTATGACAATACGTATATAAATAAGAGTTTTCTATATGTGAAAAACTGATTTATGCTTGTTGGCCTGTTGCTAACAGGTGTTTCAATAAGGAGTCATAATAATGAAGCAGTTTTTTAAGTTACTTATATGTTTTCTCGTTATTATTATTATTGCGCTAACATTATGGTGGTATTTTTCTCGTGATAATCCCAATATACTGTGGCAGATCATCAGCCAGCAGTGCGTGCCTAATCAGCAAAAAAACAATGATCCAACCCCGTGTTCTAAGGTTGATTTAACTGAACGTTATGTGCTGTTTAAGGATAATAGAGGCCCTTATCATGATCTGATAATGCCTGTCGATAAAATCACCGGAATTGAAAGTCCGTTGCTTCAACAAGAGAATGTAAAACCCTATTTTTATCAAGCATGGGAAAATCGGGCTGCTCTGTCGGAAGAGTTTGGCAAACCAATCAACGATCAGTTGCTGGCATTAACGATAAATTCGAAATATGGCCGCTCTCAAAATCAGCTGCACATCCATCTGGCCTGCCTGAACCCAAAAGTTTATAAGACACTACAAAAAGAGATGAGTCAGATTGATCAAACATGGAAACCTTTAAGTGAAAATCTGGTAGGGCATCAGTATCTGGCCAGAAAATTAGCCGGTACTGACTTAAGGAAAGAGGATCCATTCAAGTTATTACAACGCTATGCTGATAAGCAAGGGAATAGTATTGGAACTTATGGTCTCGCGCTGGTAGTCAACCCTGCGGGCGAAATGATTTTGTTAGCCAATCATTTGAAAATTATTGATATGAACCTGGCTTCTGCCGGCGAACTTCAGGATTATCGATGTGCGGTAGCAGATAACTGATTTATCCATCTAAATACTCCTGCTACATTCAGGAAGGGTGAATACAACTTACTGTAAACGCTGACTTCCTGAATGTCTTAGTCCGAAAAATATTCCTTTCGCAACGAAATATTAATCCACAACTACATAGTTGAGGATTAATATTAGTCAGCAATTTTCATAATAAAACCATAGCATTATAAAATAGTGAAGGATAAGGTTATAACAACCATTCATAGTATAGAAACAGTTTCTATGCCATAGATCTATTAATGAATTATTCTTAATATTATTGATTTTATTATCTATAATACAATGCCTTATGCACTTCCATATAAATTAATGATAGCATATAAAAAATATGACGATCTAAAAATAAGATGGATTTCTTTATAACATACTTATCTCTTGAAAATAATTATCGAAATATTCCTGTGCCAGCTAATTATCATCTATACCTCCTTTGATAACATTTTTGCGATTTTATCTTATCATTAAGCTAATCTCTGCTACGTCTCATTACAATTGCAGAAAATCCATTTCTGATTATTCTCGGATAATTTTGTACATCATAAATGGATGAGAAGAAAATAATCACAATCCACTAATGTTCAACGCTTAGTCAATATACTTCACTTTTCAATTTCATTACTGCTTCCTGTCATGTTTAACTAAAACCGTATGATGATAAGTTGTGCTAGTCATATGATACGATTTTTATTTATCCTCGGTTAATTTACAGCAATCAGTCAAGGAACAATATGAAAAAGAATACTCAAATATATAGCGGATTTCCTGAAATGATGACCACTGTTTTTGATCTGTTTTCTGATCCCATTGTAATAGCAAGTCTGGATTCGAGAATTGTTTATGCAAATATGTCTCATGCCAAACTTTCAAGCCTCAAAAAATCTGAAGAATTAATAGGAAGATATTATGAAGAAGTTCAGTGCCCTCTTTACCAGAACGAACAGGCAGTGCAGCAGTGGAAAAATCAAGATAAACATATGATTAATAATCCACTTAAAGAGCTCAGGATGCTTGAAATTCATCCGGAAGGAGCATCCTACCCTTTTATTAACAGAAAACTTCCTCTTTATAATGAAAATAAAGAACTTGTGGGAATACTTAACCATGTTAAATTTTTAGAAATTTACAGCCCGAATGACTTCATCAAGGGAAAACTCCCCGGCTCGTTGTTACTAAATAGGCCAGATGACTTTTTTACAGAAAAAGAATGTGAGGTGATCTTTCTGAAATTGCAGGGAATGACCAGTAAAGCTATTGCCAGCATTATTCACCGTTCTCCCCGCACGGTGGAAAATATGATACAGCGTTTATATGAAAAATCTGGCGTCTGCCATGCCACAGATTTTGTTGAATTCTGCGAAAAGCGCAATCTGCATCGTTATCTTCCCCTCCGGTTTATCGAGCCAATGCGTTTCTCATATGATTCTGATTACACAGAAATATAAAACCACTCCTTCGTTCATAAAAAATCAGTAGTTATGAGTCCGAAATTGTGATTGAGTCCTGCCTGAACAGACCACTGACTGACCTGGACAGCAGTGGCCCGGTTCATCCATCGCACCCCCTCCCAGGGCCTTCATCCGGCTGATTTGCCCAGTCAGACAGATAGACAGTAAGAACAGGTAATGTACACCATTTGTGCTATTCCCCAGTTGTTAACATATGTGTAAGAATATTCATCTTTATTTGATAATAATAATATTTATCAAAATAATTATTAGTCTTAATTGGATATTATCCAGGGGATATGGAATGCGATATACAAAAATGGTCAACGCGCTGGCTCTGATTCTGGTCAATAGTTCTGCTATGGCAACAGAAGGTACTATAGTGGTAACTGGCAATATTCTTGGTGACTCACGGGCAGATCAGGTAAAAACATGGGCAGGCAACCGCACAGTCATCACTAATAAACAACTGGAAAACGGAGCAAACCGCACGCTGGATGATGCACTCACGCGTGTGCCGGGGGTCAAAATCCAGGATGAAACTGGGACAGGCATACTCCCTCAAATTGCGATACGCGGGTTGAATGATAGCCGCAGCGGCCGGGTGCAAATTTTAGAAGATGGTATCCCACTAGCGCTGGCGCCTTATGGCCAGGAGGGAATGTCCTTGTTTCCGGTCACCTTCGACACAATTGAACGAATCGATGTGGTACGTGGGGGGGCGACCGTTCAGTACGGCCCGAACAATGTCGGTGGAGTGATTAACCTCATTAGCAGACCTATTCCAGTAGAATGGCAGAATGTCATCTCGCAGCGTACTACTTTCTATGGCCACGGACGTAATTTATGGGATACCTACCTGCGCAGCGGGGGAATGCTAAACGATGACTTTGGCCTGCAAATCGAAGCCAATCAGGTAAAAGGTAACTCTTTTCGTGAGCACAGCGCGACTAAAGTTGAAAATCTACGAGTGCGTGGATTATGGAATATTAACCGGGACACCACACTAAATCTGTCGTATCAATACTACGATGCCCATGCCGATCTTGCCGGTGCGCTCTCTGCTGCCGATTATCGCCATAATCGGCGCCAGAGCACCCGCCCCTGGGACAATTATGACGGCCGGACTAAACGATACAGCGCAGTTTATAACCAGTTACTGGATCCGCTAGGTTTTATTGATTCTGCAGAATTTAACTGGACCTTCTTCGGTAGCCAGTCCGATCGTGACTTCCATTTTGGGATGAGTAAGGTGCCAACACAGCAATGGAATCCAGCAGTGCCAGCTGATGTTGTCCGCAACTCTCCGCGTCATTTCGATGTCTGGGGTACAGAACCGCGTCTGAGCCTGGATATTAACGGAGACAATGCAAATCAGCAGTGGATCCTCGGGGCTCGTTTTATCAGCGAAAAAATTGGCTACCAGGTTCGCGAAAAGACACTTACAACTGGCAATACTACACTCGTAAGCAACTATGGTTTTGATGATAAAGCCTGGGCTGGCTATGTCAGCAACGCGATAAAGCTGCTGGATGACAAACTGATCATCACGCCAGGCGTCCGCTATGAACATGTCAGCGAGAAATACCGGGATAAAAAAAGTGATACCAGATATTCAGCACCAGATAACCAGTGGCTGCCAAGCCTGACAGTCGGTTATCAACTGACGCCAGAATGGTTCCTTTATGCTAATACTCAGAAAAGCCTGCGCCCCGCACAGGTGACCCAGATTGTTAAAGGTGGTGATGTCACCTCCGAACTGGCCTGGAACTACGAAAGTGGCGTGCGCTATACTCCGACAAAAAATGTCAGCCTCAATATTGGATGGTACCGTATCGATTATAAAGATCGCATCGAATACAACAACGTTGCAGATATCTTCCAGAATATTGGTAAAACCCTCCATCAGGGTATAGAAGCGGAAGCGTTCTGGAGCCCTGAGGCAATAGAGGGGCTCACACTACATGCGGGCTATGCTTACCTGGACGCCGAACAGCGTAGTGGTGTGAATCAGGGTAAGCGGGTCCCCTACTCTTCCCGCAATCAGATTACACTGGACGGCAGCTATCAGTGGCGTGGCACCACCTTTACCCTTGCAAGCTATTACCTCAGCAAATCTTTCTCAGATGTCGCCAATACTGTAGAAGAAGATAGTACCGGTTCTAAAGGCCAGATACCCTCCTACTGGGTATGGAATGCCGAGGTGAGACGTGATTTGTATAAGTCGGGCAAGAACGTGCTGAACGGTTATATAATAGTCAACAATCTGTTTAACCGGGATTACTGGTTCAGGGGAATTGATACCAGCCCGTGGGGACGCCAGCCCGCCCCGGGACGGTCGATGACCGCCGGTGTGAAATATACATTCTGACATCATTAGTATAAACATAGATAAGCCCGTGGTAGCACCACGGGCTTATGGTTATTCAGGTTGCAGCGGAAACAAGCCACGGTATGGAATACCCGTAAAATCCTGATACATGGCCTTCAGATCTGACACGGGGTCAATATCGGCAAACAGCTCCGGATAAAACAACTTAGCCATCGCCTCAAGTGCTATGACATTGAAGGGGCTGTCATAGAATTGGTGATAAATAGCCATTACCTTCTTCTCTCTGACAGACGCTAGTGCAGAGATACCATTACGCGAAAGAAGACGTTGCAGCCGATGCATTGCTGTCGCTCTGTCGGCATCGTAGCCCGGTGGCACCGCTAGTGAAGTACTGCTCCACTCTCCCCAGTTGGCGCCACTCAGCAGGTAATAATCTGGCTGGCGGGAGAGCAATAGTTCCGCACTAACATCACCACCATGAGGGGGAACAATACCAGCCATCATATTTTCCCCGCCAGCGGCAGAAATAAACTGTCCGAAACTGTCACGCCCAAAGACCGCGCAGCAGGTGTCCCCGGTCATCCCAGCGTGATTCTCAAATACGACCCCGGGTTTCGCAGACGCTGGAATATCTTTGACGCGCTGCTCTACTCTTTGCAGTAGAAAGTGCCAGCGTGCAAGGAAACGGTCTGCATTCTTACGCTGGCCTGTGACCTCTGCCAGTAGTCGTATACTGGCAGGTGTATTAACAAGTGGTTTCTGGCGTAAGTCGACAAATATGACCGGAATATGGCTCTTCTCAAGTAACCCGAGACTGCCGCTGTCACGCAGTTTAGTCAGAATTCCGATATCAAACACGATTAAATCAGGCCTCATCGATAGCGCATTCTCAACACTAAAATCGCTGCGATAAGGATTAGCAAACACCGGTATCTGTTTTAGTTGCGGATAGTACTGTGCAAAATAGCGCCCCATATCCGGGGCGCGAGTCTGTAACGAATCATCCCACACAACAATGCCTTTTAAGGGATCTTGTGGATGGAGCAAACTCATCACCAATAACATCCTGCTATCTGCCAGAATGATGCGGGACACTGGTGCATTAACCGTTACCTGACGACCAGCAAGGTCTGTCACCGTGACCGCAGATGCCTGTACATGGAAAGTGGCCAGTAATACGAAAAAAAACAGACATAACATACGATTCATAAACAACATCACTTTTAAGTAAATCAGATTAAAAGGTAGTGAGCCCCAACGGCACTAATGCATCGATAATACTGCCTGTTGACAGACGCCAGCCCAGACAACTAACTCAACCAGAACATTTCCGACGGTGCATGCATCAAAAAATTCTGATGAGAAATATTCCATGCGTAAGCACCAGCAAGGCTAAATACCAGCCAGTCACCAATGGCCAGTTCCTCAATCGGCTGCTGCCTGGCTAGTATATCTTTCGGGGTACAGAGCTGCCCCGCTAAGGTCACTAACTGATTTTCAATGACAGCAGGCTGCCCTCCGCGACGTAAAACCCGAAATGGATGGCTGTGCCCCTGTGCAGCAGGGGTCCGAAAATGATGGGTTCCGCCATAACCTATGGCAAACCATTCACCAAAATTACGCTTAATATCGATTACTTCCATAACATAATAACCACAACCCGCACTAATATAGCGTCCACACTCAAATCTCAAAATCAGCCCCTTTGCGCAATACTCATCAGTAACGGGCCGAAGCCTGCGGCAAAAGGTATCCCAGTCAAAGTGGCGGCGGGGATCGGAATAGTTAATACCCATACCACCACCAACATTGATCATTTTTACCTGAATACGAAACGTTTCACACCAGTGAGTCACCTGCTGCAAACAGTGGTGAATCAGGGTCAGATGACTCTGCACATTAATCTGATGTGACATAAGATGAAAATGAAAGCCCTGCAAACGCAGCCAGTTACTGATGCGAATTTTCGCAATCGCCTGGGGTAATTCAGCAACATCCAGCCCAAAAGGTGTCGGATTACCACCCATCATAAGCCGGGTCTGCTCAACTCCAGCAACAGCAATATTCATCCTCAACAGAATATTGACAGGGCACTGTTGCCGGGCGCAGATCTCCTCCAGCCGTTGCAGCTCTGTCAGACTCTCCACATGAATGGCATCAACTCTCATATCGACAGCCATACTCAGTTCTTTTGGCAGTTTCCCCGGCCCACCAAATATCAGCGGACGCCCCGGGACCTGCTCATGCAGCCAGCTGAGTTCACCGCCAGAAGCGGCTTCAAAACCATCCACCCACGGTGACAATGTGTGTAATATTTCAGCTGCCGGATTGGCTTTAGTAGCATAAAATAACTGGCATTGCGGCGGGAGTACTGCGCGCATACCAGCAATGTGCTGACACAGCTCAGATAACTCATAAAGGTATCCACAAAACGGTTCGGCACGTTCTCTCTGTAACTGGCACAACGCATTATAAATGAGTGGAGTCATGCCGGGTCCCTCAGTGGATGAGAGATATACGTATAACTGGCCTGCCTGTCGGCATCTTTTAACAGACGTGTGCGCAGGTTATTTTTCGAGGGAAGCGGTTCACCTTTAAGAATTGCCGAAACTTCAGGCTGCTGCTGCCAGCGAACCAGGCGTTGTGAAAGCACTCTCCAGAGCTGCTGTTCTATTTTTCTGTCACCATCCGCCAAATAAAAAATAGCCTCAGAAAGATTGTTAACCAGCAGGCAATAAGCTATCCGCTGCCAGCCCTGCGACCGTGAATACCAGACAGACTCCTTCGCTCTTTGCGACATATCGCTTAAGGATGCGGATGGCCAGCGTTCAGACAGCAACTTGGTCCCCTCAAGGTCTCGTATCCATATCCGCACGGGAAGATTTTCCTGCATACCAATGAGGATATTCTGTAAATGTGGCTCAAAAACAATACCTTCTGTGAAAAATGCCTCGAGCACACTAGGCAACAACAGATCAAGATAAGCAGTAAACCAGAGATGGCAGGCTTCACCGTGCGCCAGCTGACGGGCATGAGCAAGATGGGAAATGACTAACTGAATTGAGCATTCTTCCAGTCGTCCCCACGAGAATAAGGCAGCTGCCAACTCAATCTGATAGTCCGCCAACGTGCCAAAGGGAAAATTAGTGCGGTAAAGAATGCCAAAACACTCCTGTAAGTGCCTGACCTCCCCTGTAGTAGCACCCTCAACAGCACTGAAATCAAGGCTGGTGGCTGCCGGTTCTCTCATTATGCTAAAACCAGGCGTTATCACTTCCAGGCGGCTAAACGCATCGTTTAACAGCCGGTTAAGCGCCACAGCACTTTCCAGTTCATACCAGGAATTTTTCCGGACGCAGTTAGTTAACCTGACGTGAATAGAGCACTTTAAAAACCACGGCAGTTCCGGCAGGTAGAATGTTCTTACCGACGATGTAGGGAAAAATTGTGGCCCTCGTGGCCCGAGCGGCGTTATGAGTCCCTGACGTTGTGCCTGCCGATAAAGGGGGGACGCAACAATATGCGGTACCTCCCAAGGATGGCAGGGATAACTATGGTTGTTCCCGGACAGCGCGGAGAGCATTCTGACCACCCGAAAATCGCCCTGCCACTGTAACAACGAAGCATCTATGCGGAACCAGTAAAGAGGAAAGCTCGCTCCGGTTTCCGGTGAACACGCCAGTAAAGCCTTCCGCGCCACACCGCTGCGACTCTTAGGAGTAGGATGAAAAGGATGCCCCCAGAATAAACTTTGTTCGCTGCGAATAAAATTATCTGGCCGGGGCGGGGGAATGTTTTCAAAAAACATCTGGGTTACCTGGATGCTGTTTTCAGTCTGCTCTGACAATTCAGGATTGATCGGCTGCTGTAACTGCGCGGCCATTTCCTGATGTAACAACGCAATAGAATCCATGGCTGAAAGAATGCGCCAAGGCTTTGCATACTCTTTAATAAAAACCGCGCTGTTAAAACGACAACGGTCAAGCAAACTGCGGCGATCAGCACGTATTGCCATGAGCCGCTCACTGGCGCTCAAAACAATAGTAATAACTTCACCGCTGAGAAATTCAGTTAATAACGCCTGCGGAACATTTCCTTCAGTACGGATCGCGATTTGTCTGGCAGGACGGGCAAATTCACGAATGTAACAATTTAGTAATGCAGTCAGAGTAGCAAATTCGGCAGCATCTCTGAGGGGGTCAGAAGATGTGTTAGCAGGTCTGACGACAGACTGGGTTTTCATGCATTCATTCCTTTAACGGTTACACGGCAGGGTAGCAGCGGCCTCCGGAAAGTGGCTGGTGGATGCGGAGGCTGTGCAGGAGCACATTACAGCGTCTTCACACAAAAAATTCGGGCCACTTAGACCATAGTATTTATTGATGTCTGCTACACCTGTTGTTGATTTGTTCATCAGACTGCCGCTTAAAAGCAGATACTTCACAGGCTGTAGTGGCGCCTCAAATAGCATCTGACGGGCAAACGAGGTATCGGTACCCCGTTTATCCAGATTATCCAGCGTGCAGCACAGCGAATAGCGCACTATTTCATAAGCCTCCGCCCGATTCAGTAGTCCGCGTTCCGCCAGATTTTCCAGTAGTGCAGCAATATCAAGCTGCAGCGTGATGGTGATAAACATCTGAGCCAGAGCGACATCATCTTCAGCCAGAATTCGTTTGTCCTTAATTTCCCAAACTCCGGGGAGCAGATCTGGCCGGGCCGAACCAAAGCGCGATATCAACAGTCGCGCCGCATCATTATCTTTCATAACCAGCGACGGAGGCTGGCCTGGCGTAAAACTGATAATCGCATTTTGCTGATTAGACTCCAGCGCTGCCACAGGAGCAAGGGTCTCTTCGGCAACAGCCTGTGGATAACGGCGAACCAGAAAAGCGAGCTGCCTCTCCTCTCCTACATGGCCAAAATAAGCTTCATTAACATGACGGTAGCGCTGATTAAGCAAGGGATCACACTCTGCCAGTTGCGGAAGAATGTCTGCAAACCACTGGCCATCGTACAGAGTGGACGCCTTGATAAGACGAATATTTTTCTGGCCCAGGGTACGCATTGCCAGCGGGACTTTAATGTGATCTTCAGGCCAGTCTGCCAGTTGCACTGTCCGTACTGACAGTGTCGGGTAGACTTCAAGCCAGGCATTCGGAGCATGAATAATATCTGACGGCAGCGCGTGTAGCTGTGACCAGGTCAGAGGATGGACTGGGATAAGATGATGGCTGCTCTGCAATGTTTCCGGTAAACCCACCTGACTAAAAACTGGCCACCACTGCGGCCGTTGTTCAGGTCGTGTCAGTGTAAGCATCGTCGCAGGAACCGCCAGCCAGCGCAGCCTGAATACAGAACAAAACTCGGGAGCATAATTTTTTATCTGACTGAGATCAAAGCCAAATTTCGGCCGCGCAGTAGGGTAGAAAGGGTGGTCGAGAAAACTAGCCATCTGTTCGGCATGGCGCATACGCTCACCCCAGCTACGCAAATGCAACGGGCGTGATAAATCGTCACTCAGTAGCATAAAAGCTTGATGGCAGAGATCGCCCTGTTTACAGGCTGCATCAGCTTCCTCCTGATAACTGGCAAACCTCTGCCGGGTCTCTTCACTCTGGTCTGGCATCAGTCGCCTGAGCCACGTCGCATAACCTGTGCCCGTCTGCCAGGTATCACCGTGTAATTCCTGCCAGTGCGATGCTACAGCCCGCCATGGCTGCATATAATTGCAAGGTTCTACCTGAATCCGCAGAGGTATGTCGAGGTGCATATTATACAGCCAGCACTGACCCCTTTCATGGCGTATCTCACCACGATGTATTAGCGAGGCCACGTCCTCTCTGATACAGGCATTAATGATTCGCAGGGTAATGTACTCTTCCTGATCTGTCATACGATTTCCTGACTAAGTTGTGACAATGTCTGTTGTTCCAGTAGCGTTAACTCCTAGCGGCTATCAGCCTGGAGGCAGAGCACGCCGAGATAATCTTTATTTGAATGCGTCAGCCGGACAGTGTCGCCGGCCTGTTTCAGTGGCCGCCAGCAAACGCCTGGAGCCGGGGACGGAGCCGGCAGCTGTTGTAGAATTCCCTCTTTTTCTGCAACCACATAGTGGATCACAGCAGAGGCAGATGAAGGGAGGACCGTGGGAGCGGGCTTCCCTAAATATATCTGCAAAATTGGGGTAAACCAGCCCGATGGCAGAATGCTATCTAGCAAAAACTCCCGTCCATCACCAATGCTGCGATAATTAATTTCAACCAGTACAGGTCCTGACGGTGTGGCAATAAACTCGCTATGGCAAACACCAAATTTCACGCCAAACTCGCGTAACTGGCTGAGCGCCTGCTGCCGCCAGCGGCATGCATACTCCCCTTCCCATCTCGCCCCAGTTTCAACAAAGTGCGGGGGCTCAGAGAGTTCAACGTCAAAACCTCCAACGGCAATCAAACTGTCACCATCGCCCAGCGTTTCCAGTGTAAATAGTGGCCCTTCAATGAACTGCTCTAGCAGTAAAGTCTGACGTGAATCATATGATTTCACTATGCCAGCCAGTTGCTGTGGGTTTTCTGCCAGTCTGACATTCATTGAGGCAACCCCCTGAACGGGCTTAACAACCAGCGGCCATGGCCAGCTGGCATCCGGCAGAGAGCCGGGGAGCAATTGCCGGGACCAGACAGAGGGAAGATTTAATGTGGCAAGCCGCTGACGCATTTGCCATTTTTGTTTAGCGGCGTAACAGATTTTCCAATCTTTACCCGGCAGCCCCAGCGTTTTGGCAACAATAGCAGTTGCCGTTTGCAGGTGATCACTATTGGAGAAAATGGCAACAGGACAAATACCTTTATCCGTGAGAGTATCCAGAATTGCCATGGGGTTGAAAACATCGCATTCAATAACCGATACCTCACCTGACAAAACACGACTATGTTCCCGTTTTTGATCAGTCAATAAAACAACCGGATAGCCGAGTTGCTGAACAGCAGGAATAAACCCCTCTGTCACAGCGTGGCTGACAACATGACTGACGATAACGAATGGTGATAAATATGACATAATACATCCCTAGACGAGATTCGCCCGGTCAGCTAAGACCGGAATAAGACATGGATGACGTTTTGATATCGCCAAGCCGCTGGCGTAGCGCGCGGAACAAAAAGCCACGATCTTCGCCACACAACCAGGCGTGAATGTGCTTCCGCTGCCAGCTCTGAAGCTGTTCTTCAGTTCTGGGATTGGCGCAAAATGGAACACCGGCAATCTGGCACTGCTGTGCCACATGACAGATCTGCTGGCAAACAGTCGGGCACAGGGGGGTCGGGCCTGCACCAGCGCTGAGCGCCAGATCCAGCGCCCCTTCCAATACCATACTAACTCCCTCGACTGCGAGGATGTCGGCAATCGCCCTGACCCCTTCCGGTGTCTCGATCATAGGAACCAGCAGCAATTCCTGATTTGCCTGCGCTATATAATCGGCCAGTGGCAGAGTACCAAAACCGGTAACACTGCCGCCGGTAATGCTGCGTTTTCCTGCGGGAGGGAAACGCATCGCATCACGAACTGCCCGAACCTGATTTGCATTCTCTACCTGGGGGATCACAATACCGTGAGCACCCATATCGAGCACACGACCAATCAACTTAGGTTCGGGTGAGGGGAGGCGAACTAGCGGTGCGCACTGATACGATTGTGCAATTCCGATACAGTGCTTAAGAAGCGGTTCATCGTGAGGAAGATGCTCCATATCTAAAATGATGAAATCATAGCCTGCACAGGCTATCATCTCCACAATCCCCTGGTTAGGAGCTGAATTTAATAAACCAAAAATCGGAGTCTTTGCAGCCAAAGATGCGTGCAAATGGATGCGTGCAAATGCAGATGCAGCATAACCCACCTTACAATGAGAATAATTTTTATTTATGAATATAAATCATTCTCATTATTAAGTACAGCTAGTATCTTTTCCATTTTGTGCTTACATTCTGGTTTATCGGTAAACTGTTAAATTCTGATTATCGAATAAACCAACTAAAAATGATGGCGGAACTTTTTATGCCTGGGCGCAAAAGAAAGGCTATTAGCATAATAATCTGTAACAGGCTGGGTTAAATACGCATTAGATGCCGCTGCTATTAACAGCAGTAATACAGATAAATAACATTCCTGGATAATACGTATTTAAATATTTCTTAACTTATTACTTACTCTAAATTGATTCGAATATATTCCTCCCCTATGATTATTACCGACCCTACCTATAACCTCTTGAAAATCATGATTCTGACCTGCCAGTTGGTTGACAGATTGCCAGTCAACGCTACTTGTTCTGCCGCGATAGGATTAGGGTATGGTTGTTGGCGGGCTCATGTGAATTGAACAGGATCACATCAATCCTATGCAACGCACACAGCATCGGCAGCACTCGTTTACTAATGAGCTGCCTGTTTTCATTAATTTTACTCGCTGCCAGATAGCCCAAGTACACCCAGCTGGAATTACTGACTGCGTAAAAGAAACACTCATACAGATTGCCCTAGTTACGCTGTTTTTTAACCTTAAATGATCAGCTTCGGGTCAGACACCCGCCATTATGATGAACACAATTTTGCAATATCTGGCCTCTGTTCAACCAATGCCCCTCCCGGCGTCGACTTTGGTAACCAGCTTCTCGTATACAATCCAGTTAAATCCAAGCCACTTACCTGATACTGCCCCTTCCTGAAGCATTTTGACCGCCATAAAGTCGGCACTGGTCAGGGTGGTGTTGCTGAGTATCTGAGTAAGCATGTCGGCGTTGTAAGTGATATAAAGTTCCTCGCCGTTATGTCCATCACACTCATTGCGGCGAAACATGGCTTTAGCGGCAATCAGCTTGGTTTTAGTCATACCGGAGCCACCGGCAATAATCTTCTGCGAGGCAGGTAACGGCACGGGCGTATTAGTTCCGTTGTTTTCTGTTTTACGCCAGGCAGTGCACGATAGATGATGTCATCTTTTTTGCGGTTAGCCGCTGATATCGCAAGCTGAAGATAGGGCCCGCGAGTAGCTTGGGCAGGTCGCGCTTTTCAACTGGGGCAAACACGCCATAATCCGCCATCAGTGCCGTGCGGGTTCCGGCAGGTCCCATTTTGTATCATCAAAGCAGGTGATGATCTGATTCATCTCGATAGTACCCATGTCATTGATGGTGAATGATGCTCCTGTGATGCTGCCGCGATCATTAATGGTGCCTTGCAGGCGTGAATCTTTTTACTGGGACTGAATTTCGCAAGAATCATGAAACTGCTGAACAAATGCAGCGGTAATCATGTTTTGATTGGGTTCAAAGGACATTGCAGGTCACTCCGTGTTTCAATGCGTTGCGGGTTATCGGCTGCCCGGTCCTCGTCTGCACTTTGCGTTACGGCGCTTACGCATCGCGGGTATTGATCAGTTGCCCGGCGTCTTCGCCGGGCTGTGTTGTGTTTGATTATTGATTAAGTGACTGGACGAAATTTCGACTAAATTGCATCAAAGCTCTGCCAGTCTTTGTTTCAACAGATAGCCCTCCAGCTCCCATATTTTGTTTACTGCGTTGCGGCGTGCAACTTTGCGCCCAATCTCCTTATCAAAATCTTCCGGGCTGGCACAGGCACTCTCACCCGTTACAATAAAACCATTGTTCAGCACTAAGATGCAGATTGTCAGCACTGCAAGCGCCTTCTGTCCATCCACACTCAGTTCGTTATAATTTCTGATATCATCAGGGGGATTAATGTAACACTCCTCGGTTATAACGCTTTCTATGTAGTCGGGAGTAATGCGCAGCGCGGTTTTACCTTTGGCCTTGGGTTCCTGTTCAATTTCTATATCGCTCATGTTTATTCCTCTTAATCTACAGATATGTTGCCATAGTTTTCTGATAGAAAGATCTTACGCGCTGTTATACCTGTTGATGGTCGGCATGTTTCGGATTGATGTATGCTTCTGATTTTATTAGATTACGTATGGTCTGCTGTCCTTCTGTGTGCAGTTGCTGGTGATTCGCTGGTGTGTCTTCCTGCATTTCAGCGCCAATCTTTACCAGCATTCTAATAACCATCGGGTTGTTGCCGATCTCATCAATGCTACTAATGTCAGCCGGATCTGCCAGGCTGTTAAAAGCACAGTAAGCCGGCCCGAGATTTTTAGCAAATCCTGCTTCCGTCTTTCAGGTCTCCTGTAACTGGGCGGCGGCCTCACTGTCGGGCTGAGCCGCTCCACTTATCAGTTCAGGTATCACGTGCAGGAAGCCATGTATCGGGAGGGTTTCAGATCCCATTTTGGTGATACTCCTGAGTTCACTTTTATTGCTGTCAGCGAATCGGCAGAGTGCGGAAGATATCCGGTAAGGCTGTTTATTCTGGCTGATGAAGCTCACGATACCAGACATCGGGTATTCCGCCGCGATCTTCATACTTACCACCAGTGTAAATCACATAACAAATGGGGGCTGGGATTTGAAGTAATCCAGCGCCCTTACTGGACGAGGAACAGAAATGAATAACACAGTTGCTAACCCTTTCGGCAGAGCTGATCAGCTAGGTAACAGACGGAACAGGAATGATTGCCGTTGAACAACAGCACGCCATACAGGAAGTACAGGCGGCGATGATTATCGCCCGGAAGTTTCCCCGCGACACCATCAGAGCGGTTGAAATATCCTGAACGCCTGCACACGGCCTAGTCTGGCTGAAAATGCACTTTACCGTTTAAAGGCACTAAAGCATCAATCAAAAGCTTTTTTTGGGTAGAGAGCTAAACTCAGTGGCGGGCAGCACTGAGTGGATCGATAAACGTGTTAGTACCGTGCATACTTTTCAGGGGAAAGAAGAAGAAACATTATTATTTATTATGCCGGGGCTGTCGAAAAATAGCCTGAACGCTGCAAAATGGTCTCCCGGAACACTCAATCTGTTAAATATTGCAATTACTTTCGTCCAAAATCGGGTCTATACAATTGACTATATGGGCAGGTTGTCGCTATTTTAATATCGCAGAAGATAAGCTGGCAAAAGTAGAGCTACTGATACTGCTACGCTGCAAAAAAAACAGCCATAGCGAAAGCATGATGTTAACTACCGCTGTCATAGCATCTCCGCCCTCTGAATTAATTTTGACTCCACGGCTATCAATCACTATCTGACCAGAAATAATGGCTTTACCATTTAACATATGCCTGTAGTGTAATTTGTTTGGGTAACTAAATTTATCGACTTCATAGAAGTCAATCAGATGGCTGTAAAGACACTTCCAGTAATATATTGCTCTGTATTTACAGTAGCCGATAAAATATTATTTTAATTTGCTATTTAAAATAATCGGGCGGAATCTTTCAAGCCATTGCCGGGCAAACTGTGCATATAGCATATCCCCTAAACTACTACCTGAGAACATTTCGAATATCCTTAACTGATCTTCAATTTTGCGTTCCTGCCCAAGTTTTAGTTTTCCCTGAATTTCAATAACCTCAATTTGTACTCCCGTTATACCCTGCATCAGTTTTGCTCTGAACTCATCGGGCAGAGTTACATTGTCATTCTTAAGATCTGGCTGGAAGTAATCTAACATCTTATCCAATGATGTAACGAGTTGTTCATCAGACATTAATGAACCCCTTCCTTTAATGCTAACTGAGGCATAGTTCCATGTGGGCACCGCTGGTTTGATCACATAATTTGTTGTTGAAATTAAAGCATGAGGCCCAAGTATACTAAGAAGGCAAAGTTCATTTTCAAGTGATTTCAATTGCTTATTGGTTGAATCCAGATGAGTTTCAATAACATCATCATCTGAGAGTATAAAAGGAATATGGCTAATTTTCAGATCAGATGTAATCAGTGTTGCGAATGAATATTGCCTGATAAAATACCGACACTCCTCACCACTCATTATTTTTCCTTTAGGATTGGTTCTCTGTTTCTCCATTTTTTTCCGGCTCCATAAATTAGAGTGAATAAGAAAAATACGTAAATGTTAAAACCATCAAAAAAAGATAAAGCATCGAATGGCAATGCGGGATTAGTGCTCAGTAAAATAGGGCAGATATCATATTTTTTTACTCAGTTCATCATGTATGCATTCAATTCATTCATAAGTCAGCAATACTACTTTATTTAATAAATAAGTACGAAAATTAATGTGCCTGATTTATTCATTAACACTACTCTGCCACTACCCTTATTCCCACTGGATTATATATTAACCAGAAATAGTGTATTTTATTAATGGAATCATGGATTTTTCTCAACTCTCTGTATGTCAGTCTCTGTTACATCGATAACAGTCGGGAATCACCTGTATTAATTGAGCTGATACAGTAAGGTACGCAGTGATAATCTGCATCAGTTAGCATGATGGTTTACTACCATTTATATATCCAAAAGCGTAATTGATGCCTTATGCTTTCAGGAAAATATGTATATGACAGAATATATAAAAATATGATATTATTTGCAGTCAAATTAAGAACCATACTGTAAAAAATTACATCAGGACAGAAGCGCCTGAATTTTTAAAGGTGTAAAAACAGATATTCAAATACCTTCTGGTAACGTAACAGGGCTACTGGTTGATCGTGATATTTCCCGTTTTCCTGATACCTCTATTCCCACAAAAAATCTATATACCCCCCTGGCAGAGGGGCTATCGTCATCAGAGGAAATTTTATAGCACATTGCCGTAAATTCAGCAGGAAAACCCAAGGGGGCGATAAACATTTCGCCCTCTATCCGGTAATATACGGTTATTCAATTTTTCTTAAGCGAAACCTCGTTCAGTGCACTCCAAATCATCTGCTTATCCTTTTCATTCAAATTCCTTTGCCGGACATCCTGCATAAAGCTCTGCTGTTCAGTGCCTGATAACCTCCCTCCTGATTGTAATCTTTTGGCAACCTTTTGAAGAATTGAGTAACTTAACTGGCTGATTTTATGCCTTACCTGATCGAGAGGGCGGGGTTGCCAGCCTGGTTCTGGGGCAGAAAGCCAGTCTGCACGGTATCGATATTGAATCGCTTTAGCTGCATCCATTTGCGCCTGAACAAAATGTTTGACTGTTCTGCCTTCTATTCCCAAAGAATTCGCATCAGCCACTGCTTTTTCCAATACTTTTTTTTCTTGTGTAAGATCTTCAATAGCAAGGTGGTTTTGTGCTTTATACCCTGAAACATCTTTCATATATGACAAACGCTCATCAATCAGGTTGCCAACTGAAGGCATAACAGTTGACATTGCTGTGACCGAAAAGCCAGATAAAGCTAAAGTAAGTATCACTGAATAATGTTTTTTTCTCATAAAAGTCCTAATAGATAGGTGAATATTGCAGCAGTATCCATGTGAGTATTGTGTAATTTAATCTGTTTATAATTAACATTCAGGATGATAATGGTTTTAAATTTTTTTGCCATCCCGCTCGTCGAGCATCTGCTGTAATTCCAGAAGCTGCAGGTGATACTCAGACCCCGGCCTCGATCTTTTTATTCCGCTCGCAAACTTTCTTCTGAAAGACCAGCCCAGATTATCTTTTATGTCCGCATCTGCCCCGATGCTGATTAACAGTTTTACGTGCTCCAAGCTCGACGAATCGAGGGCATTTTTTATTAAAGTCTCTCCGAGAGAATTGGTCATATTAATATCCGCACCATAAGCGATCAGGGTCTTCAGGGTTTCGGTATTTCTGGCCCGTGTGATCCGAAAGATGATCGGTGTCCCATAAAGTTTACCCCGCGCATTGGATGAAAGGCCACCGTCAAGCATAGCCTTTAACCAGATTCCCTTATCACACATTGCCGCAAACTCTGCCGGACTGCCCGGCATACCCGGATTAGGCTGCAGCGGGTCCGCCCCTGCTCTGACCAGGTCAGTGATAATCTGCAGCCGGTGCGGCGGGTTATCGTTGT
>CAKZHC010000053.1 GCA_936920625.1 uncultured Enterobacteriaceae bacterium
CGAGGGGCGTATATTACGCTTTCCCCCGGCGCAGTCAATCCATTTTTTTACTTTCTGGCACGCTCTCTTCCTTATACGTGCAGATACTTGTGGCAATCGGAGCGAAAAACATAACTTTTGGATGGCTGTTTGCCTGCATTTCACACACGTTATAAAGTTATAACGCAACGCCCGGACAATAAGCACATATTGTGATTTATTAATTTCAGTCATCTTTGTGCGCCAAGTTTGGATTTTTGATATTAAACCAAGGAGTCACTATGTCTGATAGTTTGCGTCCATTTAATGGAAAAAGACCACAAATTGGCAAACGTGTAATGATCGATAGAAGCAGTGTCATGATAGGTGATGTGACATTGGCCGATGACGTTAGCATTTGGCCTCTGGTAGCAATTCGCGGTGACGTGAACTATGTCTCAATAGGAGCCAGGACAAATGTACAGGATGGTTCCGTTCTGCACGTTACTCACAGATCAGCTAATAATATTGCAGGATTTCCTCTCATCATTGGTGAAGAAGTCACGGTTGGGCATAAAGCTATGCTGCATGGCTGCACAATCAAGGATCATATCCTGATTGGGATGGGTGCTATTTTGCTCGATGGCTGCCTGATTGAGCCGAATATTATTATCGGTGCTGGTAGTTTGGTACCACCAGGCAAGTTGCTGGCAGGTGGTTATCTTTATCTGGGGAGCCCCGTACGTCAGATTCGCCCGCTTACACAACAAGAGGCCGATGGACTGCATAATTCGGCAATGAATTACGTAAACTGGAAAGACAGCTATCTGAGTCAGGAAAATGAGGGGGATTACATATAATTATATGTCGGGTAGCATGATATCTTTTTAGATATTACTTGCTTGTGTTGCTTATCATAAAAGTGTTCAAGCTCTTTTCTGGTAAGCCTTGCATTTTTGGAAGATGAGCCTGAGTTAAATTTAAATTACAAGCCAGTGGACTTACTATATTCACAATATACTAACGATATAGCAGGTTTTTATATTATAAAATAACTACAGATGATCCTGATAAGGTGTGAAAATTATCCGTTACGTACCTGCTGATAGCCAGGATTAATAATGCTCTTTTATATATCTGTAAGCCTTTTAAAATAGCTCTTTATCTTTACCTAAACCAAATTTTGTGAGAGTCAATATTACGGATTTTTGGATTTCACACGGGCTACTGCTGGAATTTTGCCAGCCATCAAAATGGGTAGTCTTAACGATTTTATCAATCTGCTCAACAATGTCACCAATCAGTTTAGGTGTTGTTTCTGACCAGGTTTCTGTGAATAGTTTAGTGAACGCTTGTTTGTTATCAGCTTCTCTGGTTATCATCTGTTCACCGTTTCCCACTCAGCCTACACTGTGCCTTTCGCAACATCTAACAGGCCCGGTAATGATGTGGGCAGCATGCCATAAATGCGTTTCTAACGCTTTGAGATTAATTAGAGTCACTGCCTTTTCCCATAAAAAACAATGTCGTCTGTGTGCAAATTATTCCGAAAAAATAAGACGAAAGACTAAACAGTTTTCTCCTGATCCTGTGTATATCAACCTGGATGTTTTGCTGAGTATTCTTTTTTCAAATCCTTCCCTCAAAACAGCAATAAAAACATCGTTTTTCCTCAGTAAACTGCTCTGAAATACGCACCAATTCCACATTTAGCTGATTTTCATAAAAAAAGTAACTCAACGTAACATCCCGCACACTCGTTGGCTTCGCCTTGTCTCGATATCAGGAACATGATGCTTTTGCTGATAGTGATTGATACGACCGCTGATGAACCTTCATCCATATCATCTTTTACCTCAAATTTCTTATGGCCAACACTGGTTTTTTAAAGTGTCTGGCAGATATAGGGTATATGGCTACTGACTCGTGTTGTTTCGTTTCATCAAAAGGATATGAGTGCTAACACAAACCGCAATTATTCAACCACTCCTTATAAAGGGCGCTGTTGTATTAACAGCATGGGATTGTGCAAAGTGACGCTGCCATTTTTTTAAGCAGCTAACAGCACCAAAAAACATCTGCCACTGTAAAAAGTAAAAATTGACTGTGCGTGGACGACAGTATTGTCTGGTAACTAAAACGATGTTTGCAGCTCTTGCTTCAGGGAATCAATTACCGGAGCTATGTCAGGCAACTGATTGTGCCAAAGCAGAAAAGCGTGCGCCGCTTGGGCAACTAACATTCCTAATCCATCAGCAAGCGTTCGTGAGCCCTGTTGCTGACACCAGGCAAGGAAAGGAGTTAATCCTCTGCCATAAAACATGTCATAGCATCGAGTATTAATATTGACTATGGCGGCTGGCACATGCGGTATCTCCCCAGTGATACCGCTGGAAGTAGCGTTTATTATTAATTTAAACTGCTCACCAGCAAGGTCAGAAAATCCCATATGACGGATGTTACCTTTTTGCTGAAATTGACATGCCAGCTCTTGGGCACGTGTCCGGGTACGGTTAGTGATAACAATCTGCCCGCCAGATTGCAGCAGGGGGAGCATCACTCCTCGTGCTGCACCGCCCGCACCAATTAGCAGGATTTTATCCCCTGACTGAATCATACCCAGACGCTGAAGATCGGTTAGCAGGCCAATTCCATCCGTATTGTCTCCCAATAATTGTCCATCTTCCTGTAACTTTAGGGTATTTACGGCACCGGACGAAGCAGCCGATTCTGTGAGTACATCAGCAAGATCGAAAGCTTCAGATTTGAACGGCAATGTTACGTTAGCGCCGAGACCACCAGCATGGAAGAAGTTATTTATTGCAGCCTTAAACCCGTCAAGAGGGGCCAGGATATGCCCATAAGGATGCGTGATACCTGTCTGGCTGGCGAAGAGCTGATGTATGCGTGGGGATTGACTATGCGCAACAGGATTACCAAAAACAGCAAAAGATGGCATCGCCATAATTTATTATCCCTGTCTAATCTGTGTATTTGTACACAAATCGCGAATTTCAGAAGGACATGCACGCCCCCCCGTTTTGCCCTGTAATACCGGAATCATTGAGCCGAATTGTTCCTGTATTTCATTGCTATTACGGCAGGGAGGCAGCCCACTCAAATTAGCACTGGTTGATACCAGAGGCTTACCGAACTCACTACAAAGCATTTTCACTGAAGGGTGATCCGTAACACGAACGGCAAGCGTGTCGAAACTTCCTGTTAGCCACTTTGGTGTTTGTGGATGGATAGGTACCAGCCAGGTTACTGGCCCAGGCCAGCTGGCCAACAGACGCTCTCTGTGAATCACAGAGAGATCATGCATTGCGATGTAAGGTTCCAGTTGTTCCAGTTGACCCGCTATAAGAATCAGGCCTTTTTCAACAAGCCGTTGCTTTAATGCCAGCAATTTGATAACCGCAGCCTCGCTGTCGGGATTACAGCCAAGGCCGTATACTGCTTCTGTCGGATAGGCAATAACATCATCCCGGCGGAGTGCTTCAAGACACCTTAGAAAATTTTCGTGCGCTGATTCAATATTCACAGCTTTTGCTCCATAAGGCAGCAGATTTACTACGAATTTCGCCGAAATAAAATTGTCTCACCACACTACGTGCGAATTGTTTTTCAGCGCAGCACGCGGTTAACAGCGTTTTTTCATATATACGCACTACACTGGAATCACAACTCCTAATGTAGTTTTTTTTCATCAATAGCAAAGATAAGCTCTTCCATTTGCCTGTAAGCACCTTCGTACCCTGGAATATTGAACAGTACCATCAACACCACCCATTTAAGATCTTCGAGATCAAATTCGAGGGTGTCCAGAGCCAGCACCCTGTCGATGATCATCTCTCGCGTTTCCATATTCAAGACCTGGATTTGCTCCAGAAAAAGAATAAAACCGCGACAGCTGGCATCAAGGTACTGACTCTCTTCTGCTGTGTAGACTCTCATTGATAGTGGATCCGTAACCCCCAGAACCGGAGTAGCTAATCCTTCCTGAAAATCTGCCAGTTTTTCTAGCCAGTTCAACGCATTATAAATATCTCCCCGCTCAAAGCCAACATCGGTTAAATCTTCAGATAGCTTATCCTGGTCCACTCGCATTTCTGTCTGGTTGTGGATGTAAGTTTCAAATAGGTAAATGAGTACGTCGAACATGGCCTGCCCTCCTTAATCGGACATAGCCGCCAGGTACAGCTGCGATCCAGCCTGATAGTTCCAGCTCAAGCAGTTTAGCTACTATGATTGGTACAGGCTGACCGGCGCGTTTAGCGACAACGTCGACAGATGTGACCTCGTCTCCTACGTTAGCCAACACATCAGCAAATGGCAATGGCGTCATCGTGCCATCAATTGAAAATAATTGTAATTTCGGAGAATTAGGCAACCAACATAAATCACTGTGTAGTGCTTCAATTATATCATCAGGATGTGAAACCAGTGAGGCACCTTGTTGAATCAGCCAGTGAGTCCCCTGTGTTCCCGGATTACCGATAGCGCCGGGTAGAGCGAAAATCTCCCGATTTTGTTCGAGTGCATGGCGGGCAGTCACAAGCG
Source organism: uncultured Enterobacteriaceae bacterium (assembly GCA_936920625.1). Taxonomy (GTDB): domain Bacteria; phylum Pseudomonadota; class Gammaproteobacteria; order Enterobacterales; family Enterobacteriaceae; genus Izhakiella. Next base: position 4,522 of record CAKZHC010000053.1, read on the forward strand.
ATCCACTACGTATTGTGGCTTCAACGATCAGAACACCAAGACTAAGCCCACTGATGATGCGATTGCGGCGCGGAAAGTGCCAATTAAGTGGCTTGGCCTGCAAAGCAAATTCAGAAACCAGGGCACCACCATTCGCCACTATTGATTCTGCCAGCGTCTGATGCCGTTTTGGATAACAGTGCAATAAACCGTTTCCTAAAACTGCCACTGTCTTTTGCTGAACATCCAGTGCTGCGTTATGTGCAATACTATCGATTCCCAATGCAAGCCCACTGGTAAGCGTAAGACCATGTAGCGCCAGCGTCTGGCTGAATAAAGTACCCCATTGCCGACCATATATTGATGGTTGGCGACTACCTACAATTGCGAGCTGGGGCGTCCTGAGAACAGACAGCGCCCCCCTTACAAAAAACATTGGTGGTGGGGATGGAATGTGAGTGAGCAGCGGCGGATAGTCTTGTGAACCCCAAGTGATAAGATGATGGCCGGGTTGCTCCAGCCAGCCTAACGTTGTTTCAATTTCCTCATCAGAATGCTGGCAAAAAATCTGCTGCTGTCTGGCATTCAATCCCACCGCCATTAGATCGTGGTTACTTGGCGAAGAGATGTGTTGCAGTTGTTCAACGATAGTATAACGTTGATCTGCGTTCAATCCTGTCACATTTTGCAGGCGCAACCAGATTGTACTCGCGGTTGTTACCATTGGCTGTCCTTAAGTATTTGCTATCTCATTACTTATATAAATGCTGTCAATAAGGACACAAAATGTCTACAATATGGCAATATATTCTCTATTATTTTGAACGCAAATTTAGGAAGTTATGTCACTCTTGCAAATATTACATTATCCCGACGATCGCCTTCGCACTATCGCTAAGCCAGTTAAGGCTGTCAATAGTACTGTCCAGCGCATCGTTGATGATATGTTTGAAACAATGTATGCAGAGGAGGGTATTGGCCTTGCGGCAACTCAGGTTGACATCCATCAGCGTATCATTGTCATTGATGTCTCTGAAAACCGCGATCAGCGAGTAGTACTCATCAATCCTGAATTGCTGGAAAAAAGCGGTGAAACTGGTATCGAAGAAGGCTGTCTCTCTATACCAGGTTATCGTGGATTTGTTCCTCGTGCTGAAAGAGTCAAAGTGCGCGCTTTGAATCGAGAAGGTGACAGCTTTGAGCTCGAAACAACTGGACTACTGGCTATCTGTATCCAGCATGAAATGGATCACCTTATGGGAAAGCTATTCGTAGACTACCTCTCTCCACTAAAACGCCAGCGCATCCTGATTGATTATTAGGTGATAAGCCCGACGTGTCTGATTCTCTGAGTATTATTTTTGCCGGCACGCCCGACTTTGCTGCCCGGCATCTGACTGCGTTGATTAATGCTTCCTGTAACATTATTGGCGTATTGACACAACCTGACCGCCCCGCGGGCCGCGGTAAACAACTTATGGCCAGCCCGGTAAAAACGGTTGCCACTCACCATAGTATTCCTGTATTTCAGCCAAAATCTCTGCGCTCTGAAGAGAATCAACAAATCATTGCAGAACTGCACCCTGATTTAATGATAGTGGTGGCTTATGGCCAGATCTTACCAGAAGCCGTGCTGAATATTCCCCATTTAGGTTGTATCAACGTTCATGGTTCACTGTTGCCGCGCTGGCGGGGAGCCGCACCTATTCAAAGAGCACTCTGGGCTGGTGATACCGAGACAGGTATCACTATTATGCAAATGGATCAGGGGCTGGATACCGGTGATATGCTCTGTAAATTACGTTGTCCAATAGAACGTAATGATACCAGTGCTACGCTTTATAATAAGCTTTCCGTATTAGGTCCGGAAGGATTGCTTACCACTGTTACTCAACTTGCTAACGGTACTGCGATGGGTGAAAAACAGAATGATCATGCAGCCTGTTACGCTCACAAATTAACTAAAGAGGAAGCACATCTCGACTGGTCCCTCTCTGCATCCCAGCTAGAACGCTGTATTCGCGCTTTTAATCCGTGGCCAGTCAGCTACCTGATGATTGAAAAAGAACGGATTAAAGTATGGCAGGCCTCTGTCTTATCTGCTGTGCCGGAAAGCCAGCCAGGTGAGATTATCCGTGCTGATAAAAACGGTATTCAGGTTGCTACAGGGGATGGCATACTAAATATTGAAATGCTTCAGCCACCGGGTAAGAAGATGATGCATGTTATGGATTTGCTAAATTCCCGTCGTGAATGGTTTACTCCCGGTAATAAACTAACCTGAATGTAGATTTGGCACCTGCCGAATTACCCATTAAGAGATGATGAACACACAGAACAATCTGCGCAGCCTGGCAGCTCAGGCGTTGCAGCGTGTAGTTGAAAAAGGCGAATCGCTTAATACCGTATTGCCATCCCTGCAAAAATCTTTACATGCGAGAGACAGCGCGCTATTGCAGGAGCTTTGTTTTGGTGTACTGCGCACTCTGCCACAGATGGAAGCGCTGATCAGTCGTTTGATTAAACGTCCTCTCAAACGCAAACATCGGGTGTTACATTTTCTTATTTTAACTGGCTTATATCAGCTAACTGCCATGCGTATTCCGCCTCATGCAGTGCTGGCAGAAACTGTAGCAGGGGCGACTATTCTCAGACGTGAACAATTTAAAGGTATGGTAAATGGTGTATTACGCCAGTTTCAACGCCAGCAGGATGAGCTAATAACCTCGCTTAACATGGAAGATCTGAACTACCTGCATCCAGAGTGGTTGCTACGCCGTTTACAAATAGCATGGCCTGAAAACTGGCAGCTGATTGTTGTGGCAAACAATCAGCGCCCGCCAATGTGGTTGCGTGTTAATCGGCAGCATCACAGCCGTGATGGCTGGTTGAAATTACTTGAGGAGAGCGGCAAAGCTGCTTTTCCACACCCACTGGAACCAGATGCATTGCGTCTTGCCACGCCGTGTGCAGTCGGCCAGCTGCCGGGTTTTGATCATGGCTGGGTTTCCATTCAGGATGTTTCAGCGCAGGCCTGCGTCCGTTTTCTGGAGCCCCAAAATGGGGACACCATCCTCGATATCTGTGCCGCCCCCGGTGGCAAAACGACGCATATTCTGGAAGTTGCCCCTCAGGCTCGTGTTATTGCTGTTGATTCTGATCCACGCCGCTTAAAACGCGTTACCGAAAATCTACAGCGCCTTGGAATGCAGACTGAGGTCTTAGAGGGTGATGCCCGTACGCCAGAAGTCTGGTGTAATGAATTACAGTTTGATCGAATCCTTGTGGACGCACCCTGTTCATCTACCGGCGTCATTCGACGGCATCCGGATATCAAGTGGCTCCGGCATGATAATGACATTGCTGCGCTGGCAGCTTTGCAGGCTGAAATACTTGATGCCATCTGGCCCTATCTTAAAACCGGAGGAATTCTGCTCTATGCTACCTGTTCGATACTACCCGAGGAGAATCATAATCAGATTGAACGTTTTCTCGCACAACACTCTGATGCAGGCCTAATTACGTCAAATGCATCTGACCAGCCAGTTCAAATTTTCCCTGATACAGAAGGTGGTGATGGTTTCTTTTACGCAAAATTGATAAAACGTTAGTATCAGAAAAAATCAGGCTTTAAATGCTATGAAAATTATCATTCTCGGTGCAGGGCAGGTTGGCGGCACACTGGCCGAAAATCTGGTGGTTGAAAATAACGACATCACCGTTGTCGATACTGATCCGTTGCGACTGCGTCAGTTACAGGATAAATTCGATTTGCGAGTTATTCAGGGGCACGGTTCCCATCCGCGCATTCTGCGTGAAGCTGGTGCAGAGGATGCCGATATGCTAATCGCAGTGACTAACTCAGATGAGACCAACATGGCCGCCTGTCAGGTAGCCTACTCTTTATTTAATACACCTAATCGTATTGCCCGTATTCGTGCACCTGATTATATTCGTGATGCCGATAAGCTTTTTACTCCAGCCGCAATACCTATTGACCATTTAATTTCTCCGGAACAATTAGTTATCAATAATATCTATCGTTTAATTGAATACCCAGGTGCATTACAGGTAGTCAATTTTGCTTCGGGAAAAGTCAGCCTGGCTGCGGTAAAAGCTTACTATGGTGGGCCACTGGTTGGAAATGCGCTTTCAGTCATGCGCGATCACATGCCTCATGTTGCGACACGAGTAGCCGCGATTTTTCGCCATGACCGCCCAATCCGTCCACGGGGGTCGACAATTGTAGAGGCAGGTGATGAAGTATTTTTTATCGCCGACAGCCAGCATATCCTTGCGGTAATGAGTGAATACCAGCGGCTCGAAAAACCCTACAAACGTATTATGCTCGTCGGAGGTGGCAATATCGGTTTTGGGCTGGCTCAAAGACTAGAAAAACATTACAGCGTAAAACTGATTGAACGCAATCAACAACGAGCGGCTGAACTAGCACAACAATTACAGGATACTATCGTTTTCTGTGGTGATGCTTCTGATCAGGAGCTACTGTCTGAAGAACATATTGATCAGTTTGATCTGTTCATTGCGGTCACAAATGATGATGAAGCCAATATTATGTCCGCCATGCTGGCAAAACGAATGGGTGCCAAGAAAGTAATAGTGCTGATAAAACGAAACGCCTATGTTGATTTAGTTCAGGGCAGCGTAATTGATATTGCTATTTCACCACAACAGGCAACCATTTCAGCGTTACTAAGCCATGTTCGTAAAGCAGATATTGTCAGCGTTTCGTCACTACGTCGTGGGGTGGCAGAAGCAATTGAAGCGGTGGCGCATGGAGATGAAACCACTTCCAAGGTAGTTGGCCGCTTAATCAACGATATCAAACTTCCACCGGGCACTATTATTGGCGCAGTCGTGCGGGGAGATGATGTAATGATTGCTAATGATAATCTGAGTATCGAACAGGGTGATCATGTCATCATGTTTCTGACTGATAAAAAATTCGTGCCTGATGTAGAATGTCTGTTCCAACCCAGTCCTTTCTTTCTGTAGTGCAGTTGTCATATATAACGATTACTGCTTAACTTATCGTTGCAGTGAGTTTTGCTATAACTACGAAGAACACACCGCTATTTATAAGACTTATATAACCAAGAAGATACAGGAGATAGCAATGAGTTTCTTAAGTGAATTTCGCGATTTTGCCATGCGTGGCAATGTGGTTGATCTCGCCGTGGGTATAATTATTGGCGCTGCATTCGGTAAAATTGTCTCGGCACTTGTAGCAAATATTATCATGCCTCCGCTGGGATTACTAATTGGAGGTATTGATTTCAGCCAGTTCGGGCTTATCCTGCGTGGTGCAGAAGGAGCGAAACCGCCGGTAGTGATGCAATATGGTTTGTTCCTGCAGAGCGTTTTTGATTTTATAATTGTTGCATTCGCTATCTTTGTTGCGATCAAGTTAATGAACCGGCTGCATCTCAAAAAAGAAGCGGAAAAACCAGCCAAAAAACCGAGCCCAGAAGAAACACTATTGACTGAAATTCGTGATTTATTGAAAAAACCAAATAAATAATATCTGTCGTTAGCTGTATCCTGAGATACAAATAATGGTCTTCTTATGAGGGCCAATTAATAATCAGATAGTTTACACAAAGCGGTGCGCTGGCATCGATAAATCACAACAAGTTTAAAACAATGAGTATTATTATCAATCAGCCTTACGATATCTTCCTGAAAAGATATGTTTTGCCAGATGGCGTACTGCTCCCCGTCTGTTCGAGATAAATAGTGAAAGAAACAGGTGGTATTAAGCAGACATCACCTTTTGCTAGTAGTAACTAATGCTGCAAATCATACCAAAATTGCACGTAAGAACAGAATTGTTCATTCGCCAGCCGCTGTTTTCCCTCGTGCGCCTTGCTCAAGAGTTTCTAAAATAGAACATGACACGCTAGAATGCGTTGTACCACAGCAGAGATCATGCAGACGTTTTAATGAGCTCTGCATAAACTGTAACTCAGCAATTTTGGCCTCAACGTCTTTTAACCTCTCCCTAACAATGGTTTTTGACTCATGGCAGGTGTGATGTTCTGGGTCGACGCGAATAGATAGTAATCCCTTAATAGCATCCAGACTGAAACCTAATTGACGGGCATAACGGATAAATCTTAACCGTTGAAGATCATTTTCACAATAGAGACGAAACCCGCCTTCAGTACGTACCTCATGGGCCATCAACTCCTGTTTTTCATAAAAACGGATCGTGTCAGGGGTAACATCTGCCATCCTGGCTAGCTGACCAATACGATACATTTTCCCCCCCCCCCCCCGCTCAAATAGCCGGCCAAACGGCTGTCAATTAATTATATGATAAACTCTTATTTAATCCCACCAACTGTAGCTTCATAATATTAATATACTATGCCCACTCTTCTATTGTACGTTTGTAAGCTCATAGTATGCTTAACATCAACACTAATAATCTTAAATAGTAATGTGATAGCGCACAGATGGGTATACCTCGCAGGCGAATCACTACAGCCCGTGGTGTGATGTGCCTGTAATACCGGCAGTAAAATCCATAATAAGATGCGTTAGTCTTTCCCGCAGGATAAATGGCAGATAACCTGTTGGACTAATAACATACTGGCAGATAGAATAATTTTTATACAAGTAAATAATTGAAGAATCATTTCACGGTATAAATTTAAAAATAACTAACAAAAAACCGGGCAATGCCCGGTTTTTTATGATGATACCAATATTACTCAGCTACAGCTTCAGCCTGAACCTCTGGACGATCAACCAGTTCGATGTAAGCCATCGGGGCGTTGTCACCAGTACGGAATCCACACTTGAAAATACGAGTATAACCACCTGGGCGGCTCGCAAAGCGTGGACCAAGCTCATTAAATAGTTTTGCCACGATCTCGTTATCACGAGTACGGGCGAATGCCAGACGACGGTTAGCAACACTGTCGGTCTTAGCAAGAGTAATCAGTGGCTCAACAACGCGACGCAGCTCTTTCGCTTTAGGCAGAGTTGTCTTAATGATTTCATGACGAACCAGAGACCCTGCCATATTACGAAACATCGCATGACGATGGCTGCTATTGCGATTCAGTTGACGACCACTTTTACGATGGCGCATGACCTTATCCTTCTCAGTGAACCTTAATCTGTGATCGGGTTATTCATCAGCAATACTTGTCGGCGGCCAATTTTCCAGGCGCATACCCAGAGACAAGCCGCGTGATGCCAACACATCTTTAATCTCAGTAAGAGATTTTTTACCAAGATTGGGCGTCTTAAGCAGCTCAACCTCAGTGCGTTGTACCAGATCACCGATGTAGTGAATAGCTTCTGCTTTAAGGCAGTTAGCAGAGCGGACAGTCAATTCCAGATCGTCAACAGGGCGCAGCAGGATCGGATCGAACTCTGGTTTCTCTTCTTTAATCTCTGGTTGACGTACATCACGTAAATCAACAAAAGCTTCCAGTTGTTCAGCCAGAATAGTAGCCGCCCGGCGGATCGCTTCTTCTGGATCCAAAGTACCGTTGGTTTCCATTTCGATGACTAGCTTATCCAAGTCAGTACGCTGTTCAACGCGCGCTGCTTCAACATTGTAGGCAATGCGCTCTACAGGGCTATAGCAGGCATCGACGAGCAGACGACCAATTGGACGCTCATCTTCTTCCAAATGTATTCGGCCAGAAGCTGGCACATAACCACGACCACGCTGCACTTTAATACGCATATTAATAGATGCATTATCATCAGTGAGGTGGCAGATTACATGCTGTAATTTGACGATTTCAACATCCCCATCATGGGTAATGTCGGCTGCAGTCACAGGGCCAATACCAGATTTATTCAGAGTCAAAATAACTTCATCTTTTCCCTGAACTTTCACCGCCAGCCCTTTCAGATTGAGTAAGATCTCCAGAATATCTTCCTGAACACCTTCTTTTGTACTGTACTCATGCAGTACACCATCAATCTCAACCTCGGTCACCGCACAACCCGGCATAGACGAAAGCAGAATACGGCGCAGTGCGTTACCCAGAGTATGACCAAAGCCACGCTCTAAAGGCTCTAGGGTTACCTTGGCATGCGTCGAACTTACTTGCTCGATATCTACCAGGCGTGGTTTTAGAAATTCTGTCACAGAACCCTGCATTGTGTCCTCTCTTTGAAACTCAAACTTTACTTAGAGTAAAGCTCGACGATCAGGTGTTCGTTAATGTCGGCAGACAGGTCAGTGCGCTCTGGAATACTCTTGAACACACCTTCCATCTTAAGTGCATCAACTTCCAGCCAGGTTGGCTTCTCACGCTGTTCAGCCAGCTCAAGAGCGGCTTTAACGCGAGACTGCTTTCTGGCTTTCTCGCGGATGCTAACAACGTCATTCGGAGATACCTGATAAGAAGCAATATTAACAACGCGGCCGTTCACCATTACAGACTTATGACTTACCAACTGACGCGCCTCTGCACGCGTGGCACCAAAGCCCATACGATAAACTACATTATCCAGACGACCCTCTAGCAGGGCCAACAGGTTTTCACCGGTATTTCCTTTCAAACGCGCTGCTTCTTTATAATAGTTACGAAACTGACGCTCAAGCACGCCGTAAATACGACGGACTTTTTGCTTTTCGCGTAACTGGCCGCCATAATCAGACAGGCGCGGCTTACGCGCGCCATGATGACCCGGAGCCTGTTCAATCTTACATTTTGACTCGATCGGACGAACGCCAGACTTTAGAAAAAGGTCTGTACCTTCCCGACGACTCAGCTTAAGTTTAGGGCCCAAATATCTAGCCATTTTCTTTCTCCAACTATCCTGAAACGGGCGTTATACGCGACGTTTTTTCGGCGGACGACAACCGTTATGAGGGATCGGAGTCACATCAGTAATATTTGTGATGCGAAAACCAGCAGCATTCAGAGCGCGAATAGTTGATTCGCGACCCGGTCCCGGACCCTTGACCATAACTTCCAGATTTTTGATACCGTAATCTTTCACGGCCTCTGCGCAACGCTCTGCTGCAACCTGAGCTGCAAACGGCGTGGACTTACGAGATCCGCGAAAACCGGAACCACCGGCTGTCGCCCAACCCAGAGCGTTACCCTGACGATCAGTTATGGTAACGATAGTGTTGTTAAAAGAAGCATGGACATGAGCCACGCCATCAGAGACTTGTTTTCTTACACGCTTACGTGCACGAACTGGTGCCTTTGCCATTATTCAATCACCCCGATTATTTCTTGATCGGTTTGCGGGGACCCTTGCGGGTACGGGCGTTAGTCTTAGTACGTTGCCCACGTACTGGCAGACCGCGACGATGGCGCAAACCACGATAGCATCCAAGATCCATCAAACGCTTAATGCTCAGGGTGACTTCACGGCGCAGATCACCTTCAACAACGTATTTACCTACTGCTTCACGCAGTTGATCGATCTGCTCTTCAGATAGATCACTGATCTTAACATCTTCAGCAATGCTCGTTTGCGCACAAATCGCTTTAGAACGAGTTTTACCGATACCATAAATCGAGGTTAACGCGATAACGGTATGTTTATGATCAGGAATGTTAATGCCTGCTATACGGGCCACTATGCACTCCTAACTGAGTTAAATGTGCTCCATACTGAAAAGCCCGCTTTCAGGATACCCAAATGGAAACACAATGACATAAAAAATATTGGCTGGCTAATCTAGCCAGCTCAACCCAACTTTGCAAGAAAAATATGCAATAAATCTCAGCCCTGACGCTGTTTATGCTTAGGCTCAGCGCTGCAAATCACACGTACTATGCCGTCACGACGAATAATCTTGCAGTTACGACATAATTTCTTGACGGAAGCACGCACTTTCATATTTTAACTCTCCGCAACTTCACTGGCTTCTGAATTAGCGGCTGTAGCCTTTCAGATTAGCCTTTTTCAAAGCAGACTCGTACTGACTAGACATCAGCAGAGTTTGCACTTGAGCCATAAAATCCATAATAACAACGACGACAATCAGCAATGACGTGCCACCGAAGTAAAAAGGAACTTTCATCGCATTACGCATAAATTCAGGGATCAGGCAGATAAAAGTTATGTATGACGCACCAACTAATGTCAGGCGAGTCATGACCTTATCAATATATCTTGCCGTTTGCTCCCCCGGACGAATTCCCGGTACAAATGCACCAGACTTCTTCAGGTTATCTGCCGTTTCACGCGGATTGAAAACTAATGCCGTGTAAAAAAAACAGAAAAAGATGATTGCAGTAGCATAGAGTAGCACATAAACAGGTTGACCAGGCTGCAAGTACATAGAAATCGTTGTCAGCCAGCTCCAGCCAGAACTACTTCCGAACCATGATGCGATAGTCGCTGGGAACAGAATAATACTGGATGCAAATATCGCCGGAATGACACCAGCCATATTCACTTTCAACGGTAAATGTGTACTTTGTGCAGCATAGACCCGACGTCCCTGCTGACGTTTAGCATAGTTCACCACAATACGGCGCTGACCACGCTCAACGAAAACAACGAAGTAAGTAACTAAAAAAACCAAAGCTGCAACCAACAACAAAAGAAGAAAGTGTGTATCGCCTTGCCGTGCCTGCTCAATGGTATGTCCTATAGCCGGAGGCAGACCTGCAACAATTCCGGCAAAGATAATGATTGAGATACCATTTCCAATGCCTCGTTCAGTAATCTGTTCCCCCAGCCACATCAGGAACATTGTCCCAGTCACCAGGCTAACAACAGCGGTAAAATAGAAGGCAAAACCCGGATTTATCACCAGACCGTGCATTCCGGGCATATTTGGCAGACCGGTAGCTATACCGATCGACTGAAATATGGCCAACACCAATGTGCCGTAACGGGTATACTGGCTAATCTTACGACGTCCAGCTTCCCCTTCTTTCTTAATCTCCGCCAGCACTGGATGAACCACTGTCAGCAACTGAATAATAATTGAAGCCGAAATATACGGCATAATACCCAGCGCGAAGATTGAGGCACGACTGAGAGCACCACCAGAGAACATGTTAAACATTTCAATGATAGTACCACGCTGTTGCTCAAGTAGCTTAGCAAGCACAGTGGCATCAATACCAGGGATCGGAATGAAAGAGCCAATACGGAATACAATCAGCGCACCGACCACAAACAATAGCCTGCGTTTCAGTTCGTCTAACCCACCTTTGGCACTTTGAAAGTCTAATCCCGGTTGTTTAGCCATCAGCTCACTTATTCCTCAATTTTACCACCAGCGGCTTCGATTGCAGCGCGAGCACCTTTAGTTACACGCAAACCACGCACAGTGACCGGCGCTTTAACTTCACCAGACAGAATCACCTTCGCGTACTCAATCTGAATACCAATAACATTAGCTGCTTTTAATGTGTTCAGATCTACAATGTCATCTTTGACTTTTGCCAAATCCGATAAACGCACTTCTGCAGTGACTGCGGCTTTACGGGAGGTAAAACCAAATTTTGGCAGACGACGATACAGCGGCATCTGCCCTCCCTCAAAACCTCGACGTACACCACCACCAGAACGAGCTTTCTGACCTTTATGACCACGGCCACTGGTTTTACCGAGTCCAGAACCAATACCGCGTCCAAGGCGCTTAGCTGCACGCCTGGAGCCTTCGGCCGGAGACAGAGTATTTAAACGCATCTGTTACTCCTCCACTTTAACCATGTAGCTAATCGCGTTAACCATCCCGCGAATAGCTGGTGTATCTTCACGTTCTACTGTGTGACCAATACGACGCAGACCCAGCCCCACAAGGGTAGCTTTATGTCTCGGTAGACGCCCGATTGAACTACGAGTTTGCGTGATTTTAATCGTCTTTGCCATAGTCAATTACCCCAGAATTTCTTCAACGGACTTACCACGCTTGGCAGCAACCATTTCCGGAGATTTCATATTAGCCAGACCATTAATAGTCGCACGAACCACGTTTATCGGGTTGGTAGAACCATAAGCTTTGGCCAGAACGTTATGAATCCCTGCAACTTCCAGAACAGCGCGCATTGCACCACCGGCGATAATACCGGTACCTTCAGAGGCTGGCTGCATAAATACACGGGAACCTGTGTGAACACCTTTAATGGGGTGTTGCAGAGTACCGTGAGTCAGCGCGACATTAATCATGTTGCGACGCGCTTTTTCCGTCGCTTTCTGGATAGCTGCTGGCACTTCACGCGCTTTCCCGTAGCCAAAACCAATACGACCATTGCCATCTCCAACTACAACTAATGCAGTGAAAGAGAAGATCCGGCCGCCTTTTACAGTTTTACACACACGGTTTACCGCAATCAGCTTTTCCTGCAGTTCACCAGCTTGTTTTTCGATGTGTGCCATCTTTAACCTCTACCTTAGAACTGAAGGCCAGCTTCACGGGCAGCATCTGCCAGCGCCTGGACCCGACCATGATATTGATAACCTGAACGATCGAAGGAGACATCTTTGATGCCTTTTTCAATTGCACGCTCAGCAATAGCTTTACCTACCACTGTGGCAGCATCTTTGTTACCGGTGTATTTTAATTGTTCAGAGATCGCTTTTTCTAAAGTAGAAGCTGCAACAAGGACCTCAGAACCGTTTGGTGCAATAACCTGGGCATAAATATGACGCGGAGTGCGGAACACTACTAGCCGGGTTGCACCAAGCTCTTTAAGCTTACGACGTGCGCGGGTCGCACGACGGATACGAGCAGATTTCTTATCCATAGTGTTACCTTACTTCTTCTTAGCCTCTTTGGTACGCACGACTTCGTCGGCGTAACGAACACCCTTGCCTTTATATGGCTCAGGACGACGGTAGGCGCGTAAATCAGCAGCAACCTGACCAATCAGCTGTTTATCAGCACCTTTCAGTACGATTTCAGTCTGAGACGGACATTCTGCAGAGATACCCGCTGGCAACGAATGATCTATAGGATGCGAGAAACCCAGAGACAGGTTAACTACATTTCCTTTGATCGCTGCACGATAACCTACACCAACCAGCAGCAGCTTCTTAGTGAAGCCTTCGGTAACACCGATAACCATACCGTTAAGCAGTGCACGAGCAGTTCCTGCCTGTGCCCAGCCATCTGCAAAACCTGCACGCGGACCAAAAGTCAGCGAGTTATCTGCATGCTTAACTTCTACGGCGTCATGGATAGTACGAGTTAGCTCGCCGTTTTTACCTTTGATCGAAATCGCCTGACCGTTGAGTTTTATCTCCACGCCGGCAGGAATAACGATCGGCGCTTTAGCAACACGAGACATTTTTTCCTCCGATTAAGCGACGTAGCAGATAATTTCGCCACCAAGACCAGCCTGGCGCGCCGCACGATCAGTCATGACACCTTTTGAGGTAGAAACTACAGCAATGCCTAAGCCCGCCATCACTTTTGGCAAATCATCTTTTTTCTTATAGATGCGTAGCCCAGGACGACTTACTCGCTGGATGGTTTCTACTACCGCTTTACCCTGAAAGTACTTTAGTGTTACTTCCAGCTCAGGCTTGATGTCGCCTTCGATTTTAAAATCGTTAATATAACCTTCTTCCTTTAATACTTTGGCGATTGCCGCTTTCAGTCTGGAGGAAGGCATAGTGACCGCAACTTTATTTGCGGACTGGCCGTTACGGATACGGGTCAGCATATCCGCTATCGGATCTTGCATGCTCATCTGTCTTTACTCCCGTGATTCAATTGGTTGCAATTTACCAGCTAGCCTTTTTAAGACCGGGAATTTCGCCGCGCATAGCAGCTTCACGGACCTTAATACGGCTCAACCCGAACTTCCGCAGGTAAGCGTGCGGACGACCAGTTTGACGGCAGCGATTACGCTGACGACATGGGCTGGAATCACGCGGCAGAGTCTGTAACTTAAGAACAGCACTCCAACGGTCTTCATCAGAAGCGTTCACATCAGAAATGATAGCTTTCAGTTCGGTGCGCTTTGCAAAATATTTTTCTGCCAGTTTTACACGCTTAACTTCGCGTGCTTTCATGGATTGCTTAGCCATTTAGTAACCCTTACTTGCGAAACGGGAAGTCAAAAGCTGCCAGCAGGGCACGGCCTTCATCATCAGATTTCGCAGTGGTGGTAATGGTTATATCCAAACCACGAACGCGATCGACTTTATCATAGTCGATTTCCGGGAAGATGATCTGCTCACGTACACCCATACTGTAATTACCACGACCATCGAAAGATTTCGTGGACAGACCACGAAAATCACGAATACGCGGTACAGCTATAGAGATCAGACGATCAAGGAACTCCCACATGCGCTCGCCACGCAGAGTTACTTTACAACCGATCGGATAACCCTGGCGGATTTTGAAGCCTGCAACAGATTTGCGTGCTTTGGTGATAAGTGGTTTTTGACCAGAGATTGCTGCCAGGTCCGCCGCTGCGTTATCCAGCAGTTTTTTATCAGCTATCGCTTCACCAACACCCATATTAAGGGTGATCTTCTCTATCCGAGGGACTTGCATGACAGAAGCATAGTTCAACTCTTTCATGAGTTTCTTTACCACTTCGTCTTTGTAGTAATCATGCAGTTTCACCATCGTTACTACTCCAAATTACTTGATAGTTTCGCTGTTAGACTTGAAGAAACGGACTTTTTTGCCCTCTTCGAATCTAAAGCCCACACGGTCTGCCTTACCAGTTGTCTCATTAAAGATGGCAACATTGGAAGCCTGAATTGCTGCTTCTTTCTCCACAATGCCACCTAGCTGATTCAGGGCCGGGACCGGCTTCTGATGTTTTTTTACCAGATTGATGCCTTCAATAATGATCTTACCAGTAGGCAGGACACGTTTTACCTTACCCCGTTTACCTTTATCTTTACCAGTTAACACGATAACTTCGTCATTGCGACGGATTTTGGCTGCCATTATTCGCTCCTTAGAGTACTTCCGGGGCCAGAGAGATAATCTTCATGAACTTTTCAGTACGCAGTTCACGAGTTACTGGGCCAAAAATACGCGTCCCGATAGGCTGCTCGCTGTTATTGTTGAGAATAACGCATGCATTACCGTCGAAGCGAATGACAGAACCATCCGGGCGACGAACACCCTTCCTGGTACGCACCACTACCGCCTTCAGCACATCACCTTTTTTAACTTTGCCGCGAGGAATTGCTTCCTTGCAGGTGATTTTGATGATGTCGCCAACGCCTGCGTAACGACGGTGCGAGCCACCCAGAACCTTAATACACATTACGCGACGCGCGCCAGAGTTATCGGCCACGTCCAGCATAGTCTGTTCCTGGATCATTATTAGTGCTCCGTAATGTCAACGACTACTTCGAGACCCCCACAAATGGGAGTCGTTAGAAAACCCGTAATTAAGGGCGCAATATTATAACACTGCTCATCGCAAATTAATAGAAACAATGAACGACCCTGATGGGCCGCTCATTGTTTTATAAGAAAACGCAGACCTATTACAGAACCGCTTTTTCTACAACGCGCACCAAAGTCCATGATTTAGTCTTAGAAATTGGACGACATTCGCGAATCTCTACTACATCACCAATCCCACATTCATCATTCTCATCATGAATATGCAGCTTAGTCGTACGCTTGATGAATTTACCGTAGAGTGGGTGTTTCACGAAACGCTCGATAGCAACAACCGCAGATTTCTGCATTTTGTCACTAACAACACGACCTTGCAGAGTACGAATTTTATCAGACATTACGCACCCCCCTTCTCAGTCAGTAAAGTCTTAACACGCGCCACATTACGGCGGACCTGTTTCAATAAATGGGTTTGCTGGAGCTGACCAGATGCTGCCTGCATCCGTAGATTAAACTGCTCACGCAACAGATTAAGCAGCTCAGTGTTCAGCTCATCAACGCTTTTTTCACGCAGCTCAGTTGCTCTCATTACATCACCGTCTTAGTTACAAAGGTGGTTTTAATAGGCAGTTTTGCTGCTGCCAGCTTGAATGCTTCACGGGCCAGCTCTTCTGGTACACCATCCATCTCATACAGGACTTTACCAGGCTGGATCAAAGCAACCCAGTACTCTACATTGCCTTTACCTTTACCCATACGCACTTCAAGCGGCTTCTCAGTAATTGGTTTATCCGGGAAAATTCGGATCCAAATTTTACCTTGACGCTTAACTGCACGAGTCATTGCACGACGTGCGGCTTCAATTTGCCGGGCTGTCAGACGGCCACGGTCAACAGCTTTCAGACCAAAAGTACCGAAGCTAACATCCGTGCCTTGTGCCAGGCCCCGATTGCGACCTTTGTGCACTTTACGGAATTTTGTACGCTTAGGTTGTAACATCAGAGATTCCCCTTACTTACGGCCTTTACGCGGCTGCTTTTTCGGTTGAACAGCCGGCTCCGGTTGTTCAACAGCAGCCATGCCACCAAGGATCTCACCTTTGAAGATCCATACTTTTACGCCGATTACACCATAAGTAGTGTGTGCTTCAGAGGTATTGTAATCAATGTCAGCACGCAGAGTATGCAGAGGTACTCGTCCTTCGCGATACCACTCGGTACGAGCGATTTCAGCTCCTCCCAAGCGGCCACTCACTTCAACTTTGATACCTTTAGCACCTAAACGAATGGCATTTTGTACAGCACGTTTCATCGCACGGCGGAACATCACGCGACGCTCCAGCTGTGAAGTGATGTTATCGGCAACCAATTTAGCATCCAGTTCCGGCTTACGAACTTCCGCAATATTAAGCTGTGTTGGTACGCCAGCGATATCCGCTACGCCCTTACGCAACTTTTCTACGTCTTCACCCTTCTTACCGATAACAATACCCGGACGAGCGGTGTGAATAGTAACACGGATGCTCTTAGCCGGGCGTTCGATCACGATACGTGATACTGACGCCTTTGCCAGTTCTTTGTTCAGGTACTGGCGAACTTTAAAATCACTGTCCAGATTGTCAGCGAATTCTTTAGTATTAGCGAACCAGGTAGAGTTCCAGGATTTAACAATACCCAGTCGAATACCATTAGGATGTACTTTCTGACCCATTGCTAGTCTCCTGAGTCTTAACGATCGGACACAACCACAGTAATGTGGCTGGTGCGCTTAAGAATGCGATCCGCTCGGCCTTTGGCCCGCGGCATGATGCGTTTCATCGTCGGACCTTCGTCGATGTAAATCTTAGCGACTTTCAGATCGTCGATATCTGCACCATCGTTATGCTCGGCGTTAGCAATAGCAGATTCTAAAACTTTCTTGACCAGCCCGGCCGCTTTCTTATTGGTGTAGGTCAGAATATCCAAGGCCTGCGCCACTTTCTTACCACGAACCAAGTCCGCAACAAGGCGAACCTTTTGTGCAGAAGAGCGGGCATGGCGATGTTTTGCGATAGTTTCCATCTTTTGCTCCGCTTATTTCTTCTTGGCTTTTTTATCAGCCGCATGGCCGCGATAAGTACGGGTCGGTGCAAATTCACCCAGTTTGTGGCCAACCATTTCGTCGGAAACAAAAATAGGTACATGCTGACGACCATTATGGACAGCGATGGTCAAACCGATCATATTTGGAAAGATCGTTGAACGACGGGACCAAGTGCGCACAGGCTTCTTATCACCGCTTTCCACCGCTTTCTCTACCTTCTTCAGCAAGTGCAGGTCAACGAATGGACCTTTCTTGAGAGAACGTGGCATGGTTTATCCTCTAAAATTATTTGCTACGGCGACGCACGATGAATTTATCAGTGCGCTTATTACTACGAGTTTTCTTACCTTTGGTCTGAACGCCCCACGGAGTGACCGGATGCTTACCAAAGGTACGACCTTCACCACCACCATGTGGATGATCTACCGGGTTCATTGCCGTACCACGAACGGTGGGACGAATGCCGCGCCAGCGGGAGGCACCTGCCTTACCCAAAACACGCAACATATGCTCAGCGTTACCCACTTCACCCATCGTTGCCCGGCAGTCAGCTTCAACCTTACGTACTTCCCCAGAGCGCAAACGCAAGGTAACGTAGCTACCCTCACGCGCGATAATCTGTATATAAGTACCAGCAGAACGGGCCAGCTGACCTCCTTTGCCCGGCCTCATTTCAACATTGTGAACCGTTGAACCAACCGGGATATTACGCATCGGTAAGGTGTTGCCTGTTTTAATGGCTGCATCAATACCAGACTGGATCTGATCGCCCACTTTCAAACCTTTTGGGGCCAGAATGTAGCGGCGTTCGCCATCTTTGTACAAAACCAGCGCAATATTTGCAGAACGGTTAGGATCGTACTCCAGGCGTTCAATAATAGCTGGAATGCCATCTTTATTACGCTTGAAGTCAATAAGGCGATAAGCTCGTTTGTGACCACCACCAATATGACGAGTAGTGATACGACCGTTATTGTTACGACCACCAGTTTTGCTGAGTTTCTCCAGCAGTGGTGCATAAGGTTTACCCTTGTGTAGCTCAGGGTTAACCACTTTAACTACGTGTCGCCGACCAGGAGATGTCGGTTTACATTTAACAACTGCCATTGTCTCTCTCCTCCGGCTTACTCGGCGCTACTCATGAAGTCCAGATTCTGGCCTTCTTTCAGGGTGACGTACGCTTTTTTCCAGTCACTACGACGGCCAATACGTTGCCCGTGACGCTTAACTTTGCCCTTCATGACCAAGGTATTGACGTCTTTAACTTCGACTTCAAACAGCTTTTGCACAGCCTGTTTGATTTCTGCTTTGGTCGCGTTTATGGCCACTTTGAGAACGATAGTATTGGTTTTTTCCATCGCCGCAGATGCTTTTTCTGATACGTGCGGCGCACGCAGTACTTTTAGCAGTCGTTCTTCACGGATCATGCCAGCATCTCCTCTACCTGCCTGACTGCATCCGCAGTCATGACAACTTTATCGAAGGCAATCAGGCTAACCGGATCAATGCCAGCCGTATCACGCACATCTACTTTGTACAAATTCCGCGCAGCCAGAAATAAATTTTCATCCAGCTCACGGGTGATAATCAGTACATTTTCCAGGGCCATCTCGTTGAGCTTCTGTACCAGCAGTTTCGTTTTCGGTGCATCTACCGAAAATTTCTCAACAACAATCAGACGCTCCTGGCGTATCAGCTCAGACAGAATACTTCTGAGCGCACCACGGTACATTTTTCTGTTTACTTTTTGACTATGATCCTGAGGTTTGGCAGCAAAAGTCACCCCACCTGAACGCCATATTGGGCTCTTAACAGAACCAGCACGCGCCCGGCCTGTACCTTTTTGCCGCCATGGCTTCTTGCCAGAACCTTTTACTTCGCCACGACTCTTCTGGGCGCGACTTCCCTGACGGCCACCTGCCGCATAGGCAACCACAACCTGGTGTACCAGTGCTTCGTTGAAATCACGGCCGAAGGTAGTTTCGGAAACAGTCAGCGCGCCTTGCGCGTCTTTCAGTACTAATTCCATTGCTATCTCCTTACGCCTTCACCGCTGGTTTAACTATCAGGTCACCGCCGGTTGCTCCCGGTACAGCACCTTTCACCAACAGCAGGTTACGTTCAACATCTACACGTACTACTTCCAGACTCTGAACAGTGACCCGCTCGTTACCTAACTGGCCAGCCATTTTTTTGCCTTTGAACACTTTGCCTGGCGTCTGATTTTGGCCAATTGATCCCGGAACGCGGTGAGATAGCGAGTTGCCGTGTGTCGCATCCTGGGTGCGGAAATTCCAGCGTTTGACTGTACCAGCAAAACCTTTACCTTTAGACGTTCCGGTAACATCAACTTTCTTAACATCAGTAAAAATATCAACACTGATATTTTGACCAATAGTGAATTCCTCATCTGCAGTAGTGCGGAATTCCCATAACCCACGGCCA
This sequence comes from uncultured Enterobacteriaceae bacterium, assembly GCA_936920625.1. GTDB lineage: Bacteria > Pseudomonadota > Gammaproteobacteria > Enterobacterales > Enterobacteriaceae > Izhakiella. The sequence goes on from CAKZHC010000053.1 coordinate 24,323, forward strand.
GCCTCTACACCAGCTTTAGAAAAGTGTCCTGCTTCCGGTTTGGTTACACGGTTAGCCTTTTTGGTGCCGGTAGTGACCTGGACAGCAGTGTAACCGTCATTTTCAGGAATTTTAACCTGAGTAACGCGGTTAGCTTCAATTTCAATTACGGTGACAGGGATAGATTCGCCTTCATTGGTGAAGATACGTGTCATGCCCACTTTTTTACCGACTAAACCAATCATTGTATCAACCTCTCAATCGCTTGATGACCTGATTAACCCAGGCTGATCTGCACATCAACACCGGCAGCCAGATCCAGACGCATCAGAGCATCAACGGTTTTTTCAGTTGGCTCAACAATGTCCACTACACGCTTGTGTGTACGGATCTCATACTGATCGCGCGCGTCTTTATTAGCGTGTGGGGAGATCAGCACTGTAAAACGCTCTTTACGGGTTGGCAGCGGGATCGGACCATGAACATGCGCACCAGTACGCTTGGCTGTCTCAACAATTTCCGCCGTTGACCTATCGATAAGACGATGATCAAAAGCTTTAAGACGAATACGGATTCTTTGGTTCTGCATCAGACCAGAGCTCCAGCTTATTTATAAACAAAAAAGACTACTCTCATGCCCGCTATTATGTAGATAGGGGGGAGTGTAATCGTTCAGCTATAATCCCCATATCGGAGATATTGTAGGCCCCATTAAGGCTACGGAGCCAGCGATTCAGCCAGAATCGCACCTGCTAACATTCGCAGGCCCGCGTATTATACGCAGATTCGGGAGGAAAGCAACCATCCTTTTGTATTCAAATTAACGTAAAGTGACTGCTCACTCTGACACTACTTATCTCTCAGCAATAAATAAAAAAGAGCACTTGGGTACCCTTAATTAACTATCCGTAAAAAGGGCATCAGATGATGCCCTTTTATACCAGCTTACGTCAAATGCTATTG